>NZ_CP020700.1:6972500-7572500 GCF_003932715.1 Streptomyces tsukubensis | reverse complement strand
TCGTCGTCCAGGATCTGTTGCAGGGCGTCCACGGCGCGTTCGGGGGAGATCCGGGGCAGACCGTGCTGCTCCAGTTTGAACAGGTCGGCGTCGTCGCCCGCGGTGCGGTCCTGCCAGGGGTTCTCGGCCTGCCAGACGCCCCAGTCGACGGTGGTGGCGGTGAGTCCGCGCGCCCGGCGGTGCTGGGCCAGGGCGTCCAGGTAGGTGTTGGCGGCGGCGTACGCGGCGTGGTTGCCGCTGCCCCAGACACCGGCGATGGAGGAGAACAGGACGAACGCGTCCAGTTCCCGGTCGAGGAGGGCATCGAGATGTGCGGCTCCGGCGGCCTTGGCGGCGACGATCTGTTCGAAGGCGGACAGGGGGGTGCTGTCCAGCGGGGCGAGGGCGATGAAGGCGGCCGCGTGGAAGACGGCGGTGACCGGGCTGCCGGATGCTTCCAGGCCGGTGAGCAGTTCTTCGACGGCTTCCCGGTCCGTCAGATCGCAGACGGGGAGCGACAGGCGTACGCCGAGTCGGTCCAGTTCGGCCGCGAGTTCCGCAGCGCCCGGCGTCCCGGTGCCGCGGCGGCCCGGCAGGACGAGGTGCGCGGCGCCGTTCCGGGCCAGCCAGCGGGCGATATGCGGGCCGACGGCGCCGGTGCCGCCGGTCAGGAGTACGGTGCCGCGGGGTTTCCAGTTCCGTGCCCGGTCGGTGGCTTCGGCGGGTGCGCGGTGCAGACGGCGGGCGAGGAGGCCGGAGGCGCGGAGTGCGAGCTGGTCCTCGCGGCCGTCGGCGGTGGTCAGGAGGTTGCCGAGCCGGGTTCTGGCGGGGGCGTCGAACTCCACGGGCAGGTCGATCAGTCCGCCCCACCGCCCGGACATCTCCAGTGCCGCCACCAGGCCGGTGCCCCAGATCATGGCCTGGGCCGGTTCCGTGACGGGGTCGCCGGCGCCGGTGGACAGGGCCCCGCTGGTGGCGCACCAGAGCGGTGCGGTGATGTCCAGGTCACCGAGCGCCTGCACCAGGGCGACGGTCAGTGCGGTGCCGGTGGGCAGTGCGGGGTGGTCGGGGTGGGGTCGTGAGCCCTGTGCCAGCAGCGACAGGATCCCTGCCGGGATCCGGCCGTCGAGGGCGGTGGTGAGTGTCTCGGCGAGTTTCTCGCGCCGGATGTCGTCCGTCGCGAGTTCGGCCGTGACGACGGTGGCTCCGGTCTCGGTGAGCGCCCGGACCGGGCCCTGGACCTGTGCGCCGGAGCCGTGCCCGGCGGGGAGCACCACCAGCCAGGTTCCGGCGGCGGACGGGCCGGGCACCGGGTCCGGCAGCGGCTGCCAGTCGATGCGGTAGCGCCAGGAGTCGACGGCGGCCCGGTCCCGGCGCTGCTTCCGCCAGTCGCGCAGGGCGGGCAGCAGCGGTCCGAGGGTGTCCTCGTCGACGGCGAGGCGGCCGGCGATCTCGGCGGGGGCGTCGTGCTCGACCATATGCCAGAAGGCCGTTGCGTCGGGGTCGGCGCCGGCCGTCCCGGCTGCGTCCGGTGTTTCGGGCGTTTCGGGCTCCAGCCAGTAGCGCTGCAGTTGGAAGGGGTATCCGGGCAGGTCCGTCGGGTGGGCGCCGGAGCCGGCGAATACCGCGGCCCAGTCGACGGACACACCCGAGACCCAGAGTTCGGCGGCCGAGGTCAGCGCCCGGCGCAGTCCGCCCTCGCCGCGGCGCAGGGTTCCGACGACCACCGCGGGCTCTCCGGTTCCGGTGTCCTCGACGGTGTCCTGGAGCGCCATGGTCAGCACCGGGTGCGGTGATACTTCGACGAACGTCTCGTGTCCCTGCTCGGCCAGGGCGCGGACCGCCGTGTCGAAGCGGACGGTCTGCCGCAGGTTGCGGTACCAGTAGTCGGCGTCCAACTGCGTGGTGTCCAGCCGGTCCCCGGTGACGGTGGAGTACAGCGGTATCCGGCCCGTGACCGGGCGCAGGTCGGCGAGGGCGGCCAGGATGTCCGCCCTGATCGTCTCGGTCTGGGCCGAGTGCGAGGCGTAGTCGACGGGTACGGCTCGGGCCCGTACGCCGTGCGATTCGCAGTGGGCGAGGAGTTCCGCGACGGCCTCGGCCTCTCCGGAGACGACCACGGCGGCCGGTCCGTTGACGGCGGCGATGGAAAGGCGGTCCGCCCAGGGGCGGATCTCGGCCCGGGCCCGCTCCTCGGACAGGGAGACGGCGGCCATTCCGCCGAGGCCGGCCAGCGCCCGGACGGCCCGACTGCGCAGGGCGACAACCTTGGCGCCGTCCTCCAGTGTCAGCGCCCCGGCCACCACGGCGGCGGCGATCTCGCCCTGGCTGTGGCCGACGACGGCGTCCGGCCGGACGCCCCAGGACTCCCAGAGTGCGGCCAGTGACACCATCACCGCCCACAGCACCGGCTGCACCACGTCCACCCGCTCCAGTGAGGGTGCTTCGGGCGTGTCTTCGAGAACCGCGAGGAGCGGCCAGTCGACGTGGGCGGAGAGCGCGGCGCCGCAGGCGGTGATCCGGTCGCGGAAGACGGAGCTGGTGGCGAGGAGGTCCCGGGCCATGCCGGGCCATTGCGAGCCCTGGCCGGGGAAGACCAGTGCCGTACGCCCCTCGACGACCCGGCCGCTGCCCGGTCCGACGACGGCAGCGGCAGCGACGGCGGCAGCGGGCCCACTGTCGTCCGCCGCCGTCGGTACGGGTGTGCCCGCCGCGGCCGTGGTGGCGAGGCCGCCGCGCAGTGCCGGGCCGCTGTCGCCGATCACCACGGCCCGGTGTTCGAAGGCGGAGCGGGTCGTCGCCAGGGAGAGGCCGATATCGGCCGGGAGCGCGGAGGGGCGGGCGGCGAGGTGGGCTGCCAGCCGGGCCGTCTGGTCCCTGAGCGCGGACGCGGTACGGCCGGAGAGGACCCAGGGCAGTACGGATCCGGGTGCGCCGACCTTCGGCCCGGGCCCTGCCGCCGGGGCGGCCGCGACCCGCTCGTCCTCCGGGTCCGGCTCCGGTGCCTGTTCCAGGACGACGTGCGCGTTGGTGCCGCTCATGCCGAACGCGGAGACACCGGCCCGGCGCGGACTGCCGGTGGAGGGCCAGTCGCGGGCCTCGGTGAGGAGTTCGACGGCTCCCGACGACCAGTCCGCGTGCGGGGTGGGCTCGTCCACGTGCAGGGTGCGGGGCAGGATTCCGTGCCGCAGCGCGAGTACGGTCTTGATGACTCCGGCGACACCCGCGACGGCCTGGGTGTGGCCGATGTTGGACTTCAGCGATCCGAGCCACAGCGGGCGCCCGGCGGGCCGGTCCTGGCCGTAGGTGGCCAGCAGGGCGTCGGCCTCGATGGGGTCGCCGAGGGTGGTTCCGGTGCCGTGGGCCTCCACGGCGTCCACGTCCCGGGCCGTGAGTCCGGCGTCGGCGAGCGCCGCCCGGATCACACGCTGCTGGGAGGGCCCGTTGGGCGCGGTGAGCCCGTTGCTGGCGCCGTCCTGGTTCACCGCCGAGCCACGGATGACGGCCAGCACCGGATGGCCGTTGCGGCGGGCGTCCGACAGCCGTTCCAGCAGCAGCATGCCCACGCCCTCGCCCCAGCCGGTGCCGTCCGCGGCCGCCGCGAAGGCCTTGCAGCGGCCGTCGGCGGACATCGCGCCCTGTCGGCTGAACTCCACGAAGACGGCGGGCAGCGCCATCACGCTGACGCCTCCGGCGAGCGCGAGTGAGCATTCACCGGCCCGCAGGGCCCGCGCCGCGAGGTGGACGGCGACCAGCGAAGCCGAGCAGGCGGTGTCCACCGTGACGGCGGGCCCTTCGAGTCCGAGGGTGTACGACACCCGCCCGGACATCACGCTCATCGAGTTTCCCGTCATCAGGAAGCCCTGTACAGCCTCCGACGCGGTGGCGCCCAGGGTCGCGTACCCCTGGTCGATGGCTGCGGCGAACACTCCGGTACGGCTGCCCCTCAGGGTGAGCGGGTCGATTCCGGCCCGTTCGACGGCCTCCCAGGACGCCATGAGCAGCAGCCGCTGCTGGGGGTCCATCGCCACCGCCTCGCGGGGCGAGATCCCGAAGAAACCGGGGTCGAAGTCCCCCGCGCCGTCGATGAACGCCCCCCGGCCGGGTACGTTCCCGCCGGCCGGCCAGAACCTCTCCCAGCCCCGGTCGCCCGGTACGGGGGTGACCGTGTCACGGCCCGCGACCAGCAGCTCCCACAGCTCCTCGGGCGCGCGGACACCGCCGGGGAAGCGGCAGCTCATGGCCACGATCGCGATCGGCTCCCCCGTGGCGGCCTCGGCCTCCCTCAGCCGCTGCCGGGTCTTCTGCAGGTCGATGGTCACCCGGTTGAGGTAGTCGCGCAGCTTCTGGTCGCTCACAGGACACTGCCGTTCTCGTCGAGGGATACCCGGACGGGGGAGATCGGTTCCGGGGTCATGCGAGTCCCAACTGCCGGTCGATGTAGTCGAATACCTCGTCGTCGCTCGCCGATGCGATCCCGTCGGCCGCCAGTTCGTCAGGGACGGGGGCGGCGGCGGTGGCGGCGCGGCGCGGCCCGCGTGACAGGACCTGCTGGAGCCGGGCGGCCAGTTCATCGCTGACGGCCTGCTCGGGCAGGGCGTCGAGCAGTGCCTCCAGGCTGTCGAGTCCGGCCAGGACCGCCGAGTCGTCCGCCGGGCGTCCGGCGGTGATCCGTACCGCGAGATGGCGGGCGAGCGCCTCCGGTGTGGGATGGTCGAAGACGAGTGCGGCGGGCAGCCGCAGCCCGGTGGAGGACGCCAGCCGGTTGCGGAGCTCCACCCCGGTGAGGGAGTCGAAGCCGATCTCCTTGAACGGGCGGGCCGCCCTGATCAGCTCCGGCGTGCTGTGGCCGAGCACCGCGGCCGCGCTGCCGCGCACCAGGTCGAGGAGTGCCCGGTGGAGTTCGGCGGCGGGCAGCGCGGCGAGTTGTTCCGCCAGGGAGCGGACCGGCGGCGGGGACGCCGCCGTGGCGCGGGCCGGTCGGACCAGTCCGCGGAGCACGGCGGGGAGCTGCTCGTCCGCTCGCAGCACGGACGGGTCGATACGGGCCGCGAGCCGGTAGGCGTGCGGGGAGTCCAGCGCCGTGTCGAAGAGGGCGAGCCCTTCCGCCGACGTCAGCGCACCCGTGCCACGGCCGCCGGTGACGCGGGCCGTCATGGCGCTGCGCTCCTCCCACAGGCCCCAGCCGATGGACACGCCCGGCAGCCCCTCGGCCCTGCGTTCGGCGGCGACGGCATCGAGGACCGCGTTGGCGGCCGCATAGTTCGCCTGTCCGGCGCCGCCGAACAGTGCGGCCCCGGAGGAGAACAGCACAAAGGCCGCGAGGTCGGATCCGCGGGTCGCTTCGTGGAGGGCGAGCACGGCGTCCGCCTTGGGCCGCAGGACGCGGTCGAGCCGGTCGGGCGTCAGTCCGGTGACCGTGGCATCGTCCAGGACACCGGCGGCATGGACGACCGCGGTCAGCGGATGCGCTGCCGGTACGGCCGCGAGGAGGGCGGCCAGCTCGGTGCGGTCGGCCACGTCGCAGGCGGCGACGGTCACGGTGGCCCCGAGCGCCGTCAGCTCCTGGACGAGTTCGGGCATTCCGGCGGCGGATCCGCCCCGGCGCCCCGCCAGCAGCAGGTGCCGGGTGCCGTGGGAGACGACCAGGTGCCGGGCCACGAGCCGCCCCAGGGTGCCGGTGGCCCCGGTGATCAGGACGGTGCCCTCCGGGTCCGGCTGTGCGGGGAGCAGAAGCACGTTCTTGCCTACCCCTGCGGCGCGGCTGAGCGACCGGAGGGCCGCCGGGGCCTGCCGGATGTCCCAGCCGGTGACCGGCAGGGGGCGGAGCACGCCCCGCTCGAACAGGTCCAGGACTTCGGCCAGCATCTCGCCGATACGCTGCGGCCCGGCTTCCATCAGGTCGAACGCCCGGTAGCGCACACCGGGGTGCTGCCGGGCGATCTCCTCGGGATCGCGGATGTCGGTCTTTCCCAGTTCGACGAACCGGCCGCCGTGGGGCAGCAGTCTCAGGCCCGCGTCGACGAACTCCCTCGCCAGGCTGTCGAGTACGACATCGACACCTCGTCCGGAGGTGGTGGTGAGGAAGCTGTCGGCGAAGCCGGTGTCCCGGGTCGAGGCGATGTGCGCGTCGTCCAGTCCGGCGGCCCGCAGTACGTCCCACTTCGCGGGACTCGCGGTCCCGAAGACCTCCGCACCGGCGTGCCGGGCGAGCTGGACCGCTGCTGTGCCGACGCCGCCGGCCGCCGCGTGGACCAGGACGGATTCCCCGTGCCGCAGACCGCCCAGATCGAAGAGGCCGTAGTAGGCGGTGAGGAACACCACAGGTACGGATGCCGCGCGGGCGTAGGACCAGCCGGAGGGTATCCGGGCGATGGTGCGCCGGTCGGCGACGGCGACCGGGCCGAAGGCGCCTCGGAAGATGCCCATCACCCGGTCTCCCGGCGCCAGGTCGTCGACGCCGGGCCCGACGTCGACGACGGTTCCGGCCCCTTCGCTGCCGAGGCCCTGCTGTTCGGGGTCCGGGTCCAGCCCGAGGGTGGCGATGACGTCGTGGAAGTTCAGCCCGGCGGCGCGTACCGCGATCCGGACCTCGCCCTTGCCCAGCGGGGCGAGGGCGTCGGGGGCGGGCAGGAACGCGATGTCGTCCAGGGAGCCCCGGCCGTCGGTGGCGAGCCGCCAGGCCGGTTCGTCCTGCGGCAGGGGCAGTGTTCCGTCGGCCCGTCCGCCGCGGGCGAGCCGGGGCACCAGCAGCTCTCCGGCTCGTACGGCCAGCTGGGGTTCGTCGGCGGCCAGGGCGGCGGGCAGGACGTCCGCGGCGGTGTCCGCCGGGTGCAGGTCGACGAGTACGAAGCGGCCGGGATGCTCGGTCTGTGCGCTCCGTACCAGTCCCCAGAGGGCGGACTGGGCGAGGTCGGCGGGGCGGTCGGCCGGTCCGGTGCGGACCGCGTCCCTGGTGAGCAGGGTCAGTTTCGACCCGGAGAACCGCTCGTCGTGGAGCCACTGCTGGACCAGGGCGAGGCCGTCGCGGACGGTGGCGTGGATCCGGTCGGACGGGTCGGACGGGTCGGACGGCGAGCCGGTGGTCGGAACGGTCGCGACGACCGTGCCCGGTGCGGGTAGTCCCGAGCCGATGGCGGCGCTCAGGGCGGCGAGGTCCGGCCAGGCGTCCGCGCCGGGGACGGCACCGTCCAGGGCGGCCCAGCCCGGGACGGGAGCACGGGCCGGGCCGGTGGCGGGCGTCCAGTCGAGGTGGAACAGCAGATCGCCGTGGGCGGCGGAGAGAGGACCGCCGTCGGCCGCGGGTCGCAGGGCGAGGGAATCCACGGTCAGTACCTGTTGGCCGGTCAGATCGTGTACGGAGAGGGTCACGGCGTCCGCGGCGGCGCGGGTCAGCCGTACGCGCAGGGTGGTGGCACCGGTGATCCGGCTGGTCACCCCGGTCCAGCTGAAGGGCAGCCGGGCCCGGCCGTCCTGGTCCGGAAGGAATGCCGCCGTCTGGAGGGCCGCGTCCAGCAGTGCGGGATGCACGGCGCAGCCTGCGGCATCGGCGTGCTGCGGCTGCGGCAGCACCACTTCGGCGAAGACCTCGTCTCCGCGGAGCCACGCGGTACGGATCCCGCGGAAGGCGGGGCCGTAGTCGTAGCCGGCTTCGGCGAAGCGCTCGTAGAGGTCGTCCGGGTCCACGTCCACGGGTTCGGCACCGGCCGGTGGCCAGCTCAGCAGCCCGGCAGCGGTTCCGGCTCCGTCCCCGGTGGGCCGGGGGGCCAGGGTGCCCGTCGCATGCTCGGTCCACGGCCGGTCGGAGTCCCTGCCGGTACGGGCGAACACACTCAAAGGCCTTCGGCCGTCGCCGTCGGCCGTTCCGACCCGCACCTGTAGGAGGACGGCTCCTTCGTCCGGCAGTACCAGTGCCGATCGCAGGGTGAGTTCTTCCACCACGGGGCAGTCCGCCTCGGCGGCGGCACGCAGCGCCAGCTCCAGAAAGGCGGTGCCGGGGAAGAGTACGGTGCCCGATACCGCGTGGTCGGCCAGCCAGGGGTGGGTGTGCAGTGACACCCGGCCGCTGAGCAGCAGTTCACCGGAGTCCGCGGTCTCCAGCGCCGCGCCGAGCAGGGGGTGTCCCGTGGTGGCGAGTCCCGCGGAGCCGACGTCCCAGCTCGTGGTCGGTACGTCCAGCCAGTAGCGCCGGTGCTGGAAGGCGTAGGTGGGCAGGTCGACGCGGCGGGCGCCGGTGCCCGCGAACAGCGGCTCCCAGTCGACCGGAAGCCCTTGGGTGTACGCCTGGCCGAGGGAGTGCAGGAGCCGTTCGAGGCCGCCTTCGCCGCGCCGGAGAGTGCCCACGACGGCCGCGTCGACACCCGCGGCCTCCGCCGACTCCCCCACCGCGACCGCCAGCACCGGATGCGGACTCGGCTCGACAAAGAACCGGAACCCTTCCGTCAGGAGTTCGCGGGTAGCTTCCTCGAACCGGACGGTCTCCCGGAGATTGCGGTACCAGTACGCGGCATCCAGCGACGCCGTATCCAGCCAGCCACCGGTGACGGTGGACCAGAACGGCAACGTGCCCGAGGTGGGGTTGATGCCGTCCAGATCGGCCAGCAACCTTTCGCGGATCTCCTCCACCTGGGGAGAGTGCGAGGCGTAGTCGACCTCGATACGCCGGGCCCGAACCTCCTCGGCTTCGCACTGTTCCAGCAGTTCCGTGACCGCTTCCGCATCACCCGACACGACCGTCGACCGCGGACCGTTGACCGCCGCCACCGACAACCGGCCCTCCCAGACCGTGATCCGCTCCCGTACCTCCCCGGCCGAAAGCGCAACCGACGCCATCCCACCGCGACCCGCGAGCGCCACCACCGCACGGCTCCGCAACGCCACCACCCGCGCCCCGTCCTCCAACGACAACCCACCCGCCACACACGCCGCCGCCACCTCACCCTGCGAATGCCCCACCACCCCATCCACCACCACACCAAACGACCGCCACACCTCCGCCAACGACACCATCACCGCCCACAACACCGGCTGCACCACATCCACCCGCCCCAACAACACCGACGAACCCAACGCCTCCCCCAACGACCACCCCACAAAAGGCGCCAACGCCCGCTCACACTCCGCCATCCGACCCGCAAACACCTCCGACTCCCCCAGCAACCCCACAGCCATCCCCACCCACTGCGACCCCTGCCCCGGAAACACCAGCACCGTCCGACCGCCCGACACCCCACCACCCACCACCAGCTGCGGAGACTCCGTCCCCTCCGCCAGAGCGGCGAGGCCCTCGGACAGCTTCTCCCCCGAGCCCACGACCACCGCGCGGTGTCCGTGCACGGTACGGCCGGTGGCCAGCGAGAACGCGAGATCGCAGGCGGACGCGTCCGTCCCGTCGCGGAGCGCCCCGAGCAGGGCTGCTGCCTGCCCCCTCAGTGCCTCGGGGCTCCGTGCCGAAAGCGGCCACGGTACGGCGGCGGGCGGGTGCGCCGGTGTCCCGGACACTTCGGCCTGCTCGGTCGCGGGCGACTGCTCCAGGACGATATGGGCGTTGGTTCCGCTCACGCCGAAGGACGACACACCCGCCCGACGGGGGCGGCTGGTGTCGGGCCACTCCCTGGCTTCGGCCAGCAGCTCGCCCGCGCCCGCCGACCAGTCGACCTCCGGGGTGGGACCGTCCACATGCAGGGTCTTCGGCATCACCCCGTGCCGCAGCGCCAGGACCGACTTGATCACACCGCCGACTCCGGCTGCGGCCGAAGTGTGGCCGATATTGGACTTCAGGGAGCCGATCCGTACCGGCCGGTCCGCGGGACGGTCCTGGCCGTACGTCGCCAGCAGCGCCTGCGCCTCGATGGGATCGCCCAGCTTGGTACCGGTGCCGTGCGCCTCCACCACGTCCACCTCGGACGCGGCCAGCCCGGCATCGGCCAGCGCCGCCCGGATCACCCGCTGCTGCGAAGGACCGTTCGGCGCCGTCAGACCGTTGCTCGCACCGTCCTGGTTCACCGCCGAACCACGGATCACCGCCAGCACCGGATGCCCGTTCCGCCGGGCATCCGACAACCGCTCCACCAGCAGCATCCCCACGCCCTCGCCGAAGGCGGTGCCGTCGGCCGCGGCGGCGAAGGACTTGCAGCGGCCGTCGGGGGCCAGGCCGCCCTGGCGGCTGAACTCGACGAAGAGTTCGGGGCTGCACATCACGTTGACACCGCCGGCCAGCGCCATGGAGCATTCGCCCGATCGCAGGGCCCGTACCGCCATGTGCAGGGCCACCAGCGACGACGAGCACGCCGTGTCCACGGTGACCGCGGGGCCTTCCAGGCCGAAGAAGTAGGCCAGTCGTCCGGAGACGATGCTTCCGGAGTTGCCGGTGCCGAGGAAGCCTTCGACGTCCTCGGGGATATAGGGCAGCAGACGGGCGGCATAGTCCTGCTGCATCAGACCGACGTAGGTGCCGACGGCGCCGCCGCGCAGGTCGGCCGGGTCGATGGCCGCGCGTTCGAAGAGTTCCCAGCCCGTTTCCAGCAGCAGCCGCTGCTGCGGGTCCATCGCCAGCGCCTCGCGCGGCGAGATCCCGAAGAACTCCGCGTCGAAGTCGGCCGCATCGTAAAGGAATCCACCGTTCCGGGTGATGGAGGTGCCGGGGCGGCCGGGTTCCGGATCGTAGAGCGCGTCCAGTCCCCAGCCGCGGTCCGCCGGGAACCCGGAGATACCGTCGCGGCCCTCGGCCAGCATCCGCCACAGATCCTCGGGCGAGCGGACACCTCCGGGGAAACGGCAGGCCATGGAGACGATCGCGATCCGGTCGTCCCCGGCGCCCGGTCCACCCTCCGCCCGCACAGCGGAGACGGCCTTCCCGACACCGGAACCAGAACCAGAACCGGAACCGGAAGCTGCCAGTCCGGTACGGAGGGAGTCCGCAAGCACCGTCGGCGTCGGATAGTCGAAGACCAGGCTTGCCGGGAGCCGCAGCCCGGTGGCGGCGTTCAGCCGGTTCCGCAGCTCCACCGAGGCCAGCGAGTCGAACCCGAGATCGCGGAACGCCCGTCCGGGGTCCAGATCGTCCGGGGAGGCATGGCCGAGGACCGCCGCCGTATGCGTCCGGACGAGTCCGAGGAGCAGCCGCAGCCGTCCGGCGTCGTCGAGTGCCGCGAGACGTCCGCGCAGGACGTCCTCGCCCGCCGTCACCGCGGCGGCCGTCGCCGCCCGGCGCGGCGGAGTCCGTACCAGACCGCTCAGCAGCGGCGGCAGGGTTCCGGCCGTCGCCGCCGACCGCAGGGCGACCGTATCGAGACGGATCGGTACCAGCACGGCCCGGTCCACGGCGAGGGCGGTGTCGAACAGGGCGAGTCCCTGCTCGGTGGAGAGCGGCGGCATCCCGGAGCGGGCGATGCGCCGCACTTCGGCGTCGTCCAGATGTCCGGTCAGGGCGCTGGGCTGCTCCCACAGGCTCCAGGCGAGTGACCGGCCGGCGAACCCCGCCGCCCGCCGCTGTTCGGCGAGGGCGTCGAGGAACGCGTTGGCGGCGGCGTAGTTGGCCTGTCCGGGGCCTCCGAACGTGCCTGCGGCGGAGGAGAAGAGGACGAAGGCGGCGAGGTCCAGCCCGTCGGTCAGATCGTGCAGATGGAGGGCCGCGTCGGCCTTGGGGCGCAGCACACCGTCCACGCGCTCCGGGGTGAGCGCCGTGACGACGCCGTCGTCCAGGGCGCCAGCGGCGTGGACCACGGCGGTCAGCGGATGCTCCGGCGGCAGATCCGCGAGTACGGTCGCGAGGGCGTCCCGGTCGGCGGCGTCACAGGCGACGATCCTCGCCTCGGCGCCCAGCGCCGCCAGTTCGGACCGCAGCTCCTCGGCTCCGGGGGCTGCCGGGCCGCTGCGGGAGAGCAGCAGCAGCTGCCGCACTCCGTGCCCGGTGACCAGGCGTCGGGCGATATGGGAACCCAGCAGGCCGGTGCCCCCGGTGACGAGAACGGTTCCGGCCGGATCCAGGGGCCGGGGGGCGGCCGCCGGGTCCGGCCCGCTCTTCGCGACCCTCGCCAGCCGTGGTACGCGTACCTCCGCGCCTCGTACGGCCGACTGTGCCTCCCCCGAGGCGAGAGCCGCCGCCGCACCGGGCGAGGTCCCCGCCGGGTCGTCCGGGTCGAGGTCGAGCAGGGCGAAGCGTCCCGGATGCTCGGACTGGGCGGAGCGGACCAGGCCCCAGACCGCGCTCTGCGCCGGGTTCCGCACGTCCGATCCGGCACCGACCGCGCCTCGGGTACGGAACACCAGCCGGGAGCCTGCGAAGCGGTCGTCGGCGAGCCACGTCTGCACATCCGCGAGGGCCCGGTGCACGACCCGCCGGACCGCTTCGGCGGTGAGGTCTCCGGTCTCGCAGTCCAGCAGGACCGTCCCGGGCACCGGCGCTCCGGCGTCGACATCGGCCACCAGCGACGCCAGGTCCGTGACCGGAGCCGCCACCGGTGCCCCGGTCCCGGCGGGCCGCACCGGGACCCACTCCACCTGGAACAGGTCGTCGTGGTGGCCGACGCGGCCGGGACCGGTGGTGAACTGTGCCGCGGCGGCGGGCCGGAGCACCAGCGAGTCCACCGTCGCCACGGTCCGTCCGGTCGGGTCGGCCATCCGGAGCGTCACCGCATCGGGCGCCGCCGGGGTGATCCGTACCCGTATCGCGTCCGCGCCGGTGGCATGCAGGGTGACACCGTTCCAGGTGAACGGCATCCGCCCCCCGGGGTGTTCGTCCGCTCCGGCGGTGCCGGGGAGTCCGGTGGTGTGCAGGGCCGCGTCCAGCAGGGCCGGGTGCAGGCCGAAACGGTCGGAGCCGGGTGCGGGCCCGTCCGGCAGTACGGCTTCGGCGAACACCTCGTCACCGCGCCGCCAGGCGGCCCTCAGGCCCTGGAACGCGGGACCGTAGACGAAACCGCCATCGGCGAAACGGTCGTACAGCCCGTCGAGGTCGACCGGCTCGGCGCCGGGCGGCGGCCAGACCGCCGACCAGTTGCCGTCGGGGTAATCGGGATGCTCGGGGTCCGTCGCGGCCGTGCTCGCGCCCTCCTCGGTGAGCACGCCCTCGGCATGCCGGACCCATGCGCCGTTCCCGTCTCCGTCACCGTTTCCGTCTCCGGCCGTGGTGTCGGGCCGGGAGTGCAGGGTCAGCGGGCGGCGTCCCTGCGGGTCGGGCGCGCCCACGGAGAGCCGCAGCAGCGTCCCGCCGTGCTCGGGCAGCACCAGCGGGGCCCGGAGGGCGAGTTCCTCGACCCGCGGGCAGCCGACGCGGGCTCCCGCCTGAAGCGCCAGCTCCAGAAAGGCGGTTCCCGGGAGCAGCACTCCGCCCCGGACGGCGTGGTCGGCCAGCCACGGGTGGGTGGCGGTCGACAGCCTGCCGGTGAGCAGCAGGCCGTCGCTGTCCGCGAGCAGCACGACGGCGCCCAGCAGCGGATGGCCGGCCGGTGCCAGACCCGCCGAGGTGATATCGGCCTCGGGTGCTGCGATGTCCGCCAGCCAGTACGGCTCCCGCTGGAAGGCGTAGGTCGGCAGCTCCACCGGTCCGGGGCGGCGGCCGGCGAAGACGGCGTCCCAGTCGAGCGGTACGCCGCGCAGATGCAGTTCGGCGAGGGATTCGGTGAATCTGCGCAGCCCGCCCTCGTCCCGGCGCAGCGAGCCGACGGCGGCGGCGTCGGCGCCCGCGTCCTCGGCGGTCTCCAGCACACCGACGGTGAGCACCGGGTGGGGGCTGCTCTCCAGCAGCACCTGGTAGCCGTCCGCCAGCAGGGCGCGGGTCGCCTCTTCGAAGCGGACGGTCGCGCGCAGATTGCGGTACCAGTAGTCGGCGTCCAGGGTGGCTGTGTCCTCCAGGAGTCCGCCGGTGACCGTGGAGTAGAACGGGATTTCGGAACGGCGCGGGGTCAGACCGTCCAGCAGGGTGAGGAGTTCTCCGCGGATGTCCTCGACGTGGGCGCTGTGCGAGGCGTAGTCGACTGGGATCCGCCGGTTCCGTATCTCCCGGTCCGACGCCTGTGCGAGGAGTTCGTCGAGCGCGTCCGGATCGCCGGATACCACCGTGGACGCGGGGCCGTTCACCGCAGCGACGGACAGTCTGCCGTGCCAGGCGGCGATCCACTCGCCGGTCTGCGCGGCGGGCAGGGCCACGGAGGCCATGCCGCCGCGGCCGGACAGGGCCCGTATCGCCCGGCTGCGCAGGGCGACGACCCGCGCCGCTTCGTCCAGGGAGAGGGCACCCGCCACGCACGCGGCCGCGATCTCGCCCTGCGAGTGTCCGACCACCGCGCCCGGGGTGACGCCGTACGAGCGCCACAGCTCCGCCAGCGAGACCATGACCGCCCACAGCACCGGCTGGACGACGTCGACGCGCTCCGGCGGCGGTGTGCCGGGGACGCCGCGCAGGACGGCTTCCAGTGACCAGTCGACGTACGGGGCGAGGGCGCGTTCGCAGTCGGCGGCGCGGGCCGCGAAGACCGGTGCGGTGTCGAGCAGTTCCACGGCCATCCCGGCCCACTGCGAGCCCTGTCCGGGGAAAACCATGACCACGTCGCCGCCCGGTCCGGCGGTACCGCGGAGCAGGCCGGGGGCGGTGGTGTCCGCGGCAAGAGCGTCGAGGCCGGAGCGGAATCCGTCCGGGCCGGTGCCGATCAGGACCGCCCGGTGCTCGTGGGAGGCGCGGGTCGTCGCCAGGGCGTGGCCGACCTCGGCGGGGCCCCATCCGGGGCGGGCGTCCAGATGGGTCCGGAGCCGTGCGGCCTGAGCGCGCAGCGCCCCGGCGGTGCGGCCGGAGAGTACCCAGGGGAGGACGTGTCGCGGGGTGGCGGTGGTGGTGGTGGCGTGTGTTCCGCCGGGGTCCCCGGCGGGTTCGGCGGCCTGTTCACCGGCCTGTTCGTCGGCTTGTTCCAGGACGACGTGTCCGTTGGTTCCGCTGACGCCGAACGAGGAGACCGCCGCCCTGCGCGGCCGTCCGGTGTCCGGCCAGGGGGTGTTCTCGGTGACCAGGCGCACCGCGCCCGATGTCCAGTCGATCTGCGGTGACGGGTTTGCGGCATGCAGGGTCGGCGGGACGGTCCCGTGCCGCATGGCGAGTACGGCCTTGATGACGCCGCCGACCCCGGCCGCCGCCTGGGTGTGGCCAATATTGGACTTCAGGGAGCCCAGCAGCAGCGGCCGGTCGGTGGGGCGGTCCCGGCCGTAGGTGGCGAGCAGTGCCTGGGCCTCGATGGGGTCGCCCAGCGGGGTGCCGGTGCCGTGTGCCTCCACCAGGTCCACGTCGGCGGGGGTGAGTCCGGCGTTCTCCAGGGCCCGGCGGATCACCCGTTGCTGGGCGGGGCCGTTGGGGGCGGTGAGTCTGCTGCTCGCGCCGTCCTGGTTGACGGCGGTACCGCGGATGAGGGCGAGCACCGGGTGCCCGTTGCGCCGGGCGTCGGAGAGCCGCTCCAGCAGCAGCATCCCCACGCCCTCGCCCCAGCCGGTGCCGTCCGCGGCGGCGGCGAAGGACTTGCAGCGGCCGTCCCTGGCGAGGCCGCCCTGCCGGCTCATCTCCACGAACGGGACCGGTGTCGACATCACCATCGCGCCCCCGGCGAGTGCCAGGGTGCAGTCGCCCTGCCGCAGGGCCTGGGCGGCGAGGTGGATGGCGACGAGGGAGGACGAGCAGGCGGTGTCGACGCTCACCGCCGGTCCTTCGAGACCGAAGGTGTAGGCGATCCGGCCCGAGGCGACGCTGTCGGAGCTGCCGCTGCCCAGATAGCCGGCCAGATCGTCGGGGACGCGCTTCAGCCGTACCGCGTAGTCCTGGTACATCACCCCCGCGAAGACACCGGTGCTGCTGCCGCGCAGGGACGCCGGGTCGATCCCCGCCCGTTCGAACGCCTCCCAGGTGGTCTCCAGCAGCAGACGCTGCTGGGGGTCCATGGCCAGTGCCTCACGGGGCGAGATGCCGAAGAACCCGGGGTCGAATCCCTGTACGTCGTCGAGGAAGCCGCCTTGGGCGGCGTAGCTGGTGCCGCTGCGCTGTTGCTCCGGGTCGTCGAGGTGTTCCAGGTCCCAGCCGCGGTCGCCGGGGAAGCCGGTGACGGCGTCGGTTCCGGTGGCGACCAGCCGCCACAGATCCTCCGGCGATTCCACCCCGCCCGGATAGCGGCAGCTCATGGCGGTGACGGCGATCGGTTCGCGGCCCGCGGCCTCGGCCTCGGTCAGACGGCGGCGGGTCCGGTGCAGATCCGCCGTCACCCGCTTGAGGTAGTCCCTGAGCCTGTCGTCGTTCCCCATTGCCCCGCCACCTCGGTTCGCGCTGCTGGTCGCCGTCATGACATGCCGAGTTCGTTGTCGATGAAGTCGAAGATCTCGTCGTCGGTCGCGCCGTCCATCCGGTCGTCGATCCCCGCGTCGGCCGTACGGGGGCCGCCTGCCGCCGTGGCCGCCGGGTCGAGGCGTCCGAGGAGGGTGCGGATTCTGGCGGCGAGCCGGTCGCGGTCCGCGTCGTCGCCTGCTCCGTCGGCGATGGCGCTTTCCAGGAGGTCCAGTTCGGCCAGTCCGGGCGGCGGGCCGGACCCGGGTCCGGGGGTCAGTTCGGCGGCGAGGTGTCCGGCGATCGCGGCCGGGGTCGGATAGTCGAAGAGCAGGGTCGCCGGGAGCTGGAGGCCGGTGGCGGCGCGGAGCCGGTTCCGCAGTTCCACGGCCGTCAGCGAGTCGAAGCCGATCTCCAGCAGTCCGCGGTCCGGTTCGATCCCGGCGGGGCCGCTGTGGCCGAGGACCATGGAGGCGTGGGAGCGGACCAGGTCGAGCAGCACCCGGTCGCGCTGCGGCCCGCCCAGGCGGTCGAGCCGTGCTTTCAGTGCTTCGGCCCCGCCGGGTCCTTCGTCGGCGGTACGGCCCGCGGTGCCGCGCCGTGCCGGGGCGCGCACCAGGCCGCGGAGCAGGTGCGGTATCCCGCCGTTTGCGGCCTGGTCGCGTACCGCGGCCGTGTCGAGCCGCAGGGGCAGGACGACTGTTTCGTCGAGGGCCCCTGCCGCGTCGAAGAGTGCCAGCCCCTCGGCCGGGGTGAAGGCGACGATCCCGCCTCTGGCGATCCGTTTCAGATCGGCCTCGGTGAGGCCGCCCGTCATCCCGGTCCGGTTGGCCCACAGCCCCCAGGCGAGGGAGCGTCCGGGGAGCCCTTCGGCCCGGCGCCGGTGGGCGAGGGCGTCCAGGAAGGCGTTGGCGGCGGCGTAGTTGCCCTGGCCCATACCGCCGAAGACGCCTGCGATGGAGGAGAACAGGACGAATTCGGAGAGGTCGGTGCCGGCGGTCAGCTCGTGCAGGTTGACGGCGGCGTCCACCTTGGCGCGGAGTACGGTGTCGAGCTGCTCGGGGGTCATGGTGGCGACGACACCGTCGGCGAGCACACCGGCGGCGTGCACCACCCCGGTCAGGGGGTGTTCCGGCGGCAGGCCCGCCAGCAGGTCCGCGAGCGTATCGCGGTCGGCGGCGTCGCAGGCGACGATCCGGGCGTCGGCGCCCAGCGCGGCGAGTGCGGCGAGGAGTTCCGCCGCCCCTTCGGCGGCCGGTCCGCTGCGGCTGGTCAGCAGCAGGTGCCCGACGCCGTGTTCGGCGGCCAGATGGCAGGCGATCCGGGCGCCGATGGCACCGGTCCCGCCGGTGATCAGTACGGTTCCCCCGGCGTCCCAGCCGGGCCTGCGTCCGGCGGCGGACAGCGGCACCCCGGCGAGTCGGGCGGTATGCGCCGTCCCCGCCCGGATCGCCAGCTGGGGTTCACCGGACGCGAGAGCTCCGGCGACGGCCGGGGGCGAGGCCTCGTGGGTGTCCACATCGAGGAGGACGAAGCGGTCGGGGTTCTCCGTCTGTGCCGAGCGGACCAGTCCCCAGACCGCTGCCAGGGCCGGATCCGGAACCCCACCGCTGTCGCCGCCGGTCACGGGTACCGCGCCCGAGGTCAACAGCACCAGCCGGGACTGGTCGAAGCGCTCGTCCGCCAGCCATTCGCGCAGGAGGGAGAGGACCGTGCCGACCGCGCCGTGGACCGCGCCGCTGAGGTCGTCCGCCGTGGCGGGCGGGCAGGCCGCGAGCACCAGCCGGGGCGGCGGTGTGCCCTCGTCGATCAGTGCGGTGAGCTCCGCGAGGTCCTTCACCACCGGGCCCGTAAGCGGCAGGGACTCGCACCACGGGGGTGTGTCCGTGCCGAGTACGGCCCAGGTTCCGGGGCCGCCGGCCACTGCCCCGGTGCGTTCGGGGAGGACGTGCCATTCGGGGCGGAACAGCTCCTGGTGGTGCCCGGTGCGGGCGGCCTTGAACCGATCCGCCGAGACCGGCCGGAGCACCAGGGACCGGGCCGAGAGCACCGGCCGTCCGGTGCCGTCGGCCGCCAGCACCGCGACGGTGTCCCGTCCGGTCGGTGTCAGCCGCAGCCTCAGCTCGGACGAGCCCGAGGCGTACAGGCGCACCCCGTTCCAGGAGAACGGCAGCCAGCCCTGGGCGGGACCCTGCAGTACGTCGAAGACCAGGGCGTGCAGGGCGGCGTCCAGCAGGGCCGGGTGGAGACCGAATCCGGCTGCTTCCGGCTGCTGCTGCGGTGGCAGGCTCGCACTGGCGTAGACCTCGTCGCCGAGCCTCCAGGCCGCCCGCAGGCCCTGGAACGCGGGGCCGTAGGCGAAGCCGCCGTCGGCGAAGCGCTGGTAGAGCCCTTCCACATCGAGGGGTACGGCCCCGGGCGGCGGCCACTCAACGAGATCGGCCTGCTCGGCCTGGTCCGGGTCGCCGCCCGGGGTGAGCAGACCGCTCGCGTGCCGGGTCCACGGTGTATCGGGTCCGGAGTCCTCGTTTCTGGCGTGGACGCTCAGCGGGCGGGCGCCGGAGCCGTCCGGGGCTCCGACGGTGAGCTGGATGGCGACCGCTCCGCTCTCGGGGAGCACCAGCGGGGCCTCCAGGGTGAGTTCCCCGACTTGGTCGCAGCCGACCTGGTCGCCCGCGCGGACGGCGAGTTCCAGGAAGGCGGTGGCCGGGAACAGGACGCCTTCGAAGACGCCGTGGTCGGCCAGCCAGGGGTGGCTGCGGACCGAGAGCCTGCCGGTGAACAGGAAGCCGTCGGATTCGGCCAGTTCGGATCCGGCTCCGAGCAGCGGATGGTCGGCCATCACGAGTCCGGCGGAGGGCAGATCGGCTTCGGCCCTGGTGCCCTGCAGCCAGTAGCTCCGGCGCTGGAAGGGGTAGGTCGGCAGTGCGGCGGGGCGGGCCCCGGTGCCGGAGTGGACGGCCCGCCAGTCCACCGGGACGCCGTGGACGTGGAGCCGGGCCAGGGCGGATGCGGCCGTGGCGGCCTCGGGCCGGTCCCTGCGCAGCAGGGGGACCAGCAGGGCGTCGCCGGTGAGGCAGTCCTGGCCCATGGTGGTGAGCGCGCCGTCGGGTCCGAGCTCCAGGAAGGCGGTGACGCCTTCGCGTTCGAGGCGGCGGATTCCGTCCTGGAAGCGGACCGTTCCGCGGACGTGTTCGACCCAGTGGTCCGGCGAGCCGAGCTGTTCGGCCGTGGCCGGTTCCCCGGTCAGGTCGGAGATGACCGGAACGGTGGCTTCGCCGGGGTCGAGCCCGGCGGCGACCTTGCGGAACGCGGCGAGCATCGGCTCCATCAGCGGTGAGTGGAAGGCATGGCTGACGCGCAGTCGGCGGGTCTTGTGCCCGAGTGCCGCGAGCCCGGCGGCGATCTCGGTGACCGCCGTGTCCTCACCGGAGATCACGGTCGAGGACGGTCCGTTGACGGCGGCCAGGCCGACGGTGTCCTCCCGGCCCGCCAGCAGCGACAGTACCTCCTCTTCCGGTACGGCGAGGGCGAACATCGCGCCACCGGCGGGCAGGGCCTGCATCAGCCGCCCCCGGGCTGCCACCAGGGCGGCGGCGGCGGGCAGGGTGAGCACCCCGGCGACATGGGCGGCGGCCAGCTCGCCCACGGAGTGGCCGAGCAGCCAGTCGGGGCGTACGCCCCAGTGTTCGACCAGCCGGAAGAGCGCGACGCCGAGGGCGAACAGGGCGGGCTGGGTGTATGCGGTGAGGTCGAGCGGGCCACAACCGGCGGTGGGGGTGCCGGGGTCGGCGCCGATGACCTCGCGCAGCGGACGGTCCAGCAGCGGGTCGAGTTCCGCGCAGACCGTGTCGAAGGCGTCGGCGAAGACCGGGTAGCGGGCATACAGTTCGCCTCCCATGCCGGGGAGCTGGCTGCCCTGGCCGGGGAAGAGGAAGGCGGTCTTCCCGGGTGCTCCGGTGATACCGTGTACAAGGTCCGCCGACGGTTCGCCCGAGTGGAGGGCGGCGAGTCCGTGGAGCATGGCTTCCCGGTCCGTACCGGTGACGGCGGCACGGTGCTCGAAGGCGCTGCGGTGCAGTGCCAGGGAGTAGCCGAGGTCCGCGGCGGTCGGCTGCGGGTTCCGCTCCAGGTGCCGGAGCAGCCGTCCGGCCTGGTCCCGGAGGGCGTCCGCGGTCCGTGCGGACAGCAGCCACGGCAGGGGAGCCGGGTCCTGTGCGGTTGCCGGGAGGGACTGCCGGGGTGCGGTCGCCGGGTCCGGGACCTGTTCCCCTTCTACGAGTTCCACGGCGTCGACGGGCTGTTCGAGGATGGTGTGGGCGTTGGTGCCGCTGACTCCGAACGACGACACCGCGGCCCGCCTCGGGCGGCCGGTCTCCGGCCACGGGGTGTCCTCGGTGAGCAGCCGGACCGTGTCGGCCGACCAGTCCACGTAGGGCGTCGGGGCGTCGATGTGCAGGGTGCGAGGGAGCGCTCCGTGCCGTATCGCCTGCACCATTTTGATGATCCCGGCCACTCCGGCGGCGGCCTGGCTGTGCCCGATGTTCGACTTCAGGGACCCCAGCCACAACGGCCGGTCCGCCGCCCGGTCCCGGCCGTAGGTCGCCAGCAGTGCCTGGGCCTCGATGGGGTCGCCCAGCTTGGTGCCGGTGCCGTGCGCCTCCACCGCGTCCACATCGGCGGCCGTCAGCCCGGCGTTGGCGAGCGCCGCGCGGATCACCCGCTGCTGGGAAGGGCCGTTGGGTGCGGTCAGGCCGTTGCTGGCGCCGTCCTGGTTGACGGCGGAGCCACGGATGACGGCGAGCACCGGATGGCCGTTGCGGCGGGCGTCGGAGAGCCGTTCCAGGACCAGCAGCCCCGCGCCCTCGGCCCAGGAGGTTCCGTCGGCGGCGGCGGCGAAGGGCTTGCAGCGGCCGTTCTCGGCGAGCACCCGCTGCCTGCTGAACTCGACGAAGGCCCCGGGTGTCGACATCACGGTCACCCCGCCCGCGAGCGCGAGGGAGCACTCCCCCGCCCGCAGCGACTGGGCCGCCAGGTGTACGGCGACCAGCGACGAGGAGCACGCCGTGTCCACAGTCACCGCGGGTCCTTCCAGACCGAGACTGTAGGAGATCCGCCCGGAGGCCACGCTGCCCGCGCTGCCGATGCCGAGATACCCTTCGGTCTCCTCGGAGGGCCGGGTGACGCGCGAGCCGTAGTCGTGGTGGCTGCAGCCGACGAAGACTCCGCTGCGGCTGCCCTTGAGCGACAGCGGGTCGATTCCGGCCCGTTCGAACGCCTCCCAGGAGAGTTCGAGCAGCAGCCGCTGCTGGGGGTCGACGGTCAGCGCCTCGCGCGGGGAGATCCCGAAGAAGGCCGGGTCGAACCGGTCCGCGTCGTGGAGGAATCCGCCTTCCCGCGCATAGGTGCTGCCGACCCTGTCCGGGTCGGGGTCGTAGAGGCCCTCCAGATCCCAGCCGCGTCCGGTGGGGAAGCCGGAGATCGCGTCCTGCCCGGTGGCGACCAGATCCCACAGTTCCTCGGGGGTGGTGACGCCGCCGGGGTAGCGGCAGCTCATCGCGACCACGGCGATCGCCTCGTCGGCGGTCGCCGCCACTGCCGACGCAGTTTCCGGTGTCCGCTGCGGGGCGGCGGTCCCGGTCTCGGCGGCCCCGAGCAGTTCGGTACGGAGATGTCCGGCCAGCACCGTCGCCGTGGGGTAGTCGAAGGCCAGGGTCACCGAGAGCCGGAGCCCGGTGGCCTCGGCGAGGCGGTTCCGCAGGTCGACGGCGGTCAGCGAGTCGAAGCCGAGGTCCTTGAACACCCGGTCGGGTTCGACCGCTTCGGGTCCGGGGTGGCCGAGGACCTGGGCGACCTCCACCCGGACCAGTTCCAGCAGGGCCCGGTCCCGCTCCTCCGGTGGCAGTGCGGCCAGCCGCCGGAGCGTGGATCCGGCGCTGTCGGCCGTCTCCCCGCCCGGCCGGGCCGCGGTGAGCGCCTCCCGTACCTGCGGCAGATCGCCGATGGCCGGGCTGGGGCGGAGTGCGGTGAACGCGCGGGTGAAGCGCTCCCAGGCGAAGTCGGCGACCAGGACCGTGGTGTCGTCGTGGTCGAGTGCCTGCTGGAGTGCCGCGGTCGCCAGTTCGGGGTCCATGGCCGGAAGTCCGTTGCGGACCAGGCGTTCACCGACGGCTCCCGAGGCGAGGCTTTCGCCGCCCCAGAGGCCCCAGGCCACCGCGGTGGCGGGCAGTCCGGATTCGCGGCGCTGCCGGGCCAGGGCGTCGAGGTAGGCGTTGGCGGCGGCGTAGCTGCCCTGGCCGGTGCCGCCGAGTGTCCCGGCGAGTGAGGAGAACAGGACGAAGGCCGTCAGTTCGTGGTCGCGGGTGAGTGCGTCGAGGTTGCGGGCGGCGTCGAGTTTGGGCCGCAGCACTCCGGCGGCGCGCTCCGGCGTGATCGAGTCGATGACGCCGTCGTCCAGGACTCCCGCCGCGTGCAGTACGGCACGCAGCGGGCGGTCGGCCGGGATCCCGGCGAGCAGCTCCGCCAGGGCGTCCCGGTCCGCGACGTCGCAGGCCACCGCAGTGGTCTCGGCGCCGAGACCGCGCAGCTCCGTCAGCAGGGCCTGCGCACCCGGTGTCCCGGGGCCGCGACGGCTGGTCAGCAGCAGATGCGCGGTGCCGCTCCGGGCGAGCCACCGGGCGATCTGTGCGCCGAGGCCGCCGGTTCCGCCGGTGATCAGGACCGTGCCTTCGGGTGTCCAGTCGCGGGCCGGGGCCGTATCGCCGAGCCCGGCCCCGACGATCCTGCGGCCGAAGACTCCGGAGGCCCGTACCGCCAGCTGGTCCTCCTGGTCCAGCCCCGTCAGCACCTCCGCAAGGCGGGTTCCGGCCCGGTCGTCGAGCTGCTGCGGAAGGTCGACCATTCCGGCCCAGCGCTGCGGGTACTCGACTCCGGCGACTCCGCCGAGACCCCAGAGCAGTGCCTGCAGCGGGTGGTCTGTCCGGTCGGAGCGGCCGACCGACACCGCGCCCCTGGTGGCGCACCAGAGGGGGGCGTCGGCGCCGGTGTCGCCCAGGGCTTGGAGCAGGGCGACCGTCATCACCAGGCCGAGGGGCAGTGCGGAACCCTCGCCGTGGGGTTCCTCGGCCAGCGCGAGGAGCGACAGTATTCCGGCGGGTTCGCCACCGTTGCTTTCCCGGGCGTCCCGCAGCAGGCCGGTGAAGCCTGCCCGGTCGGCTTGGGCCGGGCCGGCCTCGACCAGGAGCGGTACGGCGCCGTGCGTACGCAGCGCGTCGAGGGCGAATGCGACGGCCGGGTCTCCGGCGCTGCCCGCGGGGGCCACGACCAGCCAGTTTCCGGAGAGCCCGGGACGTCCGGGCGTCGGCAGTGGCTTCCAGGCGACACGGTAGCGCCAGCCGTCGGCGGTGGTGCTGTCGCGCCGTCCCCGCAGCCAGTGCGTCAGGGTGGGGACGAGAGCGGCGAGGGAGGACCGCAGTTCACCGTCCTCGACCCGCAGGGTGGTGGCGAGGGCTTCGGTGTCGCCCCGGTCGACGGCGTCCCAGAACCCGGTGTCGGCAGGTCCCGAACCGGTGGCTGTGGGCCGGTCGGGGGCGGCCGGGTCCAGCCAGTAGTGCTGTTGCCGGAAGGCGTAGGTGGGCAGGTTCTGCTTCCGGGCGCCGGATCCGGTGAAGACCGCCTCCCAGTCCACCGGTGCTCCGTGGACGTGCAGTTCGGCCAGTGAGGCGAGCATCCGGGCGGGGCCGCCTTCGTCGCGGCGCAGGGTGCCGACGGCGGCTCCGTCTCCGGTCTCCGCGGCTTCGAGGGCCTGTTGCAGCCAGACCAGGAGCGCGGGGTGGGTGCTGCACTCGACGAAGGTGTGGTGGCCGTCGGTGATCAGTGCTTCGACGGCCCGCCGGAACTCCACGGGCCGGCGGAGGTTGCGGTACCAGTAGTCGGCGTCCAGGGCGGTGGTGTCGAGGAGTCCGCCGCTGACGGTGGAGTAGAACGGGATGCCGGACGTGCGGGGTTCGGTTCCGGCGAGCAGGCTGAGCAACTCCTGCTGAATCGACTCCACCTGCATCGAGTGCCCGGCGAAGTCCACGTTGGGTACCGGCCAGGTCAGTACGCCCGCTTCGGAGTACTGGTCGCGCAGTTCGGCCAGGGCGGCCGGGTCGCCGGAGACCGTCACCGACGCGGGCCCGTTCACGGCGGCGACGCCGAGTGCCCCGTCCCAGGCGGTCAGCCGCTCCTGTACCGCTTCGACCGGCTGCGGTACGAACATCATGGCGCCGTGTCCGGTGAGGGCGACGAGGGCCCGGCTGCGGAGGGCGACGATCCGGGCCGCGTCGTCGAGGGAGAGCGCTCCGGCGACGCAGGCGGCGGCGATCTCCCCCTGGGAGTGGCCGACGACGGCGTCGGGGACGATCCCGTAGGAGCGCCACAGGGCGGCCAGGGACACCATCATCGCGAACAGCACCGGCTGTACGACATCGACCCGGTCCAGGGAGGGCGCGCCGGGCTCGTCCCTGAGGACTGCCCCCAGGGACCAGTCCAGGTGGGGGGCGAGGGCGCGTTCGCAGTCGGCGATCCGTTCGGCGAAGGCGGGGGCGGTGGCGAGGAGTTCCCGTGCCATGCCGGTCCATTCGGAGCCCTGGCCGGGGAAGACGAAGACGGTTCTGGTGGACCGGGCGACGGTGCCGCCGACCAGGCCGGGGGCGCGCCGGCCCGCGGCCAGTGCGGCCAGGCCGGACAGCAGCACGTCACGGTGGTCGCCGACGACGGCTGCGCGGTGTTCGAATGCGGTCCTGGTGGTGGCCAGGGAGTAGCCGATGTCCGCGGGTGTGAGCTCCGGGCGCCCTGTCAGATGGTCGTGGAGCCGGGCGGCCTGTGCCTTCAGGGCGTCGGGGGTGCGCCCGGAGAGGATCCACGGGACGGCTGCGGGTGGGGTCTGCGGGTCCGGTACGGCGGTTTCCTCCGGTACGGCGGGGAGCTCCGGCGGCGGCTGTTCGACGATCACATGGGCGTTGGTGCCGCTCAGGCCGAACGAGGAGACCCCGGCCCGCCGCGGGCGGCCGGTCTCGGGCCAGGGGGTGGCCTCCGTCAGCAGGGAGACGGCGCCTGCCGTCCAGTCGACGGCGGGGGACGGCTGGTCGATGTGGAGGGTGCGCGGCAGTACGCCGTGGCCCATCGCCAGGACCATCTTCATGATTCCGGCGACGCCGGCGGCGGCCTGGGTGTGGCCGATGTTGGACTTCAGGGATCCCAGCCACAGGGGCTGTCCGGCGGGCCGGTCGCGGCCGTAGGCGGCCAGCAGCGCGTCGGCCTCGATGGGGTCGCCCAGCCGGGTTCCGGTGCCGTGCGCCTCCACCGCGTCGATATCGGCGGCCGCCAACCGGGCGTTCGCCAGGGCGTCCCGGATCACCCCCTGCTGGGCCAGGCCGCTGGGTGCGGTCAGCCCGTTGCTCGCGCCGTCCTGGTTGATCGCGGATCCGCGGAGGACCGCCAGCACCGGATGTCCGTTGCGGCGGGCCTCCGAGAGCCGTTCCAGCACCAGCAGACCCACACCTTCGGCCATGCCGAAGCCGTCCGCCGCGGCGGCGAAGGACTTGCAGCGCCCGTCTTCGGCGAGCCCGCGCTGCCGGCTGAATCCGGTGAAGGACAGCGGGGTGCCCATGACGGTCGCGCCGCCGGCCAGCGCCAGGGTGCACTCGCCGGAGCGCAGCGACCGGGCCGCCAGGTGTACGGCGACCAGGGACGAGGAGCATGCGGTGTCCACTGTCACCGCGGGTCCCCGCAGGCCCAGTTGGTAGGCGACCCGTCCGGACAGGACGCTGGTGGAGATGCCCGCGATGAGCAGGCCCTCCAGTTCGTCGGGGACGTCCCGCAGATTGCCGCCGTAGCCCTGGTAGGACGCTCCGGCGAAGATGCCGGTGGAGGTGCCGTGCAGGGTGGACGGGTCGATGCCGGCGCGTTCGATCGCCTCCCAGGAGGTTTCGAGGAGCAGCCGCTGCTGCGGGTCCATCGCCAGTGCCTCGCGGGGCGAGATCCCGAAGAACCCGGGGTCGAACCGGCCCGCTTCGTGGACGAATCCGCCTGCGGCGGTGTAGCTCTTGCCGGGCCGGTCGGGGTCCGCGTCGTAGAGGCCGTCCAGGTCCCAGCCGCGGTCGGACGGCAGTTCGGAGACCGCGTCGCGGCCTTCGGCGACCAGGCGCCACAGGTCTTCGGGGGTGTGTACGCCGCCGGGGTAGCGGCAGCTCATGGAGACGATCACGATCGGGTCGTCGTCCGCGGCGGCCGGGACCGGCGGGGGCGGGGAGACTGCCGCGGGCTGTTCGGCCGCTCCCAGGAGTGCGGTCTCCAGATGCCGTGCCAGCGCCGAGGCCGAGGAGTAGTCGAAGACGACGGTGACGGGGAGCCGCAGTCCGGTGGCGGTGTTGAGCCGGTTGCGCATGTCGACGGCGGTCAGCGAGTCGAAGCCGAGGTCGCGGAAGGCACGGCCGGAGGCGATCGCGTCAAGCGATTCGTGGCCGAGGACGGTGGCGGCGTGCGTCCTCACCAGGTCGACCAGGACCCGGGTCCGCTCGGCGGCGGGGAGCGGGCGCAGCCGGTCGCCCAGTGCCGAGGACGTTCCGGCGGTTTCGCCGGATGCGGTGTCCGGTTCGGGGGCCAGGGCCCTGCGTACCTCGGGGAGTTCGGCGATCAGCGGGCTGGGGCGGGCCGAGGTGAACACGGCCGCGAAGCGGTCCCAGTCGATGTCGGCGACGAGGACCACCGTCTCGTCGTGGTCCAGTACCTGCTGGAGCCCGGTGATGGCCACCGCGGGCGGCATGAACAGGACGCCGTGGCCGCGGAGGGTCTCTTCCACCAGTGCGGCGGCCATTCCTGCTCCGCCTTCGGGGTTCCAGATGCCCCAGACGACGGAGGTCGCCGCCAGGCCGCGCCGGCGGCGGTTCTCGGCGAGACCGTCGAGGTAGGCGTTGGCGGCGGCGTAGGCGCCGTGGTCGGCGCTGCCCCATACGCCCGAGATGGAGGAGAACAGGACGAACGCGTCGAGCGATTCGTGGTCGAACAGGAGGTCCAGATTGCGGGCCCCGCCGACTTTGGCGTAGAGGGTGTCGGCGAACTCGTCCAGGTCGGTCGTGGGCAGCGGCACCAGGAGTCCGGCGCCCGCGGCGTGGAAGACGGTGCCGATCCGGTCGCCGTCGCGTTCCAGGCCGTCCTTCAGGGCGCGCAGGGCGTCCAGGTCGGCGACGTCGCAGGCGGCCACGGTGGTCCGGGCGCCGAGTGCGGTCAGTTCGGCGGAGAGCTCGGCCGCGCCGGGCGCGTCCGTACCGCGGCGGCTGACCAGTACGAGATGCGCGGCTCCGCGCCGGGCCAGCCAGCGCGCGATCTGTGCGCCGATCCCGCCGGTGCCGCCGGTGATCAGGACGCTTCCGCCGGGCCGCCACGTCCGGCTCGGCGTGGTGCCGCCGAGAGGGGATCGGACCAGGCGACGGCCGTAACAGGCATCAGCCCGTACCGCTGTCTGGTCCTCGTCCCCGGCTTCCCCGGCCAGTACCCGGCAGAGGCGGGCGGCGGTGTCGTCGTCCAGGGTCTCCGGAAGGTCGACCAGACCGCCCCAGCGCTGCGGGTACTCCAGTGCGGCCACCCGGCCGAGCCCCCAGAGCAGGTTCTGTGCGGCACTGACCGGGCCGGTGTCGGTGCTTCCCGTGGATACGGCTCCGCTGGTCGCCCACCACAGGGGTGCGTCGATCCCGGTATCGCCGAGGCACTGCACCAAGGCCAGGCTGAGCGCGGTGCCCAGCGGGACGGCGGAGTGCACGGAGTGCGGGCGCTCGTCGAGGCCCAGCAGCGACAGGATCCCGGTGACCGGTCCTGGCAGGGGTGCCAGGGCTTCGCGGATCCGGTCACCCAGCACCGTACGCTCGGCGTCGGATTCGGTGAGCCGCAGCCGGACCACGGTGGCTCCGGCCTGTTCCAGGGCTCGTACGGTTTCGGCCGACAGGTGCGACCGGTCCTCGGACTCCCCGGCCGGGGAGAGGACGAGCCAGTGGCCGGTCAGTGCGGCCGGGGGTCCCTCGGGCAGGGCGCGCCAGGTGACGCGGTAGCGCCAGGAGTCGACGACGGACCGCTCGCTGCGCTCGTTGCGCCAGGTGGTGAGCGCGGGGAGCACCAGGTTCAGGGGGTCTTCGGGAGCCACCCCGAGGGCCGCCGTGAACCGGTCCAGGTCGCCGCCGCCGAGGGCCTCCCAGAGGTCTTCCTCCTCGGTGGACGGTCCGGGGCCGCCGGCCGGTTCGGTGCCGGGGTGCTCCAGCCAGAACGCGCGGCGCTGGAAGGGGTAGGTCGGCAGGGAGACGTCGTCCGAGCGGTGCCCGGCGAACAGCCGGTCCCAGTCGGGCGACAGGCCGGAGGCGTGGGCCTCGCCCAGGGAGAGCAGAAAGCGGTGGAGACCGCCCTCGCCGCGCCGGAGCGTGCCCAGAGCCGCCGCCGGGCCCTCGGGGGAGTCGGTGGCACCGGCCTCTTCGGCGGTCTGCTGGACGGCGAAGCCGAGTACGGGGTGCGGGGAGGCCTCGACGAAGAACCGGAAGCCTTCCGTCAGGAGTTCGCGGGTGGCTTCCTCGAACCGGACGGTCTCCCGGAGATTGCGGTACCAGTACGCGGCATCCAGCGACGCCGTATCCAGCCAGCCTCCGGTGACGGTGGACCAGAACGGCAGCGTGCCCGAGACGGGGGCGATGCCGTGCAGATCATCGAGTAGCCGTTCGCGGATCTCCTCCACCTGTACGGAGTGCGAGGCATAGTCGACCTCGATGCGGCGGGCCCGTACCTCTTCGAGGTCGAGCTGCTCCAGGAGCTCCGTGACCGCGTCCGCATCACCGGACACGACGGTCGACCGGGGCCCGTTGACCGCCGCCACCGACAACCTGCCCTCCCAGACCCCGATCCGCTCCCGTACCTCCACGGCCGAAAGCGCAACCGACGCCATCCCACCGCTTCCGGCCAGCGCCACCACCGCACGGCTCCGCAACGCCACCACCCGCGCCCCGTCCTCCAGGGACAGCCCACCCGCCACACACGCCGCCGCCACCTCACCCTGCGAATGCCCCACCACCCCATCCACCACAACCCCATGCGACCGCCACACCTCCGCCAACGACACCATCACCGCCCACAACACCGGCTGCACCACATCCACCCGCCCCAACAACACCGACGAACCCAACGCCTCTTCAAGAGACCACTCCACATAAGGCGAGAGCGCCCGCTCACACTCCGCCATCCGACCCGCGAAAACCCCGCACTCCTCCAGCAGCCCCACAGCCATCCCCACCCACTGCGACCCCTGCCCCGGAAACACCAGCACGGTACGGCCGCCCGACACCCCGCCACCCACCACCAGCTGCGGTACGGATTCGCCCGTGGCCAGCGCTTGTACGCCTTCGAGCATCCGGTCCCGGTCCTCGGCCACCACCACGGCCCGCTGCTCGAATGCCGTACGGGTGGTGGCGAGGGCGCGGCCGATCTCGCCGAGGGACGGGCCGGATCCGCCGTTCAGCTGCGCCAGCAGCCTGGCCGCCTGGGCGCGCAGCGCCTCGCCGGTCCGCCCCGACAGCACCCAGGGCAGGGGGCCCTGCTGCTCCGGCCGGTCGGCGGGACGGTCCGCGGGAGCGGATTCCCGGGCCGGGGCCTCCTCCAGGATGAGATGCGCGTTGGTTCCGCTGACGCCGAACGCGGACACTCCGGCCCGGCGCGGACGCCCCGTACCGTCCCAGGTACGGGCCTCGGTCAGCAGTTTCACGGCGCCCGCCGACCAGTCCGCCATCGGCGTCGGCACATCCGTGTGCAGGGTCCGCGGCAGTTCGCCGTGCTGGATGGCCAGCACCATCTTGATGACCCCGCCGACTCCGGCCGCCGCCGAGGTGTGGCCGATGTTCGACTTCAACGACCCGAGCCACAAGGGCTGTTCCACCGGGCGGTCACGGCCGTACGTCGCCAGCAGCGCCTGGGCCTCGATGGGGTCGCCCAGCTTGGTGCCGGTGCCGTGGGCCTCGACGGCGTCCACGTCGGACGCGGTCAGTCCGGCGTCGGCCAGCGCCGCCCGGATCACCCGCTGCTGGGCCGGTCCGCTGGGCGCCGTCAGGCCGTTGCTCGCACCGTCCTGGTTGGTGGCCGAGCCCCGGACCACGGCCAGGACCCGGTGGCCGTTGCGGCGGGCGTCGGACAGCCGCTCCAGCAGCAGCACGCCGACGCCCTCGGACCAGCCGGTGCCGTCCGCTCCGGATCCGAAGGCCTTGCAGCGCCCGTCGGCCGAGAGGGCCCGCTGGCGGCTGAACGCCACGAAGGCGTCGGGGGTCGCCATCACCGTGACCCCGCCGGCCAGGGCCAGCGAGCAGTCGCCCGCCCGCAGGGCCCGGATCGCGAGGTGGAGCGCGACCAGGGAGGACGAGCAGGCCGTGTCGACGGTGACGGCAGGGCCTTCCAGGCCCAGGGTGTAGGCGATCCGGCCGGAGATCACACTGCTCGCGGTTCCGGTGTCCAGCAGGCCCTGGACCTCGGGGAGATGACGGGAGTCGGTGCCGTAGCCGTTGCCGATCGCCCCGAGGAAGACACCGGTGCCGGTCCGCCGCAGGGCCCGGGGATCCATCGCCGCCCGCTCGACCGCCTCCCAGGCGGTCTCCAGCACCAGCCGCTGCTGCGGGTCCATCGCCAGCGCCTCACGCGGCGAGATCCCGAAGAACTCGGCGTCGAACTCGGCCGCCTCGTGCAGGAAGCCGCCGTGCCGGGTGTAGGAGGTACCGGACCGGTCGGGGTCCGGGTCGTAGAGGGCGTCGACGTCCCAGCCGCGGTCGACCGGCCACTCGGATATCGCGTCGGTGCCCCGGGACAGCAGGTCCCACAGCAGTTCGGGAGTGTTCGCCCCGCCGGGATAGCGGCAGGCCATGGAGACGATCGCGATCGGTTCGTGGCGGGCTTCCTCGGCCTCCCGCAGCCGTCTTCTGGCGTCACCGAGGTCTGCTGTGGCGCGCCTGAGGTAGTCGAGCAGCTTCTGGTCGTCGGGCATCGGTGCCAGCTCCCTCTCAGGACATGCCGAAGTTGTTGTCGAGCAGGGCGAACAGCTCGTCCGCCGTCGCGGTCGCGGCGTCGTCCACCGGTGGGGGCGGGGACGCCGGGCCGCCCACGGGTACGGTGCGCAGGGCCCAGGTGCGCAGCAGTTCGTTCAGCCGGTCCCCGACCTCGTCGGCGCCCTCCGTGCCGGGCGGGACCGCCGCGAGGGTCGCGGCCAGCCGGTCCAGCTCGGCCAGCAGCGGCGGAGGCTCCTGGGGGGCGCTGGACAGCTCCGTATCCAGATGGGCGGCGAGCGCGGCGGGGGTCGGATGGTCGAAGACGATCGTCGGCGGGAGGTCCAGTCCGGTGGCCTCGCACAGGAGGTTCCGGAACCGGACCACGAGCAGGGAGTCGAAACCGACTTCCGCGAAGGAGCGTTCGGGGCGCACCGGACCGGTTCCCGGGTGTCCGAGGACCGCGGCCGCATGGCCGATGGTGAGGCCGAGGATCGTCTGTCGGCGTGCCTGCCGGTCCAGCGGGGCCAGCCGGGCCGCCAGCCGCTCGGCCGGGGTGGTGTCGTCGTCCGGCACCGCCACCTCGGCCACCTCGGCCACCTCGGCCACCACGGGCTCCGCGGCGGCTCCGGCGGCGGTGGGCGGGCCGCTGCGGCCGGGTGTGGGCAGCCAGTACCGCTCGTACTGGAAGGGGTAGGTCGGCAGCGGGACATGAGCCGCAGCGGCCGGTCCGGCGGCCGCCGCGGTCCAGGCCGGCCAGTCGACGGGGCCGCCGCCGCTCGCCCAGGCCTCGGTCAGCGAGGTCAGCAGCCGGTCCCGGCCGCCGTCGCCGCGCCGCAGGGTGCCGACCGCCGATACGCCGCGTCCGGCCTCGTGGGCCACGGCTTCGATTCCGGCGAGCAGCACCGGATGCGGACCGACCTCGACGAAGAGGGTGTGTCCGGACTCCAGCAGGCTGCGGGTGGCTCCCGCGAAGTCGACGGGTTCGCGCAGATTGCGGTACCAGTAGTCGGCGTCCAGTGATTCTCCGGCGACGGGTTCGCCGGTCACCGTGGAGTAGAGGGGGATCGCGGAGGCCCGTGGCCGGATCCCGGCCAGTGCGGTGCGGAGTTCGTCCTCGACCTCGGCGACCTGTGCCGAGTGGGCGGCGTAGTTCACCGGGATCGTCCGGGCCCGCAGCCCTTCCCGGTCGCAGGCCGCCAGCAGGGCGGACAGCTCTTCGGGCTCGCCCGCGACGACCACGGAGTCGGGGCCGTTCACGGCGGCCACGCAGCTGCGTCCGGCTTCGGGCAGCAGGGCCGCGGTTCTGTCGGCGGAGGCGGCGACGGACACCATGCCGCCGCTGCCCGCCAGCCGTAGCAGCGCCCGGCTGCGCAGCGCCACCACGCGTGCGGCGTCGTCGAGGGACAGGGCCCCTGCGACACAGGCGGCGGCGATCTCGCCCTGGCTGTGGCCCACGACCGCGTCCGGTGCGACACCGGTGCCGCGCCAGTGGGCGGCCAGTGCCACCATCATGGCGAAGAGCACGGGCTGGACGACGTCCACACGGTCGAGGGACGGTGCGCCGGGGGCGCCGCGCAGCACCTCGGTCAGGGACCAGTCGGTGTGCGGGGCAAGGGCGCGCTCGCAGTCGGCGACTGCCGCGGTGAACGCTTCCGAGGTGCCGAGGATTTCCGCGGCCATGCCGGTCCACTGCGAGCCCTGGCCGGGGAAGACGAATACGGTACGGCCGCCGCGGATACGGTCCTGTACCGCGTGGGGCGCGGGCTCTCCGGTGGCGAGGGCGTCCAGCCAGGCGAGGAGTTCGTCGCGGCTGCGGCCGGTGGCGGCCGCCCGGCAGGGCAGGGCGGTACGGGTGGTGGCCAGGGCGTGGGCCAGCGCGGCGGGCCCCTGGGCGGGGTTCGCCCGCAGCTGCTCGGCGAGCCGCCGGGCCTGGGTCCGCAGGGCGGCCGGGGTCCTGGCGGAGAGCAGCCACGGGACCGTCCGGTCGGCGTCCCCCGGCGGGTCTCCTGCGTTCCCGCCGACCGTCGTGGCCGCGGCGTCGGGTGCCGCCTCCAGGACGGCGTGGGCGTTGGTGCCGCTCATGCCGAACGCGGAGACTCCGGCCCGGCGCGGCCGGTCCCCGTCCGGGGCGTCCCAGGGGCGGGCCTCCGCGAGCAGCCGTACCGCGCCCTCCGACCAGTCCACCCGGCTCGACGCCTCCTCCGCGTGCAGGGTCCGGGGAAGGACTCCGTGCCGCAGGGACATCACCGTCTTGATGACACCGGCCACTCCCGCGGCGGCCTGGGTGTGGCCGATGTTGGACTTCAGCGATCCGAGCCACAACGGCCGCCCGGCGGGCCGGTCCTGACCGTAGGCAGCCAGCAGGGCCTGTGCTTCGATCGGATCGCCGAGGACCGTGCCGGTTCCGTGCGCCTCGACGAGGTCGACGTCGGCGCCGGAGATCCCCGCGGCGGCGAGCGCGGTCCCGATCACGCGCTGCTGCGCGGGGCCGCTGGGTGCAGTCAGGCCGTTGCTGGCGCCGTCCTGGTTCACTGCCGTGCCCCGCACCAGGGCGAGCACCGGGTGCCCGAGGCGCCGGGCGTCGGACAGCCTTTCGACCAGGAGTACGCCCACTCCCTCGCCCCAGCCGGTGCCGTTCGCGCCGTCGGCGAAGGAGCGGCAGCGGCCGTCGGGCGACAGTCCCTGCTGGCGGCTGAACTCGACGAAGACATCGGGGCTCGCCATCACCGCTGCGCCGCCGACGAGGGCGAACGAGCAGTCGCCCGAGCGCAGTGCCTGGCCTGCCAGGTGCAGTGCCACCAGGGAGGAGGAGCAGGCGGTCTCCACGGTGACGGCGGGGCCGCCGAGTCCGAGGGTGTAGGCGATACGGCCCGAGGCGACGCTGGTCACGGTGCCGCTGAGCAGGTGTCCTTCGGCTTCGGCGGCCGGGTCCTGGGGCCCGGTGCCGTAGCCCTGGGCGGCGACGCCGACATAGACGCCGCCCTCGCTGCCGCGTACCGAGGCGGGGTCGACGCCGGCCCGTTCCAGCGCCTCCCAGCTGGTCTCCAGCAGCAGCCGCTGCTGGGGGTCCATCGCCAGCGCCTCGCGCGGCGAGATCCCGAAGAACTCGGCGTCGAACTCGGCGGCCCCGGTCAGGAAACCGCCTCCGGTGGTGTAGAAGGTGCCGGGGTTCAGGGGGTCCGGGTCGTAGAGCCGGTCCAGTGGCCAGCCACGGTCGGCGGGCAGGTCCGTGATGGCGTCCACTCCGTCGGCCACGAGCTGCCACAGGTCTTCGGGCGAGCGGACGCCGCCCGGGAAGCGGCAGGCCATCGAGACGATCGCCAGCGGCTCGCCGGGCGCCGCGGGCACGGGCGCGGGCGTGGCCGGGGCGGGGGCGGTGTCGTCCGTACCTCCGAGGCGGGCGAAGAGGTGTGTGCCGAGGGCGGTGGCGGTCGGATGGTCGAACACGGCGGTGGGTGTGAGCGGCAGCCCGGTGGCGGCGACCAGCCGGTTGCGGAGTTCGACGGCGGTGAGCGAATCGAAGCCCGCCTCGCGGAAGGGACGGTCGGGCGCGAAGCCGTCGGCGGACTCGTGGCCCAGGACGGCGGCGGCTTCGCCGCGGACCAGCTCCCGCAGCAGCTTCCGGCCCTCCGGTGCGGAGAGCCGCCCCAGCCGCTCCCGCCACGCCGGGTCCGGGCTCGTGCCCGCCGCCGTACCGGTCGCGGCGGACGTCTGCGCTGCCGCGGCCTCCGGCAGGCCGCGCAGCAGCGCACTGTCCCGTACCGAAGTGAATGTGGGGGTGAAGCGGCTCCAGTCCACTACAGCGACGACCGTTTCCCCGTCGCCCTGTTGCAGTGCCTCATCGAGCGCGGCGAGCGCCGACGCGGGTGCCATCGGGACCAGGCCGTGCCGGCGGAGGGCGTCGCCGACCGCGCCGTCGGCCATGCCCGCCCCGGCCCAGGGGCCCCAGGCCACCGAGGTCGCCGCCGGGCCCCGGCGGCGCCGTGCCGCCGCCGTACCGTCGAGGTAGGCGTTGGCCGCGGCGTACGCTCCCTGGCCGCCGCTTCCCCAGATGCCCGAGATGGACGAGAACAGGACGAAGGCGTCCAGGTCGTGGTCGGCGAAGAGGGTGTCGAGGTGTGCCGCGCCGCGGGTCTTGGCCGCCGTCTGCGCGGACAGTTCCTCCGGTGTGCAGTCCGCGATCGGGGTGTCGGAGGTGAGCCCTGCCGCGTGCACCACCGCGCGTACGGTGTCGCACTCGCCGTGGAGCTGTTCCAGGACGTTTTCCAGCGCGGTGCGGTCGGCGACGTCGCAGGCGAGTACGGTGCTGCGGCTGCCGAGTGCGGCCAGTGCGGCGACCAGTGCGGCGGCTCCCGGTGCTTCGGGGCCGCGGCGGCTCAGCAGCACCAGGTGCTCCGCGCCGTGCTCCGCCAGCCGGAGCGCCACTTGGGCGCCCAGGCCTCCGGTGCCTCCTGTGATCAGGACCGTGCCCCGGGGTGTCCAGGGCGGGCCCGAGGGGGTTTCGGCCGGGGCGTGGACGAGCCGGCGGGCGAGCAGTCCCCGGGGACGTACGGCCATCTGGTCTTCGCCGTCGAGTCCGGCCAGCACCGCGCACAGCGCGTCCAGTGCCGGGGCGTCCAGCTGCGCCGGCAGATCGACCAGTCCGCCCCAGCGCCGGGGGTGCTCCAGTGCTGCCACCCGTCCCAGTCCCCAGATCTGGGCCTGTTCGGGCCGGACCGTCTCGGTGCCGTCCGTCGCCACGGCACCGCGGGTGACGCACCACAGCGGCGCTTCGGTCCCGCTGTCACCGAGGGCCTGGATCAGGAGCAGGGTGCCGGTCAGGGCGGCGTCGACTGTGTCCAGGGCCGGATGGGGGCCTTCGGCCAGGCCCAGCAGGGACAGTACGCCGGTGAGTCCACCGGATTCCGCGGGCAGCAGTGCGGCCAGTTCACCGCGTTCGGCAGCGGCTCCGGCCCGGACGACCACGACGTCGGCGCCGTGTCCGGCGAGCGCCTGCTCGCAGGCGTGAGCGGTGGCATCGGTGCCCGGCCCGTCCGGGGTGACCAGCAGCCACCGTCCGGTGAGCCGGGCCGGTACGGGCTCGGCGGACCGCTGCCAGTCGATGCGGTAGCGGCCGGGGCCGGCGGTGTCCGGCCGGGGGCCGGGGCGCCGGGACGCGGGCGCGGGCTCCGGCCAGAAGCGCCGTCGCCGGAACGCGTAGGTGGGCAGGTCGATCCGCCGGACCGCGGTGCCTCTCCAGCCCGTCGACCAGTCCACCGGGACGCCACGCAGATGCAGCGAGGCGAGTGCGGCGCGGACCGCGTCCACCTCGCCGCGGCCGTCGCGCAGCAGCGGGACCGTCCCGCCGTCGCCGGGGTCCGGCAGGCAGGCGTGGACCATCCCGGACAGCACTCCGCCGGGACCGAGTTCGAGGTACGTCGTGGCGCCCTCGGCCCTCAGTCGGCGGGCGCCGTCCAGGAAGCGCACGGTGGCCCGGACATGGCGTACCCAGTAGTCCGGTGAGCAGAGTTCGCCGGCCGTGGCCGTCAGCCCGGTCAGGTTGGAGACGACCGGGATCCGGGGCGGGTGATAGGTCAGTCCCTCGGCGACCTGACGGAACGCGTCAAGCATTCCTTCCGTCCGGGCGGAGTGGAAGGCGTGGCTCACGTTGAGGGCCCGGGTGCGGCGGCCGCGGGCGCGGAACACTTCGGCGAGTCGGTGCACCGCGTCCGCGTCGCCGGACAGCACCACGGAGGAGGGCCCGTTGACGGCGGCGATATCCACGGGGACGGGGCCGGGGTGCGTCCCGGTGGCGGCCCGGTCGGCCTCGTCTTCGCGGAGTGTCTGCCGTACCTCGTCCTCGGCCGCCTCGACGGCGACCATCGCGCCGCCGCCGGGCAGTGCGTCCATGAGCCGTCCCCGGGCCGCCACCAGCTCACATGCGTCGGGCAGGTCCAGAACACCGGCCGCGTGGGCGGCGGCGAGTTCCCCGACCGAGTGCCCCATCAGCAGATCGGGCTGCACCCCCCACTGCCGGACCAGCCGGAACAGCGCCGTCTCCAGGGCGAACAGCGCGGGCTGGGTGTAGCGGGTGCGTTCGAGCAGCTCTGCTCCGTCGCTGCCGGGTGCGGCGAACAGGAGGTCGCGCAGCGGCAGGTCGAGGTGCGGGTCGAGCGCGGTGAGCACCTCGTCGAGGGCGTCGGCGAACAGGGGGTCGTCGCGGTAGAGCTCGGCACCGGCACCGGCCCGCTGGCTGCCCTGCCCGGGGAAGAGGAAGGCGGTCCTGCCCGGCCGTCCGGTGCCTCCGGTGAGTACCGCGCCCGAACTCCTGCCCTGCGCGAGTGCGGTGAGGGAGCGCCGTACGGACTCCGGGTCGGTGGCCAGAACGGCGGCGCGGTGTTCGAGGGAGGCCCGGCCCACGGCCAGTGAGTGGGCGACGTCGGCCAGTGCGGCGCCCGGTTCGGCGTCGAGCCGGGCGAGGAGCCGTTCGGCCTGGTCCCGCAGCGAGTCGGGGTTCCCGGCCGAGAGCAGCAGGGGTACGGTCGCACGGCCGGGCCGCCCGGGGGCGGCAAGGCCGGGGCTGGGACTGGAGCCGGGGCTGGGGCTGGGCACGGCGACCGTGTCCGGCGCCTGTTCGACGATCACATGGGCGTTGGTCCCGCTGATACCGAACGACGAGACTCCCGCCCGGCGCGGCCGCCCGGTCTCCGGCCAGGGCGTCCGCTCGGTGAGCAGCCGTATCTCGCCGCCGGACCAGTCGACGTGCGGATTCGGCGCACCGATGTGGAGGGTGCCCGGCAGTTCGCCGTGCCGGATCGCGAGGACCATCTTCATCACCCCGGCGACCCCGGCCGCCGCCTGCGTGTGGCCGATGTTCGACTTCACGGAACCGAGCCACAGCGGGCGGTCCGCCGGGCGCCCGGGCCCGTGCACGGCCTGCAGGGCCTGCGCCTCGATGGGGTCGCCGAGTCTGGTGCCGGTGCCGTGGGCCTCGACCGCGTCGATCCGGTCGGCGCTCAGCGCGGCGTCGGCCAGTGCGGCGCGGACGACCTGCTGCTGGGAGGGCCCGTTGGGGGCGGTGAGCCCGTTGCTGGCCCCGTCCTGGTTCACCGCGGTGCCGCTGACCAGCGCCAGTACGGGGTGGCCGTGGCGCAGGGCGTCGGAGTGGCGTTCCAGCAGGAGCACTCCGGCGCCTTCGCCCCAGCCCGTACCGTCCGCTTCCGCCGAGAAGGCCTTGCACCGGCCGTCGGCGGCGAGTCCGCGCTGGCGGCTGAACTCGACGAAGAGCCTCGGTGTGCTCATCACGGTCACCCCGCCCGCGAAGGCCTGCTCGCAGTCGCCGCGCCGCAGCGCCTGTACGGCGAGGTGCAGGGCGACCAGGGAGGACGAGCACGCGGTGTCCAGGGTCAGGGAGGGGCCCTGGAGGCCGAGGACGTAGGACAGCCGCCCGGACAGCACACTGGCCGTGTTCCCGGTCAGCAGATGCCCCTCCGAGATCCCTTCGGCCCCTTCCAACAGGCTGGGGTAGTCCTGGCCGTTGGTGCCGATGTAGACACCGATCTGCCGGTCTTTCAGTGAGGTGGGGTCCTGTCCGGCGCTCTCGGCGGCTTCCCACGCGGTCTCCAGCAGCAGCCGCTGCTGGGGGTCCATCGCCAGGGCCTCGCGCGGCGAGATCCCGAAGAACTCCGCGTCGAAGTCGGCGGCCCCGGTCAGAAAACCGCCCTGAACGGTGTAGGTGGTGCCGGGCCGGTCGGGGTCGGGGTCGTACAGCTCCCCGGTGTCCCAGCCCCGGTCGGCGGGCCAGTCGGCTATCGCGTCGGTGCCCTCCGACAGCAGGCGCCAGAGGTCCTCGGGGCGTTCGACTCCGCCGGGGAAGCGGCAGCCCATGCCGATGATCGCGATCGGTTCGTTCGGGCCGGGCCCGGCCGCCGGGTCGGCGGCGGACCCGGATTCGGCGGCTGTCGCGGTCCCGTGGGTGGGGTCCGGGTCGGGGAGGGCCAGCTCGGTGAGCAACCGTCCGGCCAGCGCGGACGGAGTGGGATGGTCGAACAGGACCGTGGCCGGGAGTTTGAGTCCGGTGGCGGCGGCGAGCCGGTTGCGCAGTTCCACGGACGTGAGGGAGTCGAAGCCGAGCACGGAGAACGCCTTCTCCGGCAGTACTGCTTCGGTGTCGGAGTGGCGCAGCACGGCGGCCGCATGGGTACGCACCAGTTCGGTGAGCATCGCGGCCCGGTCCTCGCGGCGGGGCAGAGCGGCCACCCGTTCCCGGAGCCCTCCGGCGGGATCGCCCTCTTCCCGTACCGGCGGTACGGCGATGTCCGGGGAGGCCGTTGCCGCGGCCGGTTCCGGCAACCCTGCCAGGAGAGCGGTGGAGCGCAGTCCCATACCGGTGGCGAAGCGCCGCCAGTCGACATCGGCGACCAGGACCAGTGCATCGTCCTCGGCGAAGGCCCGGCCTATCGCGGTGACCGCCGATTCGGGCTCCATCACCGGCATGCCGAAGTCCCGCAGCCGCACGGCGACACCGTCGGCGAGCATTCCGCGCCCGGCCCAGGCGCCCCAGGCCACGGCCGTACCGGGCAGCCCCGCGGCGCGGCGGGCTGCGACGAGGGCGTCCACGGCGGCGTTGGCGGCTGCGTAGTTGCCCTGCCCCGCGCTGCCGACGACGCCCATCACCGACGAGAACACCACGAAGGCGGAGAGGTCGTGGGCGGCGGTGACCTCGTGGAGGTTCTGCGCGGCGGTCAGCTTGGCACGCAGGGAGAAGGCGAGCCGCTCGGGGTCGAGAGCGCCGAGCATGCCGTCGTCCAGGGCGCCCGCCGCATGGACGACCGCGCGGAGCGGATACTCCGCGGGGATGTCCGCGACCAGTTCCGCCAGTGCGGCCCGGTCGGCGACGTCGCAGGCGGCGAAGGCCACCTCGGTGCCCAGGGCGATCAGTTCCGTCCGGAGTTCCTCCGCACCGGGTGCTTCGGCGCCGCGCCGGCTGACCAGCAGCAGCCTGGGCGTGCCCCGGCGCGCAAGCCAGCGCGCGGTGTGGGAGCCGACGCCGCCGGTGCCACCGGTGACGAGGACCGTGCCGGGCCGGTCGGAGTCCCACAGCGCCCCGGCGCCGGTGCGGTCCGTGGGGTCCTTGCGGTCCGTACGGCCTTTCGGCAGGGGGCGCGGAGGTGCGGGGCGAAGACGGCGACCGTGGACCCCGGTGGACCGTACCGCCACCTGTTCCTCGTCGGGTACGGCTCCCGCGAGCACCGCGCAGAGCCGGCGGACGGTCCGCTCGTCCGGTGCCTCGGGCAGATCCACGAGACCGCCCCAGCGGTGCGGATGCTCCATGGCCAGCGTCCGCCCCAGAGCGGCGGACGCGGCCTGACCGACGTGACCGGGCCGCTCCGAACCGCCCAGGACCGCTGTCCCGGTGGTCAGTATCCAGAGCGGGGCGTCGATCCCGGTGTCCTCCAGCGCCTGGACCAGGGCGAGGGTCAGGGCCGGCCCGCCGGGGAGATCGGGGTGACCGGGGTGGAACCGCTCCTCCCAGGACAGCAGCGAGAGCACCCCTGTGACCGGCTGCTCTCCGGTGACTTCCTTGAGCAGTGCGGCCAGTTGTTCCCGGGTCGTGCCCGGGTCGTCGACGCGGCATTCGACGAGATCCGCCCCGACGGCGCCGAGGGTGTCCAGGACGGCCGCCGCGGTGGCGTTCTCGGGGCGCAGGGCGAGCCAGCGGCCGGTGAGGCCGTCGGCAGGGACGGCCGTGAGCGGTGACCAGGAGACGTGGTAGCGCCAGGAGTCCGCGCGCCGTTCCCGGGCCCGGCCGGACCGCCAGGCGGCCAGTGCGGGCAGGACTTCGTCCAGTGCGTCTCGGCAGACCCCCAGGGCATCGGCCAGCCGGGCGGGGTCCTGCTGTTCGAGGTCGTCCCAGCGGTCTTCGGCGGCGGGGGAAGCCGGGACGGGATCGGGAGCCGTCAGCCAGTAGTCCCGCCGCTGGAAGGCGTAGGTGGGCAGGTCGACGCGGCGGGCGCCGGTGCCCGCGAACAGTGGCTCCCAGTCGACCGGAAGCCCCTGGGTGTACGCCTGGCCGAGGGCGAGCTGCAGTTGGCGGAGCCCGCCTTCGCCGCGCCGCAGGGTGCCCAGCACCGCCGCGTCCACAGCTGCGGCCTCCACCGACTCCCCCACCGCGACCGCCAGCACCGGATGCGGACTCGGCTCGACGAAGAACCGGAACCCTTCGGCGAGGAGTTCGCGGGTGGCTTCCTCGAACCGTACGGTCTCCCGAAGACTGCGGTACCAGTACGCGGCATCCAGCGACGCCGTGTCCAGCCACCCACCCGTCACCGTCGACCAGAACGGCAGCGCGCCCGAGACGGGAGTGATGCCGTGCAGATCATCGAGTAGCCGTTCGCGGATCTCCTCCACCTGTACGGAGTGCGAGGCATAGTCGACCTCGATACGCCGGGCCCGTACCCCCTCGGCTTCGCACTGTTCCAGGAGCTCCGTGACCGCGTCCGCATCACCGGACACGACGGTCGACCGGGGCCCGTTGACCGCCGCGACCGACAACCGGCCCTTCCAGGCCCCGATCCGCTCCCGTACCTCCGCGGCCGAAAGGGCGACCGACGCCATCCCACCCCGACCCGCCAGCGCCACCACCGCACGGCTCCTCAGAGCCACGACCTTCGCCCCGTCCTCCAGCGACAGCCCACCCGCCACACACGCCGCCGCCACCTCACCCTGCGAATGCCCCACCACCCCATCCGGCACGATGCCGTGCGACCGCCACACCTCCGCCAACGACACCATCACCGCCCACAGCACCGGCTGCACCACATCCACCGCATCCAGCGAACCCGACGAACGCACCACCTCCGTCAACGACCAGTCCACATAGGCCGAGAGCGCCCGCTCGCACTCCGCCATCCGACCCGCGAAAACCCCGCACTCCTCCAGCAACCCCGCAGCCATCCCCACCCACTGCGACCCCTGCCCCGGAAACACCAACACCGAGCGGCCCGACACCGCCCCGCCACCCGTCACCACAGCCGACGACTCCGTACCGTCCGCCAACGACGCCACTCCCGTCAGGAGTTCGTCCCGGTCCGCTCCCACCACGACGGCCCGCTCGGCGAACCGCGAACGGCCCACGGCCAGCGAGTGGCCGACGTCGAGCGCCCCGAGCCCGGGCTCCGCCGCCAGCCGAGCGGCCAGCGCCGCCGCCTGCCCCCGTAACGCTGCACCGTCTCGCCCCGACAACGGCCACACCATCGAACCCGGCACGGCGCCCGGCGTCTCGACCGGCACTTCGACCGGAACCGACTCCAGCACCACATGCGCATTCGTCCCGCTCACACCGAAGGACGACACACCCGCCCGCCGCGGACGCCCCGTCTCGGGCCACTCCCTGGCCTCGGTCAGCAGCTCGCCCGCGCCCGCCGACCAGTCCACCTCCGGCGTCGGACCGTCCACATGCAGGGTCTTCGGCATCACCCCGTGCCGCATGGCCAGCACCGACTTGATGACACCGCCCACACCGGCCGCGGCCTGGGTGTGGCCGATATTGGACTTCAGGGAGCCGATCCGTACCGGCCGGTCCGCGGGACGGTCCTGGCCGTACGTCGCCAGCAGCGCCTGCGCCTCGATGGGATCGCCCAGCCGGGTACCCGTACCGTGCGCCTCCACCACATCCACATCAGCGGCCGCCAGTCCGGCATCGGCCAGCGCCGCCCGGATCACCCGCTGCTGCGAAGGACCGTTCGGCGCCGTCAGACCGTTGCTCGCACCGTCCTGGTTCACCGCCGAACCACGGATCACCGCCAGCACCGGATGCCCGTTCCGCCGGGCATCCGACAACCGCTCCACCAGCAGCATCCCCACGCCTTCGGCCAGACCGAAGCCGTCGGCCGCCGCCGCGAAGGCCTTGCAGCGGCCGTCCGGCGCCAGACCGCCCTGTCGGCTGAACTCCACCAGCATGCCGAGGGTGGGCATCACCGTCACACCACCGGCGAGTGCCAGCGAGCACTCGCCCGATCGCAGCGCCCGTACCGCCAGATGGAGGGCCACCAGCGACGCCGAGCACGCCGTGTCCACGGTGATCGCCGCTCCCTCCAGGCCCAGGGAGTAGGCCAGCCGGCCCGAGGCGACGCTTCCGGTGTTGCCGGTCAGGAGATGGCCGCCGAGATCGGTGCCCTGTTCGAGACGGGGCCCGTAGTCCATGGTCATCGCCCCGACGAAGACGCCCGTCCGGCTCCGCCGCAGGCCCGCCGGGTCGATCCCGGCCCGTTCCAGCACCTCCCAGCCCGTCTCCAGCAGCAGCCGCTGCTGCGGGTCCATCGCCAGCGCTTCACGCGGTGAGATCCCGAAGAACTCCGCGTCGAACCCGGCGGCGTCGAGGGTTCCCGCCTCACGCTGGTAGTAGCGGCCCGGCGTCCCGGGGGCGGGATCGTACCGGCCGACGGTGTCCCAGCCCCGGTCCGCGGGAAGCACGGAGACGGCGTCGATGCCGTTCGACACCAGCGTCCAGAGCTCCTCCGGGCTGCTGACGCCGCCCGGATAGCGGCAACCCATGCTGACGATCACCACGGGATCGTCGTCCGGGGCCCGCACCGGCGCCGCCGGCTCCGGCCCTGCGGCGGACGGGTCGCCGACGATCCGGGCACGGAGGTATCCGGCCAGCTCCGCCGGATTCGGATGGTCGAACACCGCCGTCACAGGGATCCGCACCGCCGTCGCCGCGCTCAGCCGGTTGCACAGTTCCACCGCGGTGACGGAGTCGAACCCCAGATCGCGAAAGGTCGGATCCCCGGCAACCGGATCGGACCGGCCGGTCAGGGCCGTAATCTCCCGCCCCAGCAGCCGCAGCAGTACGGCGCGCTGCTCCGGCTCGGCCCTCCCGGTCAGCTCCGCGCGGAGTGCGACGGCGTCCGTCCCTTCCTCGTCGTCCGGCCGGGTCCCGTCGGCGGGGCCGGATGCGTCGAGGACCGACAGCGGCAGGTCCAGCAGGCGGGCGGGCTGCCCGGCGGACACCGCCTCCCGGTCCGGTGTCACGCCCCGCACGTACAGCTCCCCGAGGGAGGTCAGGAACCGGCCGAGTCCGCCCTGGTCCCGGCGCAGTGTTCCGAGGACCTCCGCCTCCGCTCCCCGTTCCTCCACGCAGTCCGCGAGGGCCGAGGTCAGCACGGGGTGCGGGCTGATTTCGAGCAGTACGTCGTGGCCGTCCCGCAGCAGGGACCCGGCCGCCTGCCGGAATTCGACCGTGCTGCGCAGATTGCGGCACCAGTAGTCGGCGTCCAGCACGGGGGTGTCCACCAGGCCCCCGGTCAGTGCGGAGTAGTACGGAAGCCGCGGTACGAGCGGCCGCAGGGGTGCGAGGTCGGTCCGCATCCGGGGGATGATCTCGTCGATATGGGCGGAGTGGGCGGCCAGCCCCACCGCGATCCTCCGCGCGTGCACCTTGGCCGCGGCCAGCTCGCCGAGCAGTTCCGCGGCGGCGTCGCAGTCGCCCGAGACGATCACCGACCGGGGGCCGTTCACCCCGGCGACGACCAGACGGCCGTCCCAGCGCCCCAACAGCGGCGCCACCTCGTGGACCGGGGCCATCACGGAGACCATGTCCCCCCGGCCGACCAGGGTCGCCTGGGCACGGCTCCAGAGGGCGACGACACGTGCGCAGTCGTCCAGGGACAGCGCGCCGGAGACCGCGGCGGCGGTGACCTCCCCGACGCTGTGCCCGAGTACGGCGTCCGGGTCGACCCCGTACGACCGCCACAGCGCGGCCAGCGACACCGTCACGGCGAACAGCAGGGGTTGCACCACGTCGGGCCGGTCCACATCGGGCCCGCCCGCGGCTCCCGGGTTGCGGAGCGCATCCGTCAACGACCAGTCGATGAACGGCTCCAGGGCCTGCGCGCACTCGTCCATCCGCGCCCGGTACACCGCCGACTCGTCCAGGAGGTCCACGGCCATCCGGGGCCACTGCGCGCCCTGGCCGGGGAAGACGAAGGCGATCCGCCGCTCCGGCGTCGCCGGGGTGCCCTCCGCCAGACCGGGGATGCCCCGGCCTTCGGCGAGCGCGTCCAGACGCTCCAGGAACCCCTCACGGTCATGCGCCACCAGTGCCGCCCGCAGGCTTCCGGGGGCAGCGGTGCGGGCCAGGGTGAGCGCGACGTCCGCCGGATGCCAGTCGTCACGGTCGGCGAGATGCTCGCGCAGGGTGCGCGCACCGGCTGCCAGCGCGTTCCTGCCGCTGCCGACCAGCGTCCAGAGGAAGGGCGATCCCGTACCCGTTGAGTGCGCCATGTATCTATGGACTCCTTCGCGGCGAGCACGACCACCAGTCACCGGACCACCGCAGAACACCCGCTGCCGAGGGGCGTCCACCTGCCCGTTCGCTTCCCGTCAGACCGGCGCGGGGCGGACCGCCGCCGGACCTGCGGTTCAGATCTTGCCCAAGCGAAATAGCGGTCCGATAGCGCAGGACGCGACACCGGGGATCGCGGCGTCAACTGTCCGCCGACCCGGGCCCGTAAATGCCCGGAGAGGATCTCCGAGTGCTGGTCGGTGACACCGGATCATTCCGCTGGCAATAGGATCGGATACGGGACTCGGATGGATTCCGGGGATTGTCCCAGAACGGGATATCACTTCGATGACGCGGCCCGCCGCATTCCCTCACACCTGGCATTTCAGGCCGAAAATTCGAACTCCTGGAACATTGCCATTCCGTGTTGTATGCTCCCCGGAAATTCCTCACAGGACGACGACAGGAGTTCCCTATGCCGTCGAACGAAACGTATGTCGGTCAGATCCTGGAGGTAATCTCCGCCGAGCCGGAGAAGGTGGTGCTGTGGTGGCACGACCAGACCTTGACCGCGGCCGGTTTGGGGGTTCTGGTCCGGTCCGCGGCGCAGGGCCTGCGACGGTGTACCGAATGGAGCGGGAGGACCACCGATGCCGTGGTCGCCGTCCTGACCGCCAACAACACCGCCCCGACCCTGGTCCTGCGGTACGCCGCGAATCTCATCGGAGCCACGGTGGTGCATCTGCACACCACCAACGCCGTGGACCCGGGGGACCGCCTCGTCGCCGATGCCGAGTTGAAGATCCTCCGGGAGACCGGCGCGACACATCTGGCCGTCGACGGAGCGAACGTCGCGTCCGCCCGGGCGCTCCGCGACCGGCTGCCCACCCCCCTCGTCCTCGTCGGGCTCGGTGAACTCGGTCCCGATGTCGTCGACCTGACGGCCGGTGACACCGACGCGTTCGACCTCGACGACGTCGAGATCAGGCCGGACCATCCGGCAGTGGTGACGTACACCAGTGGGACGACCGGTGAACCCAAGGGCATCGCCGTCGACTTCCGCACCCGCAACAGGTTCATCTCCGCCGGGCTGCAGATGGGCTGGCGCTCCGTCTACCTGTCCACCATGCCCTTGAGCCACTCCAGCGGCGCCACAGCCGACGACTCACTCGCCTCCGGCGGCTCGGTGATCCTTCAGGACCGGTTCGACGCCGACGACGCGCTGCGTGCCATACAGGAGCACCGGATCACCCGGATGCTGGTCTCGCCCCCACACCTGTATCTGCTGATGGACCACCCGGAGGTGGGCTCGACCGATCTGTCGAGTCTGCAGATGGTGACCTACCTGGGTTGTCCCGCGTCGCCGGAGCGGCTGGCCGACGCGGTCAAGATCTTCGGTCAGGTGCTCATCCAGGTCTACGGCACCAGCGAGGCAGGCTTCATCAGCATGCTCTCGCCGGCCGACCATCTCGACGCCCGGCTGCGCACCACGGTGGGACGTCCGTTACCCGGCTGGGTCCGTATCCGCGATGTGGACGACCACCACGATATGCCTGCCGGTGAGACGGGCGAGGTCTGCGTGCAGTCGCCGTTCACGATGAAGGAGTACGTCGGGGAACCCGAGCTCACCGCCAGGACCGTACGCGACGGCTGGGTGTACACCGGTGACCTCGGCTTCCTCGACAGTGAGGGCTATCTGTCCCTCCGCGGCCGCATGGGCGAAGTGATGAAGACCAACGGCATCAAGATTCATCCGGTGACGGTCGAAAACGCCTTCCTCTCCCATCCCGATATTGCGCAGGCCTGTGTTTTCTGCGTCCGGGACCGGGACCGGATCGAATATCTGCACGCCGCGGTGGTACTGCGCGAGGGGGCCACGGCCACCGTCGCCGATCTCGCGGACCATATCCGTGCCACCATCTCGCCGAAGCACGTTCCGGCAGAGACCACGATCCGCACCGAACTGCCTCTCACCGGTGTCGGTAAACCGGACAAGGCCCGGCTGGCCGCGGAAGCGGGCAGCTGAGGCCGGGACGTCCCGCTCCCTGGCGGCTGTTCTCGCCGAGTGAGCAGGGGCACTCAGGGCCTGCGTCCGCGGAAGGTGCGGCGCAGGTCGTCCACCCATGCGCCGGGGTTCTCCCACGGGATGAAATGGCCCCCGTGGTCATGGGCGTTGACGTTGACGTGGTTGAACCAAGCGGCCTGCGGACCGGCCCCGAAGGCCCGGACGCGTTCATCCGCGGTGTGGATGCCGGGCGGGTTCTCGTAGGTGACCAGGGTGAGGCCGACCGGGGCCTGCACGACGGGGGTACGGTCGTGGGCGGGGACCCAGGGGTAGCGGTTGGCGTTGGCGTAGTAGCGCATCGACGTGGCGATGGAGTTGTTCGCCCAGTAGATCGTGGCGTGGGTGAGCAGATCGTCCTTGGTGAAGACGGACTCGATGTCGCCGCCGTTGTCGCTCCAGGCATTCCAGCGCTCCAGCAGCCAGGCGAGCAGTCCGGCGGGTGAGTCGCTCAGCCCGTGGGCCAGGGTGGCTCCGTCGAGCGTGTGTACGGCGAGATGGGACGCCCAGCGGTGGTCCATCTCGACGATGCGGGCGCGGACGTCGGCGGGCTGGTCGTCGGTGAGGGGCCGGTTCCGGGCGAAGTCCCAGGCGCGGGGGCCGGTGAAGAAGTCGAGCGGCAGCCCGGAGCCGATGTGGATGCCGTACAGCCGGTCGGCGTACTTGTGGCCGAGCTGGCTGGAGACGAGCCCGCCGATGTCGCAGCCCCCTGCGGCGTACTTCTCGTACCCCAGGGTCTCGGTCATCAGGGTGTGCCAGAGCTCGGACACCTTCCAGAAGTTGAGGTCCGGGAAGCCGGTGAGCGGACCGGGGAAGCCGAATCCGGGCAGGGACGGCACGATGACGTCGAAGGCGTCGGCGGGGTCTGCGCCGTATGCGGCCGGGTCGGCGAGCGGGCCGATCACCTTCGACCAGTGCCAGAAGGTCCACGGCCAGCCGTGGGTGAGGATCAGCGGAATCGGACGGGGGCCGCGGCCGGGCTTGCGCATGAAGTGCACCGGGACACCCGCGACACTCACCTGGTACTGCTCGTGGACGTTGAGGGCGGCCTCGGCCCTGCGCCAGTCGTAGCCGTCCCGCCAGTAGGCGACCAGTTCACGGAGGTAGCCGGCCCACACTCCGTAGGACCAGTCCTCGTTCCCCTCGTCCAGCGGCGGACGGGTCAGCGCCAGACGGGCGCGCAGATTATCGAGTACCTCGTCGGACACATGGAGCGGGGTGGGCTCCAGCGGGAAGGCGCGCGGGGCGGTCATGAGGTGGTTCCTTACCGGGTAGGGGCAGGGTGGCACGGTCAGGGTCTTTCCTCCGTGTACATCATGTGCCCCGGGTACCTCATGTGCCCCGGCCGGTGGCGGTGTCCCGGAGGCCGGCCGGTCTCGGTCCTCCGGTCAGGAGCAGCCGCAGATCGTCCCAGTAGGGTCGAATGCATGACACCCATCCTTGCCGGCAGTGCCTTCGACTCCCTTCTCCTCGACTCCGTGCCCGACCAGGAGGCGCTGCGCCGGGTCTACGCGCTTCCCGGTGAAGCGGCCGTGCGCAAGCAGATGACCGAGCTGACCGAGCAGACCCGGCAGTTGATCGCCTGCTCGTCGCTGGTCCTGGTCGCCAGCGCGGACGCCGAGGGCAACTGCGACGTCTCCCCGCGCGGCGGTCCCGCGGGGTTTGTCGCGGTCCTCGACGCGCGGACGGTGGCGATACCGGACGCGACCGGCAACAAACGTCTGGACACCCTGCGGAACGTCGTCGCCACCGGACGGGCCGGGCTGCTGTTCGTCGTCCCCGGGCGCACCACGACGCTCAGGGTGAACGGCCGGGCCTGTGTCTCCACGCGCCCGGAGCTGCTGTCGCAGCTGACCGCCGTCGGCAAGCCCCCGGCCAGTGCGCTGGTGCTGGGGATCGAAGAGGTCTACCCGCACTGCCCCAAGTCGCTGCTGCGCGGCGCGGCCTGGAAGCCGGAGCAGTGGCTGCCGGCGGACGCCCAGCCGACCTCGGCCGAGGTGACGCTGGCCCAGTTGCGGATGCCGGAGCTCACGATCGCCGATATCGAGCAGCGGGAGGCGGATTCGCTGAAGTACCGGTACGAGTAACGGCCCGCCCGGACCGGACCGCCCCGGCCCCGGAAGTCCGTTCCGGTCTCCGCGACCGGCTTCCCCGCCCGGATGTGGACCCGGGGCGCAAGCGGTGACGGCCCCCGGTTGCTTGACTGGAGAGGTGTCCAACGGGAAACCCGCATCTGCCGATGAGGAGCCGCAACCGTGACAGTCACTTCAGCCGGCCGGACCGGTCCTTCTCCTCAGGAGTTGGTGAACCGCGCGCACGAACTCGTCCCCCTGCTCCGCTCCCATGCGGAGCGGACCGAGGAGGAACGCGATGTCGTACCCGAGAACATGCGGGCGCTGCGCGAGTCCGGGCTGCTGCGCCTGACCGTGCCGCCGCGGTTCGGCGGGCTCGACATCAGTGTGCGCACCCAGGTCGAGGTTCTCTCCGGAATCGGGCGCGGCTGCGCGTCGACCGGGTGGATCGCCGCCAACCACGCCGCTTCGACGGATTTCGCCCTGCTGCTGTCCGAGGAAGGGCTCCAGGAGGTCTTCGGCGAGAACCCCGACGCCGTACTGCTGTCGGCGGCGAGCCCGCAGGGCACCCGGGCCCGGCGGGTCGACGGCGGCCTCGTCGTGAACGGCCGCTTTCCGTACGCCTCGGGATGCCGGGTCTCGGACTGGGCCCTCCTGGTGGCCGTACCGCTCATCGAGGGAGACGAGCAGGTCGGCGTCGTGGACGCGCTGGTGCGCCCCGAGGAGATGCTGATCGAAGACACCTGGTTCATGGCCGGTCTCGCGGGCACGGGGACCCATGCCATGACCGCCACCGATGTCTTCGTCCCCGACCGCAGGACCCTGGTGCCACCGCGCCGTCCCGACGGCCGCTACGAGGAACTCCTCTCGCCGACCACCCTGGTCAAGGGCAATCTGCACTCGCTGTCCGCACTGGTCGGCGCCGCCCACGGAGCGTGGGACGAGGCCCGCCGGACGCTGGACAAGGGGCGCCCGATCGCCTACTCCGCGTACGAGAACGCGGCCGACTCACCGGCGGTGCGCCTGTGGTTCGCCGAAGCCACCCATCTGCTGGACACCGGCACCCTTCATCTGTACGCCGCGGCGGACGGGCTGGACCGGGCCCCCGAGGGCAAGGAGCTGGACCGCGCCGAGCGGGCGCGGCTGCGGATGCACAGCGTCTCCGCCCTGGAGTGCGGACGCCGCGCCGTGCAGCGCCTCCTCGACATCGCGGGGACGAGCGGGTTCGCCCGGCGCAATCCGGTGCAGCGCTACTGGCGGGATCTGGAGACCGGGAGCCGGCATGCCATGCTCCACCACCCGGTGATCCTGGAGGACTACAGCCGCGCCCTGTTCGGCCTCGACGGCATCTCGCCCTGGCACTGAGAGCAGACACGCCGAGGGTGCCGGTGAGGACCGCCGTACCGGCACCCAAGGGGTCGGCCGTGGTCACCTCGGCCGCGGAGCCGGGCGTTCGGCAGCGCCGGGGGCGGCGAGCACCGCCGTGCCCAGGGTCTCCGCCAGTTGCAGGGCGACGTGCAGCCGGAGGTGTTCGGTGCGGAGGGAGCGGCCGAGCAGGACTTCGGCCTTCTTCACCCGGTACGCCACCGTGTTCCTGGCGACGTGCAGTTCCCGTGACGCGGTCGACAGGCTGCGCTCGTGGTCGAGGTAGCTCTTGACCGTGGTGCGCAGCGCGGAGACCGCCGCTCCCCCGGCCGTCAGCGGGCCGAGTTCCCTGGCCACGAACTCGGCCGCCCTGCCCAGGTCCGCACCGAGCAGCAGGGCCAGTTCCACCGAGGTGTAGTCGTGGACCGCGGGGGCGGTACCGGCCGCCCGTGCCAGCCGCTCCACCGCGCGCGCCTGCTCATGTGCCTCCCGGAATCCCGGCACACCGCGGCCCGGCAGGCTCACCGCGGTATGAACGCCCGCGGCGTGGGGCGCCGGGGCCTCCCGGAGCGCCCGGTCGTCGACGGCGCCCCCGCCCCACGCCCACAGTCCGCACGGACCTGAGGGTACGACGAGGACCGACGAGGACCCGGCCCGTTCGAGGAGGGCACGGGCCCGGCCCTCCAGTGTGGTCGCGCATCCGGTGCCGGGGTGCTCCCGGCACCACAGCACCAGGGCGATATGGCGCCCGCCCAGGTCGTATCCGAGCCGCGCGGTCAGGGACGCGGCGGGGGGCACCGGTCCGCCTGCGAGGACGGAGCGCACCAGCGCGGCGGAGCGTGCGCGCGGTTCGTTCAGCCGCTCCGCGGGCAGGGCCGTCCACCGTTCGGCCACGAGGGACGCGACGGCTTCGACGGCGTCGAAGAGCCGTACGGACAGCTCCCTCATGACGGCCGGCTGGTCGACGGCCCCCACCGTCTCCGTACAGCGGCCGAAGAAGGCCGAGCTGAGCCCGGCGTGCGCCGTACGCAAACAGGTCAGCACCGCGTCGGGGCTGGTCCCTGTCTGCGCGCACTCCCCAGCGACCCGGTCGATCTCGCCGGTCAGCGCTGCGGGTGGTTCGCAGACGCCGTGGAGGGCCATGACCGCCCAGAGCGCCAGTGCCTCCACGAACCGTGCCCCGCCCGGGAGTCCAGGTCGGCCCGATGCCCGGTTCCGGCGCGTCAGGTCCCGGTGGAGGGCGGCCGCGGTCTCGACGGCCCAGCCGGTGGGTCCGCCGCCGGTCCGGGCCAGGCTCTCCGCCAGGAGCGACGGGTCGACCATCACCCCGGTCAGGGCTCCCTGACCGGCGGGTTCCAGGGTGCCCAGCAGGGCTCGTGTCCTTACTCCGGCGCCGGTCGCATCGTCCACGGGGCGCCCGGTCAACGGGGGTTCACCGCCCCGAGCCGGAGGCCGTGTTCGGCGGCGGTGCGTTCGGCATCGGCATCGGACCCGTCGCACCGCAGGGCGTCGGGTCCGGCGAAGGCCGTCAGCAGGGCCTCCGCCACCGCACCGGGCAGGGTGCCGTCCCCGGTGAAGCCGGGCGGCAGCGAGGCGCCGCCGGGGCCCGTCGACACGGTCCGCCCGCCGAGGCATTCGCCCGTGGTGAGATGGAGACCCGGCCGGGCGTGATCGCCCGAGGCGGCCGCCCGCGGTGACAGGGCGATGACCGTGCTGCCCGTGGCGACCGCCGCACGGACGGCCCCGGCGACCAGCTCGGCGGGCGGATGTGCAGCGGTGCGGGGAGCCGGCAGCGGATGGACGACGAGGTCGGCCGCCCGGCCCTTCGGCGTGTGGAACCGGACAGGGGGCAGCGGCGCCCACGCACCGGCCACGGCGGACCGTTGTACGAAGGCGTCGAGCGCGGTGTCGTCCAGATCTGCGAGGGACGGATCGTAGGCGCGCAGCGCTTCCGGTTCCCCCAGCTCGACGAGGTACGCGATCCTCGGGACGGGCCCGGGCTCGGTGGCCGGCTCGACGGCGGGCTCCGCGGTCGGCTCGGCCCGGCGGAAGTCCTTCACCGTACGGCGGGATCCGGCCCCCGCCCGTCCCACCAGGGCACGGACGAGGAGATGGGCGTCCTGGTTCCTGATGATCCCGCACAGATCGCGCAGTGCACCGGCGAGGTGTCCGATCCGGGCGTCGGAGATTCCGGCGGACGGCTCGATGCGCAGGGTGTGCGGGGCGCTGCCGGTCGGCATCAGCCGGAGGTCGTGTTCGCGCAGCAGATAGCCGGAGACGGCGAAGCCGAAGTGTCCGCGCCGGGCGAGGTCGCGGAGGTACGGCGACGCGGCGTCGGACTGGTCGTGGAACTCGATACCGAGGAGCAGTCCCGGGCCGCGGACATCGGCTACGACGTCCGGGTACTCCTTCCGGACCTCCTCCAGGGCACTGCGGATGGCCCGCCCGCGTTCTGCGGCGCGCTCGTACAGTTGTCCGCCGTCCGCCTCCAGAAGGTCCAGCACGGTCAGCGCCACCGAGCAGGAGAGGCTGTCCTTGGCGTAGGTGGAGCTGTGCGCCAGCTCGAATTCGGGGCGGTAGCGGTCCGAACGGACCAGCAGTACGGAGGATTTGGCGATACCGCCGCCGATACCCTTGGCGAGGGTGAGGTAGTCGGGGCGCAGGCCGATCAGCGAGGAGGCGAAGAACGCTCCGCAGCGTCCGAATCCGGTCTGGATCTCGTCGACGACCAGGGGAATCCCGTGGGAGGCGCAGATACGGCGCAGGGCGAGGGCGTCGTCGGCGCGCAGCGGCACCACGCCGCCCTCGCCGAGGACGGGCTCCACGAACATGGCGGCGAAGACCGGTACCGGGCGTTCCACCAGATCGACGACGCCGTCGGCCGTGGTGGTGTCGAGAACGTTCACCGTCTCCCGGGCGATCGCGCGCTGCAGTTCGGCGGGCCGGTCGGCGGGGACGAAGACGGCCCGGGGCCCGAGTCCGGCGAACGGTTCGCGGAAGGCCGGGTTGTGGGTGATCTGTACGCTGCCCGAGAGCTTGCCGTGGAATCCGCCGGTGAGGGCGAGGAAGAGCGGCGGGCGGCGGAGCGCGCGGGCGTTGCGTACGCCGAGTGCCGTCCTCAGGGCGTCGGCGGCCACACCGGGGGGCGCGTCCGCGGCGAGGCCGCCGATGGCGGTGCGCAGACGGGCGCCGAGTACGGCCGATCCGTCGCGTACGGCGTCGGCGGTGGCCCGCAGCCGTGCCGTGAGTTCCTCCTCCAGGGCCGCCAGCCGGTTCACCCGCTCCAGTTCGGCGTGTTTCAGGGCCGCTTCGACGGCTTCGGCCCCGCTGTTGGCGAAGACGGCGGAGTATCCCCCGGCGGGTGCGTCGGGCACCCCGGCGAACTCGCGCCGCAGGATCTCGTTGAGTCGCGCGGCCACCTGATGGGCCTGGGTGCGCAGGGAGAACTGGGCGTGTACGGGGGTTTCCCCGTCGAGGAGCTGCCGCATCCGGGCGGTGACGGCGGGATGGTGGTGGCCGAGGAGCAGCGAGCCGAATCCGCCGACGAAATCGGTCACGGCCCGTTCGGTGCCGTCGTCGTCCGTGTAGTACAGCGTGTCGCCCCGGGCCCGGGTGTACTCCACATCGAGGCACCAGGCGGAGAGCATGTCCTCCAGGAACCGCTCGGCGTACTTCGCAGGCACGGGCGGTGGCGGGGAAGTGGTGGTCGCGTCCATGGCGTCCTCGCATAACGGGTGACGGGGAAGGCTCAGAGCCGGGGGTACGGGTCCGGGCGGAGCCATCGGGCGGGGCCGGAAGGGTGTCGGCCGCCCGGGCGGGCGGCTGGACGTCCGGGCGTCGGCTGCTGGACGTCCGGGTGTCGGCGGCAGGGCTCCGGGCCCGTTCGGACGAACTCCGGGCCGCCTTGGGGCGGACACCACGCTAGGCCGGGCGGGCGGGGAGGGGCGCCACTCCGTGGTCTCCATCCGGTCTCCGAACCTGGATGACGGTTGGAGACCGAGCCGTTCCCGAGGGCCGTCGTCCGTCTGCCTATGCTCGGTGCTCCGGCGGTCCGACCCGCCCCTCCCGGCCGGTGATCCCCCGTACGGGAGTGTCCCCGCCCCCGTCCCCGGCACCGCGGTCCGGGGCAGGCCGGACCGCCGTCGTACGGGCTCGTGAGACCCCGCCCCGGACCCGCCCCGAACCCGTTCCCGCCGCGTACACCGGCACGGAACAGGGCTCCCTCCCCGCCGGACAACCGGACGTCCGGACATCTGCCCGGCGCCGGACAACACGACGCATCCGCCGTCCGCGAGGCGGCCCCGGCCACCGAAGACCCTGGAGTGGAAGCGATGAAGCGCACCCCGATCCACGCGGCCGAGAGCGGCCGACGGGAGAATCCCCCGGACGAACGCGGTGCGGTGGAACCGCTCGCCGTCGTCGGGTTGTCGTGCCGGCTGGCCGGAGCACCGGACCCGGCGGCACTGTGGCGGCTGCTCCGGGAGGGGCGCAGTGCGGTGTCCGCCCCACCCGACGGGCATCCCGGTGCCCCCGGCGACGGGCATCCGGGCGGCTATCTGGACCGGGTCGACACCTTCGACGCCGAGTTCTTCGGCATCTCCCCGCGGGAAGCGGCGCAGCTCGACCCGCAGCAGCGGCTGATGCTGGAACTGGCCTGGGAGGCCCTGGAGAACGCCGGGATCGGCCCCGGCTCCCTGCGCGAGAGCAGGACGGGGGTCTTCACGGGTGCCATGGGCGACGACTGGACGGCCAGGCTCGCCCGGCGGGGCGACGGGAGCGCCGGCCGGTACGCGCTGACCGGCCGCGCCCGCGGGCTGATCGCCAACCGGGTCTCGTGGACCCTGGGCCTGCGGGGCCCCAGCATGACCGTCGACACCGGTCAGTCCTCGTCGTTGACGGCCCTGCACCTCGCGTGTGTCAGCCTGCTCTCGGGGGAATCGGATCTGGCCCTGGCGGGCGGGGTGAACCTGCTGCTCGAACCGGGCGGGACCGCCGATGTCGCCGCGTTCGGCGCCCTGTCGCCCGACGGGCGCTGCCATACCTTCGACGCCCGCGCCAACGGTTACGCGCGGGGCGAGGGCGGCGCCGTCGTGGTGCTGAAGACCCTGCGCCGCGCGGTGGCCGACGGGGACTCCGTACGCTGTCTCGTTCTCGGGAGCGCCGTCAACAACGACGGGGGCGGCCCGTCGCTGACCACTCCTCGTGCCGAGGCACAGCGCGAGGTGATCGAACGGGCGCTGAGCCGGGCGGGCGTCCGGCCCGGCGAAGTGGGGTACGTGGAGCTGCACGGCACGGGTACTCCCGTCGGCGATCCGGTGGAGGCCGAGGCCCTGGACGCGGCGCTGGGCGGCGCCCGGCCGCGGGGCGAACCGCTCCCCGTGGGCTCGGTGAAGACCAACGTCGGCCATCTGGAGGGCGCGGCGGGCATCACCGGCGTCCTCAAGACGGTGCTCTGCCTCCAGCACGGCGAACTGCCGCCCACCCTGAACCACATCAGGGCGCACCCCGCGCTGCGGCTGGACGACGCCAACCTGCGGGTGCACACCACGCTCACCCCCTGGCCGCGGACCGGGGTGCGGCGCATCGCCGGTGTCAGCTCGTTCGGTATGGGCGGCACCAACGGGCATATCGTGCTCGCCGAGGCCCCGCCGTCGGAGCCGGTGGCGGACGACGGCCCACCGGCGGGGCGCGGGGAGAGCGACCGGCCCTTCGGTTTCGTCCTGTCCGCACGCGACCCCGAGGCACTCCGCTCCCAGGCCCAGCGGCTCGGCGCGCATCTGCGGACCCGCCCGCGGCTCTCCCTTTCGTCGGTGGCGACATCGCTGGCCCTGACGCGTACACCGCTCCCGTGGCGCGCCGTGCTGACCGCGTCCGACCGGCCGGAGCTGCTGGCCCGGCTGGAGGCGTTCGCCACGGGCACCGGTGACGAGGCGGTCGTGGGGGAGGCGGCGGCCGGTGGAGGCGTCGCGGTGCTCTTCACCGGGCAGGGTGCCCAGCGCCCCGGCGCCGGACGCGGGCTGGCCCGTATCGCGCCGGTCTTCGCCTCGGCGCTGGAGGAGGTCTGCGCGGAGTTCGACCCGCTGCTCGACCGTCCGCTGCGGGAGGTGCTCCTGCCCGGTCCGCACGACGAGGGCGCGGCGGCCCTGATCCACCGCACCGAGTACACCCAGCCCGCACTGTTCGCCCTGGAGGTCGCCCAGTACCGGCAGTTGTGGGAGTGGGGGCTGCGCCCGGCGGCGCTGCTCGGGCACTCCATCGGTGAGCTCGCGGCGGCGCACGTGGCCGGGGTGCTGTCCCTGCCGGACGCGGCCGCCCTGGTCGCCGCGCGCGGCAGGCTGATGCAGGCCCTGCCCTCCGGCGGCGCGATGGCCGCGGTCGCGTGCTCCGAGGAGGAGATGCTCGCCGAACTGGCGGGCGGGGAGGGCGCGATCGGTCTGGCCGCGGTCAACGGACCGGCTTCCGTGGTCGTGTCGGGTGATGCCGACGCCGTCGACGCCCTGGTGGCCCGGTTGCGGCGGGACGGCACCCGGGTGTCCCGGCTGAGGGTCGGCCATGCGTTCCACTCGCACCATATGGACCCGGTGCTGGACGAGTTCGCGCGCTTCGCCCGGACGCTGACGTACCACCGGCCCACCCTGCCGGTGATCTCCAATGTGACCGGTGACTTCGCCGACCCCGCGGAGATCGCCACGGCGGACTACTGGGCGCGGCAGGTACGGGGCACGGTCCGGCTCCACGACGGGGTGCGGCGACTCGACGCGGCGGGAGTGACCTCGTACGTGGAAGTGGGCCCCGGGGCCGTGCTGAGCGCGGCCGCGCGCGAGTCCGTGGCCTCGCCGTCAGGCCGGAGCTTCGTCTCACTCCTGCGCCCGGGGAGGCCGGAGGAGCGTACGGCGCTGGACGCCGCAGCGGTGCTGTACGTCCGGGGCGTGGAGCTGGACCCCGTGGCGTTCACCGGTCCGTACGGACACCGTGTCGAGCTGCCGACCTACCCCTTCCGACGGGTACGGCACTGGCCGGCCGAAGCCCCCGAAGCGGCCGTGTCTTCGCAGCCGGACGCGGCGGAGACCGGAGAGGCAACAGAAGCGACGGAAACAGCGGGAGCGCGGCGGCCCGGTACGGAAGACGGACCGGTCGCGGTGGAGGAGCCCGGAGACCGGAGCCTTGAGGAGCGGGCCGAAACCGTACTGCGGAGGGTGCGGGAGCAGGCCGCGGCCGTCCTCGGGCACAGCTCCGCCGAATCCGTGAAACCGGCCGTCCCCCTCCGCGAGCAGGGCCTCGATTCACTCGGCGCGGTGGAACTGCGCGACCGGCTCGGCGAGGCGTTGGCGCTGCGGCTGCCGCAGTCCCTGGTCTTCGACCATCCGACTCCGCTGGCGATGGCACGTCATCTCGCCGCTCTGACGGCGGGTACGCCAACGGATACCGCGGCACCACGGCGGGCAGCGGACCGGGCCGACCGGGCGGCGGACGACGATCCGATCGTGGTCGTGGGCATGGCCTGCCGCTTCCCCGGCGGGGTCCGCTCGCCCGAGGACCTGTGGCAGCTGCTGGCCGAAGGGCGCGACGCGATCGGCGCCTTCCCCCGGGACCGCGGCTGGGACCTGGGGCCGGAAGGCACCGGGCCCGTCCCCGTGCGCCGGGGTGGATTCCTGGACGGTGCGATGGACTTCGACGCCGACTTCTTCGGCATCAGTCCGCGCGAGGCCCAGGCCATGGACCCGCAGCAGCGGCTGCTGCTGGAGCTGGCGTGGGAGTGCCTGGAACGTGCCGGGCTGCCGGCGTCGGCACTCCGCTCCAGCCCCACCGGGGTCTTCGTCGGTGTCACCCACCAGGAGTACGGGCCCCGCTTCACCTCGGACGACGAAGCCGCCGGATACCTCTTCACCGGGACCACCCCGAGCGTCGCCTCGGGCCGGATCGCCTACACCCTGGGGCTGCACGGCCCCGCCCTCTCCATCGACACGGCCTGCTCGTCGTCCCTGGTCGCCCTGCATCTGGCCTGCCGCGCACTGCGCGCCGGAGACTGCGACGCCGCTCTGGCGGGGGGCGCCACCGTGATGGCGGAGCCGGGTCTCTTCGCCGAGTTCGGGCGGCTGGGCGGTCTGTCGGCGGACGGGCGGTGCAAGGCGTTCGGCGCGGGAGCCGACGGCACCGGCTGGGCCGAAGGAGCCGGAATCGTCCTCCTCGAACGCCTCTCCACCGCACAAAAACAAGGCCACCACATCCACGCCGTCATCCGCGGCTCAGCCATCAACTCCGACGGCACCTCCAACGGACTCACCGCACCCAACGGCACCGCACAACAACACGTCATCCACGCCGCCCTCCACGACGCCCACCTCACCACCAACGACATCGACGCCGTCGAAGCACACGGCACCGGAACCCGACTCGGCGACCCCGTCGAAGCCCACGCCCTCCTCACCACCTACGGACAACACCGCACCCCCCACAACCCCCTCCACCTCGGCTCCCTCAAATCCAACATCGGCCACACCCAAGCAGCAGCCGGCATCGCCGGACTCATCAAAATGATCACCGCACTCCACCACCACACCCTCCCCCAAACCCTCCACACCCAACAACCCACCCCCCACACCGACTGGACCACCGGCCACATCAACCTCCTCACCCAACCCCACCCCTGGCCCCCCACCACCCAACCCCGCCGCGCCGCCATCTCCTCCTTCGGCATCAGCGGCACCAACGCCCACCTCATCATCGAAGAACCCCCCACCCCACAACCCCAACCCCCCACAAACAGTGCGGAGCAGCCCGACGGCCCGCTGCCGTATCCCCTGTCCGCCCGCACCCCCGGGGCTCTGCGCGGCCAGGCGTCCGCGCTCCTGGCCCATCTCGACCACCCGGAACGGCGCGGGACCAGCGGCCGTGATCTGGCCCATGCGCTGGCGACCGCCCGGACCGGCTTCGAGCACCGGGCCGTCGTCGTCGCCGCGGACTCCGCCGAACTGCGCGCCGGGCTGACCGCGATCGCCGAGGGGACGGAGAACGCGCCGGGCGTGGTCCGCGCCGCCACCGAGCCCGACGGGCGCACGGTCCTGGTCTTCCCGGGACACGGATCGCAGTGGCCGGGCATGGCCCGGCAGCTCCTGCACGAATCACCCGAGTTCGCCGCACGGCTGCGGGAGTGCGCGGCCGCCGTCGACGCGCTCACCGACTGGTCCCTGCTGGACGCCCTGCTCGGTGCCCCCGGTGCCCCTTCCACCGAGCGGCTGGACGTCGCCCAGCCCCTGCTGTTCGCCGTCATGGTGTCCCTGGCGCGGCTGTGGACGACCACGGGCGGAGTGCGGCCGGACGCCGTGGTCGGCCACTCGCAGGGCGAGATCGCCGCGGCCTGTGTGGCGGGGGTGCTCACTCTGGAGGAGGCCGCGCGGGTCGTCGTGGTCCGCAGCCGGCTCTTCACCCGGATGCCCTTCCCCGGCTCCATGGCCTCGGTCGCCCTCCCGGTCGAGACGGTACGGGAGCGGATCGCGGCGTTCGCCGGCACGGTGGAGATCTCCGGCATCAACGGCCCCACCGCCACCACCGTCGCCGGGAGCAACAGCGATGTGGGCGCCTTCGTGGCCGCCTGCGAGGCAGACGGCATCCGGGCCCGGATCGTGGTCACGGGTGTCGCCTCGCACTGTGCGCTGATGGACCCGCTGCGCGCGCCGCTCCTGGCCGAACTGGGCACTCTGCATCCCGGGAAGGGGGAGATCCCGGTCTGCTCCTCCGTCACCGGGGAAGTCGTCGACGGCCGGACGATGGACGCCGACTACTGGTTCCGCAATGTGCGCCGGCCCGTCGACTTCCTCGGCGCGACCCGGACCCTGCTGCACACCGGTCACCGGGCGTTCCTGGAGATGAGTCCGCACCCCCTGCTCACCTCCGGCGTGCTGACGACGGCCGAGGACGAGGAGATCCCGGCCACCGCCGTCGGCACCCTGCGGCGGAACGAGGACGGCCTGCGCCGCTTCCTGCTCTCCCTGGCCGAAGCGCACTGCCGGGGTGTGCGGACCGATCCCGCGGCGGTGTTCGGGGGCCGCCCGGGCCTCCGTACCGATCTGCCGACCTACGCCTTCCAGCGGCAGCGCCACTGGCTGGGCACCGGGACCGCCGATGTCGCCGGCGCCGGAGCCGAATCCGCCCGTCACCCCCTGCTCAGTGCGATCGTCCCGCTGCCCGCGGGCGGGGCGCTCCTGACCGGCAGGATCTCCCCGGCGGCTCAGCCCTGGCTGCGCGACCACGCCGGTCCCCAGGCACCGCTGCTTCCGGGCACGGCCTTCGCCGAACTGGCGCTGCGGGCCGGTGAGGCCGTGGGCCGTACCCGGCTGCGGGAACTGGTCCTGGAGCAGCCTCTCGTCCTCGCCGCGGACGATACGGGCGCAGTCGCGCTCCAGGTGTCCGCGGGGCCGCCGGACGACGACGGCTGCTGCGAGGTGACCGTGCACAGCAGGCCCGATTCCACCAACATCACCGACGGGGCCGACGAGTACCGGTGGATCCGGCATGCCTCGGGTGTCCTCGCACCGGAGACGGCGGAGCCCGGGGCGGGACCGGCCGCCGACTGGCCGCCGCCCGGCTCCGTTCCCGTACCGCTCCAGGACTTCTATCCGCGGTGGGCCGTCCGCGGACACCGTTACGGTCCTGCCTTCCGGGGGCTGCGCGCGGCCTGGCGCAGCGGTGACGAGTACTGGGCCGAGGTCGCGCTCGACGACGAACAGGCCGCGGAGGCGCACCGGTTCGCCGTCCATCCCGCTCTGTTCGACGCCGCCCTGCACGCCGTCCTGCTGGCCCGGGACGGCAGTGGCGACGCCGGTACGGAGATGCTCCTGCCCTTCGTCTGGAGCGGTGTCTCGGTCCTGGCGGGCGGCGCGTCCAGGGCCCGGGTCCATGTGGTGCCGCGCGGGGACGACACCGTGACCCTGCGCCTCACCGACGCCTCGGGCGCCCCCCTGGCCGTGGTGGAGTCGCTGACCTGGCGTCCGCTGCCCGGCGCCGCACTCGCGTCCGCGGCGCCCGCGGTACGGGACGCGCTCTTCCGCGTCCAATGGCGAACCCTGCCCGCGACCCCGCCCGCGGATACCGCCGACGGCGGGGCGGGCCCCGGTGCGGCCGTGCTCGACGCGGCGGCACTCGGATCCGGGGCGGCGGTCCTGGAACGGATCCGCGCCCGGCTCGCCGACGAGCGGTCGGCGGCGGAGCGGCTCGTGGTCGTGACCCGTGGCGCGGTGGGGGTGCACGCCGGGGACCCGCTCCCGGGGCTCGGTCACGCCGAGGTCTGGGGACTGGTCAGGGCCGCCCAGAGCGAGTATCCGGACCGCTTCGTCCTGCTCGACACGGACCCCGGCGCGGGCGAACAGGCCGTGAACGCCGCCGTACGCGCCGCCCTGTCCACCGGCGAGACCCAGCTCGCCCTCCGGGACGGCCTGCTGTACGCGCCCCGGCTCACCCGGGCCCACGCCGGCCCGCCGCGCAAGCTGTCCGCCGAAGGAACCGTCCTGGTCACCGGCGGCACGGGCACCGTCGGCGGCCTGCTCGCCCGCCGGCTCGTCACCGACCACGGTGTGCGCCATCTGCTGCTGGTCAGCCGGCGCGGCAGCCGGGCCCCCGGGGTCGGCGCGCTGCGCAGGGAACTCCGCTCCCTCGGCGCCCGGGTGACCGTCCGCGCCTGCGACCTCACGGACCGGACCGCACTGCGGGGGCTGCTGGCCGGGGTGCCCCGCCGGCATCCGCTGACCGGGATCGTGCACGCCGCCGGCGTACTCGACGACGGAGTGCTGACCTCGCTCACGCCCGAACGGCTGACCCGCGTCATGCGTCCCAAGGCGGAAGCCGCGCTCGCGCTGCACGAGGAGACCACCGGATCGGATCTGGAGATCTTCGTCCTGCTGTCGTCCGTCATCGGGGTCCTCGGGGGCGCCGGGCAGGCCAACTACGCGGCGGCCAACAGTCTGCTGGACGCCCTGGCACACCACCGCACGGCCCTCGGCCTGCCCGCGCTGTCACTCGCCTGGGGTCTGTGGGAGCAGCGGAGCGGGCTGACCGAACTGTCCTCCGCCGACGGGGAGCGGCTGCGCCGCGCCGGAATCCTGCCGCTGGCCACCGAGGACGCCCTGGACCTGTTCGGCGCCGCCCTCGGCAGCCGGGAGGCGCTGCTGGTACCCGCCCGGCTGGACCTCGCCCGGGCCCGCCGCTCCCCCGGCGCCTCGACGCTGCTGCGCACCGCCGATCGCCGGACCGCCCGGCGGACGGCCGGCCCGGACCCGGCCGCGGGCCAGGACTTCGCCGCCCGTACCGCCGCACGGTCCGCCACCGAGCGGAGCCGGGTCCTTCTGGAGCTGGTACGCGCCCACACGGCGGCGGTCCTCGGGCACACCGACGGCGGATCGGTCCCCAACGACCGGGCCTTCCGCGAGATCGGCTTCGACTCCCTGATGGCGGTGGAGCTGCGCAACCGGGTGGCCACGGCCACCGGACTGTCGCTGCCCACCACCCTGATGTTCGACCATCCGACGCCGCTGGCGATGGCGCGTCGTCTCGACGCCCTGGTCACGGATGCGAGTACGGGTACCGAGGCACCGGACCGGGCGGCGCTGCCGCCGCACCGGGCCGACCGGATGGCGGACGACGATCCGATCGTGGTCGTGGGCATGGCCTGCCGCTTCCCCGGCGGGGTCCGCTCGCCCGAGGACCTGTGGCAGCTGCTGGCCGAAGGGCGCGACGCGATCGGCGCCTTCCCCCGGGACCGCGGCTGGGACCTCGACACACTGTTCGGCACGGACGGCACACCGGGGAGCAGCGGTACACGCCGGGGCGGATTCCTGTACGACGCGGGCGACTTCGACGCCGACCTGTTCGGCATCGGCCCGAACGAGGCGCTGGCCATGGACCCGCAGCAGCGGCTGCTGCTGGAGCTGGCGTGGGAGTGCCTGGAACGGGCCGGGGTACCGGCGTCCGCACTCCGCGGCAGCCCCACGGGAGTGTTCACCGGCATCGTCAACCACGACTACGCCCAAGGTGTGACGGCGCTGCCCGACGCCGTCGCGGACCACCGGCTGACGGGCGGTTCGCACAGCGTCGCCTCGGGCCGGATCGCCTACACCCTGGGGCTGCACGGCCCCGCCCTCTCCATCGACACGGCCTGCTCGTCGTCCCTGGTCGCCCTGCATCTGGCCTGCCGTGCACTGCGCGCCGGAGACTGCGACGCGGCCCTCGCGGGCGGTGTCACCGTGATGGCGACGCCCTCGGTGTTCGAGGACTTCACCCGTCAGCAGGGGCTGTCGGCGGACGGGCGGTGCAAGGCATTCGGCGCGGGAGCCGACGGCACCGGCTGGGCCGAAGGAGCCGGAATCGTCCTCCTCGAACGCCTCTCCACCGCACAAAAACAAGGCCACCACATCCACGCCGTCATCCGCGGCTCAGCCATCAACTCCGACGGCACCTCCAACGGACTCACCGCACCCAACGGCACCGCACAACAACACGTCATCCACGCCGCCCTCCACGACGCCCACCTCACCACCAACGACATCGACGCCGTCGAAGCACACGGCACCGGAACCCGACTCGGCGACCCCGTCGAAGCCCACGCCCTCCTCACCACCTACGGACAACACCGCACCCCCCACAACCCCCTCCACCTCGGCTCCCTCAAATCCAACATCGGCCACACCCAAGCAGCAGCCGGCATCGCCGGACTCATCAAAATGATCACCGCACTCCACCACCACACCCTCCCCCAAACCCTCCACACCCAACAACCCACCCCCCACACCGACTGGACCACCGGCCACATCAACCTCCTCACCCAACCCCACCCCTGGCCCCCCACCACCCAACCCCGCCGCGCCGCCATCTCCTCCTTCGGCATCAGCGGCACCAACGCCCACCTCATCATCGAAGAACCCCCCGCACAGCCCGACACGCCCAGCCCGGAGGACAGGGGGGTCCGGAGGCCGCCCCCGGTCCTGCCGCTGGTGCTGTCGGCCCGCAGCCCCCGCGCCCTGGCCGCCCAGGCCGCGCAGGTACTGGAGTTCTGTGCGGACGCCGACGCGACCCGGCTGCACGACATCGCGTACTCCCTGGCCACCACCCGTACGGCACTGGACCACCGGCGCACGGTGACCGGCGCGGACCCGCAGGAACTGCGGGCCGCACTCGCCTCGGTGGCCGAGGGACGGACCGGTTCCCGCCCGGCCCGGCCGGGCCGCGGCTGCGCCGTCCTCTTCTCCGGCCAGGGGGCCCAGCGGCCGGGAGCGGGCGCCGCGCTGCACACCGCCCATCCGGTCTTCGCCGCCTCCTTCGACGAGATCAGTGCCCTGTTCGAACCGCATCTGGGCCGGCCGCTGCACGAGGTGGCGTTCGCCGGACCCGGCGATCCCGGCGCGGAGCTGCTCGACCGGACCGATCACACCCAGCCCGTCCTCTTCGCCCTGGAGACGGCGATGTGGCGGCTGCTGGAATCCTGGGGCTTCGCCGCCGACTTCGTCGCGGGGCACTCCCTCGGGGAGCTGACCGCGGCGCATGTCGCGGGGGTGCTGGACCTGCGTTCGGCCGTGACGCTGGTCGCCGCGCGGGGCAGGCTGATGAACGCGCTGCCCGCCGGTGGCGCGATGGTGGCGCTGTACGCCACCGAGGACGAGGTGCTGCCGCTGCTGGCCGCGCATCCGGACCGGCTGGCGGTGGCCGCGGTGAACGCACCGAACCGGGTGGTGCTCTCGGGTGCCGAGGATGCCGTCCGCAAGGCGGCGGCCGTCTTCCCCCGCCACCGGATGCTCCGTTCCGGCCATGCCTTCCACTCCCCGCTGATCGACGGCGCGCTGGAGGAGTTCGGCCGGGTGGCCGGGGGCTTGTCCTACGCACCGCCGCGGCTGCCCGTCGTGTCCACCCTGACCGGCCGGGTCGCGGAGCGCGACGAGCTGTGCGAGCCCTCGTACTGGGTGCGCCACGCCCGCGGGACCGTACGCTTCGCCGACGCCGTGCGCACCCTGGCCGACCGGGGCGTGGACACCTTCGCCGAGCTGGGGCCCGACACCGTACTCAGCGGCGCGGTGGCCGAGGTGTTCGCGGACCTGGACCCGGGCGGACGGCCCCGGGCGCGCTCCGCGCTGCGGCGGGGCGAACCCGAGGTCGCACGGTTCGTTTCCCTGGCGGGCTGGCTGCACGACAGGGGCGCCGGGGTGGACTGGGACGCCTTCTTCGCGGACAGCGGCGCGGTACGGACCGGCCTTCCGCTCTACCCGTTCCAGCGGAGCCGCTACTGGCTGAGTGCGAACGCCACGGCTCCGGCGGTACGGCCTCCGGCCCCGGACCCTGCCCTGGAGGAGAGCCCCGGCAGGGACACCGGGCTCACCGAGATCACCGGGCTCACCGAGATCACAGACCGGGGAAGTGGCGGAACGCGGAACGAGGAAACGCCTTCGGACGTGCGGGAGTTCAGGGCGCGGATGGCCTCGGCGTCCGGCAGCGAGCGCCGGGCCGGGCTGCTGGAGACCGTCCGCACGCTCCTCGCCGGCCGGCTCGGTCTCGGTGCCCCCTCCGACGTCGACCCCGACCGGCAGTTCCTGGCCATGGGCCTCGATTCACTCGGCGCGGTCGCGCTGCGCGAGCGGCTCGGTGCCCTGACCGGGCTCTCCCTGCCGGTGACCCTGGCCTACGACAGTCCGACCCCGGGCGAGGTGACCGACTTCGTCCTCGGCCGGCTCGACGGCCTCACCGGGACGGGCGCGTCACCGGCGGACCGTACCGCGCTTCCCGCCGCACGGTCCGGCGGCGGGGTGGCGGCGGAGTTGCACCGGCTGGAGGCCACCTCACCCACCGTGGTGGCCGACGCCGGTCTCCGCCGGGACATCGCGAAGCGGCTGCGTCGGCTGGCCGACGACTGGTCGGAACCCGCGGTGCCGGTGGATCCGGCCACCGCAGGGCGGCAGGAACTCCTCGCGTTCATCGACCGAGAGCTCGGCCGCGCCGACGACTGACCCTTCCGGCGGCCCGCCCGCCGTTCCGCCGGGCATCCGGCGGTACGGCGGGCACGGGCCGGGCGAACAGGAGAACGATCCCCATGCAGAGCGACGACAGCCTCGTGCCCCCTCCCGCCGCAAACGGCGAACCGCACACCGAACCGGACGGCGGACCGGACGGCGGTGACGAGCGGCTCCTGGCCTATCTCCGGCGGGTCACCGCCGATCTGGCCCGGGCCAACCGGCGCATCGCCGATCTGGAGGCCGCCCCCCACGAGCCCATCGCCGTGGTGTCGGCCGCCTGCCGCTACCCCGGCGGCGCCGACACCCCTGAGGACCTGTGGCGTCTCGTCGCAGACGGCACCGACGCCACCTCCGGGTTCCCCGCCGACCGCGGCTGGGACCTGGACGGCCTCTACGATCCGGAGCCCGGCCTGCCGGACCGCACCTACACCCGCCGGGGCGGTTTTCTGCACCGGGCACCGTACTTCGACGCGGACTTCTTCGGCATCTCCCCCCGGGAGGCCGCGGCGACGGACCCCCAGCAGCGGCTGCTGCTGGAGGTGGCCTGGGAGGCCGTGGAACGGGCCGGGATCAGGCCCGCACTGCTGCGGGGCTCCGACACCGCCGTCTTCACGGGCCTGGCCGGGCAGTCGTACCTCGGCCTCGAAGGACACGGCGACGAAGCGGCCGGTTATGTGATGACCGGCGGCGAACCGGGGCTCGCCTCGGGGCGTATCGCCTATGTCCTCGGGCTGCACGGACCGGCGCTGACGGTCGACACCGCCTGCTCCGCCTCCCTCACCGCAATCCATCTGGCCTGCCGTGCGCTGCGCCGCGGCGAGACCTCCCTGGCCCTGGCCGGAGGGGCGACCGTCCTCGCGACACCGGGCGCCTTCCTGGACTTCTCGGTCCAGCGCGGACTGGCACCGGACGGCCGCTGCAAGTCGTACGCGGACTCCGCCGACGGTACGGCGTGGGCCGAAGGCGTCGGACTGGTGCTGCTGGAGCGGCTGTCCGACGCACGGGACCGGGGCCACCCCGTCCTCGCCGTCATCCGCGGCACCGCCGTCAACTCCGACGGCGCGTCCAACGGGCTCACCGCGCCGAGCGGCCCCGCGCAGCAGCGGGTGATCCGGCAGGCCCTGGCGGACGCCGGGCTCACCGCGGCGGACGTCGACGCCGTGGAGGGCCACGGCACCGGTACCCGGCTGGGCGACCCCATCGAGGTCAACGCGCTCATCGCGGCCTACGGCGCGGAACGGCCGCCCGGCCGGCCCCTGCTGCTCGGCTCGCTGAAATCGGTGATCGGACACGCTTCGGCCGCCGCCGGGGTCGGCGGACTGATCAAAATGGTGATGGCACTCCGGCACGGTGTGCTGCCCGCGACCCTGCACGTGGACCGCCCGACATCGGCCGTCGACTGGACGGCGGCGGGCGTCGAACTGCTCACCGCATCCCGTCCCTGGCCCCCGGGCGACCGCCCGCGCCGGGCCGGAATCTCCTCCTTCGGCATCAGCGGCACCAACGCCCATCTGATCCTGGAGGAGGCGCCCGCGGCACCCGAGCCGGACGGCCCGGACGACCCTCCCGACCGTGCGGGACACCCGCTGCCCTTCCTGGTCTCCGGCCGGGACGGGCAGGCGCTGCGCGGTCAGGCCCGGGTGCTGCACGACGCGGTACGGGCCCCGGCCGCCGGGGCCCCCGGGGAACGGGACGCGGCCCGCGCCCCGTTCGGCGCGCTCGCCGCCGCGCTCGCCGTGACCCGGACGCCGATGGAGTGCCGTGCCGTCGTCGTCGCCCGCGACCGGAACGGCCTGCTGACCGGGCTGGACGCGCTGGCCGGTGACGAACCGCACCCGGCCGTGGCCCGGGGCACCGTCCGCCGCGACCGCACCACGGCCTTCCTGTTCACCGGCCAGGGCGCCCAGCGGGCCGGAATGGGCGACGGACTGCGTACCCGCTTCCCCGTCTTCGCCGACGCCTACGACGAGGTGTGCGACCGGCTGTCGCGGGAGTTGGGGCGGTCCCTCGGCACCGTCGTACGCGAGGGCGGGGCGCTACTGGACCGCACCGAGTTCGCCCAGCCCGCGCTGTTCGCCTTCGGGACCGCGCTGGCGCGGCTGCTGATGTCCTGGGGGGTGCGTCCCGCGTATGTCGCGGGGCACTCCCTGGGGGAGATCACGGCCGCCCATGTGTGCGGTGCCGTCGGCCTGGACGATGCCGTAGCTCTGGTCGCCGCGCGCGGACGGCTGATGGGCCGGCTGCCCGCGGACGGGGCGATGGTGGCGGTCACCGCATCCGAGGAGGCGGTCGCCGCCCTGCTGGCCGGGTACGGGGGCGACGTGTCCGTCGCCGCCGTCAACGGGCCGGAGCACACCGTGCTCTCGGGCCCGGTCGGGGCGGTGACCGCGCTCGCGGAGGAGCTGCGGGGGCGCGGGGCGCGGGTCCGGCGGCTGCGGACCAGCGGGGCGTTCCACTCCGCGCAACTGGACCCCCTGCTGGCCGGGTCGGCCTCGTTCGCGGAGGGGATCACCCCCGGGGAGCAGCGGGTGCCGCTGGTGTCCGCGCTCACCGGTGGACTCGTCGGCGCGGAGCGGCTGGCCGACCCGCGGCACTGGGTGCGCCACGCGCGTCGGCCGGTGCGTTTCACCGACGCCCTGCGCGCCCTGGCGGACCACGGGGTCGACACGTTCGTCGAGATCGGTCCGCGCGCGATGCTGACCGCGCTGACCGAGGAGAACACGGCCGCGGACGGCGCCCTCGCGGTGGCGGCGCTGCACGGCACAGGACCCGAGCCCGAAGCGCTGCTGGGGGCCCTCGGTACCCTGCACTCCCACGGTACGGACGTCGACTGGGACGCCTTCTTCGCGGCGGAGGCCGCCGGTGCCCGGGCCGGATCCGGGGCTCCGGGCCGGGTCGCCCTCCCGACGTATGCCTTCCAGCGGCGGCGGCTCTGGCTGAAGCCCGCACCGCGCGCCCGGGACCGCGGACTTCCGGTGGACGGCACCGGGTCCGAGACCACTCCGGCGGGCGATACCGTACTCGGCGCGCTGCTCGGCTCCACCGAACCGGCGGCGGCGGGTGCGGCGCTGGCCGCCCTCCTGCTGCGCGCGGGAGACGAAACGGACCATCCCGTGGTCGAGACGCTCGCCCTCGGCGCGCCGCCGGCCGGTGCCGGGAACGGGCCGGCCGAGGCGCGCGTGACGGTCGCCGCCCCCGACGGGACCGGCCGCCGGCCCTTCACCGTGCACGCGCGGCGGCCGGACCTGGACGCGCCGTGGACCGCGTACGCCTCCGGCACCCTCGCCCGGTCCGCCCCGGCCGTACCCGAACAGCCGGCCGGACCTCCGGACGGCACATCGGACGGTACGTCGGCCGAACTGACGCTCACCGAGGACGAGACGCCCACCGTGGTGGCCGCGCAGCGGGCCCTGCTGCGCCGTGCCGTCGACGCCCTGCTTCCCACCGCCCCGCTCCGGTGGCACGGCCTGCGGGCGCACCGGGCCGGGCCCGACGCGGTGACGGCCCAGATCGTCCCCGCCGGAGAGCACTCGTACTCCCTGGCCCTGCGCGACCGGTCGGGGCGGACCGTGCTGAGCGCGGACCGGCTGGACTGCTCGGCTCCTCCCCCGGCCGCCCGGACCGACTTCCCGGACGCGTTGTTCGAACAGGTCTGGGAGCCGATGGCCGGGGATCCCCGGCCCCCGCGTCCGCTGTCGTGGGCATCCCTCGGGGAGGCGACAGCGGGACTGCCCGGGCCCTGCCACCGTGGTGCCGCGGCCGTACGGGACGCCGTACGCCGGGGTCACCGCCCCGATGCCGTGGTCCTCGAAGCCGCGGCCCGCCCCGCCGGACCGGCTGCGGATCCGGCCCGCGCGGAGTTGCTGCGGGTACTGGCCCTGACCGGCGCGTGGTTGCGGGACGACTCCCTGGCCCGGATCCCGCTGATCGTGCTGACCCGGGGCGCGGTCGCCCTCCCCGGGGAACCGGCACCCGATCCCGTCGCCGCATCCGTACGGGGTCTGCTGGCCTCCGCCCAGGCGGAGCATCCGGGCCGGCTGGTGCTGGCCGATCTCGCCCCCCGGCCCGCCGGGGACGGGCCAGGGGAGCCCGGGGAGCCCGCGGCCGGACTGCTGTCGGCGCTCCGCGCGGGCGAACCCCGGGTGGCCGTGCGGAACGGCCGGGTCCTGGTGCCCCGGCTGGTGCGGGCCGCCACCGCCGCGGCACCCCGTATCCGCATCGGCCCACCCCCCGGCGGATCGGGCACGGTCCTGCTCACCGGCGGCACCGGAGCCGTCGGCCGGATCGTCGCCCGGCATCTCGTACGGGCCCATGGCGTACGGGATCTGCTGCTGGTCAGCCGGAGCGGACCGGCCGCACCCGGCTGCGCCGGGCTGCTCGCCGAACTCCGCCGGGCCGGGGCCCGTGCCGAGGCGGTCGCCTGCGACACCGGCGACCGGGCGGCGCTCGCCGCCGTACTGGAGCGGATTCCGCGCTCCCGCCCGCTGGCCGCGGTCCTGCACGCCGCCGGAGCCCTGGACGACGGCCTGTTCACCGATCTCGGCGCCGACCGGCTGGACCGGGTGTGGCGGGCCAAGGCCGAAGCGGCCCGCCACCTCCACGAACTGACGCTCCGCCCCGGGCCGGGGCGGCCGCCCGTTCCCCTGGTGCTGTTCTCGTCGGTCGCCGGGATCTTCGGCGGGGCGGGGCAGGCGAACTACGCCGCCGCCAACGCGTATCTGGACGCGCTCGCCGCCACCCGCACCGCACTCGGCCTCCCCGCGGTCTCCCTGGCCTGGGGCCTCTGGGAGCTGGCGGACGGCCTCGGCGGGCACCTCGGGGACGCCGACCGGTCCCGGCTCGCCCGGCAGGGCTTCGGCACCGTGACACCGGAGCGGGGTCCCGCCCTGTTCGACGCCGCCCTGCACACCCGTACCCCGGTGGTCGCCGTCGGCCCGCTGGACCTGGCGGCCGTACGCCGCTCGGGCGAAGTCCACCCCCTGCTCCGCGGACTGGCCCGGACCGCGGGCCGCCCCACCGGTACGTCCCCCGCCCGGACGGCGGCCGCCCACGGCCTCGCGGCCCTGCCACCCGGCCGCCGGGGCGAGGAACTCCTCTCCCTGGTGACCCGGCGCATCGGGGAAGTGCTCGGCCACAGCGGGCCGGTGGACCCCGGCCTGCCCCTGGACTCCGCCGGGCTCGACTCCCTCGCGGCCGCCCGGCTGCGCGGAAGCCTGGTCGCCGACACCGGGCTGGCCCTGCCGCTCGCCCGGATCTTCGCCCACCCCACCCCGCGCGCCCTCGCCGAAGCACTGCTGGAAGGAGTCGGCGGACAGCCCGCCCCGGACGAGGCGCTCCCCGGCTTCGCAGCGGACGCCCGGCTTCCCCGGGACATCGTCCCGGCCGCCGCCGTACCGCGGGCGACCGCTCCCCGCCGGGTACTGCTCACCGGCGCCACCGGCTTCGTCGGCGCGTTCGTCCTGCGGGATCTGCTGCGGACGACCGATGCCACCGTCCACTGCCTGATCCGGGCCGCGGACACCGCCCGCGGGGAGGCCGCGCTGCGCCGGACCCTGGAGTGGTACCGGCTGGCGGACGACGTCGAACCGGGCCGGATCGCGGTGGAGCCCGGCGATCTCGCCCGGCCACGGCTCGGTCTCCCCGACGACCGGTACGAACACCTCGCCCGCCACGCGGACGCGGTGTTCCACGCCGCGGCCCACGTCAACTGGGTGCAGCCGTACGCCGCGATGCGGGACACCAATGTCCTCGGCACCGCGGAGGTCCTCCGGCTCGCCGCCCGCCACCGCACCGTTCCGGTCCACCACCTCTCCACCACGGGCGTCTTCGCCGGTCCGTCGCCGGATGGCCGGCCGCTGCGCCCGGACGACGCCACCGGGCCGGCCGAGAAACTGCCCACCGGCTACCGGCAGAGCAAATGGGCGGCGGAGCAGCTCGTCCTCGCCGCCCGTGACCGGGGGCTGCCCGTCACCGTCCACCGGATCGACGTGGTCTGCGGGGACCGGCTGAACGGCGCCTGCCAGGGGCAGGACTTCATCTGGCTGGCCCTGCGGGCCATGCTCCGCGCCGAGGCGGTCCCCGCCGGGTCGCACACCGTGTTCCCCATGGTGCCGGTCGACTCCGTCAGCGCCGCCGTCGTCGCGCTCGCCTGCCGTCCCGATACGGCGGGCAAGGTCTTCCACCACTCCAACGACAACCCCGTACCGCTCGCCGCGATGATCGACCGGCTCCGGGCGCTCGGCCACCGGCTGCCCGAAATCGGCCGGGACCGGTGGGTCCGGCGCGTCACCGCGGACACCGACAACCCGTTCGTCCCGCTGCTCGACGACTTCGAGGCGGTCACCACATCGGCGGTGCCGGTCTATCCGCGGATCGACAGCTCCGCCACCGAACAGGCCCTGCACGGCACGGGTGCCGCCCGTCTCCCCGATGTCGCGGAACTGGTCGACCGGTACGCCGCCTTCTTCACCCGGACCGGGTTCTTCCCCGCACCACCCCCGGGGGAACCGGCCGGTACCAAGGGAGCCGGGAAGCTGCGGCACGGCTGACAACGGCGCGGCCCCGCCGTCCGGCGGGGCCGCTGCCGTGCCGCTCTCGTCGCCCGGCACCGGACCGGACCGTCGCCGGGTCAGATGCCCGGCCGCCCTTCCCCGCCGTCGCGGCGGTCCGCCGCGCTCCGCCGCCAGGCCCGTACCACCCGGTCCAGCTCGACCAGTCGATCGGACGGTGTCTCGGCCAGGGCCAGGTACTCCGCCGTACGGCCGCCCGTGGCGAGGGGGAACGGCGGCTCCTGCGCCCCGCGGCCGTTCAGGGCTGAGCGGGCCAGCTCCTCGGCCCGGCGTCCGGTGGCGGTCTCCAGGCGCAGCGCCTCACGGCGCAGATGCCGGGAGACCGTCCCCTCGCCGTCGAGCCGTCCGAGCCACTCCGTCACCGTCCGGTGCGCCCCCAGCCGCTCGCCGGCTGACCATCCCGAGCGGGCGACATGGCGTTCCAGGACGGTACGGAAGCCGTAGCGCCGGTCCGGTCCCGGCCCGCCGATCCGGTCCAGGACCCGGCGCCGGACCAGCTCCTCCATCAGGGCCACCGCCTCCGTCTCGGCCAGTCCGCAGACGGCCGCCACGGCACCGGGCCAGGCCGCCTCGCCGACCACCCCGACCGTCTCCGCCACCTGGCGCAGCAGCCCGGAGAGCGCGGCCAGTTCCGCCCTGGACCGGCGGTACACCTCGACCGGGACGACCACACCGCCGTCGCGGCGGGCCGTGCGCAGACCGTCCGCCCCGAGGAGCGCGGTGTACGCGGCCACCATCCGCGGATTGCCGCCGGTGACTTCGGTGAGCAGCCGGGCGAATCGTCCGCCGAGTGGATGCGCACCCGCCCGTACGTCCACATGGCGCGCCACCGCCGCGGTGTCCCACGGGCGGAGGGTCAGCACCGGCCAGCCGCCTTCCGCGGTCCACTGCGGGCGGCGGTCCCGCAGGGCCGGGCGGGCGGCGGCAACCGCAAGGGAGGAGCCGTTCTCCCGGGCGCACCGTTCGATGAGGTCCAGTACGTCGTCGCCGGCCAGGTCCAGGTCGTCGACGAGGACCAGTACTCTCCGGCCCGGTGCCGGGGCCGACATCAGCAGGCGCCACCAGGCCGTCAGGGTCTCCTGCGGTTCACCGAGACCTCCTCGGCCCCCGTCCCCGTCTGCTGATGCACCGTCCAGCAGCGGTACGAGCCGTGCCAGGCTGCGGTCGGGGTCGGCCGGTCCGGACCGGGCGACGGCGGCGGCGAGCCGGTGGACGGCCGTCTCGCCGGAGTCGGCGTCCATGATCCCGAGAAAGTCGCGCAGCCCGGTGCCGAGGAGCCGCAGGGTGCTGCCGTCGACCGCCGCCGCCGGAGCGCGTACCACCACGAACGTGTCGTCGTGCGCGGTCGCGGCGCGCTCGCAGTCGTCGAGGAGCCGGCTCTTGCCCGTGCCCGCGTCACCGGTCACCAGGAGGACCCGGCGGGAGGATCCGTCCGCTGCCGCGACCAGCTCCGCGAGGAGTTCCGTCGGATGCGCGGTGCCGCCCTGCGGCAGTGCCGGTGGTGGCGTGGGCGCCCGTCGTGGATGGGCACCGTGTGCGGCCCGGATGTCCGGCCGGCCGGCCACCGGCCGGTACTCCAGGTGTTCCGCGGTCCGGCGCCAGGTCTCCTCCGTCACCCAGATCTCGCCGTCACCGACGTCGAACAGCAGCTTCTGCGCATCGTCGACCGCGGCACCGGCGATGGACAGGGGCGCGCCCGCCTGCCCCGGATAGTGGATCAGGACCTCTCCGGTGGCCACCGCGGCCCGGACGCCCACCGGATGCGCTCCCCAGCGGTCGCCCGCGAAGTGGTGACGGACGGCCAGGGCGGCGGTGACCGCGCGCCGCGGGTGGTCGCGGTCATGGCTGCCGGTGTCGGCGAACACCAGCAGCCACAGGGCCCCGAGCCGGGCGGTGACGCTGCCGCCGAAGCGCTCCGCCTCGCTGCGCGCGCGCCGGCACACTTCCGCGAGTCCGCCCGCCGGGTCCGGGGCCGGGTCCTCGTCGGCGGTCACCGGCCGGGGCACGGCCCGCAGCAGGACCGCTGTCACCTCGCTGCGGACGTGCGCCGGATGGACCGGGCCGTCCTGGCCCGCGGGCAGGGCGGGGTGGCCGGACGGGCGGCGCGCCGCGCCGATGAGCGCGGACGTCTCGTGGGAGGGCCGCAGCAGTCCCGGGTCGTGGGAGAGGATCGCCCGGTGCAGGTCGCGCAGTTCGCGGCCCGGTTCGAGGCCCAGCTCGTCTGCGAGGCCCGTGGTGAAGTCCCGGTACACGGCGAGGGCTTCGTTCCGGCGTCCGCAGCGGTACAGAGCGGTCATCAGATGGGCGGGCAGCCGCTCCCGGTGCCGTGCGTCGCGGGCGACCCGCCGCAGTTTCGGCAGGACGTGATGGTGGTGGCCCAGGCGCAGTTCCGCGTCGACGTAGTCCTCGAAGACATCGAGCCTGGCCTCTTCGAGGGCCCGCAGTTCCGGCCAGGACACCCCCGTCTCCACCAGGTCGGAGAGTGCGGGGCCGCGCCAGAGTTCGAGCGCTTCGCGCCAGGTACGGGATGCCGCGGGCAGCAGACCGTCCGCGCAGAGCGCCCTTCCCCGCGCGGCGAGTTCCTGGAACCGCAGCAGATCGACCTGGTCCGTCCCGGCCCTCAGCAGATAGCCGGGCGGCCGGGTCAGCAGCCGGGGGCCCGTACTGCCGTCCGCCGCCGACAGCGCGGTCCGCAGATGCCATACGACGTTCTGCACGCCCTTGCGTGCGGACGGGGGCGCACCGGCTCCCCAGAGCGCGGTGATCAGCCTGCTGGCCGGCACGACCTCGTTGCACCGGAGCAGCAGACAGCCCAGGGCCGCCCGGCGCCGCGGGCCGCCCAGGGACAGGACGTCGGGGCCGCGGGTGACCTCCAGCGGCCCCAGCAGATTCAGCCGGACCTCGGCCGGGGCGGGGGCCGGCGGGGTCGTGGCGGCACCGTCCATGACGCTCCGGGTTCTCATGTGCCGGGTCCGTGTCCCGTACCCGGGACGGCGGGGACAAGGAAGGCGGAGGAGGCGGGGAGGCCCGGTCCGAGCAGCGCGGGGTCGTGGGTGAGCACCGCCTGCTGGAGCAGCCGCAGCTCCCGGCCGGGCTGCTGTCCGGTGCGGCGGACCGCGGCCTCGCGGGCGCGGTGGTGGACGGCGAGCGCGTCCACCTGGCGCCCCACCCGGTAGAGCGCGACCATCAGCAGTGCGGTCAGCCGTGGCCGGAGCGGCTGCTCCTCGGCGTGGACCATCAGCTCGCGCACCACGTCGTGGTCCCGGCCCAGGGCGAGATCCGCGGTCACCGCAGCGAGGCGGGCCGCCCAGCGCTCCTCACGTACCGCCTCCGATGCGGGCCAGTGTGCGCATTCGGGCGCCAGATCGGCCAGGACGTCACCGCGCCAGAGGTCCAGTGCCCGCCGCAGGGTGAGCGCCGCGCCGGGCCAGTTCCGGTCGGCGAGCTGCCGCTCCCCGCGGGCGGCCTGCCGCCGGAACCGGAGCAGGTCGACCTCGTGGGGGGCCGCTTCGAGAAGCCAGCCGCCGCGGTCACCGGGACGGGCGGTGGGCAGAGGGGTGCCGGTCCGCACCGCGGGCAGTGCGCCGTGGAGTGCCGATACGGCGCCGGAGACCATGCGCGGCGCGGTCAGCGGTGCCTCCTCCGGCCAGAGGGCGGCGGTCAGTTCGTCCGGGGACACGGCCTCGTTGCTGTGGAGCAGGAGGTAGCCGAGGACGGTGCGGACGCGCCGGCTGCCGAGTTGCGGCCGGTGGCCCCGGTGCAGGACCTCCAGCGGTCCCAGCAGATTCAGCTCGGTCCGCCCGCTCCGGGGCTCCCGTACGGCCGGACGCCCGGCTCCCCGTCCGGTGGGCGGGTACGGCTCGGGAGGCAGGGGGGCGGTACGGACGGTGAACCGGGGGCGGGCAGCGGTCCTCGCCGGGCTCATACCGGCCCCGCCTCCGCCCCGGTCCCGACGGTCAGCCCCAGCATCGCCGTGCAGCGGTGCAGTTCGGCGGCGAACCGGTCGATCCGGTCCGCGAGCGCCGCGTCCGGCATCGTCGCCGTACCCCCGGCCGGCCGGGATCCCCGCCCCTCCCGTACGACGACGAAGTCCTCCGGGCAGGCGGCGATCTGGGTGGGCACCACCCAGCCTCCCAGGGATCTGGCGACGGTACGGAGCTGGTCGCAGACCACGTTCCCGGTGCGCGGCCCGCTGCCGTGGGCCACCAGTCCGACGGCCTTGCCGGCGAAGCCGGTCCGCGGGAGTTCGTCCAGCGCCGTCTTGAGCAGACCCGAGTAGCCGCTGTGGTGTACGGGGCTCGCCAGCACGATCGCGTCGACGGCGTCCACTCTTTCGGGCAGGGCGAGCCGGGACAGGTCGGAGCGGGGGACACGGGCGAGTTCGATGCTCCGGACCTCGCCGCCCGTCGAGCCGACCGCGTCCGCGCAGGCGGCAGCGAGCCGCCCGGTCGAGGAGTGCGGGCGAGGACTTCCGATGATCACGAGCATGCGCACGGGTGGAGTCTCCGTTCTGGTCCGGGGCGCCGCGGGCCCGTTGGCGTGCAGGCGCCCAGTGGGTGTTCACAGCGGTGGCGGGGGGCGTCGGTACGGTTCGGGGCCGGCTCGTCCACCGATCGCCCGGGCTCCTCTCCCCCGGCGTCCCGTACGGTGTCGCGGCCCGTTCCCGGACCCGGATCCGCCTCTCCCGCGCCCCCCTTCCAGGAATACCGGGATACGTGCCGCGGCGGCATCGCGGCCAGCAGCCAGCGCCTCTTCCCATCAGCCCCACCCGCTGGTTCCAGCTAGCTGGAATCCCCGGTCGCCCGCCCGGCGTCCGGACCGCGGTCAGGGGGGACGAGGATCGGCCGCGGCGGTGGCCGGTCCCGCCCTCTCCCGTTGACAGGGCCTTCGTGCCGGGAGGACCCTGACTGGTCGGCGAGAGCCCGCGGGCGCAGGCCGTCACGGGCGAGCGGGAAGGCCTCACTGCTGTCGTGTCGAACGACCGGATCGTCCAGGAGCGGGCGGCACTGCGCCGGGTGGCGGCCCTGGTGGCCGGTGCGGCACCGCCGGAGCAGATGTTCGCCGCCGTCGCCGCCGAGGTGGGGCGGGCCGTCGGCAGCGATCTCACCGGTATCTGCCGGTTCGACCCCGACGACACCGCGTCCGCCGTCGGCTCCTGGTCCGCGGCCGGCCACACTCCGCCGTTCCCCGTCGGAACCTGGATCCGGCTCGGTGGCCGCAATGTGGTGACCCGGGTGTACGAGACGGGCCGGCCGGCCCGGATCGACACACCGGCCGACGCCTCCGGCGAACCCGCCGACTATGCGCGGCAGCGCCGGTTCGGGCCCGTGGTGGGCGTGCCCGTCAACGTCGAAGGCCGGCTCTGGGGCACGGTGATGGTGATCTCGATGTCTTCGGAGCCGCTGCCGCCGGACACCGAGGACCGGCTCGCCGGTTTCACCGACCTGCTGGCGAACGCCATCGCCAACACCCAGGCGAGGACGGAGTTACGGGCCTACGCCGAGGAGCAGGCCGCGCTGCGGCGCGTGGCGACCCTCGTCGCGCGGGCGGCCCTGCCCGACGAGGTGTTCGCTGCGGTCGCGGCCGAAGCCGGGCAACTGCTGGGGGCCGACTTCACCGTCCTCGGCCGGTACGAACCGGCGGGCGCCGCCACCTATGTCGCGGCCTGGACCCGGACGGGCCGCGAGTTCCCGGTCGGCATCCGCGTGGAACCCGGCGGTACGAACATTCACACGATGGTGTTCGAATCGGGTTCTCCGGCGCGGATCGACGACTACACCGTCGTGACGTCGGGGGCGGCGGCCCGCGTCGGCCGTGACTGGGGGTTCCGTGCCGCGGTCGGTATGCCGATCAGTGTCGAGGGGCATCTCTGGGGCTGTGTCAGCGTGGCGTCGATGGCCGCGAGTCCGCTGCCGCCGGATACCGAGGACAGACTGGCCGGATTCACCGAACTGGTCGCGACCGCGCTCGCCCAGGCCGAGGCTCAGGCCACGCTCACGGCGTCACGGGCGCGCATCGTGACGGCCGCCGACGGCGCACGGCGGCGCATCGAGCGCGATCTGCACGACGGCACCCAGCAGCGCCTGGTCTCCCTCGCCCTGCAACTGCGCACGGCCCAACTGGCCGTGCCCCCCGGCGCCGATGAACTGTCCCAGCAGCTGGACGAGGTCGCCGACGGGCTCGTCGAAGCGGTCGACGAACTCCGCGAGATCGCCCGCGGGATCCACCCCGCGGTGCTCGTCGAAGGGGGACTCCACGCGGCGCTCAAGGCGCTGGCCCGCCGCTCCGCCGTCCCCGTCCGGCTCGACAACGCGGCCCGGGACCGCTATCCGGGGCCCATCGAGACCGCCGCCTACTACGCCGTCTCCGAAGCGCTGACCAACAGCGCGAAGCACTCCGGCGCGACCCTCGTCGACGTTCGCGTGGACATCCGGGACGGCCGGCTCCACATCGGTATCAGCGACGACGGCGAGGGGGGCGCCGACCCCCGTCCCGGCGGCGGTCTCATCGGGCTCACCGACCGCGTCGAGGCCCTCGGCGGCCGGCTCGGACTGCACAGCCCGCACGGCTCCGGCACGACCCTCCAGCTGTCCCTGCCGCTGGACGGCCGCGGTGAGCCTGCGCGCACGGCGGCTCCCGGCCCGCAGGACCACGATGCCGTACCGGTCGGCACCTGACCGGTACGGCGACTCCGGTGCCGGAGGACTACCGGCTAGCGGCAATGCGCGAGGAGATCCACACTGCGATGCTGCTCTCATGGTGCGCTGCCTGATCGTCGACGACAGCCCGGCCTTCCTCGCCGCGGCCGCCCGGCTGCTGCGGCATCAGGGGATCACCGTCGTCTGCCTGGCGACCACCTGCGCGGAGGCCCTGCGGGAAGCGCAAGTGGTGCAGGCCGACGTGGCGTTGGTCGATATCGACCTCGGGGGCGAGAGCGGTCTGGAACTGGCCGAGCGCCTGCACCGCCGGTCGGTCCCCGCGATCCTGATCTCCACCCACTCCGAGCAGGACTACCGGGATCTCATCAGCACCAGCCCGGCCATCGGCTTCCTGCCGAAGGCGTGCCTGTCAGGACCCGCCGTCAGACAGCTGCTCGACGCCGCCGCTACTGAGCCTCCAGAAAGGTGATCACGGCGAGCACCCGGCGGTGGTCCTCCACCGCCTCCGGCAGACCCAGCTTGGCCAGCAGACTCCGTACGTGCTTCTCCACCGTGCCCTCGGTGATCCAGAGATGACGGGCGATCCCGACATTGGAGCGGCCTTCGGCCATCAGCGCGAGCACCTCCCGCTCCCGTACACTCAGCCGCTCCAGCGGGTCCTCCCGGCGCCGCGCCGACACCAACTCCCGCACCAGCGCCGGATCGACCACCGAACCACCGCGGGCGACCCGCTCCAGCGTGTCCAGGAACTCCGCCACATCGGCCACCCGGCTCTTGAGCAGATACCCGATGCCCTGCCCGCTGGCCAGCAGCTCCATCGCGTGCTCCACCTCGGCATGCGCCGAGAGCACCAGGATCCCGACCTCGGGCAGCTCCTGACGGATCACCCGGGCCGCGGCAAGGCCCTCGGTGGTGTGGGTCGGCGGCATCCGGATGTCCACGATCGCCAGATCCGGCCGGTGTAATCGGACCAGGTCCAGCAGCCCTGTGGCATCGCCGGACTGCCCGACGACCTGGTGCCCGGAGCGTTCGAGCAGGCTGGCCACCCCTTCGCGCAACAGAACGTCGTCTTCGGCCAGTACCACCGTCACCTCTGCCATGGCTGGCATTATCGACCACTCCTCACCACCGGCCGACACGGCGCGGTACGGGCGGCCCGGCGGCCCGCCCGGTCCGCGCGCGCTCAGTCCGCCCGCACGGCCTCCCGGTAGCGGCGGGGCGCCAGGCCGGTGGTCCGCTTGAAGGCGTTGCTGAAGGCGCTCTCCGACCGGTAGCCCAGGGACGCAGCGATCGCGGAGACGGAGGTGTCCTCCTGCCACAGGGCGTGCTGCGCCAGGCGTATCCGCCAGGCACGCAGATACGCCAGGGGCGGGACGCCCGCGGTCTCCTTGAAGCGCTGGGCGAAGGTGGTACGGGACATGGCGGCGGCGCGGGCGAGTTCGGTGAGCGTCCAGGCGTGCGCCGGGTCGCCGTGCATCAGGCGCAGGGCGGGAGCGATGCGTTCGTCGGCGAGGGCACGCAGCCAGCCCGCCGGATAGGCACCGGCGTCGGCGCCGGTCAGGAAGACGCGCAGGACCTGCACGAGGAGCAACTGCGCGAGGCGTTCGGCCGCGAAGGCGGCCCCCGGGGCTCCCGACTGTATTTCGCGCAGCGTCTGGTCCATGAGCCAGCAGGCCGCGGGCGCCTCGGCCGTGGCGGCACCGACGTGCATCAGGGGCGGAAAGGCGCTCAGCAGCAGATCCCGGCCTGCGGCGTTGAGGTCGATATGGCCGCCGATGGTGACCGTGTCCTGCCCTTCGTCCCCGGCGTGGACGAAGGTCCCGGTACGCGCCCGGATCAGCGGCTGCACATCGACCGGCGGGACCGCCGGATCGCTGGCCAGGATGTAGCGGCGGTCTCCGGCGATGACGGCGATATCGCCCGCCCCCAGCCGGACGGGGCGTTCGACACCCTCTATCACCAGCCAGACGACGCCCTGGAGTACGGCCTGGACCTTGAGCCTTCCCGGTGCAGGGAAGGCCAGGGCCCAGTCGCCCGCGGCGGTCAGCCCGCAGGACAAGGCACAGCGCGCACCGGTGAGTTCGAGGGTCTCGGTAAAGGGGTCCCGCAGGGGCGCGGCTACGGGGAGGGGTGCGGACATGTGCGGACTCTCGCGCAAGTCGCCCGGACGGACAAGTATTCACAACCTGTGACGCGGTTGTGACGATGGGTGTCAGGACAACTCCCCCGTGCGGGGCGGTGTCCCGGATCGCGGCCGCTGGCCATGCGGCCGGTTCCTCACTCTCAGGAGGTTGTACCGATGGGCGGATTCCAGGATCGCGACAAGTTCCACCCGGACGAGGTAGTGCTGACCCCGACCGAGCAGCAGACCCTCGCCGAACTCACCGACCAGGACGTCGCGGTCGAGTCGGCCGACGAGAGCTGACACGTTCCGCAGCCAGTGGATCCGCGGACCGCGGGCCGCAGCGGGCATCCGTCCGCCGCGGCCCGTGGCCGCCCAGCAGACGGGACCGGCCGTGACCACCTCCGTGCACACCGCAGCCCCCGGGTCGGGGGAGCGCAGTCTCTCCCTCGCCGAAGCCTTCGACCGCGCGCTCTCCGCTGCCGCCGCCCTGTCGGTGGACGTGGATCTGGAGCCCGTCCTCGACGGCAGCCCCGGCACCTGGCGGTGCATCCTGCGCCGTGGCGGCGAGGACCTCCGTACCGGTCTCGGCCTGGGCAAGGGCAGCCGGGACGAAGCCCGGACGGGCGCCGTGTTCGAGTCGCTGGAGCACTATCTGTGCGGTGTGGAGGGGCTGGATCCGGCGGAGATCCGGCTGGTACGCGGCCATGAACTGGCCGACGGTGCGACGGCCCGTGACATCGCCGTACGGCTCCTGGGCCAGGGCCCCGACCAGCCGCTGGGGTGCCTGCCGTACCGGTCGCTCACCGGCGGCCCCGACGCGTACGTCCCGCTCTTCCTGTCCATGCCCGAGTATCTGCGGGCGGCCGGAGCGCGGGCCCGCCGGGAAGCCGGTGACGCCTACGACTACGGCACGGTCGGCCGCTACTCGGTGAACAACGGCTGGGCCGCCGGCGCGGACCCGGTGGAAGCCGCCGTGCATGCGATCAACGAGCTGATCGAGCGGGACGCGCTCTCCCTGCTGCTGATCGGGCAGTTCCTCCGCGACCGGCCCGGCCGTCCGGCCGTCGTGGACCCGGGGACCCTGCCGGACGACGTGGCCGGACTCGTCGCCTTCGCGGAGGCGCGCACGGGCCGGCGGGTCCATCTGATCGACATGACCAGCGACCTCGGCGTCCCGGCCTACACGGCCTATGTGCCCGCTCCCCCGGGGCGGCCCGCCCGGATCTGCGGATGGGGAGCCTCACTGTCCCGCCGGTACGCCGTCACACGCGCCGTCAGCGAACTCGTACAGCTCCACAGCACCATGGACCTGCGCGGGCAGTACCGGCATCTGCTGCCCGAACAGCGCGACGACACCGGCCCGTACCCCAGGCTGCACGCCTGCTATCTGTCGGACTTCGGCACGGCCCTGCGCTCGGCCGAAGTCCGGGCCTTCCAGGACACGGTGGCTCCGGACACGCCCCGGGGGCATCTGGACCGGCTCCTCGCCGTCCTGCACGGCCACGGTCTGGCCGTCTACCAGCGCGACCACTACGTCACCGCCGACCTCGCCGTCGTCAATGTGTTCGTGCCGGGGCTGGAGCGGTTCATGCTCGTCACCGACGGGCAGGTCGTCGTACCCGGCGAACGCGGGACGGCGGTCCTCCGCCGTGACTGAACCGCTCACCGCGGCCGCACCGCTGTGGCGCCCGCTCGCCCTCGCCGACGCGCCCCGGCTGGCGGCGCTCCTTGCCGTATGCGAAGCCGCCGACGGCGGGGTCGGGGCGGTCCCGAGCGCCGCCGACGTCCGCGAGGACCTGAGCGCCCCGGGCATCGACCTGGACGCCGGCACCACCTCCGTCTGGTGCGGTGACGAGCCGACGGCCTACGCGACCACGCGGGTACGGGAACGCAGCGGCCCCGTGCACCAGTTGGCCCTCGACATCGCGGTGCACCCCGCGCACCGCACCGGGCCCGTGATCCGGCGGCTCGTCGACTGGTGCCGGAGCACCGGTGCCCGACGCCACCACGAGCTGTACGACGGCGTCCCGCTGGAGCTTCATATCCGCACCCACCATGGCCGGGGGTGGCTGGCCGAGGCGCTGGACGGCGCGGGGTACCGGCGCGAGCGCAGCTACCGGGGCCTGCGCGTGGACCTGCACCGGGAGAACCAGCGGCTCGCCGGTGCGCCGGCGATCCCGGACGGGACCGAGATCGTGCCGTTCGACGATGCACTCGACGCGCCGCTGCTGGCGGCCCGGAACGCGATCTTCGCCCACAACTGGGGCAGCGCTCCGATGACGGCGCGGACCTGGCGCCACACGATCACCGGGGACCCCTGCTTCAGGCCCGGTACCTCGTTCCTCCTGCTGTCCCGGCGGAACCGGGACATCCTCTGCTATCTGCTGAGCACCGAGCCGGGGGGCGTGTCGGCGGACCGCGAGCTCTACCTCGCCAACGCCGGTACGCAACCCGCCCTGCACGGCCGGGGCCTGTACCGCGCCGTCTTCACGCACACCCTGGTCCGGGCGAAGGAGCAGGGCTACCGGTGGGCCGTCGCGGACGTCGACACCACGAACCCGATGGCGACCGGAGGCTTCTACGAGCGCATGGGGCTCCGGCCGTTCCGGACCTGGACCACACACGTACTGCCCTTCACTCCGCAACCGCGGCGGCCGTCACCGTAAGGCACCGGGACGGTGGAGCGGGGGCATCCGCGGGGACGTCCTGATACGTCTTGGAGCCGGCTTTGATGCCGCCTTATTCGGGCCAGTCGGAGTGCTGGATGATCTCCACGAAGTCGCCGCGCCGGAAGCCGGGGACGAAGTGTGCCAGGACGTCCGCCTTCACATTGCCGAAGGCGGTCTCCGGGCGGTCCTTGATGCCGTCGGTGAACGCGGCGAGGATCCCGTCCTTGAAGTCCGGGCGGGGGTGGGCCTCGACGACGGCCGCACGGTCGGCGTCGGAGACCGCGTGGTAGCCGATGCCCAGGACGTCGAGCTCCACCCCGCGGGTGACGAGGGCGACCTCGGGCGCCATATGAAGCGGGATTTCCGGGGTGGTGTGGAGGGCGATCGCCGTCCAGACGCGGTCGGCCCCGTCACCCGTGATGCCGTGCCGGGCGAGGAAGCTGCGGGCCTCGTCGGCGCCGTCGATCTCGAACCGCTGGTCCGTACGGCGGAAGCGCTCGGTCAGCCCCAGATCGTGGAACATCGCGCCCACGTACAGCAGCTCGGGGTCGAATTCCAGCCCCTGCTCCCGGCCGCGCAGCGCCCCGAAGAGGAACACGCGCCGGGAGTGGTCGAACAGCAGCGGCGGAGCTGCGTCCCGCACCAGCTCGGTCGCCTCCCGTGCCAGAGCGCTGTCCGGGATCCGTACGCCCGCAATGGTCTCGGTCATGATGTGTGCGCCTTTCCGTACCGTCTGTGATCCGGGCCCTGTACGGCTGCCCTGCGTCGTCTGCGTCGTCTGCGTCGTCCGCCCGCTCCGCGTGGCTGCCGCTGCTCTCCACCTTCGGGCCTGCCCTAATCTGCTGCCATGTCTATGAGGCCAGGGAAACCACGGATTCGGACAGGACCGGTATGGCAGGGCGCGTGACCGTGCTGGTGTTCGACGGGGTGACGATGCTCGATGTCACCGGCCCCGGGGAGGTTCTGCACCAGGCGGGCCGGCTCGGGGCGCCGTACACGTACGACGTGGTCCTGGTGTCGCCGCGCGGCGGCGAGGTGACGACGTCCTCGGGGCTCACGCTGACGGGGGCGGTGGCCGCGCCCGGGGACGGCCCCGTCGGCACGCTCGTCGTCGCCGGGGGCGACCGGCTCGCCGCGGGGCCGGTCGACGACGAGCTGCTGTCCGCGGCCGGGGCGCTCGCCGAGCGGGCCACCCGGGTCGCCTCGGTCTGCACCGGAGCCTTCGTCCTCGCCGCTCTGGGCCTGCTGGACGGGCGCCGCGCGACCACGCACTGGCGGCATGTGCGGACCCTCGCGCGTCTCCATCCCCGGGTACGGGTCGAGCCGGACGCCCTCCATGTCCGCGACGGGCGGTATCTCACCTCGGCCGGGATCAGCGCGGGCATCGACCTGACCCTTGCGCTGGTGGAGGAGGACCACGGGCCGGACATCGCCCGCGAGATCGCCCGTGAGCTGGTCGTCTTCATGCAGCGCCCCGGCGGGCAGTCGCAGTTCTCCACGGCCGTCACGACCCCGCCGCCCCGCAGCCGGGTGCTCCGCCCCGTGATCGCCGCCGTTCTCTCCGACCCGGCGGGCGACCACACCCTGCCCGCCATGGCCCGGGCCGCGGCGGTCAGCCCACGGCAGCTGACCCGCCTGTTCCGGAACGAGCTGGACACCACACCCGCCAGATGGGTCGAATGCGCCCGCCTCGACCGCGCCCGGCAGCTCCTCCTGGACGGACACGGCGTCACATCGGCGGCGCTGCACAGCGGTCTGGGCAGCGACGAGACCCTCCGGCGGGTCTTCGCCCGCCACCTCGGCATCACTCCCAGCGAGTACCGCAGGCGCTTCGCCACCACTTGGGCGGAGAACACCGCGGACCGCACCGGGGCAGGACCGGATCGACGACAATTCTGACAGGCCCATGACACGCGTGACCCGGCGGGCCTATATTCGGAGGCGCCGAGGACGCGGCAACCTGCCTTCTGCACACGGGAGTTGGCAGCCGCCACTCCTCGCTGCTCTGTGCTCTGTGCTCTTGCTTCCGAGTGGACCGGGTCTCCTCTGTGAAGGGACGGCAATGCCGTACTCCATATGGCTCAAGGCAGTCAGCATCGCCGCTGCGGCCACCCTGGCCGCAGCGCCCGCAGCGAACGCCGCGTCCGAACCGGAGCGGGCCGCGGGGGCGAACGCGGCAGCAGCGGTAACGCTCTACTACGACGACAGCAGGGCCGGCGGATGGGAGGTCGCGATCGCGGCCGGAGTCGCCCTGTGGAACGCGAACGTCGACAACGTCAGACTGGTCGAGGCCGCACCCGGCGCCCCGGCCGAAATCCAGATCGTCGCCACCAGCGGCTGGCCCCAGGCCACGCTGGGCCCGGTCCGCCCGGGCGGCAGGAGCCGAGTCGAACTCGGCAGCCAAGCGGTCGCCCAGGGCTATGACAAGATCCGCATCGCCGCTCACGAGATCGGCCACAACCTGGGCCTGCCGGACACCAAACCGGGCCCGTGCTCCCAGCTGATGTCCGGCTCAAGCCCCGGCACCGCCTGCCGGAACGCGGTCCCGAACGCCGCCGAACAGGCTCGCGTCGAATCCGCATACGCCCCCCGTACCGCCTCGCGCGCCCCGGCCGACGGACGCATCATGGTCGACGCTCCCTAGCCCGTACGAGGACCGGTTGGGGAAGCGGCGGGCCCGGCGGTCAGCCGATCGCCGGGCCCGCCGCACCCCGCGCGGCACGGGACTTCATGAGCGGCTGGATACGGGTGCCGAAATTCTCCACACCTTCGAGGAATTCGTCGAAGACCAGGATCACTCCTGTGACACCGTCGATCCCGCTGATCGAATCCAGCATGCGCGCGATGCTCTCGTAGGACCCTACGAGCGTTCCCATATTGAGATTCACAGCACCTTCGGGGAGCGCGACGGTCTTCGCGGTCGAGGAAGCGTCGGCGTCCTTGTCCTGAGCCGTCTGCCCTGCCACATACCCCAGCGCCGCAAGATCGGCGTTGTCGTGGTAGTCCTTCCACTTCGCCTGCGCTGCTTCGTCGCTCTCAGCCGCGATGATCATAAAGAGGGCGAGTGTTCCGACGCTCCGGCCGACTCTGCGGACCTCGCCCACCAGGGCCGCGGCCGCCTTCGAGAGCGCGAGCGGAGTGTTGACGCCGCTGCCCAGGATGAAGTGCCCGTCGGCGTGTTCGGCGGCGAACCTCATCCCCGTACCGCTCTGCCCGGCGGCGAGGACGTCGATGTGCCCGCCCGCCGGGCGCGGCGACAGGACGCAGTCGTCCATGCGGTAGAACTCGCCCTGGAAATCGCTGACGCCCTCGTCCCACAACTCCTTCATCACGGTGACGTACTCGGCCGCCCGCTTGTAGCGGTCGGCAAAGTGTTCGTCTCCGGGCCACAGGCCCATCTGTGCGTATTCGGCGGGCGCCCAGCCGGTGACGATGTTGACCCCGGCCCGGCCGGGGGCGATGGCGTCGATGGTCACGGCCATCCGGGCGGCGATCGCCGGTTCCAGGGCGAGGACGGGCGCGGAGGCGTACAGCTTGATGCGTTCCGTCACGGCGGCCAGGGCAGCCGTCAGAGTGAACGACTCCAGGCAGTGGTCCCAGAATTCCGTCTCGCCGCCGAACCCCTTGAGTTTGATCATGGATAACGCGAAATCGAATCCGTAGGCCTCGGCCCGCTGCACGACGGTCTTGTTCAGTTCGAACGTCGGCATGTACTGCGGAGAGCTCTTCGAGATGAGCCAGCCGTTGTTGCCGATCGGAAGAAATACACCGATGTCCATGCCGCTCCTCTGTCCCCGGGGCGGCCGGTCCCACGCCGCTTCCTGTGCGGCCCATCCTGCCCCCGGCACCCGGCCGTCCACAACGGTGCTCGGCCCGACCCGGGCGGGGCGGCAGGGATGTCTTCCGCCGCGGGCCGCCACGGGGCCCGCGGCTCGAACGCGGCTACTGATGTTGACGATTCCGCCCCGGCGCGCGGTACGGCGGTGCCATGCTGAACGCGCTGATGCGGGGCTGTGCGCCGTGTCGGCTGTCGGGCATGTACAGACCGTTGCGGACCCGTCCCGGGACGCCGACCGGGCCGGAGCCGTACGGCCCGCATCCCGGTCGTCGGCACCTGCGGTCCGGTCCGTGGTTGTCGGCCGCCCCGCCACGGTTTCCCGAGGGGCCGGCCGGTCCCCGCCGTCGCGGCGCGGATCAGGGAAGGGGAACACGATCGCCATGTCTTCACGCTCCGCCTTACACCCGGTGCCGCGTGCCGGGTCGCGCCGGCCGTTGACCGCGTTGCTGGCCACGGGTGCGCTGCTCTGCTCGGGGTTCGCCGCGGTGGCCGCTCCGTCCGCGACCGCCGCCCCGGCGCGCGCGGCAGCCCCGGTGGCGTACATCGCCAACAGCGCATCGGACAGTGTGTCGGTGGTGGATACGGCCACCGATACGGTGACCGCGACCGTCGCCGTCGGCGACGGGCCCTCCGGGGTCGCGGTGACCCCCGACGGGGGCCGGGCCTACATCACCAACCGCGGCTCCGGTTCGGTGTCGGTCATCGACACCGCCACCAACACCGTCTCCGCCACGGTCCCCGTCGGCAGCGGCCCGTTCGGAGTGGCCGTGACCCCCGACGGCAACAAGGTGTACGTCACCAACTTCCTGTCGGACTCGGTTTCGGTGATCGACACCGGGACCAACACCGTCACCGCCACCGTCCCGGTCGGCGGACTGCCGAACAGCGCCACGGCCGCCCCGACCGGGGACCGCGTCTACATCAGCAGCGGTGCCGCGGTCTCGGTGATCGACACCGCCACCAACACCGTGACCGCGACGGTCCCCGTCGCCAGACCCAACGGGCTCGCGGTGACGCCCGACGGCACCCGGCTCTACGCCAGCTCGCAGAGCGCGGGCGTGGCCACCGTGATCGACACCGCGACGAACGCCGTCACCGCGACCGTCCCCGTCGGGAACACCCCCTTCGGCGCCGCGGTGTCCCCCGACGGATCCCGCGTCTATGTGACCAACATCGGTGGCCACAGCACATCCGTGATCGACACCGCCACCGGCACGGTCGTGGCCACCGTCGGTGTCGGAGACACCCCGATCGGCGTCGCGGTGACCCCCGACGGCGGCGAGGTCTACGTCACCGACAGCCAGAGCGGCACCGCGTCGGTGATCGACACCGCGACCAACACGGTCACCGCCACCGTGACCGTCGGAAGTGGACCGTACGCGGTCGCGTTCACCCCGGCCGCCGCGGCCACCGCGGACATCGACGTCGATGTCACGGCCCGGCCGAGCCTGGGCCTCCTGGTCCCCTACATCACCTACACCTTGACCGCGCGTGACCTGGGCCCGAACGCGGTCACCGCGGCCACCGTCACCGCCACCCTGCCGCCCGGCACCACCGCCACCGCCCTGTCACCCGGATGCACCGCGACGCCCGGAACGGTCACCTGCGCCTACGGCACGATCGCGGCGGGCTCCGGCGTGAGCAAGACGTTCCGCGTACCCCTGCATCTGCTGTCCCTGGGCACCGTGAAGGTCACGGGCACCCGGACCACCTCCTCACCCGCCGACCCCAACCCGGCCAACGACAGCGCGTCCGCGAGCTGCACGGTCATCTCCATCCTCCTGACCACCTGCACCTGACCACCCCGCCCCGGCGGGCAGCCGAACCCGCCGGGGCCACAGACCTGCCGATCCGACACCGCAAGCCGACTGCTTCGGTGGCATGTCCGTGGGGGATGGTTGGATGCCGGGCATGTCTGATGATCTGAGTACCGGCGAAGCCGGGGGTGAGTCCGTCGGAGCGGATGTACGGCTGACGGATCCGGGGTTCCTGGTCCATGGCGACCCCGCCGAGGTGCTGGGGCTGGCGGATGCGGCTACGGCGCCCGCGGGACGGCTGGCGGCGGCGGTGTACCGGGCCTCGGCACAACTGCACCGCGATGCCGGGGCGGGAGTGCGACGGCAGCTGCTGGCACTGGACGCGGCCCGATACGGGAACCCGCGGTTGTCGGCCGCGATCACCGCCGTGCCGGTGGAAGGCGAGGCAGAGGCGCCCTGGGGCCTGGAGTGGGCCACGGGTTCCTCGTGCGAGCAGTCCTTCGGGCGTCCCCGGGTCGGCCACGGCGACCAGGTGACCGCGGTGGCGACGACCGTGGTGGGCGGTCGGCCCACCGCTGTCACCGCGGGATTCGACGGCAGGGTCGGCCTCTGGGACCTGGAGACCGGGCAGCAGACCGGCGAACTGGTCGGCGATGACGGCAGGTTCTGGACGGTCGGCACCGTACTGATCAACGGCAGGCCCCACGCCGTGACCGGCAGCGACTGGAGCGTACGGCTCTGGGACCTCACCACCGGGCAGCAGGTCGGGGAACCCTTGCCGGGTATCGAAGGCGAGGTGTGGACGGTCGCCACAGTCGTCGTCGACGGACGGCCCCACGCGGTCGCCGGGGACGACGACACGACGGTACGGGTGTGGGACCTGACCACCGGAGAGCAGGTCGGCGCGCTGACCGGACACGACGCGGACCTGGTGGCCACAGCGACCATGGTGCGCGACGGCAGGCCCCATATCGTCGGCGCCATGGACGACGGAACGGTCTGGGTGTGGGACCTGACCACCGGGCAGCAGGTCGGTGAACCCCTGTCGGGCATCGAAGGCGAGGTGTGGACGGTGACCACAGCCGTCGTCGACGGCCGGCCCCACGCGGTCACCGCCGGCTTCGATGCCACGGTGCGTGTGTGGGACCTGACCACCGGACAGCAGGTGGGCGAGCTGACGGGACACGACGGTCAGGTGTGTGCGGTGGTGAGCACGGTGGTCGAGGGACTCCCCCGGGCCGTCACCGGGGGCTCGGACGGAACGGTACGCGTGTGGGACCTCACCACGGGGCGGCCGGTCGGAACGGAGTGGGTGTTTCCGCTGCCGGTCATCGCGTTGGCCCCGGCTCCGGAGGGGCGGCTCGTCGTGGGCTTCGGCAGCGACGTCGCGGTGCTGGCCCCCCGCTGACCGTTCGGCGGCCCGTGGCGCCCGGTGGACACCCTCGGAGGTCGCCGGTGGGGAATCACCGACCGAAGAAGAGACGGGCCGAGGCGGAATCCGGTGCGGTGGAACGGAAGCCGACGCCCGCGGGGCTTGCGGTGGCGGCGCAGGTGACGTCCCCGGCGGGCAGTCTGCCGGTGGTCAGATACGCCGTGGCAACATCGTCGGCGCAAGTGCTGACGCCGCGGAGGTAGACGCCGTGGCCCTGCCCCTCGTCCACGGTCACGAGCCGGGAGCCCTTCAGCGCACTCCGCAGGCCGAGCGCCGTGGCCAGGGGCGTCTGCGGGTCCCATTCATTCTGGACGATGAGCGCGGGGACCTTGTTGTCGATCCTGGTGGCCGCTTCGGCAGGGCGATCCCAGAACGCGCACGGGAAGATGTTCGAGACGGAGTCCCCGTACAGGGGGTACCGGACACTGTCACGCCGGGCATCGGCCCGGTAGACGGCCGGGTCGGTGGGCCAGCGGACGTCACCGCACATGACCGCCGTGAAGCTCGCCAACTCGTTGTCGGTCGGCACGAAGACCGGGAACGCCGGAACGGGCTTGCCCGCGGCCGCGTCCCGCAGCAGCCCCAGAGTCCTTGCCGCGAGCGGCGGCTGGGGGATCTCCCAGCGTATGTACTCACGCACATCGGCACCGTTGAAGACGGTCCCGCCGAGATCGAGCGGCTCCCGGTCGGCGCGCGCCACGATGTTCCAGAACAGCTTCTCGACCTCGGCAGGCGTGTCACCGAGTCCGTACTGCGCCGCATGGCGGGCGGTCCACTCCGTCCACCGGTCGAACGTGGCCTCGGCCTGTACCGCCCATGACTGCGCCATGCTCCGCCAGACCCGTCCGGGGTCGACCCCGCTGTCCAGGACGAACCGGTCGGCCCGGTTCGGGAACAACTGGATGTACACAGAACCGAGATAGGTCCCGTACGACAGCCCGAAGTACGAGATCTTCCGCTCCCCGAGGGCCCCGCGGATGAAGTCCATGTCACGTGCCGTGTTACGGGTGTTGATGTACGGGAGCATCTCAATGTTGTGATTCCGGCACCGGTCCGCGATGTCGCGCGCCCAGGCGACGTCCTTGGCGAACGTCGCCTTCGCGTAGGGCCGGTACGTCTTCCGCTCGTCGGCGTTGGTCGTCCCGCAGGCGAGGGGGCTGCTCGCACCGACCCCGCGCGGATCAAAGCCGATCAGGTCGTACCGGTCCTTCACGGAGTCCGGCAGATAGCCGCTGAGCGCCAGGGGATAGAAGAGCCCGGAGGCGCTGGGACCGCCCGGATTGAACAAGAGGACACCACGGCGCTTGCCGGGGTCGGCGGCCTTGATCCGCGACAACGAGACAGTGATCTTCCTGCCGCCCGGCTTGCTGTGGTCGAGGGGGACCTTGAGGGTCGCGCACTCGACGGTGGCGGGTATGTCGCCGCCGCAACCCTGCCACGCCAATGAGGACACGACGCCCGACGCGGCCACCGACGAACCGGCCCCGGCCGTGACCGCGGCCGCGCCTCCGGTACCGAGGAGTGCGGCCGTGACCGCGGCCGCGCCTCCGGTACCGAGGAGTGCGGGGGCGATCAAAGCGGCGAAGCCCAGGGCAGCCATGGAGGTCGCTCGTCGTCTCAGGAGCAAGGGAGTGCCTTCGTTCGCAGGGATGGTGAATGGCGCTCGTCAGTGGCCCGGGGGGACGAACCGCGGGACCGCCGATCAGTGCATGAGGCGTACAGCGTGCATGAGTTCGATTATGCGCACGGATGCCTGCGGGGAAACGCGCTGCGCGCGGGAGGTTCCTGCGCCCGGAGGACACCCCGCGCCGGGGCGGATCGTGGGTGCGGGACACCCGGGATAACGGCGGCCTGGTTCCCCCTCGGCCGCGCGACGAATCTGGTGGTCGGGCAGCCGCCGTAGCTGCCCGGGAACCGCCTCGAAACCCGCCTCGGCGCTTGTCCCGCGCAGCGGGGCCAACGATGAGGCAACCCCACCGAGGAGCATGCACATGACCATCACCGACACCACCGCTGCCGCCCCGGCAGACTGGAACGCCGAGGCCCTCGCCGAAATCCTCGCAAACGACGGGGAACGGCCCGTACTGTTCACCAACGCCCGCATCCTGAGCATGGATCCGCTGATCGGGACGCTGACCAGTGCCGATCTCCTGTTCGTCGGCTCCCTGCTCGTGGGTGTCGGCCCGGGCATCATCACCGCCGCGGCCGACGACAACGCCATCGTGGTCGACTGCACCGGCCTGACCGTCACCCCCGCCGTCGTGGACACCATCGCCCTGGCCGGTGGCCGTGCCCACCGTTCGGAGTACGTCGCGACGCTGACCCCGGGCAACACCACCGACTTCGCGGTGGTGCCCGACGCGCTCGCCGCCGACGTGGAGAGCGCCGTGGCCGTGGTGACGACCTCGCCGGAGCAGGTTCGCGCGCTCGTCGCCGCCGGGCGGCCGGTCCTGTGGGCCGGTGCGAATGTCCCGAGCCGGGTCACCGCTCCCGAGGCTCGGATTCCGGCCGCCGAGGACCTGACCGGCAGCCCGCGCATGGGTGTCTGGATCGACCGGAACGACTTCCTGCACCAGGAGCTGACCGCCGACGGCCGCTACGACGAGACCCGCGGCGGGCTCCCGCACGCCTACCAGGGGCGCTACTGGATCGACGGCGACCGCATCGACTACCTGGACGACCTCGGCTTCTGGGCCTACGGCGAGTTCCGGGGCGACGAACTCCACCACGCGGGTTACGTCATGAAGCTCGGCTGACCCTGCTTCCCCGCCTTCTCCCTGCTCCCCTCCCCCTTTCCCCCTTCCATCCCCTCCCCTCCTTTCTGAAGGAAGACCTCTGATGAGCACCCTCAACAACACCGCCGGCGCCGCCGTACTCGAAGAGCTCCGGCGGCGGCCCGCCGACCGGCGGCGCATCCTGTTCACCGGCGCGACGATCGTCACCATGGACCCCGATCTCGGCGTCATAGACCGCGGCGACCTCCTGGTCGAGGGCGAGACGATCACCGCCGTCGGCCGCAGTCTCGACGCCGGGGACGCCGTGGTCGTGGACGCCACCGACACGATCCTCACCCCCGGCTTCGTCGACACCCACCGGCATGCCTGGGAGGCCCAGCTGCGCCGGATCATGCCGGACGTCGACGATCTCGGCGGGTACGTCATGGCCACCCTGGCCGGATACGCCACCGTCTACCGGCCCGAGGACATGTACACCGGCACCAGGCTCGCCGCCCTCACCGCGATCGACAGCGGCATCACCACCATGCTCGACTTCTCGCACAACTCCCGCAGTCGCGAGCACTCCGACGCCGCGATCGAGGCCCTCCGCTCCACCGGCATCCGGGGGGTGCACGCCTCCATGGGACCGCTCTTCGGCGACTGGGACCATCAGTGGCCCGGCGATCTGACCCGTCTGCAGGACCGGTACTTCAGCAGCGGCGACCAGTTGCTCACCCTGCGCCTGGCGGCCCTGGCCACGGACGAGATCGCCGGACCGGCTCTCGCCTACGGTCCCGCCCTCGCCCGCACCGCCGCCGAGCTGGGCATCGGGGTGAGCGTGGACGCCGTCTTCGGCACCTCGGGCTCCGAGGCGGTCCTGCGCTGGGCCGAGGACGGCCTCCTCGGCCCCGAAATCACCCTCATCCACTCCACCGGCCTGACCCCCGAGGCCTGGCGGGCGATGGGAGAGACCGGCACCACCGTCGCCCTCGCGCCGACCTCCGACGCGCAGATCGGCCTGGAGACGGCGATCCCCGCCGTCGACGAGGCGCTCGCCGCCGGTATCCGCCCCGGACTGAGTATCGACGTCGAAGTAGCCCTGGCCAGTGATATGTTCACGCAGATGCGGGCCCTGCACACCGTCCAGCGGATGCGCGCGGTCAACACCGCCTACGGCACCGGCCGACAGCCCTCCCGCATCACCACCCGTGACGTCCTCGACTTCGCCACCCTCCAGGGCGCCCGTACCAACGGTCTGGCCGCCGTCACCGGCTCCCTCACCCCCGGCAAGAGGGCCGATCTCCTGGTCGTCCGGGCCGAGGACCTCAACAACATGCCCCTCAACGACCCCATCGGCACGATCGTGCTGGGCTCCGACGCCCGCAACATCAGCGCCGTCCTCATCAACGGCGAACCCCGCAAGTGGGACGGACAGGTCCTCGATGTCGACCTCGCCGCCCTCCGCAGCGAGGTGCACGCCTCACGGGACCATGTGCTGAACACACCGGCCGCCTGAGCAGCGCCCTTTCTCAGCCCCCGGCCGTCTCTGATGGCCGGGGGCACCCACGTGCACCAACGGATGAAGGCGTGGTGGGAGAGACCAGCGCCGGGCTGCTCTCTCCCACCACGCCGGACGGCGACGTCAGATGGCCTGGGCGGTGGGCAGGATGGTGATCTCGGTGAGGTTGACATGGCGCGGTACGGCGGCCATGAAGGCGACCGTCTCGGCGATGTCGGCGGACTGGAGGACGTCGATGTCGTGGATCAGGTCGGCCATCAGCTTCGAGGCGTCGGGGTCGGTGACGTGGTCGGGAAGTTCGGTGTCCACCATGCCGGGCTCGATGGTGGCGACGCGGACCATCTTGCGGCCGAGCTCGACCCGGAGCAGCCGGGTGAGGTGGCTGATGTACGCCTTGGTGCCGGAGTAGACGGAGAACTTCTCCAGGATGCGAGTGGCCGCGATGGACGAGGTGTTGATCAGGTCGGCGGGCTTGCCCCGGGCGGCGGACTCCGTCAGGTGCGGGACGAACGCGGCGATGACGTTCATCAGGCCGCCGATGTTGAGGTCGATCTGGCGCTGCCATTCGTCGACCTTGAGTTCCTCGATGCCGGAGACGAGCTGGACTCCGGCGTTGTTGAACACCAGGTCGGCCTTGCCGAAGCGGGCGGCGACCTGGTCGGCGGCAGCCTGGACGGCGGCCCGGTCGGTGACGTCGACGGCCAGCGCGAATGCGGTGCCGCCGGCCGCCTCGATGCCCTTGACCAGACTGTCCAGGCGCTCCTTGCGCCGGGCCAGTACGACCACGGTGGCACCGAGTTCGGCGAGCCGTTCGGCGGTGACGGCACCCATACCACTGGACGAGCCGGAGACGACGGCGACACGTCCGCTCAGCGGGGTGCCGGTGAGCAGGGCGGAAGAAGACATGACGGACCTCTATCTGTGTGATGGAAGTGCGGGGGAAAGCGGATGATCTGCCGGGTGACTGGCGACCGGTGACCGGCGTCGGGCCGGATCAGACGGCGTCGTCGTGCCCGGTGGCGGCGGACTTCTCCCGCCAGGGGGCGAGGTCCGCCTGCACCTGCCGGTACTTGACGTCCAGCCGCTCCAGGGTGTCGCGCCCGAGGTAGAGGTGGGTGGGGAGCGTCTCGGCGGAGGCGACCTCGACGATGAGCGCGGCTCCCTTGACGGGGTCACCGAGCTGGGCGTGGTTCGCCCTGTCGATCCAGTCCAGCGTCACATGCGCGGGAGTGCCGTCGTAGGCGGAGATACGGTTCTGAGCGACCGAGAGGGAGCTGGAGTCGAGGAAGTCGGTGCGGAAGACGCCCGGCTCGACGACCATCGACTGGATTCCGAACGGGGCCAGCTCGACGGAGAGCGCCTCGCTGATCCCGGCGACCGCGAACTTCGATGCGGAGTACAGGCTGACGCCGGGTTCGCCCTCGAAACCGGAGCGCGAACCGATGTGCACCAGCCGGCCCGAGCTCTGCTTGCGCATGACCGGCAGCACGGCACGGGTGACGTTGATCAGGCCGAACACATTGAGGTCGAACAGCGACCGGGCCTCCGCGTCGGTGATCTCCTCCAGCGCGCCGAGCAGCCCCCGCCCGGCATTGTTGACCAGCACGTCGATGCCGCCGAACCGGTCCACGGCCGCCTCGACCGCCTGCGGGATGCTCTCTTGGTCCGTGACGTCGAGGGCGACCGCGAAGACCTTGTCCGAGTTCTTCAGATCGTCCGGCAACCGCTCCGGATTCCGTACGGCGACCACGACATTGTTACTGCCCGCCAGAGCGGCGCGGGCGATTTCGGCACCGATTCCCCGGGAAGCGCCGGTGACAAACCACGTAGTCATGGGAAAACTTCTTCCGTCGTTGGCTGTTTCCCCGTTTTCGGGGATTTCCTGTTGACGTATTCGAGTCTGCTCCTCGGCTGCAGGGCTATGAAGGCTGTGCTTTTCCTGGGTGTCGTGCACCCAGGCAGGCGACGCGCTACGCCCGGGCGGGTCGGCGGCGGTCTCATGGTTCAGGAGCCGTGCGCGGGATTCTCCCGGGGAGTTGGTCCGGGTGCGCCGAGGGAGCTCAGCAGGGCCAGACCGGTGGCGGAAGCAGAACCCGGCTCGGCCTGCAGGACGATGAGCTGCTGTCCCGGCACGCTGCGGATGCCGAAGGCCTCGTGCCGCAGCTCCAGGTCTCCCACGACGGGGTGGTGGATCTGCTCGACGTCGTACGGCGGGACGCGGGCGTACTCGCGGGCCCACAGGGCGCGGAACTCGCCGCTGCGCACCGACAGTTCCCCGACGAGTTCCCGGGTGCGGGCATCCTGCGGGGTGCGGGCCGCGGTCTGCTGAAGGTCGGCCACCGCACGATGCCGGGCCTGCTCGGGGTTTCGGTAGAAGGACTTCGCGGCGGGGTCCAGGAAGAGCATGCGCAGGACGTTGTCGTTGAGGGCGAAGCTACGGTAGAGGGCGTCGGCGAGGGCGTTGGCGGCCAGCAGGTCCTGGGCGTGGCCGATGACGAAGGCCGGGGTCCGGGTCCATTCTTCGATCAGGCGCCGCAGGTGCGGGCGGACCCGCTCGACCCGCGAGGGGGGCTTCGTACGGCGGCTGTCCGGCCGGGCCAGCCGGAAGAGCTCCGCCCTGTCCTCGTCTCCGAGCTGCAGCGCGCACGCAAGGGCCTCCAGCACTCGGGGTGAGGGGCGGAGTTCACGACCCTGCTCCAGCCGGCCGTAGTAGCCGGGACTGATGTCCGAGAGTGCCGCGACCTCGTCGCGCCGCAGGCCGGGCACCTTTCGGCGGCCCGCGCCCGGCAGCCCCGCCGAGGCAGGGCCGAGGCGCTCTCTGCGGGAGCGGAGGAACCGGCCCAGCCCTCCCTCCGGGCCGGGGCGCGTATCGCTGTCCATACAGCCAAGGTAGGCGGAGAACACCGCGCGCTGCTCCGCCGACGGTGGGTGGGTTACACCCAGTGTGCGATTGCCGGTTCTCGCGGGCTCCGCCGCGTCTAGTCTGGCTGAATGAGCCATGGGAGCCCTCTGGGTGATTTTCTCCGAGCCCGCCGAGAAGCCCTGAAGCCGCACGACGTCGGTCTGCCCGAACACGGACGACGCCGGGTCCCGGGGCTGCGCAGAGAAGAAGTAGCCATGCTCGCCGGCGTCAGCTCCGACTACTACATCCGGCTGGAACAGGGGCGCGAGAACAGCCCCTCCCCGCAAGTCCTGGGCGCCGTCGCCCAAGCCCTGAAACTGGACGCGGAAGCCGCCGACCATCTCAACCGCCTCTGCCGCACCGCCTCGCAGCGCCCGCGCGACCGGGGCGAGACGGACGTCAGCCGGGAACTGCTGCAGCTGATGGACGGATGGGCTCACACCCCGGCCTTCGTCATCGGCCCGGCCCTCGACATCATGGCCGGCAACTCCCTCGCCACGGCGCTCCACAGCGGGTTCGACGCCTTCGACAATCTGGCCCGCATGGTGTTCGCCGACCCCGCCGGGCGCGAGTTCTACCAGGAGTGGGAGCGCGCCGCGCACTCCTGTGTCGCCGAACTCAGGTCCGCATACGGGTACCACCCCGCATCGGCCCGTATCGCCGAGGTCGTGACGGAACTCTCCGACCGGAGCGAGGAATTCGCCGCAATCTGGCGACTGCACGACGTCAAGAGCAAGTCCCAGGAGGGCAAGCACCTCAAGCACCCTCGGGTCGGACACCTGCACATCTCGTTCGCCGCGTTCACCGTCAACGGGGCCCCGCACCAGCAACTGGTGGTCTACCAAGCCGAACCGTCCAGCCCAACGGCCGCCGCCTTCGACCGGCTCAGGGCCATGGCCACCCGGCCGAGCACCCGAACGACTGCGTAGTTCTGGTTAGTTGTCACCGAGTTCTAGGTAGTTGTCACCGACGCGAGCGAGGACGGCCCGGTGGAAGGGTCGTCAGCGCGGCGCCGAACGGCCGCGGACAACACCATCAGTGGGAGAATTCATGGCAGCCCAAGACATTACCTACACCGGCCTCGACGCTCTCCTCACCCCGGAGAACTCCGTTCTTCTGTTGATCGACCATCAGGGCGCCCAGTTCGCGGGCATGCGCAGCATGGACGCCGGCCTGGTGGTCAACCATGTGACCGCGCTGGCCAAGGGGGCCAAGCTGTTCGACGTGCCTACCGTCCTGACCACCGTCGTGGAGAACCGCGGTGGTCGGATCATCCGCCAGATCCAGGACGTGTTCCCCGATCAGACGCCGATCGACCGTACGACGATCAACTCCTGGGAGGACCAGCGGGTGGTGGACGCCGTCGCCGCGACGGGCCGCCGGGACATCGTCATGGCGGGGCTCTGGACGGACATCTGCCTGGCCTGGCCCGCCATTCACGCCATAGCCGACGGATACCGGGTGTTCGCGGTCACGGACGCCTCGGGCGCCACCAGTGTCGAGGCCCATGAGCGCGGAATCCAGCGCATGATCCAGGCCGGTGTGATCCCGACCTGCTCCGGAACCGTCATCGGGGAATGGCAGCGGGACTGGGCCCGTGAGGAGACCGCACCGGGCATGACCGAGATCCTGCTGGAGCACGGCGGGGTCTTCGGCACCAGCCTGGCGTGGGAACTCCAGTTGCTCGGTCTCGACAAGGACTGACCCGCCAGGGGCCCGGCTGCGGCGGACACGAGCCCCGACGCCGTCCCGTGAACCTCACCCGCCCGGGCCGAGCAGCTGCCCGCTCACGCCGCCCTGCGACGCCCCGACGGGGCGCCGCTCGGCCCTGTGGCCCATGCCCTGGCCGGGGACCCTTTCACCCACGGTTCCCGGAGCCATCGGCGACGGAACAGCCGCACGAGGAGTCATACGATGAACATCACTGTGATCGGCCGGGGCAGGGTCGGCGGCGGGCTCGCCCGTCTGTGGACCCGCGCGGGCCATGTGGTCACCGGTCTCGGGCGCGACGGCGGGGACGCCACCGGCGCCGATGTCGTGGTGGTTGCGGTTCCGGGCCAGGCGATCGCCGAAGCACTGGGCAGGGTGTCCGGGCTCTCCGGCCGGACGACCATCGACACCACCAATCTCTACGAGGAGCGGAACAGTTCGTTCCCCTCGCTCTCCCACCACATCAAGTCGATCGTCGGCGGCCCGACCGCCAAGGCCTTCTCCACGGTCTTCGCCACCACCTATGAGCGGATCCCTGCGCAGCGGATCAGGCCGGGCAACCTCTTCGCGAGTGAACCCGCGGCCAGAGGCACCACCGAGCAGCTCATCCGGGACGCCGGTTTCGACCCCGTCTTCGTCGGCGACCTCACCCCCGGCGCGCGGCTGCTCGAAGACAGCTCCGGCCTGACCCGGGCGCTCGCCGGACAGATGGGCCCCTTCTTCTACCGGTACGGCCGGCCGGGCGAGTTCTGATCCGCCGGCCGGTCCGGCTCATCCCTGCTCATGGTTGAGCGCATCCAGCATCTTCCCGATCAGGGTTCCCAGAGTGTCGACCTCGTGGGAGGTGAGGGGGTCGAAGAAGAACTGGCGGACCGTCTCCACATGCAGCGGAGCGGCGCCTTCGATCGCGGCCCGCCCCGAGGCGGTCAGTCGCACCATCGCCCCCCGGGCGTCATCGGCGCATGCCTCTCGGGTGACGAGCCCCCGCTTCTCCATACGGATGATTTGATGGGAGAGTCGGCTGCGTTCCCATCCGACCTCCAGGCCGAGCTCCCTCGACCTCATCAGACCGTCCGACGCCTCGGACAAGGGGACGAGAAGGGCGTAGTCGGCGCCGGAGAGGCCGGAGTCCCGCAGAAGTTGCCGGTCCTGCGCGCTCTGCAGGTCCCGGCGCAGGTCCCGGTACATCTTCCAGACCTGAGCCTCCCGCTCGTCGAGCCATCGCGGTTCTCCCATGGGAGGGAAGGTAGCAGAGGGTTGACACACGCCATCGGGACGGAGAATTCCCTCGGCCTTTCGGCATCAGCGATTCGAGATTCCCCTGACTGCGCACGTCCTTCGAGCCGAATGAGCTCCAGAGGAGCCCTCATTCCCGGTCGGCCGCCGCCGAGGTCCCGACCCGCCGGGACCTCGGCGGATCACCGCTCACCGCCGAGGGGAATCACGCCGCGCAGTTGCCGACGGGAGGAAATGCCCATTTTCTTGAACACGCTTCTCAAATGCGCGTCGACCGTCCTGGGGCTCACATGCAAGGAGGTTCCCACTTCCCTGGTGGTGACTCCTGTCGCCACCAGCTCCGCGATCTCGCGTTCCCGTGGGGTCAGACATGAGGTGTCTGCCCGTCCGATCCGGGCCGTACGGGTGGACTCCCCCGCCGCTCGCAGCTCCCGGGCGGCACGGGCCGCGAAGGCAGTGGCGCCGCATGCGGAGAACACCGCGTACGCACGGCGCAGTTGCCTCCGCGCCTCGACCCGGTATCCGCCGGCCCGCAGCCACTCTCCGTACAGCAGGCGCCCCCGTGCGGCGTGCAGGACCGCATGACTGAGGTCGAGCCGCCGGATGGCCTCCTGGTGCAGTTCTCCGGCCTCCGCGGTATCGCTCAGAAGCGCCCGGGAGCACAGTCGCACACCGGACGCCCAGTCCGTGGAGCCGGTCCGAGTGCGCCGCAGGACGCGGTCCAGCGCCGCGGCGGCGAGGTCGGGTGCTCCCGACCTGGCGGCCGCTTCCACGAGTTCGACCAAGCCCCAGGTGTAGAAGCCGGTCTCATCGAGGTGGAGGTCGAAACGCCAGATCCGCACGGCGTCGGCGGGGCGGTCGAGCCCGTTGGCGAGCACGGCCCGGGCGTATCCGACGGCCGTGAGCAGATGGCCGTCCCCACGCGAGACCGCGTCGCGCCCGGCCTCGGAGGCGAGCCTCGCCGTCCGGTTCCGGTCTCCTCGCCAGGCCGCGAGGGCGATCCGTACACAGGGCACATCCCAGCCGGCCTCGCCGCCCGGCAGTGAGTCGATCTCCCGGACGAGTGCCGCCGCCGCCCCCAGCTCACCGGCGTGGACATGGACCAGTGCGCGGCGGCCCAGAGCGGCGGGGAGCACGGCCGGCGCACCCGTGTGCCGGGCGTTGCGCACCTGGCGGTCGGCGAGTCGCCGCCAGGCGGACTCGTTCCACAGGTCGATCGCCGCACTGCACACGGCCCATGCCTCACCCGGTCCGTACGGATAGGTGTCCTGACCATCAAGATAGGCGCGGAGCGCGCGGTCGAGCGCGGGTGCGGCAAGCTCGACGCCGCCGCTCTCCCGGGCGGTGAGGGCGGCCAGCAGCAGGTCGACAGGGCGTGGCGGGCCGGGGGGCAATGCGGGACCGAGGTCGTCGGCCGGCTCCGGGGGCTGCGGCCCGACGGCGAAACGGCCCGTGTGGGCGGCGGCGACCAGCCCCTCCAGCCGGAGCGTTCGGGCCAGGGGTGCGTCCACGGACGACATGAGAGCGGCCGCCCGTCGAAAGAGACCGGCCGCAGTATCGCACCGGCCGCGATCGAGGGCCATGCGCGCACGCAGGGTTTCCAGACGGGCGTTCGACTGCTCGTCGAGCAGCCCGGAACAGGCGCGATTCACCAGTCGTTCGGCCGCGTCGTGGGCTCCGGCGTCATAGTGCGTTCCGGCTGCCCTCAGGGTCCGCGCGGTTCGGTCCCGGGCGTCAGGAGTGAGCAGGGCCGCCGCTTCGAGGAATGCAGCGGCCCGGCCCGGCGCCGGGTCCAGTGAGGCGGATCGCTCAAGGGCTCCTGCCACGCCTTCGTCCGGGGCCGGGAGGGACTGCGAGTGGTGCCACATCCAGCGTTCCGGCTCCTGGGCTGCCGCCGCCGCCACCGCGAGTGCGCGGTGAGCGGTCCGGCGTTCGGCCGGAGTGGCCTCGTACCAGACGATGGACCGTACGAGGGGGTGGCTGAACCGGGTCCACAGGTCGACCCGGAGCAGCGCGGCTTCTTCGGCGGGTGCCGCCGCCGCGATGCCGATACCCAGGTGCCGCGCGGCCCGCCACAGTTGAAGAGGGCGCCCGGTCGGCTCCACGGCCGCCACCAGGAGGAGTTGTCGGGTGTCCTCGGGAAGGGCGGTGATGCGTCTGCGGAAGCCGTCTTCCACGGGGGTTCCGGTGCAGGTGGCGCCCGGTGGGGCTGCCGGGGCGGGGAAGTCGACGGTCCGGGAGAGTTCGAGCAGGACGAGGGGGTTGCCCCCGGCTTCGGCGATGACGCGGTCCCTGACCGACCGGTCGAGGGGGGCGAGCACCCGCGTCGACAGTCTGCGGGCGTCCCGCTCCGGAAGTCCGGTGAGAAGCAGGGTGGGAAGGCTCGCCAGTTCGTTCCGGTCGTTGGGCCGCCGGGCCCCGACGAGGAAGCCGACCCGGGTGTCGGTGACCCTCCGGGCGGCGAAGGCGAGCACCCGGGCGGAGGCCCGGTCCAGCCACTGTGCGTCGTCGACGACGCACAGCACGGGCAGTTCGGCCGCGGCTTCGGACAGGAGGCCGAGCGTGGCCGTGGCCACGAGAAACGCCTCCGGGTCGCCGTCGGCGGCCGGCCGTAACACTCTTTCCAGGGCGTCGCGTTGGGGCTCCGGGAGTCCGGCGACCGCGTCCGACAGTGGGGCGCACAGCCGGCGCAGCCCGGCGTAGTCGCGCTCCCCGTCCCGTTCGTCGCCGCGGGCGCGCAGGACGGTCGTGCGTGGCGGAGTCCGTAAAGAATCGAGCAGAGCGGTCTTCCCGATGCCCACATCGCCGAGGATCAGCAGCGCTCCCCCGCGCCCGGCGCCGAGGCCGGAGACGAGCCGGTGAAGCCTCCGGGTCTCATGGCGTCGGCCCACGAGCGCCGCACCCTCGGATGGATCTCGTCGTGTGGGCACCGTACGCGTCCCCCTTCCCCCTCCCGACGCGACTCTCGTACGTGCCGGAGAGGCCAAGCCTCCCATATTGAGGACACGTCAACAATATCGCCGCGGCGGCGCACTGCGGCGGGTACGGCGGTGCGCGGGGCGCACCCGCCGGACCAACCGGACGGTCTCCGCGCCCGAGTACGGCTACGCGTACCGGTCCGCCAGGCCGTGGCCCTCTCCCGGGGAACCGTCACGACGCAGCGGGACCTGTCCCAGTTGTCGGCGTGAGGTGATACCGAGCTTCCTGAAGATGCTCCTCAGATGGGCGTCGATGGTCCGAGGACTCAGAAAGAGCTGCAATCCGGCCTCCCTCGACGTGACACCGGTGGCGACCAGGCGGGCGACCTGAAACTCCTGTGCCGTCAGCCCCACCGGGGTCGGGGCCTTACGGCCCCGGGGGTGCTCTCCCGTGCCGGCGAGTTCCCGGGCCGCACGGGCTGCGAAAGCCCTGGCCCCCATCGCGGAGAGCCTCTCGTGAGCGGCGCGGAGCATCGTCCGGGCTTCGAGCCTGCGTCCTTCACGCCGCAGCCATTCGCCGTAGACGAGGCGGGCGCGGGCGGCATGCACGGCGCCCGCGGTGCGGTCGAGTCGGATGATCGCCTCCCGATAGCACTCCTCTGCCTCGGGGCCGCGCGCCAGGAGGGCCCGGCTGCGCAGTGCCACTCCCCTCGCCCAGTCGGTTCCCGTGCTCTCCGTGCGGTCGAGCAGGCGCCGGAGCACCGGGGCGGCGGTGTCCCGGTCGCCGGTGCGGGCCGCCGCTTCCAGGAATTCGGTGAGAATCCAGGCGTGGAATCCCATTTCGTCGAGCCGGCAGGCGGGGCGCAGGACTTCCTGGGCCGCGTCGTAGCGTCCGAGACCGTTGAACAGGACCGCTTGGGCGTATTCGACCGCGGTGACGAGTCTGCCCTCGCCCCGCTCCTCCGCACCTGCCCTCGCCAGCTCCGCGAGCTCCAGGGTCCGGGCCTCTTCTCCGCGCCACGCGGCCACGGTCACGTCGACGTACTCCAGACCCGGGGCGCCGACCTCGTCGGCGATGGCGTAGGCCTCCGCGACCAGGGTGGCGGCGTCGTCGAACTGTCCGGTGTGGATGTGCGCGAGTGCCCGGTAGCTGAGCGCCACCGGCAGCAATGTCAGCGCGCCCGCCGTTCTGGAATCCGCCAACTGGCGCTCCGCCAGGGAGATCCACGCGCCGTCCTCCCAGAGGTCCATCGCGACACAGCAGGCGAGCCAGAGTTCCCCCGTCGCGGGACCGCTGCCGCCGCCCCGCTCCCCGTAGACCTCCACCACATGGCGCAGCAGCGGGACGGCCGCCGCGAAATCCTTCGTCAGCTGAGTGGTCAGCGCGTCCAGGAGCAGATCCAGCGGGCGCGCGGGGGCGTGGTCGCCGAGCATGGCCCGAGCGGCCTCGGCCACGTCGGAGATGCGCGCAGAGTGGGCGAACCGGCCGACGAAGACAGCGGCGGCGAGGGCGTCGAGCAGCGACTCCCGGGCCGCCGGACGATCGACCGCGGCCATGCAACGGGAGGCGTCGAGGAGCTGGGTGACCGCCGCCTCGTCCCGGTTCTGGTCGAAGGCGATCCTGGCGCCCAGGATCCCGGCCTGTGCCCGCGCCGCTGGTCCGAGTGGTCCGGCCCGCGCCACGGACAGCAACGCGAGTGCCTCGTCGAGGGCTCCGGCCTCGCGTTTCGCCTCCGCGGCGGACAGCGCCCGCTCGGCGCGCATACCCGGCTGGGGAGTCAGCCGGGCCGCCTCGGCGAGGAACACCGCGGCGGCGGCGGACCCCCCTCGGGCCCGGGCCCGGGCAGCCGAGCGGTACATCGCGTCGGCGGTGTGCTCGTCGGGTCCGACTGTGGCCTGGGCCAGATGCCAGGAACCGCGGTCGCCGTCGCTCTCGTGATCCAGGGCCTTGGCCAGGGCGCGGTGTGCCGCGCGTCGTTCGTCCGGGGACGCCGAGTGGTAGAAGGCAGAGCGTACGAGAGGGTGGCGGAACCGTACCAAGTCTCCGAAGGAGACGAGTCCGGCTTCCTCGGCGGGGCGGGCGTCGGCGATGCCGATGTCCAGATCCGCCGCGGCCCGTGTCAGCAGGAGGGGGTTGCCGGTGGGGTCCGCGGCGGCCATCAGCAGGAGGGTGCGTGTACGGGCCGGCAGTCCGGCGAGTCTGATCTGGAAGCTCGACTCGACCACGGCCGGGGCGGCGGAGGCGTCGGGACAGGCGAACCCCCCGGCCAGTGCGCCCGCGCCGGGCAGTTCGAGCAGGGCGAGCGGGTTGCCACGGGCCTCGGCGAGGATGCGCTCCCGTACCCGGGTGTCCAGGGGAGCTCTGATCCGGGCCAGGAGAAGGCTTCGGGCGTCCGCCTCGTCGAGCCCCGCCAGCACAAGACGCGGCAATCCCCGTAACTCGGGGCGGGCGGCCGGGTCCCGTACCGCGAAGATCAGCGCGATCGGCTCGTCCTGCACCCGGCGCGCGGCGAAGGCGAACGCCTGTGCCGAGGTCGGATCGAGCCACTGGGCGTCGTCGATGACGCAGAGCAGCGGAGTGCCGCCCGCGACGCTCGACAGCAGATTGAGAAAGGCGAGGCCCACACGGAAGCGGTCCGGGATGTCACCGGCCCGCAGACCGAAAGCGGTCTCCAGCTCCTGGCACTGTGGAGTCGGCAGCGCGGCGATTCCGGTGAGGACCGGTCCACAGAGCTGGTGCAGTGCCGCGAAGGCGAAGTCGGTCTCGAACTCGGCCCCCTCGGCCCGCAGGACGCGCACCCCCGGTGCGGAGCGCGCGTACGTCAGCAGTGCGGACTTGCCGATCCCGGCATCGCCGCAGATCACCGTGGTGCCGCCGCGTCCGGCGGCCAGACCGTCGGTCAGCTGGTCGAGGGCTGCGCGCTCGCGCTGCCGCCCGATGAGAAGGGGTCGCTCCGGACCGGTGTGAGAAAGGGCCACGTCTCCATTCTGTGCCAACCCGGCGGCCGAATCCTGGGCGCGTCGCACCGAGCGGACGGGGAACCCGCCCCATCAGTGCGGGCCGTCGTCCTGTGGGGTTCGGCGGCCGGGCCCGGGGGAGCCCCGTCGAGGCGGTCCGTGCGTACGGTGATCCGTTTCCCGCTGCCGGAGTTCTGGTCGACGAGGCGGACAACTCCCGTTCTCCCGACGGTCCGTGTGTCCGGTCAGTGGTCAGTGGTCAGTGGTCAGTGGTGACGCCGGTCAGCTCGTTGGTCTCCTCGGGCAGGGTGACGGTTGCCTGCTTCTTGCCCGATGCGATGTCGAAGGCATGTATCCGGCGCTCGGCGGGTTCGCTGATGTAGGCGGTGTGGCCGCGGACGAAGAGGACGGGCCGGGGCTGTTGCCAGTCCATCCGCCTCGGGTAGCCCCCGGGCGCAGGTCGTCGTCCCCGTCGGCCCGGGAGCGGCACTGATCGTCCCCGCCGAGCATGTGCTGCCGGACCCGGACGGCAACCAGCGGCACGAACGCCGCTGGGACCAGGGGCTGCGCACCGTGCGGCCGGCGAGCCGGTGACGGCGGACTCCGGCGAGGCATCCGCCACGACCTCGGAGGGACGTTGGATCACAGTTCGAGCCGTAACGCGCACTCCGCAGCAGCCACCGTGCGTGCTCAACCCCGGTACGTCTCCAGCAGCCGCCGCAAAGGACACACCATACCGGCCTCCGATAGACCTGGGACATCTCCATTCTGCCCTGCCCACCACAGCATCAGCAGCGACGGCACGGACATGCGGAAACTGAGGTTCTGGAATCCGGCGAGCATCCCTGTCCTCGTCCCTTTACGTATGAAGTCAGCGACCCCTTGCCGTCACATGACGTACATCGCATCGGCAACCATCTGATGGAGAAAGGGAGTGTCGGCGCAGGGTGGTTGGATGCGGACATGTCTGCGGAACGGGCCATCGGCTCCTTGTGTCAGCGGCCCCTCGGGCGTTGCCTCGTTGGCCACGACAGTCAAGTGTGTGCGGTGGTGAACACGGTGGCCGACAGGGCGCCCCGGGCCGTCACCGGGGACGCGGACGGAACAGTGACGCACAGGCGGAACCCAACCACCGAACGGCTGATCGGAGCGGATTTGGCGTTTCCGGCCCTCGCTCGGGCCCCGGCTCCGGAGAGTCTGAGGCGCGCTGAAAATCTACAGCGACCCTCAACCCAGCGGAGGCTCGGTGAATCACGACCCGACCGACAAGACCCAAGACGATTTCAAGACCTCGCCCATTCTCAGCCTCACCGTCATAGCCTTTCCAGCGAGGAGTGCCATCCGTTCCACCCTCGTCCACAACCGACAAGGTAAAGACCCGCTCCGACACCCCGAACTCCAGACAGAATTCACCGGAAGCCAATCCGCTGGCAGTATGTATGACGGCGTTCGCACTCAACTCGCCCACAATAAATAATGCGTCATCCAAAAATGGTTCACCCTGCAACTCGCCCCGTGTCCAGTCGCGGGCTCGGCCGACCTGTTCTGCACGACCTGGGAACCTCTTCTTCAAAATATGGGGCTCGGCCCCCTCATGCGAGTCCAACCAACAATCTGATAGGAACTTTCTCAAGATGGCTCCCCGCGTAACACACGAGCAGATCAATAGCTTCGAGCCCACCACATCAACCCCCTCTTGCCAAGATATCGAAAGACCACCAGGCGCGCAGGGTCCCCCTGCACAGACTCCGACCGCTCCTATTGGTCACGAGGTTTAGCTGCTAGCATCTCTGTCAAGCTCAGGTCCCCGCACAGGCGGGGATGATCCCCGATCTCATTGCGTCGGCTGCTTCGAACCGTCGCATTCCCCGCCCAAGCGGGGATTCCTCCCTTACAGAGGTCATGAACTGCATGCGTTCACTCCTACAGAAACCATGCCGATGGCCGACCGCTCCCAGAGGTTCCGGGACAGGAGGGTTCAAGGAATCCGTACCCAAAGAGATCGCGAGAATTAATACATTTCTCGCGATCTCTTTGGGTACGGTCGACAACGGCACCCAAAGAGATCGGTTCCCAACCATCCGCTTCCCGCTTCGTTCAGGCCGTGGGCCACTTCCCACCGAAGAAGCGACAGCAGCGGGACCGTCAACAGGGAGACTCCAGGCCGGACCAGCCGAGGTCACCATGCGGCATCGCCCCGCCAGCACTGTGGGCGCCCTCATGGAAACGGCGTCGCCCTGGCTGTGATGGACATCCGTCATGGGAAGTTGAGCGACCCTCGTCACTCTCGCGCATCACTCACCACGGGGATCGGCGCTCTCCGCCCCGGAGCCCCCCGTGGGACATCGCGGAGATCGGGCTACCCGACCTGAGGGCCCGACGTGTGCCAGTACCTGAAGCGCACGCGTCACACATCGCTCTCGATGCTTTCCGGACAGAGCATTGCGCAAGAGGGCGAGCCCCGGACCGAGCACCTTATGAGCTACCCAGTCCCCGGCCCACCGTCGTCTGACCGCCCCGCCTGCTTCTGCCGGCGGGGCGCCTAGTAAGGCCCCGGTCGGCTACCCCTGCCTGTACGCCTCCAGCAGCCTCAGCCAGATCTCGCTGATCGTCGGGTACGGCGGAACCGCGTGCCACAAGCGGTCGATCGGGACCTCGCCGACCACGGCGACCGTTGCCGAGTGGAGCAGTTCGCCGACGCCCGGGCCGACGAAGGTGACGCCGAGGACGATCTCGCGGTCCAGGTCGACGACCATCCGGGCGTGGCCGCGGTAGCCGTCGGCGTAGAGGCCGGCGCCGGCCACGTCGATGGCGTGGTCCACGGCGCGGACCCGGTGGCCCGCGGACTCGGCTTCGGCGAGGGAGAGGCCGACGGCGGCGGCCTCGGGGTCGGTGAAGATCACCTGGGGGGCGCCCGCGGTGTCGGCGGTGGCGCTGTGGGCGCCCCAGCGGTCGGTTTCCAGGAGGGGGACGCCCTGGGCGCGGGCGACGATGGCGGCTCCGGCGATACGGGCCTGGTATTTGCCCTGGTGGGTCAGGAGGGCGCGGTGGTTGACGTCGCCGACCGCGTACAGCCAGTCGCTGCCGTCGACCCGGCAGCTGTCGTCGACGGGGAGCCACGAGCCGGGTGTGAGGCCGATGGTCTCCAGGCCGATGTCGTCGGTGCGCGGTGCGCGGCCGGTGGCGAAGAGGACCTCGTCGGCCTCGATGCGGTCGCCGTCCGCCAGGACGAGGGTGACGGGTCCGCTGCCGCCGTCGCGGACGACGGCGGAGACGTCGGTGTTCAGACGGATGTCGGCGCCCGCCTCGGTGAGTGCGGCGGTGACGTGCTCACCGACGAAGGGCTCCATCCGGGGCAGCAGCCCGTCACCGCGGACGAGCAGGGTGACCTGCGAACCCAGGGCCTGCCAGGCGGTGGCCATCTCCACGCCGACGACCCCGCCGCCGACGACGGCGAGCCGGCCGGGCACGGCCCGGGCGCTGGTGGCCTCCCGGCTGGTCCAGACGCGGGCACCGGCGACTCCGGGCAGGTCGGGGAGGACGGCGCGGCTGCCGGTGCAGACGGCCACGGCATGGCGGGCGGTCAGTACGTGGTGTTCGCCCTCGGAGCTGTCGACGACGACCTTCCGGGGGCCGTGCAGCCTGCCCTGTCCGCGGTAGAACCGGGCGCCCGTCGAGTCCAGCCAGGCGACCTGGCCGTCGTCCTTCCAGTGGGAGGCGTACTCGTCGCGGTGGGCGAGGACGGCCGCGGCGTCGAGCGGGCCCTGGACGGCTCCGCTGAGCCCGGGCACGCGCCGGGCGTCGGCCCGGGTGATCGCCGGGCGGAGCAGGGCCTTGCTGGGCATGCACGCCCAGTAGGAGCACTCCCCGCCGACGAGTTCGCTCTCCACGACGGCTGCGCTCAGACCCGCCGCCCGGACCCGGTCGGCCACGTTCTCCCCGGTGGGACCCGCTCCCAGTACCACGACGTCGTACTCCACGGGCTCGGGCCTCGTGCTGTCCATGGTGTCCCTCCAGGTCCGGCGCGTCTGCCGGGCGCCCTGCACGCCGCACCCGCGCCGGGGAATGTCCGGTTTCCGTCGATGATCACATATCCCGTGGCCCGGGGTGGTGACATCCGCGAGCCGCGGGCCGCCCGGCACACATACGGGGGCGGGCCCCGGGCAGGAATAGCCGGGCCGGGGGCGCCGTTGTCGCCGGTGCCGGAAGTGGCCGGTCCGGTCCGGACGGCCGACACGGGAAAGCAGAGGAGCATGTCATGAGCACTGTCGAGCTCACCAAGGAGAACTTCGACGAGGTCATCGACGGGAACGGCTTCGTCCTGATCGACTTCTGGGCTTCGTGGTGCGGTCCGTGCCGGCAGTTCGCCCCGGTCTACGAGGGCGCGGCCGAGCGGCACCCCGATCTGGTCTTCGCCAAGGTCGACACCGAGGCGCAGCCGGAGCTGGCCGCCGCGTTCGAGATCCGGTCCATTCCGACCCTGATGATCGTCCGCGAGAAGGTGGCGGTGTTCGCCCAGCCGGGCGCCCTGCCGGAGGCCGCCCTGGAGGACGTGATCGGTCAGGCCCGGGCGCTCGACATGGACGAGGTGCACCGTTCCGTGGCGGAGGCCGGCGGCGGGAAGTGACACCGTCCGGTCGCGACCGGTCACCCCAGGGGCGCGTCCACCACCCGCACCGTGAGGCCGTAGTCCAGCTCCGCTCCGTCGACGAGCACCGCCTCCACGGTGCGGGTGGCCGGGTCGACGTCCGCGACGACGCCCTGGCCCGCGTAGCGCGGATAGCCCGACGCGCCCCATTCGCCCGTCGCCTCGACGAGGGCCGAACGGATGGCGTCCTCGGGCCGGAACGTTCCGTCGTGCCCCACGACGTGTTCGGGCACGACGAGGATCTCGAAGCGCTTCGGTGGTGTCCTCATGCGTGCGACGGTAGGGCCGCCGCGCCGGGCCCGCACGTGCACCGGGCCGCGGCCGGTCAGGTGGAGTCGCGGTGCACCGCCCGGGCGCCCATCAGATCGTGTACGGCGGGTTCCTCGCCCGGTTCCCTCACCACCCGGTCCACCAGCTCGGCCAGCTTGCGCCCGGTGACGAGGTCGATGTGGACCGTGCTCAGCCGGGGTCGCTGGAGCCGTCCGAGCAGCAGGTCGTCGGCGCCTATGACGGCGGTTTCGGCGGGGATGGTGATTCCCTCGTCCTGGAGGGCGCGCATCAGCAGGACGGCGTAGTCGTCGTTGTACGTGAAGACCGCGTCCAGACCGAGGCCGCGCCAGCGGGCGGCGAGGGCGGCGGCGGGTTCCTCCTCGTACGGCAGGGGGAGGGCTTCGATCCGGGCACCGGCGGCCGCGGCGGCGCGCCGGGCGCCTTCGATGCGGGGTTCGGAGAAGCGTTCGAGTCCGGATTCCTGCGGCATGACGACCCCGATGGCGCGCCGGCCCCGTTCCACCAGGTGGGCGACGGCGCGGGCGCCGACCTCCCGCTGGTCCATGACGAAGCAGTGCGCGCCGGCCACCCGGCGGGAGCCGAGGGTGACGACGGCCCGGGCTCCGGAGCGTTTGAGGACGTCCACGCCGTGCGGGGTGAGGCCGACCTCGCCGAGGGCGACGACCGCGACCGGCCGGAGTTCGGCCCAGGAGCGGGCCGCCTCGTCGCCGTCGAGGCCGAGGCTGCCGTAGTGGACGACGGTGTAGTCGAGGCGGCGCAGCGCCGACTGGAGTTCGGCGAGGAAGCGCCCGTAGAGGGGGCCGGCGGGCAGGGTCGCCGGGGGCAGTACGACCATCCGGGTGTGTCCTGCGCGCAGGCTGCGGGCGGCGGCATGGGGTACGTAGCCGAGTTCCTCCGCCGCCTCGCGCACACGGCGGCGGGTCGGTTCGCTGATCCGGACCGATGCCGTGTTGTTGAGGACGTACGAGACGGTGGCCCGGGAGACCCCGGCTAAGCGGGCTACGTCGGCACTCGTGGGTACGGAACGGTCCGCGGTCTGTTTGGGTGTCTGGCTCATCGCCCTCGGCATCATTCCAGAACGACCCTGCACAACGTGGGGCGGATGGCCGGATCCGGCGCCCGTAGCCTTCGGCAACTCCCTTGGGGAGGCCGGGTGTTCGCGCCTTCAGTCGGCGTCCGGGGCCTCGAAGGCGGCCCGGAAGGCGCCGAGGACGGTCCGGTCGCGGGTCCGGTCGAGCACGGCGAACTCCACCTCGTCGAAGTGGCGGGCGAACCGCCCTCCGTCCATGAGCAGGTCCCGGAAGACCGCCGCCACGGTCGCCGGGTCGTTGCGGAAGACTCCGCAGCCCCAGGCTCCGAGCACCAGTCGGCGGTAGCCGCGGTCCACGGCGACCTCCAGCACCCGTTCGGCGCGGCGGGCGAGTGCGGCGGGGACCAGCGCGGCGCGCTCCGGCTCCCGGCGGGCTATCACGCCGGCATTGGGGGCGGGCGAGGTGAGGAAGCCCGCGGTACGGGGTGTGTCGAGGAGCCGGTCCCGATGGTCGCGGAAGACGGGGACGGCGGGCGAGTGGATCACCCGGTCCGAGTAGAAGGGGTCCCGGTTCTCCCGGTGGTACGCGTAGTAGCCGGGGGCGCGCAGCAGGGTGTGGTAGAGCGCGGAGGACCGGCAGAGTGCTTCCTCCTGCGCATGCGCCCCGTTGACATAGCCGCCGCCCGGGTTGCGCGCGGAGGCGAAGCTGAGGACGGCCACCGGCTCGGGTGCGGTATCGGCCAACCGGATGGCCGCGGTGGTACTGCTCGCCCCGGTGACCCGGATCAGGGTGGTGCGGTCGGTGTCCGGGGTGACGGAGAGCGGTTCGGGGCCGTAGAGCACGGTTCCGTCGAGGGCCCTGGCCAGCCGGGCACCGAGGGTGACCCTGCGGCCGTCCGGGGTGAGATAGGTCCCGTCTTCAACGATTTTCTGGTTCTCGCGGGCGATCGCCCTCAGTCGCGTACTCATCGCCGCCATCGTCGACGACCTGCGAAGACTGCGGCAAACCCTTTTCGGCCGCGGTCCGGTGCACGGTTCCGGCGACCGTGCACCTTCGGCCGGGGAGGGCGGAGGCGCCCTTGTGCGGCCGTGCGGGCGTGGCCTTAGGTTGGCAGGGTGCCTTCGAAAGAGGAGCCGATCATGCGACCACCCGATGCCGGCGACAACAGCCGGCCCCTAGGTGAAGCGGAGGCGGAGGATCTCCTCCGATGTATCTGCTTCAAGACCGGCCCGCCCCGGACGGTGGGCGTGGAGCTGGAGTGGCTCGTCCACGAGAAGCACGACCCCCGCCGCCGCGTTCCGGACGACCGGCTCACGGCGGCCCATGAGAGCACCCGGGCCCTGCCGCTGACCTCGGCGGTCACCGTGGAGCCCGGTGGTCAGCTGGAGCTGAGTTCGGCCCCGGCGGCCTCCCTGATGGAGTGCGTCGACGCCGTATCGGCCGACCTCCGCGCCGTCCGGTCCCTGCTGGACCGGGACGGTCTGACCCTCGCCGGAATCGGCATCGACCCCTGGCAGCCGGCCCGCAGGCTGCTGCAGGATCCCCGCTACGAGGCGATGGAGGCGTACCTCGACCGGACCAGCCCCTGCGGGCGGATCATGATGTGTTCCTCCGCCTCCATCCAGGTCTGTCTGGACGCCGGGGAGGAGGAGCCGGGGCCGCTCGGCCACGGCAGGCGCTGGCAGCTCGCGCATCTGCTGGGCGCGGTGCTGACCGCGGCGTTCGCCAACTCCCCCACGCTGGAGGGGCGGGCCACCGGCTGGCGCTCCACCCGGCAGGCGATCTGGGCGCAGCTGGACCCGGTGCGGCCGATCGCGCCGCCGCTGGACCGCGAGCCCCGCGCGGCCTGGACCGGCCATGTGCTGGACGCGCCGGTGATGGTGGTCCGGTCCGCGGACGGGCCCTGGGAGCGTCCGCAGGGGCTCACCTTCCGCCGCTGGATACGCAGCGGCGCGCCCCGTCCGCCGACCCGGGCCGATCTCGACTACCACCTGACGACGCTGTTTCCGCCGGTGCGGCCGCGCGGGCATCTGGAGCTGAGGATGATCGACGCCCAGCCCGGTGCCGACGGCTGGCAGGTACCGCTGGCGGTCACGGCCGCCCTGTTCGACGATCCGGAGGCCGCGGAGCGGGTCTACCGGACCGTGAAACCGCTGGCGGAGCGGGCCGGCTCGCGTCCCGCGCCGCGCAATCCGCTCTGGCTGGACGCCGCCCGGCACGGGCTGAGCGATCCGGAGCTGCACGCCGCGGCCGTGGCGTGTTTCGACGCGGCGCTGGAGGCGCTGCCCCGGGCCGGTGCCTCGCGGGGTGTGTCCGAAGCGGTGGCGGCGTTCCACGAGCGGCATGTACTGCCGGGGCGATGTCCCGCCGACGACCTGGCACCACCGGCCCGGGGGACCTCCCGGGGAAAGGAGCCACGACCGTGACCACGGAGCCGACCGCGCGGGACGAGCCCCGCGCACTGCGCGGGCGTGCCCTCGGTGCGCTGACCGCGGCCCGGGCCCGTACCGCCCTGCTGACCGACGCCGTCGACGACGGCGAACTGACCGCCCAGCACTCCCCGCTGATGTCCCCACTGGTCTGGGATCTGGCGCATATCGGCAATCAGGAGGAGCAGTGGCTGCTGCGCACGGTCGGCCGGAAGGCCGCCCTGCGCCCCGAGATCGACTCGGTGTACGACGCCTTCGAGCACCCCCGGGCCACCCGGCCGTCGCTGCCGCTGCTGCCGCCCGGCGAGGCCCGCCGCTATGCGGCCGAGGTCCGCGAGCGGGTGCTGGACGTACTCGACGCGGCTCCCCTGGACGGCGCCGGCCGCCTCACCGAGGACTCCTTCGCGTTCGGGATGATCGCCCAGCACGAGCAGCAGCACGACGAGACCATGCTGATCACCCATCAGCTGCGGTCGGGTCCGGCCGCGCTGTCCGCCCCGGAGCCCCCGGCCCCCGCGCCCGGTGAGCTGCCCGCGGCGGCCGAGGTCCTCGTCCCCGGCGGCCCCTTCACCATGGGCACCTCCACCGAACCGTGGGCGCTGGACAACGAACGGCCCGCCCACCACCGCGACGTCGCCCCCTTCTTCCTCGACACCACTCCGGTGACCTGCGGCGCCTTCCGGGCCTTCGTGGAGGACGGCGGCTACCGCGATCCGCGCTGGTGGGCCGCGGAGGGCTATGCGCAGATCCGGCGGAACGGGATCGAAGCCCCCCTCTTCTGGAGCCGGGACGGCGCGGGGTGGCTGCGCCGCCGCTTCGGTGTCACGGAACCGGTGCCGGACGGAGAGCCGGTTCTGCACGTGAGCTGGTACGAGGCCGACGCGTTCGCCCGGTGGGCGGGGCGGCGGCTGCCGACGGAGGCCGAATGGGAGAAGGCCGCCCGCCACGATCCGGCGACCGGCCGGTCCCGCCGCTTCCCCTGGGGGGACGCCGACCCGACGCCCGAGCGGGCCAATCTCGGCCAGCGGCATCTGCGGCCCGCGCCCGCGGGGAGCTTTCCCGAAGGCGCTTCGCCGCTGGGGGTGCGGCAGCTCGTCGGCGATGTGTGGGAGTGGACGGCGAGCGACTTCCTGCCCTATCCGGGCTTCTCGGCGTTCCCCTACCGCGAGTACTCGGAGGTGTTCTTCGGCTCCTCGTACAAGGTGCTGCGCGGTGGGGCTTTCGGGGTCGACCCGGTGGCCTGCCGGGGCACGTTCCGCAACTGGGACCTGCCGGTGCGCCGCCAGATCTTCGCCGGTTTCCGTACCGCCCGGGACGTGTGATGTGCCGTCATCTCGCCTATCTGGGACCGCCGCTGCGGCTCGGCGAGGTGCTGACCGCGCCGCCGCACTCGCTGCTGCGCCAGTCGTGGGCGCCGCGCCGGCAGCGGCACGGGACCGTCAACGCGGACGGTTTCGGTGTCGGCTGGTACGCGGACGGCGATCCGGTGCCCGGGCGCTACCGGCGCTCCGGTCCGGTCTGGGCGGATCTGCCGTTCGGGGATCTCGCCCGGATGATCCGGAGTACGGCGTTCCTTGCGGCCGTACGCGATGCCACCGAACCGGGCGCGGACGGTGAGGCCGCCGCGGCGCCCTTCGCCGCCGGGCCCTGGCTGTTCAGTCACAACGGAGCGGTGAAGGGCTGGCCGAGGAGCGTCGCCCCGCTCGCCGCCGCGCTTCCCGCCGCGGAGCTGCTGGCCCTGGAAGCCCGCTGCGACGCGGCCCTGCTGTGGGCGCTGGCGCTGCGCAGGCTGCGGGAGGGCGACGAGCCCGGTGAGGCGCTGGCCGCCACCGTGTCCGAGGTGGCCGCCGTGGCCCCGGGATCCCGGCTGAATCTGCTGCTCACCGACGGTTCCACGATCACCGCGACCGTCTGGGGCGATTCGCTCTGGTATCTGACCGGGCCGGGCGCCCCGGGCGGCGGCACGGTCGTGGCATCGGAGCCGTACGACGACGATCCGCGCTGGCGCGAAGTGCCCGACCGCACCCTGGTGCGGGCGGTCCGCGCCGATGTCCTCCTGACCCCCCTCAAGGAGCCCCCCACGTGAGCACGTTCGACCTGACCCGCACCCTGCCCGAGGACGCCACCGGCGCCGCGCTGCGCGCCGATGTGACCGAAGGGCTGACCACCACTCCGAGAACGCTGCCGCCGAAGTGGTTCTACGACGCCCGGGGCAGCGAACTGTTCGACGAGATCACCCGGCTGCCGGAGTACTACCCGACCCGGGCCGAGCGGGAGATCCTCGTCGACCGCTCCCCCGAGATCGCCGCCGCGAGCGGGGCGCGCACGCTGGTGGAGCTGGGTTCCGGCTCGTCCGAGAAGACCCGGCATCTGCTGGCGGCCCTGACCGGGCTGCACTCGTACGTACCGGTGGACGTGAGCGAGAGCGCGCTGACGGGGGCGGCGCACGCCCTGCTCGCGGACCATCCGGAGCTGCACGTCCGCGCCCTGGTCGCGGACTTCACCGCGGCGCTGGAGCTGCCGGACACCCCCGGCCCGAAGCTGGTGGCCTTCCTCGGCGGCACGATCGGCAATCTGCTGCCGCGGGAGCGCGCCGCGTTCCTCAAGTCGGTACGGGCGCTGCTGGCGCCGGGCGACGGATTCCTGCTCGGTACGGATCTGGTGAAGGATCCGGCGGTGCTGGTGCGGGCCTACGACGACGCGGCCGGGGTGACGGCCGAGTTCAACAAGAACGTGCTGCGGGTGCTGGCACGGGAGCTGGGCGCGGACGCCGATCCGGCGGACTTCGACCATGTGGCGCTCTGGGATCCGGAGCACGAGTGGATCGAGATGCGGCTGCGGGCGCGGTCGGCGGTCACGGTGAAGTTCCCGGAGCTGGGTTTCGCGGTGCCGTTCGAGAAGGGCGAGGAGCTGCGGACCGAGGTGTCGGCCAAGTTCCGGGAGGAGGGCGTACGGGCGGAGCTGGCAGCGGCCGGTCTTGAGCTGACTCACTGGTGGACGGATGCCGCCGGGCGGTTCGCGCTCTCGCTGTCGGTGCCGGTGTCGGTTCCGGTGCCTACGGCCATCACCGGGTGATGGGTGCCGGAATGCCGCCGAGGCGGGGACGCGCGGTGGCGTGTCCCCGCCTCGGCGGCGGTACGGCGGCGGGCCGCGAAGGGGCGGCCGGAAGCCTGGTCAGAGGGTGGAGGCCAGGATCTTGGTGATGGCCGCGGAGGCCTTCTGCGCCTCGGCCTCGGGGTCGCCGCCCTTCAGCACCGCCGTCATATAGGGCTTGATGGGGTTCTTCAGTTCGACGTTGGCCCAGCGGGGCGAGTTCGGGGTGGCCTTGCTGCCGCGGGCACCGGCGCCCTGGGCCATGGCCTTGTTGCTCTCCCCGGAGACCTGGCCGGCCAGGCCCTTCTTGTTGGGCACGTAGTTCATGGCGCGGGCGAGTTCGATCTGCCACTTCTCGCCGGCCAGGGCCTTGACGACCTCGACGGCGGCGGCGCGGTTGTCGGCCTGCTCCGGGACGATGAGGTCGGAGCCGCCGGTGAAGACCGCGCCGGGCTTGCCGGTCTGCTTGCCCGGTATCGGGAAGTAGCCGAGGTCTTCCTTCTTCAGGGCGGGGTTGGCCTTGAGGATCGCCGCGGTCGCCCCGGGGGTGTCGATCAGCTGGGCCACATTGCCCTTGGCGAAGACACCGGTCTGCAGGGGGGTGCGCTCGTCGCCCGCCACCGGGCCGGCGCCGAGGGCCTGGAGCTCCTTGTAGAACTTCATGCCCTTCACGGCGGCCTTGCTGTGGAGCGCCCCGTCCCAGGTGCCGCTCCGCTCGACGGCGAGTTCGCCGCCCTCTTCCCAGACGAAGCCGGCGAGGGTGTACCAGTCCTGCCCGGGGAGGTAGATGCCCTGGTTGCCGTTGGCGTTGAGCCGCTTGGTGATGTCGATCCACTCTTCCTGGTTCTTGGGCAGCGCGCGGATGCCCGCCTCCTGGAAGATCTTCTTGTTGTAGATGACGACACGGTTGGCCGCGTACCACGGGATGCCGTACTGGGCGCCGCCGATGTTCCCGGGCTGGGCGAGACCGGGCAGCCAGTCCTCCTGGCCGAGGTCGCGGGTCGCCTCGACGGTGAGGTTGGTGAGTCCGTCGCTCTCCGCGTACTGGGCGACCTGGGTGTTGCCGACCTCGATGATGTCGGGCGTGTCCTTGCCCTCCAGGGCGGCGTTCACCTTGGCGCCGATGCCGGTCCACTCCTGGAACTCGACCTTCAGGTCGACGGAGGGATTCTCCTTCTCGTACTGCTTGGTGAAACGTTCGAGGAAGTCGTCGGACGCGCTGTCCTTCATCAGCCAGATCTTCACCGTGGTCTCGTCGGACCCGGTGCCGGGGATGATTCCGCAGCCGGTGAGCGAGACAAGGCACACCAGTGCGACAGAAGTGGGGACAGGGCGGCTTCTCACAACGTTCACCTTATGGCATGAAAATGTGAACCCGATGGGGGGTATCGCGATCAGGGACGCGCAGGGCGTGGCTGGATTTTGGTATGGACCAAAAGGAGAGGTCAACCCCGCCCAGGCCTCGATCAGGACACTTCTTCCGCGGCGCACTCCGGCCGCCGGGCGGAACGAGCGTACCGAGAGGAGCCCACCGCCCATGTCGAATCACACCTATCGCGTGACCGAGATCGTCGGAACGTCAACGGAAGGCGTCGACCAGGCCATCCGAAACGCAATCAAACGCGCAAACCAGACAGTCAGGGGATTGGACTGGTTCGAAGTGCAGCAGGTCCGCGGCCATATCGTCGACGGCCTCGTCGAGCACTACCAGGTAGGCCTGAAGGTCGGTTTCCGGCTGGAGGACCCCGCGTGACACCACCCCGGCCCGTTCGGCCGGAACCGCGACACCGACGGCGCATTCCGGCCACCGGTATATTCGGAGCGTCTCTTCGCTTGTGAAAGTTCCTCGTGGGAGCGGTGGAAGGGCCGGTGTACAGCGCATGTCGGCATGGTGTATGGCGCCTTGTTGCTACCGGCGGCGCGACCGAGGGCGCGAGGGCGCGCCGGTACCGGGAGCGCGCGAGGGCGCACCCGTATCAGGGACGCGTGAGTCCGGCCCCTCCCCCGTTCCGGAAGAAGACCCGTAACACCCCCCGCACCCCGTCTCCTGGAATCGACCGCCCGTGCACCGTCCTCATGACTCCTTCGTTCGTGTCCGTGGCGCCCGGGAGCACAATCTGCGCGATGTCGACGTGGATGTGCCGCGCGATGCGCTGGTGGTGTTCAGCGGGGTGTCGGGGTCGGGGAAGTCGTCCCTCGCCTTCGGCACCGTCTACGCCGAGGCGCAGCGCCGCTACTTCGAGTCCGTCGCCCCCTATGCCCGGCGGCTGATCCACCAGGTGGGGGCGCCGAAGGTGGACGAGATCACCGGGCTGCCGCCGGCGGTCTCGCTGGAGCAGCGCCGTTCCAACCCCTCCTCGCGCTCCTCGGTGGGGACGGTGACCGCGCTCTCCAATTCGCTGCGGATGCTGTTCTCCCGGGCCGGGGAGTATCCGCCCGGTGCCCGGCGGCTGGACTCGGACGCCTTCTCACCGAACACGGCCGCCGGAGCCTGTCCGCACTGCCAGGGTCTGGGGCAGGTCCACGAGACCGACGAGGAGCTGCTCGTCCCTGATCCGTCGCTGTCGGTCCGCGAGGGCGCCGTCGCCGCCTGGCCGGGCGCCTGGCAGGGCAAGAACCTCCGCGACATCCTGGACGCCCTCGGGTACGACGTCGACCGGCCGTGGCGGGAGCTGGCCCCGAAGGACCGGGAGTGGATCCTGTTCACCGGGGAGCAGCCGGTGGTGACGGTCCATCCGGTCCGGGACGCCGACCGTATCCAGCGGCCGTACCGGGGTACGTACCAGAGCGCACGCCGCTATGTGCTGCACACCTTCGCCACATCGAAGAGCCGGACGCTGCGGGACCGGGCGGAGCGGTTCCTGCGCTCGGCGCCCTGTCCGGAGTGCGGGGGCGCGCGGCTGCGCCCCGAGGCGCTGGCGGTGACCTTCGCGGGCCGGTCGATCGCGGAGCTGGCGGCCCTGCCGCTGCGGGCGCTGGCCGAACTGCTGACCGCGGCGCGGACCGGCGGTGACGAGACCACCCGGGTGCTGACCGCGGATCTGCTGGCCCGGATCGCCCCGGTCGCGGAGCTGGGGCTCGGCTATCTCGGCCTGGACCGGGCGGCGCCCACGCTCTCCAGCGGCGAGCTGCAGCGGCTCCGGCTCGCGACGCAGTTGCGGTCGGGCCTGTTCGGGGTGGTGTACGTCCTCGACGAGCCGTCCGCCGGGCTGCACCCCGACGACACCCGGGCGCTGCTGACCGTGCTGGACCGGCTGAAGGCCGCGGGGAACTCGGTGTTCGCCGTGGAGCACCATCTGGAGGTGATGCGGGCCGCCGACTGGCTGGTGGACGTGGGGCCGGGCGGCGGTGAGCACGGCGGGCGCGTCCTCTACAGCGGTCCGCCGGCCGGTCTTGCCGGGGTGCCGGACTCGGCTACCCGTCGGCATCTCCTCGACCGCGGCGCGCCCGGGCCCCGGCGGGTGCGGAAGCCTTCGGGCCGGCTGCGGATCGGCCCGGTGACCCGGCACAATCTGCGGGGCACGGAGGTCCGGATCCCGCTGGGCGCCTTCACGGCGGTCACGGGCGTCTCGGGCTCCGGGAAGTCGACCCTGGTCGGGGAGATCACCCCCGGCACTCCCGGGGTCGGCCGGCTGGTGACCGTGGACCAGAAGCCGATCGGCCGGACGCCCCGGTCCAACCTCGCCACGTACACCGGACTGTTCGACACGGTCCGCAGGCTGTTCGCGGCGGAGGAGGAGGCGCGGAAGCGCGGCTTCGGCGCGGGCCGGTTCTCCTTCAACGTCGCGGGCGGGCGGTGCGAGACGTGCCAGGGCGAGGGTTCCGTCTCGGTGGAGCTGCTGTTCCTGCCCAGTACCCGTTCGCCGTGCCCGGAGTGCGGCGGCGCCCGGTACAACGAGGAGACCCTCGCGGTACGCCACCGAGGGCTGACCGTCGCCGGGGTGCTGGACCTGACCGTGGAGTCGGCGGCCGGGCATTTCGCCGATGTCCCGGCCGCCGCCCGCAGCCTCGGCGCACTGCTGGAGGTGGGGCTCGGCCATCTCCGGCTCGGGCAGCCCGCGACGGAGCTGTCCGGCGGCGAGGCGCAGCGCATCAAGCTGGCGAGCGAACTCCAGCGTCCGCGCCGGGAGCCCACGCTGTACGTCCTCGACGAGCCGACGGCCGGACTGCATCCGGCGGATGTGGAGATCCTGCTGGACCGGCTCGACGTGCTGGTGGAAGGGGGGCATTCGGTGGTCGTCGTGGAGCACGACATGACGGTGGTGGCCCGGGCCGACTGGGTGGTGGACCTGGGCCCGGGTGGCGGCGCCGAGGGCGGCCGGGTGGTCGCGGAGGGCACGCCGGAGCAGGTGGCGGCGGCCCCCGGCAGCCGTACCGCCCCCTGGCTGGCCCGGGCCCTGCGGGGCTGAACCGGCCCGGCGGGCGCGGACCGGGTGCCCGGTGCCGCTGTCAGGTCCGGGTGCGCCTGGTCGCGCGCAGCCACTCCTTGTTCATGGCGGAGATCGACGGCAGGGGAATGCCCTTGGGGCAGGCCGTGGCGCATTCGCCGGCCAGGGTGCAGCCGCCGAAGCCCTCCTCGTCCATGGCCGCGACCATGTCGAGCACCCGGCTCTCCCGTTCGGGCGCGCCCTGTGGCAGCACCTTGAGGTGGTTGACCTTCGCTGAGGTGAAGAGCATCGCCGACCCGTTGGGGCAGGCGGCCACGCACGCCCCGCAGCCGATGCACTCGGCGTGTTCGAAGGCGTAGTCGGCGTCGGCCTTCGGCACCGGTGCGGCGTGGGCTTCGGGCGCCGAGCCGGTGGGGGCGGACACATAGCCGCCGGCCTGGATGATCCGGTCGAAGGCGGAGCGGTCCACGACCAGGTCCTTGACCACCGGGAAGGCGGCGGCCCGCCAGGGTTCCACGTCGATGGTGTCGCCGTCGGTGAAGGACCGCATATGGAGCTGGCAGGTGGTGGTCCGCTCGGGGCCGTGGGCGTCGCCGTTGATGACGAGGCTGCACGCTCCGCAGATGCCCTCGCGGCAGTCGTGGTCGAAGGCGACGGGGTCGTCGCCGCGGAGGATCAGCTCCTCGTTGAGGGTGTCGAGCATCTCCAGGAACGACATGTCCGGGGAGATGCCGTCGACGTCGTACACGGCCATGGCGCCGGGTGCGTCGGCGCGCTGCTGGCGCCAGACGCGGAGGGTGAGCCTCATGCGTAGCTCCGCTGGGTGGGGTGGACGTGTTCGAAGACGAGGGTTTCCTTGTGGAGGACGGGGGCGCGCCGGTCCCGGGGGAACTCCCAGGCTGCGGCGTAGCCGAACTCCTCGTCGCGGCGGGCGGCCTCGCCGTCGGGGGTCTGGGACTCCTCGCGGAAGTGGCCGCCGCACGATTCGGCGCGGTGCAGGGCGTCGAGGCACATCAGCTCGGCCAGCTCCAGATAGTCGACGATCCGGTTGGCCTTCTCCAGCGACTGGTTGAACTCGTCTCCGGTGCCGGGCACCTTGATGCGCTGCCAGAACTCCTCCCGGATCTGCGGGATGCGTTCGAGGGCCTTACGGAGTCCCTCCTCCGTACGGGACATCCCGCAGTACTCCCACATCAGTTCACCGAGTTCGCGGTGGAAGGAGTCGGGGGTCCGGTCGCCGTCGACGGCGAGCAGGAGGTTCAGCCGGTCCTCGGTCTCCGCGACGATGTCCGCGACCTCCGGATGCGCGGCGGTGGGCCGGTCACCGAGGGGGGTGCGGGCGAGGTAGTCGTTGATGGTGGACGGCAGGACGAAGTATCCGTCGGCGAGTCCCTGCATCAGGGCGGAGGCGCCGAGGCGGTTGGCTCCGTGGTCGGAGAAGTTGGCCTCACCGATCGCGAAGAGCCCCGGGACGGTGGTCTGGAGGTCGTAGTCCACCCAGAGCCCGCCCATGGTGTAGTGCACGGCGGGGTAGATCCGCATGGGGACCTCGTACGGGTCCTCCGCGGTGATCCGCTGGTACATGTCGAACAGGTTGCCGTACTGCTCCGCCACCTTCTCGCGGCCCAGCCGGCGGATCGCGTCCGCGAAGTCGAGGTAGACGCCCTGTCCGCCGGGGCCGACGCCGCGGCCCTCGTCGCAGACGTTCTTCGCGGCCCGGGAGGCGATGTCCCGCGGGACGAGATTGCCGAAGGAGGGGTAGATCCGCTCCAGGTAGTAGTCCCGTTCGGATTCGGGGATCTCGCCCGGGGGCCGGGTGTCGCCCGCCGCCTTCGGCACCCAGATACGGCCGTCGTTGCGGAGTGATTCGCTCATCAGGGTCAGCTTCGACTGGTGGTCGCCGGTGCGCGGGATGCAGGTGGGGTGGATCTGGGTGAAGCAGGGGTTGCCGAACCAGGCACCGCGGCGGTGGGCCCGCCAGACGGCGGTGGCGTTGGAGTTCATGGCGTTGGTCGACAGATAGAAGACGTTGCCGTAGCCGCCGGTGGCCAGGACCACGGCGTCCGCGAAGTGGGTGGAGATCTCGCCGGTGATCAGATCGCGGGCCACGATGCCGCGGGCCCGCCCGTCGACGACGACCAGGTCGAGCATCTCGGTCCGCGGGTGCATGGTGACGGTGCCCGCGGCGATCTGCCGGGACAGGGCCTGGTAGGCGCCGAGGAGGAGCTGCTGGCCGGTCTGGCCGCGGGCGTAGAAGGTACGGGAGACCTGGACGCCGCCGAAGGAGCGGGTGTCGAGGAGTCCGCCGTACTCCCGGGCGAACGGAACGCCCTGGGCCACGCACTGGTCGATGATCTCCACGGAGATCTGGGCCAGCCGGTGCACATTGGACTCACGGGCGCGGAAGTCGCCGCCCTTGACGGTGTCGTAGAAGAGGCGGTGGACCGAGTCGCCGTCGTTGCGGTAGTTCTTGGCCGCGTTGATACCGCCCTGGGCGGCGATGGAGTGGGCCCGGCGGGGCGAGTCCTGGTAGCAGAACTGCTCCACCTGGTAGCCCTGTTCACCGAGGGTGGCGCCGGCCGCTCCGCCGGCCAGTCCGGTGCCCACCACGATGACGGTGTGCTTGCGCCGGTTGGCCGGGTTGACGAGCTTCGCCTCGAAGCGGCGGCGGTCCCAGCGCCCGGCGATCGGCCCGTCCGGCGCCTTGGTGTCGGTGACCGGGGCGCCGGTCTCGTACTCCGTGTAACTCATTCAGCTCACCACTCCGGTCATCACGGCGACGGGTACGGCGACGAAGCCCGCGGTCAGGACGAGCGCGAGGCCGTTGGCCACGGACTTGAGGGCCCGGTCGCGGCGGGCGCTGCCGATGCCGAGGGTCTGGGCGGCGCTCCAGAAGCCGTGCCGGACGTGCAGCCCGACGGCGAGCATCGCCGTGAGGTAGATGACGTTGCCGTACCAGGTCGAGAAGGTGGCCACGACGTTCTCGTACGGTTTGCCGGGCTCGGCGTTCTCGTTCACCGTGAGGGTCGTCAGGTCGAGGATGTGCCAGACGACGAAGAGGGCGATGATCACCCCGCCCCAGCGCATGGTCCGGGTGGCGTAGCTCGCCCGGCGCCGCTTGTGCACATAGCCGGTGGGACGGGCCCGGATGTCCCGGCGGCTCAGCTGGTACGCGCTGACGGCGTGCGCGACGACCGCGGCGACCAGTCCGATCCGCACGATCCACAGCGCCCACTCGTGGTGGAGCACGGGCGCGCCCATGGTGCGCAGCCAGTGGCCGTAGGCGTTGAACTCCTCGGGTCCGAAGAAGACCTTCAGATTGCCCGCGACATGGGCGACCAGATAGCCGAGCATGATCAGTCCGCTGACGGCCATCACGGTCTTCTTGCCGACCGTGGACCCCCAGAAGGAGCGCGGGGGCCGGGGCCGGGTCCCGGCCGCCGGTTTCCGTTCCGTACGTGTTGCCGAAGCCATGTCGGGAACCGTAGACGCGCTCATGACCAGTGGTCCAAGACATGATTCGGCTGATCTCCATAGGCAGCTCCTATGATGGCGTCTATCCTGGGGATATGCAGTTCCAGCAGCTCCTGTATTTCGTGGCCGTGGCGGAGACCCGGCACTTCACCCGCGCCGCCGAGCGGGTCCATGTCTCCCAGCCGTCGCTCTCCCAGCAGGTGCGGGCGCTGGAGAAGGAGCTGGGGACGGAGCTGTTCAGCCGAGCCCGGGGCAATATCGGGCTGACGGAGGCGGGCGAGGCGCTGCTGCCGCTGGCCCGGCGGATCCTGGCGGACGCGGACACCGCCCGGCACGAGGTGCAGGAGCTGGTCCGGCTCCGCCGGGGCCGGGTCCGGCTCGGGGCCACGCCGAGTCTCTGCACCGGGCTCCTCCCCGATGTGCTGCGGGCCTTCCACGACCGGCATCCGGGCATCCGGCTGCTGATCGACGAGGGCGGGTCGCACGATCTGGTGCGGAGACTGGCCCGGGGGGCGCTGGACCTGGCGCTGATCGTGCTGCCGCTGCCGCCCGCGTCGCCCGCGCTGACCACCGTCGAGCTGCTGCGCGAGGATCTTGTGGTGGTCTCGTCGGCAATCGCGCCCGCGCCGCCGAGCCCGGTGCGGATCTCCGATCTGCGGGAGGTGCCGCTGGTGATGTTCCGGCACGGTTACGACCTGCGGGAGCTGACGGTGGCGGCCTGCCGGTCGGCGGGTTTCGAGCCGTCGTTCACGGTCGAGGGCGGCGAGATGGACGCGGTGCTGGGCTTCGTCCGGGCCGGACTGGGGGCCGCGGTGGTGCCCCGGATGGTCGCGGACCGCTCGGGTCCGGATCTGCGGGTGACCCCGCTGGCACCGCCGGGGCTGCGGCGGACGATCGCCCTGGCGCACCGCAGCGACGTGGCGCCGCCGCGGGCCGCCCGCGAGCTCCAGCGGGTGCTGCTCGCGACGACCGGCGCGGGTGCGGCGGGGGCCGGTCCGGCGGAGGAGTGAGACGGGGTACGGGCCGGGCGGCGGCCCGTACCATCACCGTGTTACGGCCTCAGATCGCGTCCGCCAGCGAGAGCGCATGCAGTTGGTCCGGCGGGCCCGGCCGGGCGTAGTACCAGCCCTGGGCGGTATCGCAGCCCAGTTCACGGAGCTGGTCGGCCTGGACTCCGGTCTCCACGCCCTCGACGGTGACCGCGAGTTCAAGGCTGTGGGCCAGTGACACGATGCCCTCGACGATCTTCAGATCGACCGGGTCGACGGGCGCCTGCTGCATGCCCTTGGTGAAGGAGCGGTCGAGCTTGAGGACGCTCACCGGCAGCCGCCGCAGATTGGCCAGGTTGGAGTAGCCCGTGCCGAAGTCGTCGAGGGCGATGTCGACACCGAGTTCGGCCAGCTGACGGAGCGGCTTGAGCAACCCCTCGTCGGCTCCTATCAACGCGGACTCGGTGACCTCCAGGCAGAGCGCGCCGGGTTCGAGTCCGGCCCGTTCCAGGACGGCGACCGTGTCCTTGACCAGCCCGGGGTGCTGGAGCTGGGCCGGCGACAGATTGACGTTGATCCGCAGCGGAGCGCCCTCGGTGCGGTGCTGCTGCCAGTCGCAGGCCTGGCGCACCGCTTCCTGGAGGACCCAGCGGCCCAGCGGGACGATCAGTCCGGTGTGCTCGGCGAGCGGGATGAACTGGTCGGGTCCGAGGATCCCGTGCTGCGGATGCGACCAGCGCACCAGGGCTTCGGCGCCGTGGACCCGGCCGTCGCCCATATGCACCAGGGGCTGGTACTCGATGAAGAACTCGCCGCGTTCCAGCGCGGCGGGCAGGGCGGTGGTCAGCCCGTGCCGGGTGATGGCCCGCTGGTCGAGTTCCGGGTCCGCCATCTCGAAGCGGTTCCCGCCGCGCGCCTTCGCCCGGTACATGGTGATGTCGGCGCTGCGCAGCACCTCGGCGGTGGTGCGCTCCCCGGCCGGTCCCTCGACGATGCCGATGGAGCCGCGCACGGTGAACTCCCGGCCGTCGACCAGGATCGGGGTGCCGAGGGCGCCGAGGATCCGGGCGGCCAGCTCACCGACCTCGTACTCGGTGTCGGGGCCGGTGGTGAGGGCGACGAACTCGTCGCCGCCGAGCCGGGCGACCATCTCACCGGGGGCGGTGGCGCAGCTCTGCAGCCGGTCCGCGACCTCGACGAGCAGCCGGTCGCCGGTGGCGTGCCCGAGGCTGTCGTTGATGGCCTTGAAACCGTCGAGGTCGAGGTAGCAGAGCCCGAACCGGTTCTCGGCCGCGGCGGTCTGGGGGTCGGCGGTGCCCTTGCCCGGTCCCGTCCCGGCGAGGGCCTTCTCCAGCCGTTCGAAGAAGAGCGTGCGGTTGGGCAGCCCGGTCAGCGCGTCATGGGTGGCCTCGTACCGCAGGCGGAGGTTGAGCAGCCGCCGTTCGGTGGTGTCCTCCAGGAGTGCGAGGAGGTACTGGGGTCTCCCCTCCGGGTCACGGAGCAGGGACATCGTCAGATTGGTCCACAGAGCGGTGCCGTCGTCACGGAAGAACGGCTTCTCCACCCGGAAGTGCTCGCGTTCGCCGCGCTTCAGCTCGCGGTAGAGCTGGGCGACATGGGGGCGGTCCTCGGGATGGGTCCACTCGGTGATCTTCTTGCCGCGGACATGGTGCTCCAGTCCGCCGAACATCCGGGTGAGGGTCTCGTTGACCTCGACGACGGTGCCGTCGAGTTCGGCGACGCCGATACCGATCGCCGCGCCTTCGAAGACGGCCCGCAGCCGGGTCTCGGTGGCGTGCAGGGCGTGTACGGCGTCGGAGCGGGCCATCAGTGCGGAGCGGGCGACGGCCTCCTGCTCGGACAGGGTGCGGTCGCGGAGCCCGGCCGCGAATCCGGCGGCCACCGCGTGCTGGAGGCGGGTGCAGCGGGTCCGCCCGTCCTCGACGGTCAGCTCCTCGTCGCCCGCGCCGCCGCAGTAGAGCACCAGATAGGCGTCGATGACACCGAGGGTGCGCACCAGCGCGTCGGGGTCGGTGCAGTGGGCATCGACGAGCGCCGCACCGACCCGCTGGGCCGGTGCCGGATCGAAGGGGCGGGCGTGCAGCAGGGCGCAGAGGCTGCGCGCCAGCGGCAGCAGATGCTCCTCGACCTCGCCCCGGGTCAGCGAGGTCGCGGTGACGGGGAAGACGGCACGGCTCCAGATGGTCGCGAAACGGCGGAGTCTGTCCTCAAGACCGTCCGGGTCCGCCGTGGGACCGGTTGCCTGCGACGGCGCCATCACGCCTTGCGCCCCACCCCTGCGTAGCTTGAGAAGGCATATGGGTCCTCCTGCTCGGCTGGGGCGTCCGGCCGCCAGTGCGGCGTGAACACCAGTCCGGGCTCGACCATCTCGTACCCCTCGAAGAACCGAGCAATTTGCTCTTGTGAACGCAATGTCAGTGGACTGCGGATGTCACGGTAGACCCCCAGGGCGCCTTCCGTCTGCTCCTGCGACACCGGGACGCGGTCGTACGCGGCGTGGGTGATGACGATCAGACTCTCCGGCGGGAGGGCTTCGCCCAACTCCCGTACCGCGCCGTACGGGTCCTCCGCGTCCTCGACGAAGGGAAGCACGCCGAGCAGCAACAGCGCCACCGGACTGGCCGCTTCCAGTAGTTCGGCGACCTCGGGGCCGTCGAGGATCTGCCGGGGTCTGCGCAGGTCGGCCACGGCCACGGCGATCCCGGGGTCGTCACCGGCCACCGCCCGACCGTGGGCGACGGCGACCGGATCGTGGTCCAGATGGACGATGCGGCACGCCGGGTCGGCGGACCGCGCCACCTGGTGGACGTTGCCGTACGACACCATGCCGCAGCCGATGTCGAGGAAGCGGGTGATTCCCCGGCCGACCGCCCAGGTCACCGCCCTGCGCATAAAGGCCCGGTCGGCCTGGACGCTCTTGGGCAGGCCGGGCAGGAAGTCCAGCGTCCGGCGCGCGGCGTCCCGGTCGGCCGCGAAATTGTGGGAGCCGCCCGCGTAGTAGTCGTACATCCGGGCCACACCGGCCACCGAGGTGTCGATGCCGGGCGGGGCCCAGACAGCACGCTCCATGGATGTCTCCAACCGGGTCGACCGGACCTCGTGCGGATGCCTCCGGCCGTGCTCACGGCCGGTGTTCGAGCCGAGGCTACTGATCGGCCGCCAATTGGGCGAGTCCAAACCGGAATCGGCAGACCGGTTGTTGGTCACATCACGGAGGTACGGACCCGGTCCGCCGGCCCGCGCGGGGGCCGGGCCGGGGGACCGGGAGTCGTGCCGGCGGGCTGCCGGACGGGGGTGCGTTCGCCGGCCGGCGCGCGGCTACTTCGCCGTCCTGACCACCTTGCCCTGCGGGGTCACGGCGAACCAGGTGCCGCCCACGCCCTGCCCGTTGGTCTCCCCGGGGCCGCGGTCACCTGCGAAGGTGTAGAGCGGCCAGCAGTCGATGGTCTGCTGCTTGATTCCGTCGGGCCGGGCGAAGGTGACAAAACCCTTCTTGAGGATGCCCCGGGTGTCGTTCTTGTTGACGGGTGCCACCACGGGCCACTTCTCCAGGCACGCCCCGGTGCAGGCGGTGCGCATCGGCCAGGCCGAGTCCTTGACGAAGCGGTAGACCGTCATGCCCGCGCGGTCCACCACGATCTCGCCCAGCTTCGGATCCTTGCGGGTCGACAGTCCGGGCGGAGCTGCGGATTCGGTACGACCTGCCCCAGGGGCGGAATCAGCGCCGGAAGCAGCACCGGAACCGGAAGCAGAGCCGGAAGCGGAATCCCCGCCCGGGGTGCCGTAGCCGCCCGTGCCACCCGTGCCACCCGTGCCCGCCGCTCCCCCGCCGCCCGCCTTGCCGCCGTCCGGGGCTGCGGCGAACCAGGTACCGCCGACGCCCTGTCCCCGGGCCTGCCCCGCCGCGGTGTCCTCGGCGTACCGGTACACGGGCCATCCGGCGACGGTCAGCTGGGTGCCGCCGTCGGGCCGCGTCACCTCGCCGAGGAGGTCGGGGTCGGCTCCGGACGGGGCGGTCGCCCCCTCCGCGGCCACCACCGGCCAAGCCTTCGCGCAGTCGCCTTCGCAACGGGACCGCGGGGGTTTCGCAGTGTCCTCGTCGAAGCGGTAGAGGGTGAATCCGGCGCTGTCGGTGAGGACCTCGCCGAGCTGCGGAATGTTCCGTACCGCGAGCCGTCCGGCCGGTTTCGCCGCACCGCCCGGGGCCGTGGCGGTGCCGGAGCCGTAGTCCCCGTAGCCGCCGCCCGAGGCCGGCTTCGCCGCGCCGACGGGCTGCCCGCTGTCCGTACCGCCACCGCCGCCCCGGTCCTCCTGACCGCACGCCGTCGTCATTGCCAGCAGGGCTGCCGCGGCCGCGGCGGCCGACGCGCTTCGCCAGGTCTTCATCGTGTACTCCCGTGGGTCCGTCCGTCTCCGAGTCCGTGGTGTCGACGGCGCCCGGGTACGCCGTCCACGGCCCTAGGTACGGCGGCGGTACGGGAAAGTGTTCAACTGCGGCGCAAGTTTCCGGAGGCGGGCGGCCGGGGAACCGGGCCGTACCGGCGCACGAAGCGTGCGGATACGGGTGGACAGGCAGATACAGGCGGATACAGGGACGGCAGACGGTACGGACCGTTGGCGGCGCGCCGCCGGTGTCCCCCGCCCGGCGGACACGGATGACCCGTTCGCCCGACAGGGATCGCGACCGGGTGGGGCCACTCCTAGCGTTTCGGTTATCGAGGGGCAAACTCCGCCCTTCCGCGGAAACCGCTTCCGCGTCTGCTCCTCGGGGACCCGGAGGAATGCCCATGCGTGCGATACGTGCCGCGTCCGCCGCTCTGCTGGGAGCGACCGTGCTGGCCCTGGCCGCTCCCGTCGCCCGGGCGGGCGGCGACGGCGACCCGGTCCGGTTCACCGTCTCGCCGTCCACCGTCGCGCCCGGCGGCCGCATCGCGCTTTCCGCGAGCAACTGCCCCACCACGGCCACCGCCTCGTCCGGGATCTTCGATACGGCGACCATCCGGCCCGGTACCTCGGCCACGGCGACCGTGGACACGGACGCCCGCCGGGGCGCCCAGTACTCGGTCCGCTTCACCTGCGGCAACCAGCAGGGAACGTTCATCCTCACGATCAGCGGCGGGACCACCAGCCCGACGACCAGTTCCACCTTCCGGCCGCCGTCCGCCACCGCGTCCCCCGCGCCCTCGGCGAGCCGTACCGCCACCGCCACCGCCACGCGCACCGCGTCGGCCACGGCGACCGTGACACCGCAGGGCGTCCGCGGCGGGCTCGGCGGCAGCGTGGGAGGCGGCGCCGGTACCACCGAGGTCGCGGCGGGAGCGGCGCTCGTCGTGGCGGCCGCGGCCGGGACCGCGTTCGCCCTGCGCCGCCGGAACGCCGGCCGCCGCCACTGAGGCCCGGATGCCCGGGACACCCGGATACCCCGGATACCCCGGATACGGCGCGGAGCCCGCGGCGCCGCCCCCTGCGGGATCCCGCGCCGCGGGCGGACTCGCCGACCGGGAGGTTCGTCCGGATCAGGCGGCTTCGCCGGAGGCCCGCCGGCGGCGGGTGATCACCAGGGCTCCGCCGAGCGCCGCGGCGGCGACCAGCGAACCGCCGACGGCCATCTCGGCGGTCGTCGGTCCCATCGAACCACCGAGGCCGCCGCGCGCGCCCCGGCCGCGGAGCACGGCGAACTCGGCGGTCTCCACCCGGCTGCCGCCGGTGCACCGGACGGCCAGGTTGTACTCACCGGGCGCCGCACGGTCGAAGACCCGGGCGAAGGCGGTCTGCACATCACCCCTGTTGTCCCTGTTGTCCCTGTTCTCTCTGTTGTCCCTGTTCTCTCTGCTGTCTCTGGACTCCCGGTTCTCGCCGTCGCCTCTGTTGTCGTTACTTTCACGGCCTTCACGGCTGTCACGGTTGTCGGCGCCGTCGCGGAACTCGGCGTTGCCCCGGTGCTCCAGCCGGGCCGTGGGGAAGGCGTTCGAGGTCACCGTCCCGCCGCGGGAGCAGCCGCGCACGGTGACCGTCAGGGTGCCGCCCTCGTGGACCGAGCGCGGATGGACGGAGATGGCGAACGGCCCCGTGTCCCGGTTGTCCCTGCCGTCCCCGCCACCGCCGCCGGCGACCGCCAGGGGCGCCGGGACACCGACGGCCACGCACGCGGCCGCGGCCACTGCGAGAGCGCGTGAAGCACGCATCGTGAACCTCCAGCGGAAGACGCCCGGAGCGGCGCTCCGGGTTTTTCGACGAGTACGCCTTCCATGACGAACCCTCACCGGGCGGGCCGGGGACCGCATGTCGGCGCTCGTCCGACCCGGTGAGCCGACACGCCCACGACGCGCCGAATGGCCGGTACGGATCCGCAGGTCACACACCGTCACCCGGATCGGGGAAGTCACGCCGGGGCGTTGACACGGATGGGTCACCCCGGCTGGACGGCGCCACCCGTTCGCCCCGTCCGGATCGCCGGGGCCCTCCGGCTCACCTACCGTGCCCAGGGAATCGACGGGAGTCACCGGTGGCCGGACGGAGGTGTCCGGTCGCGGCGGCCGGAGGGAAGAGGTGCGATGGGCGCGGACTTCGACGACCCGGGGCCGCGGCGGCGTTCGCCCTGGGGCGTGCTGGCGCTGGTGATGCTCACCGGGATCGCCCTGATGAAGAACGGGGTGGACGTCGCGCTCGGCCCGCCCCAGCCCGCTGCCGCCGCCTCCCTGGGCCGTACCGACGGTGAGGTCTTCGCCGGGCCCACCGTGTCGAAGGCCCTGCCGCACGCGCCCGCCGAGCGGGTGCGGATCTCCGCGATCGACGTGGACGCCCCGCTGATGAACGTGGGTCTGGACGCCGACGGCTGGATCGAGGCACCACCCGCCGACGCGCCGGAGTTCGCGGGCTGGTACCAGAACGGTGTCGCGCCCGGGCAGCGCGGTACGGCGGTCATCGCGGGCCATGTCGACAATACGTCGGGTCCTGCGGTGTTCTACGGGCTCGGCACGGTGAAGCGGGGCGACCGGGTCGAGGTCGACCGGCTCGACGGGAAGAAGGCGGTGTTCGAGGTGTACGGGGTCGAGGTGTACGCCAAGGACGACTTCCCCGGCGCCCAGGTGTACGGCGACACCGGCTATCCGGAGCTGCGGGTGATCACCTGCGGCGGCGGCTGGAGCCGGTCCGGTGGTTACGACGGCAATGTGGTGGTCTTCGCCCGGATGGTCTCCTCGCGCTGACGGTCCGGGACCGGCCGGGCAGGGCTTCCGGACCTTCGGGGCGGCCGGGGCCGGTGGCCTTCGGCCCCGGCCCGCTTCAGCGCTGCGGGACGGTGATCGTGTATCCCGCTTCCAGCAGCTTCGGCAGATAGTTGCGGAGCGCGGCCACGCTCTGCGAGCGGTCTCCCCCGGCGTCGTGCGAGAGCACCACCACGCCCGGCGCCGCACCGTCCAGCACCCGGCTGGCGATGGTCCCGGCACCCGGCTCGGTCCAGTCCAGGGTGTCGACGGTCCAGGCCAGCGGCTCCATCCCCAGCTCCGCGCCGATCTCGAAGGAGTGCCGGTTCCAGGCCCCGAAGGGCGCGCGGTACCAGAGCGGCGCCTGGCCGACCAGCTCCTCGACGACCTCGCTGGTCCGGCCCATCTCGTCGCGGATCCGGGACGGCGCCAAGGACGGCATCAGCGGATGGGACCAGGTGTGGTTGCCCACCACATGCCCGTCGTCGGCCATCCGCCGTACGAGATCCCCGTACATATCGGCCGTCTCGCCGCAGACGAAGAACATCGCGGGGACGTCGTAGCGCGCGAGGATGTCCAGGACTTCCGGGGTGTAGCGGGGGTCCGGCCCGTCGTCGAAGGTCAGCACCATGGTCCGGCCCGTCGACGGCAGGCTGAGGAAGGGGTGTTCGCGCACCGGCGGCCGGACCCGGCGCAGCCCGCGCGGGATCCCGGTCATCGGCTGGAGCCGGTAGGCGGTGGCCCGGGCCCGGTGGCCCGCGGCGCCCGCCGCACCGGCCGCCGGACGGCCCGGCGCGCCGCCCGCGCCCCCCACGGCGGGCCCGGGAGCCACGGTCCGCCCGCCGGTCCCCTCGGTGACGAGGAGGCCGGCGGTGGCAAGGGCGCCGATGCCCGCGGCGATCCGGAGCACGGTGCGGCGATGCGGTGGCGTCTGATCCTTCTTCATGACCAACAGCTCGCACGACGACCGGTCCGCGAGCTTGATCAACACGCGGCCCGGAAGGAAATTACCCGATGGGAGCAGTCGAACAGCGCTGCGTTCGCACGCTCGGCCGATGCGGTCGCCGACCGGTCGCCCGGAGCATTCGATCCGTGCGCCGCCCACCCCGCGGGACCGGCGCGGACCTCCCTCGGGCCCGATCCGCGGCGGGCGGCTTACCCTCGGTGGTGTGACAACTCCCCGCTCCTCTCCGGCCTCGTCCTTCGAACGCGGTACCGACGGCCCGAAGGTGATCGTCGCCGGTGTGGACGGATCCGACTCCTCCCTGCGCGCCGCGGCGTACGCGGGTGGGCTGGCCCGGCGGCAGAACGCGCTGCTGGCGATCGTGTACGTGCAGCCGGTGATGGCGGCGGGCGCGGCCCTCGGGGTGCCGGTGGCGGACACCACCGGGCAGGTCGCGGAGGAACTGGTGGCCGAGGTGCGGGCGGCGACGGAGCGGGTGCGGGGCATCTGGGACGTCCGCTGGGAGTTCCACACCTTCCCGGGGGACGCGTACAACGGTCTGGTGCAGGCGGCCGACGATCTGAAGGCCGATGCGGTGGTGGTGGGGCTCTCGGAGTCCGCGGGACACCGGTTCATCGGTTCGGTGGCGGTCAAGCTGGTGAAGGCGGGCCGCTGGCCGGTGACGGTGGTCCCGTAGGGGCCGTTGCCGGATCCTGCCGGCCCGGACAGCTCCCGCCGCCCCGGTAGCCCGCGGCGGCCGGTTCAGCGGGCCATCGTCAGACCGTCCTTCGCGGCGCCCCGGCTCAGGACGGCTTCCGCGATGCCGTCCTGGACCTCGCGGAGGTCGTCACGGCCGGAGTCCTCGGCGAGCGCGGCCGGGAGGTTCACGACCCGTCCCGCGTCGGTGTCGTACCACTGCGGTACGAACTCCGCCCGGGTGACCTCCCAGCGTCCGCCCGGGGTCTTCGGCGGGGCGAAGGTGAACCGGCCGATGGAGCCCATGTTTCCGCGGTGGTCCCGGGCGCCGGTGTAGTCGAACATGGGGCCGGCGATCTGGTCGCCCATCCCGTAGATCACCCAGGTGCCGTTGACCTTCTCGTAGGCCTGGGGCACATGGGCGTGCGTCCCCAGGACGAGGTCGATGTCGGGGCGGCCTCCGGTGGCGGCGGCCGTGAGGCTCCTGGCCAGCGTGAGCTGCTGTTCGTCCGGGTCGGTCTGCCACTCCGTGCCCCAGTGCAGGCTGAGGACGACGATATCGGCGCCGGCCCGGCGGGCGGCCCGGGCGTCGTCGAGGATCTGCTGCTCGTCGATGAGCCGGACGGCCCAGGGCTGTCCTTCGGGCAGCGGCTGTCCGTTGGTGCCGTAGGTGTACGCGAGGTGGGCGACTTCGGCACCGCCCGCCTTGAGCCGGCCGGGCAGCGCGGCTTCCTGGGCCGTACGGGCGGAGCCGTGGTGGACCAGTCCTGCGGTGTCCATGGCGTCCAGGGTGCGGCGGATTCCGTCGGCGCCGTCGTCCAGGCTGTGGTTCGACGCGGTGGAGCAGGCGTCGTACCCGGTGGCGGCGAGTCCGCGGGCGACCTGCGGCGGCGAGGTGAAGGCCGGATAGCCCTGGTAGTCGCCGTCGGCGCCGTACACGGTCTCCATATGGCAGATCGCCAGATCGGCGGCCGAGACGAAGGGGCGGACCGCCGCGAGCATGGGGCGGAAGTCGTAGCCGTCGTCGGACGATCCGTCGGCGTCGCCGCGGGCCCGCGAGATCACCGAGTCATGGGGCAGGACGTCGCCGCTGGCGACGAGGGTGAAAGCGCGGTCGGCCGCCGCGCCCCCGGCGGCGGACGGCGAGGACCGGGGCTTCGCCGGTTCCCGTTCGGGGGCGGTGCAGGCCGTTGTCCCGGCCGTGAGCAGCAGGGCGGCGAGCACCGGGGGCCCGTACCGTCCGAGCGTGCCGCCGTGCCGTGCCGTACGCGACCCGTTCCGGCCGTTTCCGCGGTGCCGTGCCGTACGCCACCCGTTCCGGCTGTTTCCGCTGTTCCGGTCCCGTCCCATGCGCTGCTGCTCCCAACCCGCGTCGGCACCGGGGCCCGACGGAGAACGTACCGATACGACAATCCGATATTCCGTTCCTCCGAATGCACAGGGTGGGTCGCCGGAAGGCAAGCGACACGGCGCAGAGCGCGGGCACGGTCACCGCATCGGCGGCACCGGCACGGCCGCCGGACGGTGTGAACGGCCGGTCGGCCGCGTACCCGGAAGGGACCGTTCACCGTCCCGTCGCACCGGCGGGCCGGATCCGGCCGCCCGCTCGTCGCACCACTCGTCGACCCGGGCCGACCGCTCGCCTACGGACCGCGCCGCACCGGCTTCTCCGGCCGCCCCGCATTGGTTTCCATACGGCCACGGCCCCTGTCCGGCAGCTCCGTGCCGGTTCCCCGCCCGACCCGGTCCCGTCCCGCCCGACCCTGCAATCCGCGCCACCGGCCCACCGGACCGGACGCAAGAGAAGAGGTGTTGAACCATGGCGACGGCAACCCTGATCGCTTCCGCGACCACCGACGAGGGGGCCATCGCGGAACTCCAGCGCGAACACGGCCCCGCCCTGCTGAGCTTTCTCCAGGGTCTGACCTACGGCGACCAGCAGCGCGCCGAGGACCTCGTCCAGGAGACGCTCGTCCGGGCCTGGCAGCACCCGGAGGCCTTCGAACGTCCCTACGAGTCCATGCGCCCGTGGCTGTTCACGGTCGGGCGGCGGCTCGCCATCGACGCCCGGCGCTCGCGGCTCGCCCGTCCCGCGGAGATCGGGGACGGGGTGCTCGCCACCGTGCCCGACCCGGCGGACTCCGTCGACCCCACCGACCCCACCGAGAGCACAGTCGCCCGGCTCGACGTCCGGGCCGCCGTCGGCTCGCTGAGCGCGGACCACCGGGCCGTCCTCGACCGGCTGTACTTCCAGGGCCTGAGCGTCCGGGAGACGGCCGAATCCCTCGGGATCCCGCCGGGCACGGTCAAGTCACGGACGCACTACGCGCTGCGCGCCCTGGCCCCTCGGCTGCCCGGGTACGACCGGACCGGTCGGCGTGCCGCGTGATATCGCGCGCCCCGGATCCGACGCGCCGCCCGCCTCGGCCCGCCGGGGCCATCACGTGAGCACCGGCCGTCCCGCTCACCTCGTGTCCCCCTGTGGCCACGGCACATACCCCCGGAGTGCGAAACGTCACGGTGAAGTTGAGCAAAGATGCGCCGCGGGCCGTGTCACTCGGTAGAGGCTCGTCTCGGAACCGACACCGACACCGTGTCGTCCGGAAGAAGGTGGGAACGGTGCAGACCGAGAGTACGAACGACACCGGTGGAGAAACCCCTGACGTGCCCATGGCGTGGTTCTGCGCCGAGTACATCGCCGACGAGATGCTGCGCGGCAGCGCCCTCGTCGACGGCGGCTCGCTGGAGTACCGCGCGGGCCGCGAGACCCTGGCCCTCACCGTCTACCTCTGCGACGGCTCCGGCGAGTTCGCCGGGGCGCATGCGGTGGCCAGCATCGAGGAGTGGCTGAACCGCACCGCCTACGGGCATCCGTGGCCGGAGTGGGTGGAGCAGAGGCTGACGGCGCGCGAGGAGCGGGGCAGGTCGCTCGGCAGCGGTCCGGCGCCCGATCTGCTGCTGGCGCGGGAGTCGTGGCAGTGGCTCAGCCGGACCGAGCTGCTGACGACGGACCTCGGGGACGATTCGGCGCACCGTCAGGCGGCGGGCCGGGCGGGCACCGTCGACGAGCAGACCCGGGTGTGGACCCCTGCCTGGCAGCTCGGGCTGCCGCTCGGGCATCTGGCGATCCACCTCTTCTGACGGCACCGGCCCGGCAGCGGCCCCGGACCGGTTCACCCGGGCGCCCGGGCCCGCGGGCACAGAAGGCGGCGGACTCACAGGGGCAGCGGGCTCACAGGGGACGGCGCCCCGGTGACGAATGCACCCCCGCACGGTATTTGGGGATCCGGACGGTGACCTTCATCCCCGCCCCCACCCCGGTCTCGATGACCAGCCCGTGTCCGTCCCCGTACACCTGACGCAGTCGTTCGTCGACGTTCGACAGCCCGATTCCCGAGGACGCGGGCCGTTCGCCCGCGAGGATCCCGCGCAGCTCCGCCGGGTCCATGCCCACCCCGTCGTCCTCCACGGTCACCACCGCCTCCGCGCCCGCGTCCCGGGCCGCGATGGTGATCCGGCGCTCACCCGTGGTGTCCTCCAGACCGTGTTTGACCGCGTTCTCCACCAGGGGCTGGAGACAGAGGAACGGCAGGGTGACCGGCAGTACCTCGGGCGCCACCTGGAGCGTCACCTTCAGCCGGTCCCCGAACCGGGCCCCGGCCAGCGCCAGATACTGCTCGATGGAGCGGAGCTCGTCCGCGAGGTGCGTGAACTCCCCGTGGCGCCGGAACGAGTACCGGGTGAAGTCGGCGAACTCCAGCAGCAGTTCCCTGGCCCGCTCGGGGTCGGTGCGGACGAAGGACGCGATCGCGGCGAGGGAGTTGAAGACGAAGTGGGGGGAGATCTGGGCGCGCAGGGCCCGGATCTCGGCCTCGATGAGCCGGGTGCGGGAGCGGTCGAGTTCGGCGAGTTCCAGCTGTACGGAGACCCAGCGGGCGACTTCGGTCGCGGCCCGCACCAGCACGGCGGACTCCCTCGACCCGTAGGCGACGAGGGTGCCGAGAACGCCGTCCTCCCCCGTCAGCGGGGCGATGACGGCCCAGCGCAGCGGGCACTCCAGCTGTTCGCAGCGGGTTTCCACGGTGGTGCCGCGCCCGGATTCCAGGACGTCTGCGACCCGGGCCATCACCCGGCGCTCGTGGTGGTCGGCGCCCGGTCCGTCCCAGGCGAGGACACGGTCGCGGTCGGTGAGGCAGAGCGCCTCGGTGCCCAGCAGGGAGCGGAGCCTGCGGGCGGCCTTGCGGGCGGTGTCCTCGGTGAGCCCGGCCCGCAGCGGCGGCGCGGCCAGGGAAGCGGTGTGCAGGGTGTGGAAGGTGGCCCGCTCCACGGGGGTGCCGAGGCCCGGATCGGCGCGGTCGCCGCGGCGGGCGGTGAGCCGTCCGACGACGATCCCGGCGGCCAGCAGGACCGCTCCGGCCGTGGCCAGGGCGGCCATTCCCGTACCGGTCATCGCGTTCCTCCTCGGCCCGGGGGCGGTTCGGGCTGCCCGGGGCCGCCCGCGAGGTCCTCCGGCAGATGGAGCCGGGCGAGGGTCGCGGTGGTCGACGGGGGTATGTGGCGGGGGGTGGCCAGGGAGACCAGGACCATGGTGAGGAAGCCCAGCGGCACCGACCAGACCGCGGGCCAGGCCATCAGGGCGTGTGTCCAGCCCTCGGGGGCGAGTCCGGCGCGGGTGGCCATGACGGCGGTGAGGGCCGAGCCGCCGCCGACGACGAGTCCGGCGGCGGCCCCGGGCGGGGTGAGCCGGCGCCACCAGATGCCGAGGACGAGCAGCGGGCAGAAGGAGGAGGCGGAGACCGCGAAGGCAAGTCCGACGGCGTCGGCGACGGGCACGTTTCCGGCGACGGTGCTGGCGGCCAGCGGGACGGCCACGGCCAGCAGGGCCGCCAGCCGGAACCAGCGCACTCCGCGCGGCGGCAGCACGTCCTGCGAGATCACTCCGGCGACCGCCATCGTCAGCCCGGACGCCGTGGACAGGAACGCGGCGAATGCGCCGCCCGCGAGGAGGGCGCCCAGCAGATCGCCCGCGACCCCGCCGAGCACCCGCTCCGGCAGCACCAGTACGGCGGCGTCCGCGGCTCCGGTGAGGGCCAGTTCGGGGGCGTAGATCCGGCCGAGGGCGCCGTAGACGGGCGGCAGCAGATAGAACGCGCCGACCAGTCCGAGGACGACGAGGGTGGTGCGGCGGGCGGCCCGGCCGTCGGGGCTGGTGTAGAAGCGGACGGCGACGTGCGGCAGGCCCATGGTGCCGAGGAAGGTGGCCAGGATGAGTCCGTAGGTCGCGTACAGATGGGATCCGTCGTGGCCGCCGGAGAGCGGCTGCGACCAGCTCGACGGATCGGCTTCGGAGGTCACCCGCTCGGGTACTTCGGAGCCCGCGGGCAGTCCGACGCGGGTTCCGGCGTCGATCCGGTGGGCCCCTTCGCCGAGGGTGATGGTGCCGTGGTCGTGGCGGATGCCGTCGACCGTGCCGTCGACGGTCAGCGTCAGGGGTTTCGCGAGTTCGATCCGTACGGTGTCGTCGACGGTGACGGTGGTGTGCTCCCGCAGGACGGCGGGGGCGTCGAAACGGGCCCGGGGTGCGTCGTCGGCGGCCCAGGCGGCGGCCAGGAAGAGCGCGGGCACCAGCAGCGCGGTCAGTTTGAGCCAGTACTGGAACGCCTGGACGAAGGTGATGCTCCGCATGCCGCCCGCGGCGACCGCGCCGGTGACGACGACCGCCACCACGACCCCGCCGACCCAGTTGGGGGCCCCGGTGAGGATCTCCAGGGTGAGGCCCGCGCCCTGGAGCTGCGGCAGGAGATAGAGCCAGCCGATGCCGACGACGAAGAGGGACGCCAGCCGGCGCACGGCGGCGGACTCCAGCCGGGCCTCGGCGAAGTCGGAGAGCGTGTACGCACCGGAGCGGCGCAGCGGGGCGGCGACCAGCGCCAGCAGGACGAGGTATCCGGCCGTGTAGCCGACGGGGTACCAGAGCATCTCCGGCCCCTGGAGGAGGACGAGCCCGGCGATACCGAGGAAGGAGGCGGCGGAGAGGTATTCGCCGCTGATGGCGGCGGCGTTGAGACGGGGCCCGGCGGTACGGGAGGCGACGTAGAAGTCGGAGGTGGTACGGGAGATGCGCAGCCCGAGGCCGCCGATGAGGAGGGTCGCCACGACGACGACGGTCACGGCGGTCACCGCATAGGTCTGGTTCACCGGCACCGCCGGAGGGGCGCGGGGGTACGGCGGCGGGGCACGGCGGGCCCCGGGCCGGATATACCGGTACGTGCGGATATCGGCACCGGTCAGCGGCCTTCGAGGAGCCGGAGGAAATCGCGTTCGTTGCGCTCGGCGCGGCGCACGTACCAGCGGGCGGTCAGCCACATCACCGGATGGACTCCGAAGCCGAGCACGGCCCAGACGAAGAGCTGCGGGGACGGTGCACTGCCGTGGAAGGCGGCGGGGAGCGCGAACAGCAGCGGCAGGGTGCCGACGAGGAGCGCGAGGGTCCCCACGGTGTGCAGCGCCGTCCGCAGCTGGCTGCGCATCAGGGAGCGGACGTAGGCGGCGCCGAGGGCCGTCTGCTCGGTGATCTCGGAGCGGGCGGGGGCGTACCCGGGGGCCCGGCGGCCGGTGCGGGGCACTCCGGTCACCACCTCGCGGCGGGGCCGCTGGTCTCCCGGCATGGTCCCCTGCTCTCTCGGTCGGGCCGCGGTCCCGGTCGAGCCGGGGCGATGGGCGTCCGGGGCCCGCGGGCGGCAGCGGTCGGCGGGCCGCCGTGGGCTTACGGCAACGGGAGTCTACGCAGGATGGTTTCACCGGCGGTAGGCGTCTCCCGGACGGCCCGGGGACCGGCTTGCGGTGCCGGGCCGGAGGTCAGCGGGACGGGCCGAAGTCCTTCAGCGCGATCTCCAGTTCGACGTACGACTCCTCGGCCCGGCGGAAGGCGACCGTGAGGGCGGCTTCGGCACGCGGGCCGACCAGACCGTGCGCCGACTCCTGGACGGCGTAGAGCACATCGGCCCACCGCCCGGCGGCGCTCTTCACGGTGCCGAGCAGCGCCTGCAGCTCACGGGTGCTGGCGGCCGGGGTGTCCGGCAGCTTCCGGAGCTCCTCCAGCAGCGCTTCGATATCGGACATCGGATCCCTTCACTACCCACTGATCAAGGCTAGGACGCGGGACGGCAGCGGTGCGGGCAGGCGACGGCACCGTTCGGCGGACGGCCGCCGCGAGGCGGCGAACGGTCGCCCGGATCGGCCGAGCGGTCGCCCGCGGGCCGCTTGCCCCGTGCGCGGGATGCGGGGCGCGGGGCGCGGGATGCGGGGCGGGTACGGGCCGGGCCGTACGGCACCCGCGGGCGGTACGTCAGCCGCCCGCGTGCCGCATCAGCAGATCGCGCAGTTGGCGGGCGTGGCGGCGGCTGACGGCCAGCTCGGCCGTGCCGACCCGGACGGTGGTGGCTCCGGCGTCGAGGCGCAGTTCGTCGATCCGGGCCAGCGCGACGAGATGGCTGCGGTGGATCCGTACGAAGCCGTGCACCGCCCACCGCTCCTCCAGCGCGGACAGCGGAACGCGGACGAGATGGCTCCCGTCGGCGGTGTGCAGCCGGGCGTAGTCGCCCTGGGCTTCGACATAGGCGATGGAGTCGATGGGGATGAAACGGGTGACCCCGCCGAGTTCGACCGGGATCTGTGCGGCGCTGCTCTGCACGGGGCCGGGTCCGGCGGGGGCCGCCGCGTGCGGCGCACCCTCCGGCGGGCGGGTGTCGCGAGCTGCGCGGACCTGGTCGCAGACCCGGCGTACGGCCTCGGCGAGCCGCTCCCGGCGGACCGGCTTGAGTACGTAGTCGACGGCCTTCAGGTCGAACGCCTGGACCGCGAAGCCCTCGTGCGCGGTGACGAAGACGATCAGCGGCGGCCGGGCGAAGCGGGCCAGGACCCTGGCCACGTCGAGTCCGGTGAGCCCGGCCATGTGGATGTCGAGGAAAACAACATCCAGTCCGCCGCCCTCGCCGTCGGCTCCGGGGTCCAGGGCCGCGGTGATCCGGCGGAGCGCACCGGTGGCATCGGTGGCGCCTTCGGCGCTGGTGATCCGGTGGTCGGAGCGGAGCAGATAGAGGAGTTCCTCCAGCGCGGGGCGTTCGTCGTCGACGGCGAGGGCACGCAGCATGGTGCGGAGTTTAGGCCCTGTCCGGGCGATCTTGTCGGGCCCGGGACGACAGCTACGGCATTCCCCGTGGGCCTGGCGGCCCGGGTGGTACCCCCACGCTGCGTCGTCGTGATCACCCGAGTACTCCCCCGCGGCCCTTCGGGCGCGGTGGGGGTCCCCCGGGCGGTAGCCCAGGGGGCGGAATCCCCGTGCGTACGAGGATGATCGCCCCCTGGCTTCGCCGGTGGGGGCCCGGCGAAGCCAGGGGGCGGACCCCCGCCGCCTGCGATGCACCGCATCCGGGACCCCACCCAGCCGCAGGGCCGGGGGAGCCGCGGGCCGATCCCCGAAGATCGCCCGGACAGGACCCGGGCCTGTCTCCGGTGCTCGGGCCACGGTCGGGCGGGGCACCTCACGGGGCTCCGCGGCCGGCCGCGGCCGCGGTCGCCCCGCCTACTTGAGCAGGCGGGACATCCGCCGGTCCGCGAGCGGCTTTCCGCCGGTCTGGCAGGTCGGGCAGTACTGGAGCGACGAATCGCTGAAGGACACCTCCCGGATGGTGTCCCCGCAGACCGGGCAGGGTTCGCCGGTCCGTCCGTGGACCCGCAGTCCGCTCTTCTTCTCGGCCTTGAGGCCGGCCGCGGCGACGCCCCGCGCCCGGTCGACGGCTTCGCCGAGGGTGGTGCGCAGCGCCTCGTAGAGCCGGGTGGTCTCGGCCTCGTCGAGCTGCCGGACCTGTTTGAAGGGGGACATCCGTGCCGCGTGCAGAATTTCGTCGCTGTAGGCGTTGCCGATGCCCGCGATCAGGCTCTGGTCCCGCAGAGCCCCTTTGAGCTGTCGTTTCTCGCCCGCGATGACGGCGGCGAAGGCGGCCCGGTCGAAGCCTTCGGCGAGCGGGTCGGGGCCGAGCCGGGCGATGGCGGAGACCTCTGCGGGGTCCCGGACGAGATGGACGGCGAGGCGTTTGGTGGTGCCTGCTTCGGTGAGGTCGAATCCGGCGCCGGAAGCGAGGACGGTCCGCAGGGCGAGCGGTCCCTTCCCGGGGCGCGGGGGCGTTGCGGGCAGTTCGTCGTACCAGCGCAGCCAGCCCGCGCGGGCGAGGTGGAAGACGAGATGGAGTCCCCCGGCGCGGATGTCGAGCCACTTGCCGTACCGGCCGACGGCGGTGACCTCGGCGCCTTCGACGGCGCTGAGCGGCGGGTCGTAGGTCTTGAGGACGCTGATGGACAGCGGCAGCACCCGGGCGATGCGCAGGCCCGTCAGCTTCTCGTCGAGGAAGCCTCGCAGCGATTCCACTTCGGGCAGTTCGGGCATGGGTCCAGAGTGCCAAAGCCCCGGCACCACCGCAGGTCGACGGCCCCGCGCCGGACGGCGGCGGATGTGCGTCCGTCCCCGGGCCGGAGCCGGTGCGGCGGGCCCGTCCCCGTACCGCCACGGCAGGACGGAGAGTCAGTCCGCGGCGGCGAGGGCCGCCAGCTCCGTCAGCTCGTCGGCCGTGGCCCGCGCCAGCAGGTCCACGTCCGGTACCGCTTCCCCGTCGGCCACCAGCCCGACGTGGATCCGCCCTCCGTAGGAGGTGAGGGCCACGGCCAGGGACTGCCCCCGGGCGAGCGGCGCCATCGGGTAGAGGGACCTCAGGGGGCAGTTGCCGAAGGACAGCTCCGATCTCGGCAGCGGCACGCTGGTGACCAGCAGGTCGAAGAGCATCCGGGCCGCCCCGCCCGCCAGGGGCGCGCCGAAGCGGTGGGCGATCGGGGGGAGTTGGTCGGCGAGTACGGCGAGGGCTCCGGCGCCGCGCAGCGGACCGGCCTCCTTGTTGCGGTCCATGGCGGCGCGGACCCGGGCGAGCCTGGTGCGGGGGTCGGGCTCGGCGACGGGCAGGTCGAGGAGGTACGCGGAGAGGTCGTTGCCCGGTCCGGAAGCACCGCCGGGGCGGCGGCGGGAGACGGGGACCAGGGCCCGCGGGCCGTCCTCCGGCAGGGGTTCGCCGCGCCCGGCCAGCCAGCGGCGCAGCCCTCCGGCGACGACCGCGAGGAGGACGTCGTTGGTGGTGCCGCCGGACGCCTTGCGGGCGAGCCGTACGTCCTCGGCGTCGAGGACCGCCGTACCGAGCCGCCGGGTGCCGCCGGCCCCGGCGGCCAGGGAGGGCGGCAGGGCGCGCGGGTCGAACCGGCTGGCCAGGACGACGGAGGCACCGACGCCGACCGCGCGGCCCAGTCCGTCGATCCGGTCCCGGGCGGCCCCGACGAGCCGTCCGGGGTCGTTGAACCAGGGGCGGGCGGGCGCGGGGGCTGCGGCCTCGCGGATCCGCGCCCGGGCCCTGGCGCGCACCCCGCGGGGGTCGGCGAGCTCGTCGAAGATGGCGGAGCCGATGGCCACGGCGCGCATCCCGTCCGCGAGCGCGTGGTGGAGTTTGACCAGGACGGCGAAGGGGCCGCCGTCCGCCGCGGTGAGGAGGTACATCTCCCACGGTGGACGGCCGCGCTCCAGGGGCCGTTCCATCAGCCCTCCGGCGAGCGCGACGGCCTCCGTCTCCACGGGTGCCGCACCGGGGAGCCGGATCCGGTGGACGTGCCGGGTCACGTCGAAGTCGGTGTCCGGGGTCCAGGCCGCGCCGCCGACGGGCAGCAGTACGTCCCGTACCCGCGTCCGCAGCTTCCGGACGGCCCCGGCTCGGGTGGCGAGCAGCGACAGCAGGGCGTGCGCGGCGGGCGGCGGGCCCGCCGGGTCGGGGGCGAAGACGGCGAGGGCCCCGAGGTGTATCGGGTGCCCGGCCGATTCGAGATGCCAGAACGCCAGGTCGAGTGGGGCGAGTCGCTCGGTGCTCACGGTGTCCTCGTGCTCACGGTGTCCACGTGCTCCGGGGGGCGCGTGTCGGCTGCGGTGCCGTGACCGCGGGCGGCGGGCGGCAGTCGGCGGGCGGGGCCGGGGGTCCGCACCGCGCGGTCGTCGGCAGGGGTTCGCCGGGGTCCCGGGGGACGGCCCCGCTCACCGCGCCTTCCCGACCGGCCCGATCACCTTCGATCGGTTACGGTCACCTGGGGTCGCTCTACGGAGCGTCACCCTAACCCCTGGGGACCGGCCCGCCCCGCGCCGACAAGCCCCCGCCGGGCCGAATCAGCCGAGCGGGACCCCCGCCGTCCCGCCGGACGGCCCAGCGGATCCCGGTCCGGGGCGTTCCGGGACGGTGAACTCGCACCAGACGCATTTGCCGCTGCCGCGCGGTTCCACTCCCCAGGCGTCCGCGAGCCGGTCGACCAGCAGGAGTCCCCGGCCCGATACCCCGGACTCGCCCGCCTCGCGGCGCCGGGGCAGGGCGCTGGAACCGTCCTCGACCTCGACCCGGAGCCGCCGCTGCGGGCCTGCGAGTACCCGTACGGTCACTTCGGCCCCGCCGTCGGTGTGCATCAGCGCGTTGGTGGTCAGCTCGTCGGCGACGAGTTCGATCTCGTCGGCGCGTACCCCGGCGCCCCAGGCGACGACCGCCGAGCGGACCATCCGGCGGGCGGAGCGCAGGGCTTCGGGATCGTTCTGGGCGACGGGCTGGTGGAGCCGTCCGCCGGAGCGCGGGGTGAGGGTGCCGCGGCGGCGCATCAGCAGCAGGGCGACATCGTCCTCCCCGCCGCGTTCGTCGACGACCTCGCAGAGCCGGTCGGCGAGGTGCTGGATGTCCCGGGGGCCGCCGCGCACCAGTGCCGTCAGCAGTTGCATCCCGTCGTCGAGGTCGGAGCCCGGCTGCTCCACCAGTCCGTCGGTGTAGAGCAGGAGGGTCTGGCCGGGGTCGAGTTCGAGGGTGGTGACGGGATACTCCAGCCGGCCGAACTCGGCGGAGAGTCCGAGCGGCAGCCCGCCGTCCACGGGGATCCTGCGGCAGCTGCCGTCGGTGTCCCGCAGCAGCGGATCGACATGGCCGGCCCGGACCACCTGGACCACTCCGGTGGACAGGTCGGCCTCGGCGTACAGGCAGGTCGCGAACCGGTCGGTGTCCAGTTCATGGAGGAAGCCGGAGGCGCGGGCGATCACTGTCGCGGGGGTGTGGCCCTCGGCCGCGTACGCCCTCAGCACGATACGGAGCTGGCCCATGACGGCCGCGGCGTCCGTGTCGTGTCCCTGGACGTCCCCGATGACGGCGCCGACCCGGCCGCCGGGCAGGGTGATGACGTCGTACCAGTCGCCGCCGATGTCCCGCCCGATGCGGGCGGACCGGTAGCGCACGGCGATCTGGGCTCCCGGCACATCGGGGATGCGGCGCGGCAGCATCGCCTGCTGGAGGCCTTCCGCCAGATCGTGCTCCTGGTCGTAGAGCACCGCCCGCTGCACGCTCTGCGCCAGCGTGCTGCCGATGGCGACCAGGAGGTTGCGTTCCTCGGCGTTGAAGCCGGTGCGGTCGGCGTAGAGCAGTCCGAAGGCGCCGATCGGACGGCCCTGGGCGATCAGCGGAAGATAGGCGGCGGCCTCCACGCCGAGGGGTTCGATATGCGGCCAGAGGATCGGGTACGACTCCGCGAAGTCGTCGCTGCCCTCGATGAAGCGGGGTGCGAGGGTGCGGATGACCTCGCTCATCGGGTACTGCTCGTCGACGCGGGTGTAGCGGGTGCCCGGGACGAAGGCCTCCTGCGGCCCCTCGGCGACGAGATGGATCCGGCCGCCGGGCTCCAGCAGCCCCAGCACCAGGCTTCGCGCGCCGAAGAGCTCCAGACCGTGGACGTCCTTGAGGACGTCGATGACGTCCTGGACGGTCCGGGCGTGGGCCAGCGCCGCGGTGATGGCTTCGGCGACGCTGGTCTGCCAGCGGCGTTCGGCGTCGGCGGCGATCCGGGCGGTGGAGTCCGCGAGTTCGGCCGTGGCGTCCCGGACGATGCCGGTGATCCGTACCGGCCGGCCGTCGGTGTCCCGGCGCACCCGGCCCTGGGAGTGGGTCCAGCGCAGGGTGCCGTCGCGGCGGCGGATACGGAAGTAGACGCCGTAGTGGTCCCGCCCGCTCTTGAGGGCCTGGGCGACCCTGGCGTCCAGGCGCGCGGCTTCCTCGGAGGGCATCAGGGCCATCAGGCTGGCCCGCCGTCCGTCGTACTCCTCGGCCGGCAGGTCGAGCACCAGATGCGCGTGCCCGTCCAGATGCATCAGTCCGCTGGCCAGATCCCAGTCGAAGCTGCCCATCCGGGTCAGGGCCAGGCTCGTCTCCGGGGCGGCCGGCCAGTCGTCGGGAAGCGCAGGCGCCCCCGCTGCCCGATCAACCATGGAGCCACTCTGCCATCATTTGTCGGATTATTCGACCGTTTACTGGTTTTGCTGGTTTGCTGATTTCGTTTGGTTGCGTTTGGTTTCGGGGCCGGGCCGGTCAGCCCGGGAATCCGGCCGACTCCGCATACCCGTCGTCCCCGCCGTAGGCGTCGAGGAAATCGTCCGTTTCGGGGAGCGGCTCCTCTTCGAGGAGGAGGTCGCCGCCGTCCGGTTCGGTGCCGTCGAGCGGGTCCAGCTCGGCGTCCGGCAGCTCCGCATCGGCGTCGGGGACGTCCTGGCTGCCGGTGTCCGGGGTGCCGGAGTCGCGGGTACCGGATCCGGCAGGCCCGTCGGGGGATTCCGCTTCGGTACGGGATTCCTGGCCGGTGGCCGCCGGATAGGCGTAGATGTCGTCGGGCGTGACCGGCGGCAGCACCTCGGGGCGCCGGTCCTGCTCACCGTCCGTGCCGGTTCTCCGGTCGATCCAGCTGTCCTCGGCGACGTCCACGATCACCAGGCTCTCCAGCGGTCTGTTGGCACGCTTGACCACCACCACCCGGTCCGTGCGGTAGCCGTTCCAGGCGACGCCCTTCTGGATCACCCCGCCCTTGACGGCCACCGGGTCCGACAGCGGCGCGCCCGAGGCGCAGCGCACTCTCGGGGCGCCGCGGTCGTCGACCAGGACGGCCGTACCCGCCTGGAGCACCGCCTGCCGGGCGGGCACCGCGCCGCCGCCCGCCCGGTAGCCGTGGGAGGTGACCCGGGTGTCGGCGCGCAGCACGACCGGGGTGAGACCGCGCAGGAACGACGGCAGGGCCTTGCCGGAGATCCGGGCGTCCTCGGCGAAGGAACGGGCCTTGGCCCGGTCGGAGCGGAGCAGGGTGATCTGCCGTTCGACGTCGCAGCTGCCGACGGACTGCGTTCCGCCGTACAGCCCCGGGGTGGCGCCCCCCATGGTCCGCAGGGTGTGGCCGCGTTCCGGCGCACCGCCGCCGCCGGTGCCGGGCACGACCGGTTCGGGTACGGGGGTGGCCAGGGACCGGGCGGTGGTGGCGGTGTACGGGTCGGGGCCCGGCTCGGTCGCGGGCTGGAGGTAGACCTCCTCGTCCCGCTCCGGTTGGGGACCGCTGCCGCCCCCGCAGCCGGAGGCGAGGGCGCCGAGGCAGACGGCGGCGGGCAGGGCGACCGCGGCGGGCCACCGGCGGCGCCCGGCCCGGCGCCGGCGTTCGGAACGCTTGGACATCTTCCGCTTCCGCCTCTCCGCCCCCGCCCGTTCCCCGGGGTCCGTTCCTGTGGCCGGCGCCGGGGACGCGGTCCCCGGGCCTGTGCACCCTTTCTTCCGGATCAACGCCCTCACCGCGACTTGAACGCGTTCATCAGGGCGCCCGGGCTCGGCCGGGAGAGGGACGGGAACGATCCGGCCCCGGGGGCGGGGCGGGTGGTGGCGGTGCTGGTCAGACGGTGGTCCGGGGGCGGCTTCCGGACCCCGCGGGAGGGGGCGGGCGCCCCGTCCGCCGCGCACGTCCCCGTTCGGAGCAGCGTGATCTGCCCAGGGCGTACGTCCGCCGTCCGGGGCGTGCCGTGCCTCGCGGGGAAATCCGGCGAGCCGGGGGTGCCGGGCCGGACGGGGCGGCCGGATACTGGACGGGATGGAGTGGTTCGGTGACGGTGGCTACTGGCTGAGCCGGCTGGTCTTCCAGCGTGCCCTGGCCGCCGTCTATCTGATCGCCTTTCTGACCGCCGCGCTCCAGTTCCGGGCGCTGATCGGCGAGAAGGGCATGCTGCCGGTGCCCGCGTACGTCCGGCGGGTGCCGTTCCGCCGTGCGCCGAGCCTGTTCCAGCTGCGCTATTCGGACCGGCTGTTCGCCTGCTGTTCCTGGGCCGGGGTGGTGCTGTCGGCGGCTCTGGTCGCGGGGGCGGCGGACACCGTGCCCCTGGCGGCGGCGATGGCGTGGTGGGCGGTGCTGTGGGTGCTGTATCTGTCCGTGGTCAATGTCGGGCAGGTCTGGTACGGCTTCGGCTGGGAGTCGCTGCTGCTGGAGACGGGTTTCCTCGCCGTCTTCCTCGGCAACGAGCGGACCGCGCCGCCGGTGCTGGTGCTGTTCCTGCTGCGCTGGGTGCTGTTCCGGGTGGAGTTCGGCGCCGGGCTGATCAAAATGCGCGGGGACCCCTGCTGGCGGGATCTGACGTGTCTGTACTACCACCACGAGACCCAGCCGATGCCGGGACCGCTGAGCCGGCTCTTCCATCTGCTGCCGCGCCCGCTGCACCGGGTGGAGACCGCGGCGAATCATGTCGTCCAGCTCGTGGTGCCGTTCGGGCTGTTCGCCCCTCAGCCGGTGGCGACGGTGGCGGCGGGGCTGATCGTCGCCACCCAGCTGTGGCTGGTGCTCTCCGGGAACTTCGCCTGGCTCAACTGGCTGACGATCGCCCTCGCGCTCTCCGCCGTGGACTTCTCGTACCTCTCGTCCGCGGAGTCCCCGTCGCCCGGGACTCCGCCGTGGTTCGCGGTCGTCGTCACCGCGGTCACGGCACTGGTCCTCTGGCGCAGTTGGCTTCCGGCGCGGAATCTGCTCTCCCGCCGCCAGCGCATGAACACCAGCTGGGATCCGCTGCACCTGGTGAACTCCTACGGTGCGTTCGGGACGGTGGGCCGGGTGCGCCGGGAGGTGGTGGTCGAGGGCACGGACGCGCCGGCCATCGGGCCGGAAACGGTGTGGCGGGAGTACGAGTTCCGGGGCAAGCCCACCGATCCGCACCGGCTGCCGCGGCAGTTCGCCCCGTACCATCTGCGGCTGGACTGGCTGATGTGGTTCGCCGCGCTCTCCCCCGCGTATGCCCGCGACTGGTTCGGGCCGCTGATGGAACGTCTGCTGACGGCCGACCGGGACACCTTGAGGCTGCTGCGGTCCGATCCCTTCGACGGTGCCCCGCCGACGTACGTACGGGCCCGGATCATGCGCTACCGGTTCACCGGCCGGAAGGAGCGGCGGGAGACCGGGGCCCGGTGGCACCGGGACCGGCCGCGGGAGTTCTGGCCGCCGACGCGGTTGGACGGCTGAGGTCCGGAAGGTTCGTGGAACGCCCGTGCCCCCGCCGGACGGCGGGGGCACGGGTGTCGTCCACGACCGGTCGGGTCAGTCGATACCGGGCAGGATATGCGGTTCGGCGAGGTCGTCCTCGTACCCCGCCAGCCGGATCGGGGCCGACCGGGCCCAGACGTCCAGACTGCCGAGCTTCTCCTTGCGGGCGGCCCGCTCACGGGTGCGATCCGGGGGGCGCGTCTCGTGCTGCTTGACTTCAGGTGTCACCGCGAACTCCTCTGCGTCGCGTAACAGGGACAGGCGATTCGGTCGCGGTGGCGCCGGCTTTCGGGCGGGACCGCAGCCTGGTTGCAGACGTGTCCCAGGACGGCCGGAAGGCTGTTTGTGGATCCTCTTGGTGGCGTCCGTGCCCATCAGAGTAACCACATGAGCGGGCTCATGCTCGATGGGGCCGGAAATTCCGTTGTATTCCGGCCGTCGCGGGCCGGGGCGGGCGGCCGTGGACCGCGGCGGGAAGCGGCGAAAGCCGTCCGGCCTCCGTGACGAGAGGGGTCGCGGGTGCCCTCTGCTGATGGAGTGACGGGGGCCGGGTTCCCGGGTGCTGTCGGCCGGGGTTCGGCGAACCGCCGGAAATCGGCGGTGTCCGGGCGACGGGACGGCCCGGGCCCGGGAGCGCTGCCCCCGGGCCCGGTCTTCGTTGCCGCGGCCTGCCGCCGCGGCGCGTCCTACCACTTACCGGGCGCGTAGTCCTTGAGGAAGCAGCCGTACAGGTCCTCGCCCGCTTCGCCGCGCACGATCGGGTCGTAGACCCGGGCGGCACCGTCGACCAGGTCGAGCGGGGCGTGGAAACCCTCCTCGGCCAGTCGCATCTTGTCCGGGTGCGGGCGCTCGTCGGTGATCCAGCCGGTGTCGACGGCCGTCATCAGGATCCGGTCGCCGGCGAACATCTCCTCCGCGCTGGTGCGGGTGAGCATGTTGAGCGCCGCCTTCGCCATATTGGTGTGCGGGTGCCCGGCGCCCTTGTAGCCGCGGTTGAACACGCCCTCCATCGCGGAGACGTTGACGATGTACGTCCGGCGGGCGGCCGACGCGGCCATCGCCGGGCGCAACTTGCTGATCAGGATGAACGGGGCGGTGGAGTTGCAGAGCTGCACCTCAAGGAGTTCCACCGGGCCGACCTCGGAAACGGTCTGGATCCAGCTGTTGCTGGGGTCGAGGTCGGGGACGAGGCCACCGGCGTCGATAGCCGTACCGGCTTCGATCCGGGCCGGGGTCGCCGAGCCCGACACCAGGGCCAGCCCGGTGACGTCGTCGGCGGTCAGGCCCTCGCCACCGGCCCTCGGCAGGGCGGCGACCGCGTCCACGGCACCGCTGCCGAAGGCGCCGATGATCTCGGCGGCGGGCAGGGCGCCCGCGGGCAGCGGGGCGGATTCGGCGGCCACCAGCTCCCGGTAGGCCGCGGGCGAGCGGCGGACGGTCTGCGCCGCGTTGTTGATCAGGATGTCCAGCGGCCCCTCGGCGGCCACCGAGTCGGCGAGTGCCACGACCTGGGCCGGGTCCCGGAGGTCGATACCGACGATCTTCAGCCGGTGGATCCACTCGTCGCTGTCGGGCATGGCCTTGAAGCGGCGGACGGCGTCGTTCGGGAACCGGGTGGTGATCGTGGTGTGGGCGCCGTCGCGGAGCAGGCGGAGCGCGATGTACATACCGATCTTGGCGCGGCCGCCGGTGAGGAGCGCGCGCTTGCCGGTCAGATCGGTGCGGGCGTCGCGGCGGGCCCGGTTCTCCGTCGCGCAGGACGGGCAGAGCTGGTGGTAGAAGGCGTCGACCTCGACATAGCGGGCCTTGCAGACATAGCAGGACCGGGGGCGCTTGAGTATGCCCGCCAGCTGTCCCTGCGTGGAGGAGGACGGCAGCAGGCCCTCGGTCTCGTCGTCGATCCGGTCGGCGGAGCCGGTGGCGGTCGCCTCGGTGACGGTCTTGTCGTGGGCGGTCTTGGCGGCGCGGCGCTCCTGGCGCCTGCGCTGCTTGACCGTGCGGTAGATACCGGCGGTCGCCCGGCGGACGGTGATGGCGTCGGGGTGGTCGACGTCCAGCTCGTCCAGTTCGTCGAGCACGCTCAGGCAGATGGCCAGCCGCTCCGGGTCGATCCCGGGTCCGGTTACCGCGGGGCTGTCCTCTGTCACCGTCATGAGCTGTGCCATTCCTTGATCGCGGGGCGCTGGGGCGGTGCCGGCTGATCACGCCCGGGGGTTCCAAAAGCGCAACTGTACTGAGCGGACGGGGAGGGGCCAAATGAGGTCCTCCCGGACCGGGGCCGGGGCCGGGCTCCGGCCCGCGGGGGCAGTGCACGCGCGTGGGCGGACGCGGCGTCCCGCGCGGTGTGTTCCGCGGCCCCGCGCGGCGCCTGCCGGAAGGGCCCCGGTTCAGCCGGATCCCGTGGGCCGGGCGGCCGCGGGCGGTGTGTCGAAGACGCAGTCCCCGCAGAGACCGCCGCCCGCCCGGTAGTAGAGGCAGCAGCTCCGGCGGCGCATCCGCGGGCCGTGGACGGTGCCCGCGAGGCCGGGGCGGGCGAAGAGTTCTCCGGCGAGGTCACGGGCCCGGGCCGCGGCCTCCGGGCGGCCGGTGCGGGCGGCCCAGGTGTCGATCTCGCGGACGGCCCCGGCGAGTGCGGAGCCCGCGTTGCCGCGGAGCAGCCCCGGGGAGATGCGGGTGGAGCGCCGGAGCGCCGCGGCGAGGGGGACGAGATGGCCGTCCTGCACGGTCCGCCGGATCGTCTCGACGGAGGCGGGCAGGGAGTGCGGATCGGTCAGCAGGAGATCGTCGGGGGACGAGTGGTCGGGGCTCCACCGCAGGTCGGCGGGGTGCAGGGCGGGCAGGGTGCCGTGCAGGGCGGCGTGGCCGAGGGCGACGGACCAGAGCCGGGCGGCGAGACCGAGGTGGGCGATGGAGGCGGCGACGCGGCGCTCCTCGATGCCGAGCCGGGCGGCGACCCGGTCGATCCGCCGGTCCAGGGGGCCGTCGTCGCCCGCGTAGACGGCGGCGAGCGTGGCCGCCGGGCCGTCGGCGGGGACGGTGTGCTGTGTGCCCGTGCGCAGGGCGAAGAAGCCCCCGATGGCGTCCACCTCGGCCGCCGGCCCCGCTCCCCCGCTCATTCCGCCCCGCCCTTCCGTATGCGCTCGTGCGCCCACCGTATGCGCTCTGCCCGGCCGGGCCGCCGGGGAGTACCGGGAGAAGCCGGGGAAACAGCTTTCCCGCCCTTCGGTCTCCACCCAGGGGCTCCTTACTGACCTGCGTAAACGACATTCCTCAGACTTTCGGCCTACGCTCGTACTCCGTCGGTAGTACGAGTAATTGAGTGCTCCAGGACGACGACGGGGCGTCGAATCAGAGGGATCGTGATCTCTATGAGTCCCCTTCTGCTCGCCGTGCTGCTGTCCCTGGTCTCCGCGGTCGCCTACGCGGCCGGGGCGATCGTTCAGGAGCGCGTCGCGGCGACAACCCCCGCCGGTACGTATGCGCCGCTCCAGCACGCCGTGTGGTGGGGTGCCGTCGCCCTGAACGGGCTCGGCGCCCTGCTGCATGTCATAGCCCTGGCCTACGGGCCGCTGAGCGTGGTGCAGCCGCTCGGCGCGCTGACGATCGTGTTCGCGCTGCCGATGGCCGCGGTCTTCGTCCGCCGCCGGGCCGGGGCCGCCGCATGGCGCGGGGCGCTGGTGGCGACGGTGGGGCTGGCGGGTCTGCTGGCGCTGAGCGGTGACGCCGGGAACACCGCGTCCTCGTCCCTGGGCACGGGGCAGCGGGGGGTGCTTGCGGCGGTGACGTTCGGGACGATCGCCATGGTGTTCCTGGTGGCGCAGACGATCAACCGGCCGGTGCTGCGGAGTGTGCTGCTGGCCACCGCCGCGGGGGTCGCGTTCGGGATCGGCTCGGTGTTCACCAAGACCGTGGCGATGGACTGGGAGTGGTCGGCTCCGCTCGCCCAGTGGTCGAGCCTGATCGCGGTCGCCGTGCTCGCCACCGGTGGGCTGCTGCTGTCGCAGGCTTCGTACCGGGGCGCGGGCCTGGCGGCACCGCTGGCCACGGTGACCGTGGTGAATCCGGTGGTGGCGACGGCGGTGGGGCTGACGATGTTCGGCGAGAGCTTCCGCGGCGGTGTCTTCGGTACGGTGCTGGCGCTCGGTTTCGGTGCGGTGGCGGCGACCGGGCTGGTGCTGCTGACGTCGGAGCGGCTGGCGGCGTCCCGTCGCCGTGTGGAGGCCGGAAGCGACGCAAGCTCTGCGGACACAGCGGTTGCGGATGGCCCGGACGCGCCCCGCGACAGGGCCGCCGACACGGACACCGACACCGGGACCACCGGGGAGAGCGGCGGGGTGGACGGACGGGTCCGCGGTACGGCCGAGGGACGGCCCGGCGCGGGCGGGCACGGGGCGTACGGACCGGCCGCGGCGGGCGGCGCCGGGCGGCACAGGTTTCGCACCGCCTGCCACCGGACCCGGCGCACGTCGCACGGCTCGCCGGCGGACCACCGCCGGACGCGCCGTGCGGGCACGGCTGCGCCCGCTGCTCCGCCGGAGCAGCGGGCGGGCGCGGCGGGGGCGTCCCTGTCAGAGCGAGACGCCGCCGGACCTGAGGTAGGCCACGGGGTCGATGTCGGTGCCGTACCCCGGCCCGGTTCGGACCTCGAAGTGCAGATGCGGCCCTGAGCTGTTGCCGGTGGAGCCGGATCGGCCGATGCGCTGGCCGCTCGCGACCTGCTGGCCGGAGCGCACGGTGAGCGCGGAGAGATGGGCGTACTGGCTGTAGCGGCCGTCGTTGTGCCGGACGACGACCTGGTAGCCGTAGGCACCGGCCCAGCCCGCCGAGATCACCAGACCGTTGGCGACGGACTTCACCGAGGTCCCGGTGGCGACGGGGAAGTCGATGCCGGTGTGGTAGCCGCTCGACCAGGCGGAGCCGGACTTGCGGTAGGCCGTACCGACGGAGCCGTCGACGGGGGCGCTCAGACCGGCCCGGGCGGGCGCCGCCTGCTTCCGGGTCTGCTGCTGGGAGCGCTGCGGCTGCTGCGCCTTGGCGGATTTGGCGGGCTTCGCGGCGGGCCGCTCGGCGCGGGTGTCCTTGGTCCGCGGCTCGGCGGCCGGCTTCGCGGGGGCCTGCTTGCGGGTCTGCGGGGGGTTCGCCTTGGCGGGTGCCTTGCGCGGTTCGGCGGCCCGCTCCTTCGCGGGCGCCTGCTTGGCGGGGGCCGCCATCCGGATGACGAGCCGCTGGCCGGGCATGATCAGATCGGGGTCCGAGCCGACGGTGGAGCGGTTCTGCTCGTACAGCTTGGGCCAGCCGCCCTGGACGTTCTTGGTGTCCGCGATCCTGGACAGGGAGTCGCCGCGGGCCACCGTGTAGCCCTCGCGCTGGGTGGGGACCGTCGTCGGGGTGGCCTTCTGCTGCTTCGGGGCGGTCCGCTGGGGCGTCGCGGCCTTCCGTACGGACTCGGCGGCGGCCCGGCCGCCCTGTGCCGCCGCGCCCGGCTGGTCGCCGCCGCGGCGCTCCGGCGATACGTCGGGTGCGTCGCCGCCGCGGGTGAGTCCGGCCTTCTGGGAGCAGCTCGGCCAGGCGCCGGGGCCCTGGGCGTCCAGCACCCGCTCGGCGACCGCGATCTGCTGCTCCTTGCTGGCGAGGTCGGCACGGGGCGCGTAGTCGCGGCCGCCGAACGCCTCCCAGGTGGACTGGCTGAACTGCAGTCCGCCGTAGTAGCCGTTGTTGGTGTTGATCCGCCAGTTGTTGGCCGACTCGCAGGCGGCGACCTTCTCCCAGACGTCCACCGAGGCCGCCTGCCCGGTTCCGGCGGCGATCAGCGGCAGGGCCATTCCGGCACCGCTCGCGGTGACCGTCAGCGATGCGCGGTTGATTCGGCTCGGCTGTTGACGACGGTGGCGACCGGTTGCGGCCATGGAGTGACTCCCCCTGGTTGCAGGCAGAACTGAACGACGATCACGAACGGTAGATCACGGAACGGTCACGTACCAAGCGGCAACCTAGGCGCTGGGCTCGGGCCGTGACAAGGGCTCAGGTACCGCGCACAACGACAGAGGGGGCGGACGCCGCCTCCGGAATCTTGCGTTCCAGGCGCGCCATCGGGGCGAAAATCCGGGCCCGGCGGGAAATTTCGGCTCGTTCCCGGAATTGATGACGGGTGAGCGGCAGGGCCCGCCGCAGTACGGCCGACCAACCGAAACCGACCGGATACCAGCAGGAAAAACGCGCCCGGTGATCTTCGGCACACACCGGGCACACACCAGGCGCGCACCACGGCACGCACCAACGGATCCAGGAGTTCTCTTATGAGCGGTACCGCCCAGATCGGCGTCACGGGCCTTGCGGTGATGGGCCGCAATCTCGCCCGCAATTTCGCCCGCAACGGCTTCACCGTCGCGGTGCACAACCGGACGGCGGCGAAGACCCGGGCGCTGGTGGAGGAGTTCGGCGACGAGGGCTCGTTCGTCCCGGCGGAGTCCCCCGAGGAGTTCGTCGCCGCGCTCGAACGGCCCCGACGACTGGTGATCATGGTCAAGGCGGGGGAGGCCACGGACGCGGTGATCCAGGAGTTCGTGCCGCTCCTGGAGGAGGGCGATGTGATCATCGACGGCGGCAACGCGCACTTTGCCGACACCCGCCGCAGGGAGCGGGAGCTGCGGGAGCGCGGTATCCACTTCGTCGGCACCGGCATCTCGGGCGGCGAGGAGGGCGCCCTGCACGGCCCCAGCATCATGCCGGGCGGTTCGGTGGAGTCGTACGCCTCACTCGGCCCGCTCCTGGAGCGGATCGCGGCGAAGGCCCCCGACGGCGCGCCGACCGTGGCGCATATCGGCCCCGACGGCGCCGGACACTTCGTCAAGATGGTGCACAACGGCATCGAGTACGCGGATATGCAGCTCATCGCCGAGGCGTACGACCTGCTCCGGTCGGTCGCGGGCTACTCCCCCGCCCGGATCGCGGAGACCTTCCGGGAGTGGAACCGCGGCCGGCTGGACTCCTATCTGATCGGCATCACCGCGGAGGTGCTGGCGCATACGGACGCGGCGACCGGGCGTCCGTTCGTGGACGTCGTGGCGGACCGGGCCGAGCAGAAGGGCACCGGGCGCTGGACCGTGCAGATCGCGCTGGACCTCGGAGTGCCGGTCTCCGGAATCGCCGAGGCGGTCTTCGCCCGGTCGGTCTCGGGCCATACGGCGCTGCGCGAAGCCTCCCGCGGGCTGCCGGGTCCCGTGCCGCGCCCGCTCGACGAGGCGGAGGCGGACCGGTTCGCGGCCCGGGTGGAGCAGGCCCTGTACGCGTCGAAGATCGTCTCGTACACCCAGGGGTTCCACCAGATCGCGGCGGGCAGCGAGGAGTACGGCTGGAACGTCGACCTCGGGTCGGTCGCCGCGATCTGGCGGGCGGGCTGCATCATCCGGGCGGACTTCCTGGACCGGATCCGGGAGGCGTACGACACCCGGCCCGGACTGCCCAGCCTGCTGTCGGACCGGCAGTTCGCGGAGGAGATCGGCGGGGCGCAGGACGACTGGCGGGACGTCGTGGCGACAGCGGCCCGGGAGGGCGTGCCGACACCGGGCTTCTCGGCGTCCCTGGCGTACTACGACGCCCTGCGGGCCGAACGGCTCCCGGCGGCCCTCACCCAGGGGCAGCGGGACTTCTTCGGCGCGCACACCTACCGGCGCACCGACCGCCCCGGCGCGTTCCACACGCTGTGGGGCGGGGACCGCTCGGAGGTGGCGGCGGACTGACCGCCCCGGCGGCAGGCGCCGTCTCCCGCGTCTCAGGCCGGTCCCGGCACGGGGCGCGGCTCCGGCTGGGGCCCCGGGTCCGGGTCGGGTCCGGGCGGGGTGACCGGATCCGGCGGGACCGGCGGCGGCTGCGGCGTCGGTACGGGCCCGGGCAGCGGGCCCGGATCGGGCCCCGGCGTGCCGGGCTGGGGAATCGGCGACGGGGGTACAGGGGGCTGGGTCATACGGTCCTCCCGGGTCCGGGGTGCTGCGTTTCCACTGTCCCGCCGGACGGGCCCGGGCGCCCGCCGGGCCCGTACGCGGCTAGGGAGTTTCTTTCGGATCAGGCCGGATCAGCGAGTGGGGGCACCACCCACGCCCGTGGGCGTAGGGGGCCGTAGGCGACTGACGACAACGCGGCGTGGGGGCACTCCCCCTGGGCTACCGCCCGGGGGGACCCCCGCCCGTGCCCGAAGGGCACAGGGGGAGGGCGTGGCCGGGGGCACCCCCAGCGGTGGCCGGGGTAGGCACGCGAGCCCGGCAAGATCCGAAAGAGACGACCTAGCGCCCGGCGCAGGCCGCCACCCCGGCGCGCAGCCCCGGGCGGGGGCTGGAGAGCACGGGCACGGCGGTGGACGTCCGCAGTGCCGCCGGGGCCATGGACGCCTGGGCCAGGACGATCACCCCGGTATCCGTCACGGCATCCGCCGCCCGGGCAACGGCGTCGAGATAACCGTCCGTGTCCCCGGCCAGGAACAGCTCCCAGGCGCCGGGGACCAGCACGCTCCGCAGCTCCAGGGGGCGGCCCGCGGCCTCCGCCCGGATCAGCGCCTCCGTGGGCGCCAGGGTGCTCTCCAGGGCGGCGAGCACCACGACCCGGCCGCGGGCGGCGGCCTCGGCGGCCATCGGCCGATCGACCCGCAGGACCGGCACCCCGTGCCGGGCCGCGCTCGCCTCGGCGGCGGCGCCGATCGTGGAGCAGGTGCACAGCACCGCCCGGGCCCCGTCCGCGACGGCCCGCTCCACCACCGCGGCCACGTCCCCGGCCACCGCGTCGGGACCTTCGGCGACGGCCCGCTCCAGCAGGTCCTCGTGGACCAGATGGCGCAGCTCGACCCCCGGGTGGTCACGGTCGCGCAGGGCGTCGAAGACCGGCGGGTGAACGGGCGAGGTGTGCAGCAGTGCGAGCATGATCACCACCCTAGGCGGGCGTCGTCCGCGGCGAACGGTCCGGGGCGGCCGGACGGCTCACCAGCGGTCGGGGTCGTTCCGCAGTTCGGCCTCGGCCGCGGCGATCAGCGGAGCGGGGGCCGGGGGCGCTTCCTGAGGATGCCGTTCGGCCCACCGCGCGGCGTACGGGCACAGCGGTACGACCGCCACGCCCTCACGCTCCGCGATCGTGTAGAACTCCCTGACCAGAGCCCCGGCCAGCCCCCGGCCGCCATGCTCAGGCTCGACCACCGTGTGCACGGCGACCAGGGCGGCGGGTCCGGCCGGCCCGTCGAGGACGAAGTAGGCGATCCGGCCCGCGACGGGTGCGCCCCCGGGCGGATACGCCTCCAGGAGCCCCCGCTCGCGGTCGTCGCGCAGGTCGGACTCCCACGGCTCGTGCTCCGGCTCCGTACTCATGTCACCGCTCCTTCGGACCGTGCTCCGGACGGATGTTCAGCCGACGGCACCGGGACTGCGCTCGGTCCGGCTTCCCGGCACGGGCGCCCCGGCGTCGGTACCCAGCTCCACGATGCGGTTGTCGGCGCCGACGTGCACGACGCGGGGGACGAGTGCCCGCGCCTCCGCATCGTCCACCTGGGCGTAGCTGATGAGGATGACCAGGTCACCGGGGTTCACCAGATGGGCCGCCGCACCGTTGATCCCGATCGTTCCGGAGCCGCGCCGCCCCTCGATGACGTAGGTCTCCAGCCGCGCACCGTTGGTGATGTCGACGATGTGCACCAGCTCGCCGGGCAGCAGATCGGCGGCCTCCATGAGGTCCGCGTCGATGGTGACGGACCCGACGTAGTGCAGGTCGGCGTGGGTCACGGTGGCTCGGTGGATCTTGGACTTGAACATGGTGCGCATCATCGAGTGTACTCCTGGATCTTGCTCCCTGCCTGCGTTTTTGCAGGTCAAGTGCAGTTTTCCCATCCTACAACGAGTCGCAAGCCTGGTCAGCTTTCCCCATGTTTCTTGAGGACTGATGCTGACCAATTGCCGACTTTCCTGACTCACCGTCAGCTGACTTCAGAGGGGCCGAGCAGCCTCACCCACTCCCTCGGCAGGACGACGACGCCAGCCTACGCAACGCCCCTCGGCAGCCGTCCAGGACCACCGTCACTGTGACCGGAGCCACGCAAGCAGGTCGCCGGCCTGCACGCGCCGGGGCTACTGGCGGCGGCCTCAGCTCTGGGACGCGGTCCCCCCACCCCCCGATGACGCTGCCCTCGGATCGCCACGACAATCACTGGACCCGAAGGGCGGAGCAACATAACGGCAAGTCCCCGGTTAGCCAAACCGGGGATTCTCGTGACCATTTCCGGAGCCCGCATGACGACAGGGCGCCCGCTGGGTAACACCCGCCTCTTCCGCCGCCTGCGGGCTGCAGGCTGCTCCATTCCGGGTCGGCGAAGCCGCAAAACCGAAGGAGATCCTTGCCCATAAATCCGCAGACGCCTCTCGGCAGTACAAGCACCACAGCAGAGGTACCTCACGGGAGGCGCGCCGTCGAACCCGTGCTCATGGACACGTCCGAGGTGGCAACCCTGCTGAATATGTCCACGAGTTGGGTGTACAAGGAGGCCTCCAAGCTCGGCCTGAAGGGTTACAAGCTCGGCAGAGGAAGGAACGCGAAGGTCCTCTACAAGAAGACCGAGGTCTTCAAGTGGCTGGAGCAGCAAAAGATCCATTAGCGCCGGTCGCCAGCCAGGCCCGCATCAACCAAAATCGCTGCGGACCTGCACGCAAAATGACAGCATTCCGAAAATGACGACGCACCCGTTCGAGGACGTTACTCACGTCCCGGCGCTGTGGCCTCTGCTGGACCACCTGGGCACCGTGTTCCAGCGGTTCGACGGTCAAGACTCCAGCTGCACCTCGTACGGATTGCTGAAGGTTGTCCCGTAAGAGGTCGGCGTCCGGGAGGGTGTCCTGATGATGAACATGGTGGAGTGGGAGGAGATACGTCGTCGACTGCACTTCGGGCAGTGTGTTTTCGGAAGGGTGGTCCGGATACCGAGGCCGGGCACGATCGGCGTCTTCGTTGACATCGGGCTTGCCGTCGGCGGCTTCGTCGACGTGCTGTTGCTGCCGGAGGATGCCGCTAGGTGGCCGGCTGAGGGCACCGAGACTGAGTTTGAGGTCTGGTGGGTCGATGAAAGGCCCCAGGGTCGACTGAAGCCGGTCGATCGCCATTTCTTGCGGGAAGACTTCGACGAATGGCTCAGTCGATGGCGACCTGGGTGGCCTCAGGAGCGCGGTCTCCCGGTCCTGGCCATCGAACCGCCGTCTCACGGCACCTGACGGCACTCTGCTGAGATGATCACGGACTGGTGAGAGCCAGGTTGTGTAGTTGGGCGATGCCGAGCATGGCCTGGTGAACGCCGCTGCCCTTGAGGCGGCAGTCCCGCAGGATGTTCCATTTCTGGAAATTCGTGAGAAATCGGTGACGGGGGCGTCCTCCGATTGCTCAACCGAAGGTCCAGACTCCGTCGCCGAGCAGTTCGTCCAAGTCATTGGCGACGCGCTCGATGAGATCGTCTCCGAAGACGACGAGGGCTTGTTCGGCGTAGTGGGCGAACGTGCCGAGTCGGGCGTCCGCGGTGACGAGGAACTGGAACTCGCCGTCGGCGATAGCGCTGCCCGGCCAGGGCGGCTGCCCCGGGCCGCCAACGCGGTGCGGATCGAACTTCCAGCCGTTGAGATATGGACGGCACTTGTAGACCCATTCACCGGGCCGGACGCAGGCACGCAGGCCGCGCTCGATGACGCCTTCGGCGGCTGAGATCGCCGGAGCGCCGCGGTCAAGCATGCCGTAGAACCAGCGGCGCGAGTCGACCGGCGCCGTATACCGTCCGCTCCCGCTGGCGTAGTCAAAGCCGATGCGAGCCTCGCCGCGACGCGCTATCCGTCCGGACTCGGCGTCGTGGAGAGAATGCCTCGCGGGCGGGGCCGCAGCGGGCTCGCCTGGCGGGGTCCAGCGGTGGGACCGGACCATCGTGACGTCCCGAAACCCAACGCCCACAAGGGCACTGCGCAGCTGCCCGTCGGCCTCGGCGACCAGGAACCCCTTCCCGGGCGGCTGGAACCGCCACAACGGCAGCTTGGCGAGCAGTTCGGCACGTGAAGCGGTCATGCCCCCGACAGCAGCGAACCCGGTGCCCCGAATGGGCTCCAGCCAGCACGCCGCGGCAACCCTTCCGCGGTGAGTCAGCACGCGGACATCGACGTCCCAGTACGGGATCGAGCCCATCGCATGCCAAACCGACAGCGGGACCCGGTGCGGCCCGGAGCCGGCGGAGAGGTCGAGCGCCTGCTGCGCCTGCGCCTCGTCCCACCGGACCGATTCAATTCCCCACTCCGGCTGCGGCTGGGGGAAGTCGAGCTCGGCCACTTCGCCGACCAGGACACTGCGCTCCCATCCTGCGGTGAAACCCGCCGCTTCCAGCGAGGCCGTCAACCGTGACGCTTCTGTGTCGTGGGCGAACACGCGCCACTCCACAGGTTCCACACGCGCAGCCGCGCACTGCTGCACTTGCAGAACAAGCTGCGCGGTCGAGATCGAGGCGTCCAGGGCGGGGTGATCGACGATGCAGTGGGTGCCGTAGTGCGTGAGAGTCACCGGTCCGATCCGCTCGACCACGGTGCCGAATCGCGGATGCGCCGAATCGGGGCTACGCAGCCTGCGATCGTACGCTGCCAGCAGTTCCCCCACGTTCATAACCACCGCGGCATTCAAGCACTGCGGTTCCCGCGACGCCATCGAATATGTCAGGGACGCCGAGCGCGGTGCGGCTCTCGTCCGGCCGGTTGGTCGGTAGCAGCACTGGCCAGAGCGGAAGCGCTTCGGTCGAAACTCTCCGCACCGGCATTCCAAGCGTTTCGGACGAATCGTTTGACGCCCGGCCGTGCTTCACGATCCCTGGGATATTTGTAAGGCCTGTGGGCTCACCGGCCTTGATCCTCACATGCCTCACGGCTCCGGGCCGCCCGAGATAGGAGATCAGACCTCTGCGGGGGACCCGGGCTGCCCGGGTGTCGCATGGAGCTGCGCCGCGGGTCCCGGGACATCTGCTGTCAGGGGGTGCGTCAGAGTCTGCGCATGCTCGAGATCGTGGTGAAGACGGAGAACGGGGAGCGGCACGTTCGTGTTTCCGCGCAGGAGCCGGCCGGGCTCGTCCGGCGAACCGGCAGCGATCACGGCCTTGTCCATCGCAGTCAGGGTTCTCTCGAACTCCACCGGCCCCGTGCTGGTGGCAGAGTTCGCTGATCACCGTTCCGTCGGCGTCGTTGAACACTGCGAACGTGATGGTGATGCCGTGCCGCAGGCAGTTGTGCGTGCGCCGTTCGGGCGCCCCCGGCAGCATCGGCTGCGAGCGGTCTGGTCCTTCTCGTCGCCGCAGAGGACCACCGCCCACTCCGGCGGGCTTCTGAGCACCCCCGCTGGCCGAATGCGTCTTGTCCTCCTACCCTGGGCTGTTCCTCCAGGAGGAGGGAAGGGCCGAACTTGCCTGCCTGGGCTGTGATCTTCCGGTCGGAACGAGAATGGACGACTGCGGGTGCTGGCAGGTCGTCCGGCTCGTCCCGCAGGCGGTAGTGCGGCTGCCCGGCCCGCCGGAGCGGCCGGTCATGGACTGGGCGGAGCTGCTGGCGACCGGCGCGCTGTGGCACCGGCTGAGCGAGTACCGGGACATCCCGGCGGGCGTGGCTCTCGCCCAGGTGGTGGTGGCCGCCGGAGACGCTCCGGTCGAGGTGGTGCCCGGGCCGGTCGCGGAGCTCCTCGGCCGGGCACTCGGCGCGCTGCTGCCCACCGGGGAAGGTGCGAAGCGGCTGGACCTGGCGGGACCGGGGTTCGGCGAGCCGGCCACTGACTTGGTGCTGATGCCGGTCCATCCGCAGACCGGAGACATGTGGCAGCCGCATGCCGGGGCGGTGCCGGTACCTATGGATGCCGCGCTCTGGGCCGAGCTCGCCTTCCCGCCACACCGGACCCGGCTGCCGGTGGTCGGCGGGCTCCCGACAGGTATGGAGCGGGACGACCCGCTGCCGTCGCACTCGTGGTACCCGTTCCAGCCGTCCAGGGAGGCGTTCCGGTGCACGCCTCGCGCGGATGCCCGCCGTCAGGGAACCGTGGCTGTGGGCGATCTACGACCGAGGATGCTGACCCGTCAGAGGTAGTGCGGAACCAGACGTTGAGGTCTACGTAGTGGGTGTAGTCATGGACCGAGTGGCAGCTGGGACCAGGACACCCCCTGATCACACATAGCTGACCGACATCACGCATTCGACTTCAGTATCCGATTTGCTCATGGAGTTGTCTGACGTGTTGGTGATCTCGGCGGAGTCTCCGATGTTGTAGTACCTGCCCCCCGGGCCCCGTCTCACGCCGCTCGCCTGCGCCCCGCCGACTGGCCGTGCTCCGGCAACCTGCCGCTACCGGTCTGCTGCTGCGCCGCGCCTGGGACCAGCCGCTGAGCCCGCCCGTCCTCGCGACGAGTGCGTCCGTCAGTGCCCGTCAGGAAGACTTTCTGTGGTGGAGCTCCAGCGGCTTGCGGGCCCGCCACTGGTCGATCAAGGGGGCCAGCATCGGGCCCAGCTCGGGCACCTTGGGGACGACCGTCAGGGCCGACAGTCCCTGGAGCAGACGGGCCCCTTCCATGAGGTCCAGAAGTGTTCGGTCGACGCGAGTTCCGCTCGCCCGCTCGTACACCTCGATAGCGCGCGGTCCGGTGAAGGTCAGGTCCCACTCGACAGGGCCGACCGTGACGTCCTCGAAATCCGCAAAGCGGTGGCCGTCCGCGGTGCGCAGCAGGTTATATGCGGGTGAGTCACCGTGCAACGACTGGAGCCGGGCCTGCGGGAACCGGGCCGGGAACTCGGCGACGAGCGCTTCGAGGACGGTGTATTCGCGGTCGGCACGGTCGAGGTCGGCGGGGGTGAGCGCCTGCGGTTCGCTCCGGAGCTCGGCGAGGGCGAGGCCGATGGCCGGGACCAGGGGAGATAGGACGGGCAGCTCGCCGGGGTAGTGGGCGAGGGCGGCGTGCAACTCGGCCGTCCAGCCGGTCTGCTCGGTGAAACGGTCCGTCAGCGTCCCGGGGTCACCCTGCAGAAGGTCGCGGAGCGGCTCGATCTCGGTGACGTACTCCCAGAACGTCAGACTCGTTCCGCCGGCCCCGACCGGTTCACGGGGCACAAGGGGACTGGGGCCGACGACAGGAAACCCGGTGTCGGCCAGCCAGCCCGTGACGGCGAGCTCCCGCTGCTGTCTCTCCCTGAGTTCGGCCGCCGTACCCACGGCGAGCGCAGGAACGCGCACCACGACGGGCTCCGGTGCGAGGTGCACCAGAACACTGAAAACGTCGTGGAGAACGCGAGGCCGGTCGGCACGCAGGCCGAGCTCTCGACCGGCCTCGACGGCAAGGGCGAGGGCGTGTTCGGCACGGGAACCGGGGTGACTCGACATGGAAGAGATCCTGTCGTCGGCCCGGCCGCACTGTCCAGCGGATATCACCACCGGCCGACCCGCACGCCCGGACAGCCGAGTTCACTTTCGTACGGGCCCCGGAGCCAGGGAGAGGGCCTGTTGTCTGCCCTGCAGGGACGAGGCCGCCGCACGGGCCACGTCGGCGCGGGGGCTGGCTGCGCACTCCCGGAGAAAGGCCTCAACCAGAGGGCCGGGCCATTTCGCTGCGGCGACCACGGCCCAGTACCGGAGGCCGTCGTGGGGACCAAGAGGGGCGAGGAAGTCGAGCACGTGGCCGATCACGAGGAGAAACACTTCGCCGCCACCGGGAGCAGCCGTCGGCTGGCCGCGGCATCCGTGGACATCGCCGCCGACATGCTCCCCGCCCCACCCCGCGCGACCGGCGGCTCGCGACAGCAGCCCTCCGGCTGCGCGGCCGCCTCCTGCGCCGACTCCCGCCCCGTCCGGACAGCCGCCCCCACCGGCTCGCCGAGGTCGGCCCCGACTGGATGCGTTCCCCCCGGACCCCCCAGACCCCCCGAGACAGAAGCACCCGCGCCATGGACCGAAGCGCCACCGTGCCGTCCGCGTCCCCGGCTCGCGTCGGTTCAGCGTGCCAGGAAGGCCAGCACGATCCGGTTGACCTCCTCGGCATGCGTCCACAGCAGCCCGTGTGGCGCGCCCGCGATTTCCGTGTAGGACGCCCGCGGCAGGAGTGCGCGCAGCTGTCTGGCGGTCGCGTCGATCGGCATGAACCGGTCGCGGGTGCCGTGGACGATCAGCACCGGCACGTCGATCGCGGCGATGTCGGCGCGGAAGTCGGTGATCCAGGTCGGGATGACCGCCGCGCAGGCTCGCGGAGACGCGGCGGCGGCCATCTCCCGGAGCCTGGCCCGGGTCCCGGGGCCGGGCGGCTCGGCGACGTGCTCGTCGCCTTCGAGCAGGAGGTGGCACAGCTCCGCGAGATACGCGTGCCGGTCCTGGCGGGCCCTGGCGATCAGTGCGTCGAAGTACGACAGCTCGAAGCCGTGGGGTGTCCGGTCGGTCCGCAGGAGGAACGGGGGCAGCGACGCCACGAAGACCGCCCTGGCCACCCGCGCCGAGCCGTGGGTGGCCAGGTAGCGCGCTATCTCGCCGGTGCCCGTCGCATGGCCGACCAGGACGGCTTGGGTCAGTTCCAGGTGGACCAGGACCGCGTCCAGGTCGGCCGCGAAGGTGTCGTAGTCGTAGCCGTCCACCGGGTGCGAGGAGCGTCCGAATCCCCGGCGGTCGTAGGTGATCACCCGGTAGCCGGCCGCCAGTAGCGCCGGGACCTGCCGGTCCCAGCTGCGGCCGTCGAGCGGGTACCCGTGGATCAGGACCGCGGGCTGTCCGGTCCCCTGGTTCTCGTAGTAGAGGTCGACCACGGCGCTGGTCGCGTGGCTGATCGTGATGTAGGGCATGGCGATCCCTCCGGCGGAGGTCCGGTCGTACGGGAACGGGCGGGGGCGCCCGCCACGCGTCCAGCCTGTCCGGTGCCCGGCGGCGGTGACATCGGTCATCCGACTGTGATCGACCAGGATCCGCCGGGCGGACCCGGGGGTGCGGCCAGGGACACCTACGGGTGCGATGCCGGAGTACGGCCGGGCACCCTGGCCCATGCAGCCGCGGCCCACCGCACCCGGGCGGGAACCGGCGGCGGGCACGGCCGGGCCCGGAGGAGGCTGGAGTGATGCAGGAGTGATGAACAGCGGGGCAAGGAGCCGGGGATCGCAGATCGTCGGCCGGATCCAGGACGTGCGGTGGGTGTGCGAGTTCTTCGGGACCGAATCCGGCCGCAGCAGGGGGCTGCACGTGGTCGGGGAGGCCGGTGTCGGCAAGACGACGCTGCTCGACGCCGTGGCCGACGCGGTGGCCCAGGCCGGTACGCGGGTGCTGCGCGCCGACGGCGTCGAGTTCGAGGCGGACATCCCGTTCGCCGGACTGCACCAGCTCCTCACACCCGTGCTGGACGAAGCCGAGCGGCTGCCGTCCGCGTACCGCGAAGCCCTCTCGGTCGCCCTCGGCTTCGCCACCGGCCCCGCCCCGGACCGGCTGCTGCTGGTCAACGCCACCCTGGCCCTGCTGCGGCAGGCCGCGGCCGCAGCGCCGCTCCTCCTGATCGTCGACGACCTGCCCTGGCTGGACCGGGCCAGCGCCGTGGTCCTCGGGGTCCTCTCCCGCCGCCTCCACGGCAGCCGGATCGCCTTCCTCGCCACCTCGCGGACCGGCCTGGCGAGCGTCTTCGACCACGGCGGTCTTGAGGAGTACGAACTGGGGCCGCTGGACGACGACTCGGCGCACCTGCTGCTCTCCGCCCGTGACCCGGCCATGGCGGCCAGGGTCAGGGCGCGCGTGGTCGCCGAGTCCCGCGGTAACCCGCTGGCCCTGCTGGAGCTGTCGGCGGAGCTGACGGGAGCGCAGCGGGCCGCGAGGGAGGAGCTGCCGGAGCTGCTGCCGCTGGGCGAGCGGCTGCGACACTTGTTCGCCGGACGCGTCGGCGCCCTCTCGGAGGCCGGGCGCCGCGTGCTGCTGCTCGCCGCCCTGGACGGCACCGGCGATCTCGGAGTCCTGCATGCCGCCGCCGGGAAGGACGCGTCCGCGCTGACCGCCGTCGAGCACGCCCGTCTCGTTCGGATCGACTCCGCGACGCGACGCCTGACGTTCCTGCACCCGCTGATCCGCTCCGCGGCCGTCGAGGCCGCCACCCTGCCCGAACGCCACGCCGCCCATCAGGCGCTGGCCTCTGTTGTGGCGGACCGGCCCGAGCGGCGGGCCTGGCATCTGGCCGAAGCCGCGATCGCGCCGGACGAGGAGGTGGCGCGGCTGCTGCAGGACGCCGGGCACGCGGCGGTGCGACGCGGGGACGCGGCTGGCGCCGTCCGCTGCCTCGTCCGGGCTGCCGACCTGAGCCCGGACGCCGGCGACCGCGGACGGCGGCTGGCCGAGGCCGCGTATCTCGGCGCCGAGGCGACCGGTGACGTCGCCCACGCCTCGGAGCTGCTTCGCCGGTCGCAGAGCGCGGATGCCGGCGGCAGCGGCGCCCTGCACGCCGCCGCGGCGGCGGTGTACATCCTGGTGAACACCGAGGCCGATCTCACCACCGCGTACCGGCTGCTGGCCGGTGCGATCGAGGCGGCAGGACCCGGCTACGATGCCGGCGACCCCGCTCTGATCGACGCGCTGCACACCCTCCAGCTGGTCTGCTGGTGGAGCGGCCGGGCCGAGCTGTGGGCTCCGTTCACCGACATCGTGGGCCGGCTCACCCCCGCCCCGCCGCCGGTGCTGGCGCTCGCGGCGAGGACGTTCCCCGACCCGGCGCGCACCGGCGTCGAGGCCCTGGCCTGCCTCGACGGGGTCCGCGAGCTCCTGCGCCGTACCCCGGACCCGACCGTGCTCGTACGCGGCGCGACGGCGACCGTCTACCTCGACCGGGTCGGCGAGCTGAAGGACCGGCTCTGGGCTCTGGTGAACTCCGGCCGCCAGGGCGTCGGCCCGGTCCGCCGCCATCTCGGCGCCCTCATGCACCTGTGCATGGAGGACTTCCTGACCGGCGAGTGGGAGGAGGCACAGCAACTGGTCACCGAGGGGGCTGCGCTGTGCGAGGCCGGGTACCCCTTCTTCTCGTGGTACTTCCAGTACAACCAGGTGCTGCTGCACGGCGCACGCGGCGAGACGGAGGCCGGTGACGCCCTCGCCGGCCGGATGCTGAGCTGGGCCACGCGCCGCGGCGCCGGCGGGGCGGTGGCCTTCGCCCACCAGGCGCGCACCCTGGTCCACGTGGGCAGCGGCGACTACGAGTCCGCCTACCGCCACGCCACCGCGCTCACTCCGGCCGGGACCCTGGCCCCCTATACGGCGCACGCGCTGTGGGGCGCGTACGACCTGGTCGAGGCAGCGGTGCGCACGGGCCGCGACACCGAGGCCGCTGCCCACGTACGAACCCTGCGGGAGCTGGGGATCGCCCGGCTGTCCGACCGTTACGCGATGCTCGTGTCGGGAGCGGCCGGCCTGTGCACCCCGGACGAGGAGGCCATCGCCCACTTCCGGCAGGCGCTCGCGGCGCCGGGGGTGGACCGCTGGGTGTTCGAAGCGGCACGGATCCGGCTGGCGTTCGGAGAACGGTTACGGCGTACGGGCGCGAAGGGCGAGGCACGCGAACCACTGGCCACCGCCGCGGACGCCTTCGACCGGCTCGGTGCACTTCCCTGGGCGGAGCGGGCCCGCAAGGAGCTGCGCGCGGCCGGCCGGCCGACCCGGCCGCAGGCCACCCGGTCGCTGCTCACCCCGCAGGAGCTGGAGATCGCGCGACTGGCGGCGTCCGGCCTGACCAACAAGCAGATCGGCGAGCGCCTCTACCTGTCCCACCGGACCGTCGGCGCCCATCTGTACCAGGTCTACCCGAAGCTCGGGATCACCACGCGGGCCGCCCTGCGCGACGCGCTGACCGCGCTCGACGTCGGCGGGTGACACCCCGCGCAGGGCGGCCTGCGGTCACTTCAGGAAGTCGGGCGTCTTCACGACACCGGCGGAGACCTGCGCGACGAAGAAGTCGGTGTAATGGGCGGCCGTTCCGCCGTGTCGTGCCAGGACGTCGGTGACCGCGACCCGCTCCGGGGAGGTGTAGTCCGGGGTCCACTCGGAGACCACCGCGGCCCAGTTGACCGGCCTGGCGCCGGCCATCGAGAGCCGTGTCTTGGCGTCCTCGTGCGCCTCCGGGCTGACCCCCGCCGAGCAGTCGGTCACGAAGTACACCTCGTACCCGGACTTCAGTGCGCCCAGGACGGCCTGCGCGAGACAGACATCGGTGGACAGGCCAGCCATCACCAGCTTCCGGCGCCCGGTGGCCTCGACCGCCGCGCGCAGCCTGGGGTCCGACCAGGAGTTCGTGGACACCCGGTCGATCGGCTCGACGTCCGGGAAGACCTCGCTGAGCTCCTTGAAGATCGGGTCGACCAGCGGGCCGCCGGTCGCTCCGACCGTGGTGAGGACGGTGGGCACATCGAGGATCTTCGCGGCCTTCGCGAGCGCGGTCACATTGCTGATCAGCTCGGTCTGCGAGCGCGGTGTGGTCATCAGCGCGACCGCCGGCTGGTGGTCGATGAGGACGACCGCGCAGTTCTCGATGGTGAGTTCGTTCTGGTTCTCGGACACGAGTGTGTTCCCTTCGGTGGGGCCGCGGCCGTGGGGGCCGTGGCGGGTCCGTTGTGAAACGAGTCTCGGGAACGGGCCCTTCGGCCACATCCGTCAGCCGACCGCCGATCCGAACGCGGGCCGCAGCTCAGTCGTTTGACTGCCTGCGCGCTGCTCCCCGGAGCGGTGGGCCGCGCGTCGTAGAATCGTCGGCACATGCTGACTCGACACCGCTGCCGCACGGGCCCCCGGACGCCACCGGCTGCGCGGCAGCGCCGCCCCGGGGGCGGGCGATGACCGCGGACCCATGGCACCCGGACCATGAGACGGAGCTGATCGACCGCGACATCGAACTCGGTCGGCTGCTCCGCCTCGTCGAGGCCGTCCGCCGCGGCGAGAGCCGGGTCCTGGTGGTACGGGGCGGGCCCGGCGTGGGTAAGACCGCCCTGCTGGACCGGCTCACCGAACGGGTGCCGGTCGGCCGGGTCCTGCGCGTGACGGGTGTGCAGTCGGAGATGGAGCTGGTTTTCGCCGGGCTGCACCAGCTCTGCGCCCCGTTCCTGGACCGGCTGGAGGCGCTGCCGGCACCGCAGCGGGCGGCGCTGCGGGTCGCGTTCGGGCTGAGTGAGGGCCCGTCGCCGGACCGGTTCCTGGTCGCGCTGGCCGTGCTCGGTCTGCTGTCGGAGGTCGCGGGTGACGAGCCCCTGGTGTGTGTGGTCGACGACCACCACTGGCTGGACCGGGCATCGGCGCAGGCGCTGGGGTTCGTGGCCCGGCGGCTGGCCGCGGACCCGGTCGGGCTGGTCTTCGGCTCCCGCCTGACGACGGAGGAACTGGTGGGCCTGCCGGAGATGCACCTCTCCGGCCTCTCCCCGCAGGGCGCCCGGACCCTGCTGGACTCGGTGCTGACCGGCCCGCTGGACACTCGGATCCGGGAACAGATCGTGGCGGAGTCCGGCGGAAACCCGCTGGCGATACGAGAGTTTCCGCAGGCGCTGCCCCGGGAGCTGCTGGCGGGCGGGTTCGGGCTGCCGGGAGCGGTGACACTGCCGAGCCGGGTCGAGAAGAGCTTCCTGCGGCAGCTCGACCGCGTACCGGAGCAAACCCGGCGGCTCCTGCTCCTGGCCGCCGCCGACCCGACGGGCGACAGCGCGCTCGTCCGCCGGGCCGCCGGGCAGCTCGGTCTCCCGCCGCAGGCGGCGACTCCGGCGACCGAGGCCGGGCTCGCGCGGTTCTCGGCCCGGGTGTCGTTCCGGCACCCCCTCCTGCGCTCGGCCGTCTACCGGTCCGCGTCGGTGGTGGAGCGGCAGGCGGTGCACCGGGCGCTGGCCGGTGCGACCAACCCGGAGGCGGACCCCGACCGGCGGGCCTGGCACCGGGCCCACGCCGCACCGGGCCCGGACGAGGCGGTCGCCGCCGAACTGGAGTACTCCGCCGGCCGCGCCCAGGCCCGCGGCGGACCGGCCGCGGCCGCGGCCATGCTTGAGAAGGCCATCCAGCTCACGGCCGAACCGGCCCGCCGCCCCGATCGCCTCCTGGCAGCCGCGCAGGCCCACCTCAAGGCGGGGTCGTACAGCACCGCCCTGGAGCTGCTGGCCCTCGCGGAGGCCGAGCCGCTGCGGGAGGAACAGCGGGCCCGGGCCGGCACGCTGCGCGGACATGTCGCGTTCGCCTCGGGCCGCGCCGGCGATGCGGCCCGGCTGCTGCTCCAGGCCGCCAGGCGGCTGGAACCGCTCGATGTGGGCCTGGCCCGGGAGACCTACCTCACCGCCTGGCTGGCGGCGATGTTCGCCGGAGGCCGGGCCATCGGCGGATCCCTGCTGGAGGTCTCCCAGGCCGCCCGGGAACTGCCCCGGTCTCGGCGGCCGGACCAGGCCGACTCACTGCTCGACGCGCTCTCCCTGCTGATCACGTCGGACCCGGCGACCGCGGCACCCGTACTGCGCGGCGCGGTCGACGCCATGGCCGCGGCGGACCTCACCGCAGCCGACGCCCCGCGCTGGGGGTGGCTCACGCACGCGGCAGCCGTCGCCCTGTGGGACCACGACGCCTGGAGCTCGCTGCTCGAACGCGAGGCCGCCGCCCTGCGTACGATCGGTGCGTTCGACCTGCTGCCGGTCGTCCTGGTCGCACTGACCACCGTGACGGCCTGGTCCGGGGAGTTCACCGCCGCCACCGCGCTGATCGCCGAGTCCGACGCGGTCCGCGAGGCGACCGGGGCACCCGCCGACACCTTCGGCCCCCTGCTGCTCGCCGCGCTGCGGGGCGATGCGGAGGACGCGGCCGAACGGATCGAGGCCATGCTCTCCGGGGAGCCCCGCACCGGCCGGGAGCCCTCTGTGACCTATGCGAACTGGGCGGCGGCGGTGCTGTACAACGGCCTCGGCCGCTACGACGACGCGCTGGCGGCGGCCACCCACGCCGACGACGGCTCGCGCGATCTGTTCGCCGCGCGATGGGCGCTGCCCGAGCTGGTCGAGGCCGCCGTGCGCAGCGGGAACCCGGACCTCGCGGCCGGCCCGATGGCGCGGCTGGCCGCGTCGGCGCTGTCCGGCGGCACCGACCTCGGGGCCGGGATCGAGTCCCGCTGCCGCGCACTGCTGAGCGAGGGCGAGAAGGCCGAACACCTCTACCGAAAGGCGATCGACCACCTCGCCCGCACCCGGTACCGGCCCGAACTCGGCCGCGCGCACCTGCTCCACGGCGAGTGGCTGCGCCGCGAGGGCCGCCGGGCCGACGCCCGGATCCCACTGCGCCACGCCTACGACACACTGACCGCCGTGGGTATGGACGGCTACGCGGAACGCGCCCGCCGCGAACTCCTGGCCACCGGTGAGACCGTGCGCAAACGCACCACCGAAACGCTCAGCGACCTCACACCCAGAGAGACACTCATCGCCCGGCTCGCCCGCGACGGCCGGACCAACCAAGAGATCGGCACCACGCTGTTCATCAGCGCCCGCACCGTCGAGTGGCACCTACGGAAGGTCTTCGGCAAACTCGGCATCACCTCGCGCAGGGAACTGCAGGCGGCACTGACACGGCGCGGGCTCCTGGACCGGCCGTCCTGACACGGGTGCATCCCAGTCGGATGACCGTCCCAGACGGGGTGTTCACCGTCAGTCCGGCCCGCCCCTCTCTCCCTCCGCCCGAGCGTGGCAGCGGTGGTCAGCGCCGCCCCATCCGCGATGACACGACGGCAACCATCCACCAGGCAGCCCCGCACCTCGCGGCCATCCACCCATGGGCCGCGAGGTGTCCCCCGAGGAACGTCCCAGCCGAGGTGGACGCTGCCGGAGAAGAGGGATCGGATACTGGAGTACTTCTCCAGGTAGTACTGGTACGGGCTGCCGCCGACGTAGATGCCCAGCATGTGGAGCAGGCCGTTGCTGTGGTTGATGAGGTACACCGGGCCGCCCGAGTCACCGCTGCCGGCCATCTGCGTCTGGCTGCCGCGCGAAAACATGGCGAGGCCATCGGTGCACTGCGATCCGACGCACAGCGTCGCGTTCAGGCTTCGTTTCGAGGCGCCGAACCGGGCGGCGCACCGGGCAGTCGGCCGGGCCGTTTCCGTATCCTCGTACCGCGCCGCCCGGTCCCCGGCGTCCGGGGGCGAAGGACACGCCCCGGACGGTCGCGATCGGGCGGCCAGAGGCCGAAGTCGACGGAAGGGGAGGGGCATTGACCCAGGCGGATGGGCGGGAGCCCGGCGGCAGCCTGCGCGGCAGGCTCATGGCCTCGCGGGACCGGGCCTTCGTGGGGCGGGAGCAGGAGACCGCCCGGTTCCACGCGATGCTCGCCGGGGACCCGGGGATCGAGCCGGTGCTCTTCCTGCACGGTCCGGGCGGGATCGGCAAGTCGACACTGTTGCGCCGTTTCGCGCGCGAGGCGGCGTCGGCGGGCCGGCCGGTCGTCGAGGTGGACGCCCGGACGACCGACCCCACGCCCGAGGGCTTCCAACGGGCGGTCGCCGATGCGCTGGACCGGCCCGGCGCGGTGCTGCTCGTCGACACCTTCGAGATCTGCCAGGGACTGGAGGGCTGGCTCTGGGAGCGCTTCCTGCCCGAACTTCCCCTGGACGCGGTCGCCGTGCTCGCCGGGCGCAACCGGCCCGACTCGCGCTGGACCACGGACGCCGGCTGGTCCGACCATCTCGCGGTCGTACAGGTGAGGGCGCTCTCGCAGGACGACGCCAGGACGTTCCTCGCCGACCGCGGAGTACCGGCGGGGATGCGGGAGTCCGTGCTCACGTTCACGGGCGGCCACCCGCTCGCCCTCTCGCTCGCGGCCAGCCTCGTCCGGGACGACACCCGCCTACAGGAAGACGGGCACGTACGGGACGACCTGGAGGGTCCGGAGGGCGTGACGGGCCGGGGCGGCGGGAGTGGGAGCGGGGCGGGCCATCGCTGGGCGCCCGGCCAGGACGTGATCTCGACCCTGCTGACCCGGCTCGCGGACAACCCGCCGTCCCCCCTGCACCGCCGCGCCCTGGAGGTGTGTGCTCACGCGTACGTGACCTCCGAGGAGCTGCTCCGGGCGATGCTCGGCGAGCGGGACGGCCCCGGGCTGTTCGCCTGGCTGCGGGGCCTGCCCTACGTGGAGACGGCGGCCACCGGGATCTTCCCGCACGATGTGGTGCGCGAGACGCTGGAGGCGGATCTGCGCTGGCGCGACCCGGAGGGCTTCGCCGCCCTGCACCGCCGGATGCACGGCCATCTGCTGGACCGGCTCCGCCGGGGCCCCGAGCAGCGGCTGATGCCGTCAGTCGCGGCGCTCATGTATCTGTACCGGACGGACGGCCATATGCCGGAGGTCCACGAGTGGCAGGCGCCGGGCATCGTCCAGGAGGCCCCTTACGCCCCCGGGGACGAGACGGCGGTGGTGGAGCTGGCCGAACGGGCCGAGGGCGCCGAGTCGGCGCGGATCGCCCGCCGTTGGCTGGAACTGCGCCCCTCGGCGTTCCGGGTGCACCGTGCCACGCGGACCGGGCGGATCGTCTCCTTCACCGCCACCCTGTGGCTCGGCCCCGACGAGGAAGAGGCCACATCGGCCTTCGACCCGGTGGTCGCGGCCGCCTGGCGGCGCGCCCGCGGGCTCCGCCCGGTGCGGGGCGGGCAGCGAATGGCCGTGACCCGGTTCATGGTCCATCCGGACCGCTACCACCGTCCGTCCGCGCCGATGACCCTGATGCACTGGCGGGCGATGGGCGAGGTGTGGCGGGACCCCGGCGGTCTCACCCACCACTTCGCCGTCTACCGAGACGACGGCTACTGGGACGGCCATATGAGCCACTACCACATGCTCAAGGACGAGGAGGCGGTCCGTGTCGGCCCGTACGCGTACCGCCTGTACGGCCACGACTACCGGACCGGACCGGAGGAGTACCTGGCGGCGAACACCGATGCGATGCTGGCCTCGGCGGAGGGCGTGACCTGCGGCGAGGCGGCCGTGGCACCCGTGCCGGCCGCCGCCGCAATGTCGCGCGAGGAGTTCGCCTCGGCGGTACGGGACGCGCTCCGCTCCCTGTGGTCGCCGAGGGAGCTGGAGTGCAGCCCGCTGCTCCGGACCCGGTGTGTCAGGGCAGCGGGCGGGGACCTCGGCCGTGTCCTGCTCGACGCGGCCGGGATACTGCCCGCCGAGCGGGGCGGTGAGCGCCGCCATCGCGCGTTCACCGCCACCTACGGCGGGCGGCCCGTCTCCCAGCAGGCGGCGGCCGGGCGGCTCGGGGTCCCGTTCAGCACCTACCGGCGCCATCTCAAGGAGGCGGTGGAGCGGATCACCGACCACCTCTGGGAACGGGAGCGTACGCCCGGGGATGACGTCTGACCGGGCCCCACAGCCGTAGGACCGCGAGGCCCGCTCGTCAGCCGCAGCCACAGCCGTCGGCTGTCAGCCGTCAGCCGGTCCACCGGCAGAAGTTCCCCGGGCGGAAGCTGGTGGTCAGGTCGTTGGCCCAGGACGGTATCGCGGAGATCCTGCTGCCCGGGGAGATGGAGATCAGACAGCCGGAGAAGTTGCTGTCGTCGTAGAGCGAGATCCAGTTGTTCGTCCGGTTCCAGTAGGACGTCAGCCGGTCGTTCATGTGGTCGCCGACATTGGCCTGGGGCTCGCTGGAGTAGGCGAATCGCCCGGTGAAGGAGGAGTGCTCCCAGAGACAGAACTCCCCGGGCGGGCACTGGTTCACATCGGCGGCGGCCGTACCGGCGCCCGTGGCCGTCAGCGCGGCGGTCGCGCTCAGTGTGAGCAGTGCGGCGGCCAGGGGGCGCAGCCGCGCCTTCCCCGTCCCGGGCTTCCCGGGCTTCGTGCTCTTCGTGAACTTCATGGTGGTCACAGATCCTTTCAGCACCACTGGCCGACGGCGAAGGAGGTCACACGGTCGTTGAGATGCGGGTCCACGGCCGCGTCGGAGCCGCCGGGCGGGATGGCGAACAGGCAGCCCCGGTAGCCGGAGTCGTAATACACCGTGATCCACTGGTTGGTGCGGTTCCAGTAGGACGTCGTGAGGTCGTTCATGTGGCTGCCGATGTTGGAGACGTTCTGCGCGGGGGTGCCCAGGAAACGCCCCCGGTAGCTGGAGTCGTCCCACAGGCAGAACCAGCCGGGCTGACAGTCGGTCGGGGCAGCCGCCGCCGGCGGGGCGGACAGGGCCCCGATGGCGACGGTGGCCAGGACGGCCGCTCCCGTCGCGGACAGACGCTGCACGAGGCGATGGCCACGCATGGTGATTCCCTTTCCCCCGGCCCGGGGTTCTCTGCGCCCCGGGTCTCATGGGGAAATCCTCGGCGCGGCGGCTGCTCATCCGCCATGCCCACCTTCTGCTCACTCATGCTCACTGCCGCCCACTCCCGCAGGTCCGGGATCCGGGGTCCGGGGCGCGGGGTTGAGGAGTGCAGCCACCCCTTGTATCTCGCGGCGAACGGGGCGCCCGTCGCGGTGCGCTGTCCGCCAGTGAAGAAGGTCTGTCAGGAGCCGCGCAGGGACGGGCACGGCCGCAATATCCGCCTTCGGCCGCTGGCTCCGCGAATTGAGGTGTGGGCCTTCGACAAAGAACATCTCCAACCCACGAGCGCCGAAGCTCACCTTCTCGATGCGCTTGCCCGGCGGTTTCGGGCCGTGCCGTTTCGCGTAGTTGACGACACGCCACTGTCTCGCGACCTCGTCGTCATCAGGGGCAACAAAGCGGAAACGCGCCTCGGCAACCAAACGCTCGACCAGCTCTTGCGCCTGCGCCCTCCGAGCCCGGGCGACGGGCCGCTCGCCGTAAAGCGTCGGGCTGCGCTTTCGCTTCGTGGCCTGGTGCCGACCGCCGGAGTACCGGCGGTCGGCACCAGAACGACTCCATCCGCAAACGTCGGGGCGTCGGGATGATGGCCATCGGGCAACTGCCGGCCGGCGCCCCGCTGTCTTGCCCGGGGGTCAGCATCGGCGGAACGGGGTCCGGTCTCATGCTGAGTGTTTGCTGACCTGGGCCCGGTCATCATGGCTCTGACCTGCACAGATGACTAAATATCAGGTGTTGGACTTGAACATGGTACGCAGCATCGAGATCTCCCGGACTAGGCTCCCGCTCCCTGCCTGCGTTCGTGCAGGTCAAGGGCGGTTTCCCAGCCTACAACGAGTCGCATGTCCAGGCAGCTCTCCCCCAGGCTCCCCCAGGCTCCCCCAGGCTCCTTCAGATTTCCTCGAACCGGCCGCCCACTGCCCGCTACCGTCGACGAATCTCCGACTCTGGTCACCGGACGGCAAGGGATGCGAAGTAGTCGCTCTGGGCGGGGTAGTAGTCGTCGAAGTCCGGCCTGGCTGTCCCGTCGAGTGAGGCACGGAGCAGGTCGAGGTAGTACTCCCAGCCGGGCCCGATCTCACCGATGCCCGTCGGGGCCTTGAGGTGGTGGATCAACTGCAGCTCCGTCGTGCCGCCCGAGGCGGTCAGACGGAGTTCGATGTGCCAGTCCCCCGCCTCGTCGGACAGGGAGACGGCCAGCCGCCGCGGCGGCTCGCACGCGTCGATGTGTACGTCGCACCAGGGTGCGCTCTCCTCGAAGGCCAGGCGCACCTTCACGGTACGGCCGACCGCGGCGTCGCCTTCCCAGGGCCCGAACCATCGCGCCGTGCGCTCGGGCTCGGTGACACCGGCCCAGACATCGTCGATCGGAGCCCGGAAGGTACGCGTGAGTACCAGGTCATGACCGTCGGCGGTGGGAGTGAGCCGACCAGTGGGTGTGGGGTTCATGCGGTGTCCTCCGTGCGGTCTCGATGCCGGGCCGCGCCGGGTTGAGCCCGCTCACGGCGGGTACGGCGGACCTCGGTCTCCAGGGCGTCCAGCCGGTGGCCCCAGCCGACGGGAGCGCGCAGGACGGCGATCCACTCTGCGAGCTCGGCCAGGGCTGCCGGGTCGAGCCGGTAGAGCCGCCGGGTGCCGGTGAGCTCGTCGTGCACCAGGCCGCTCTCGCGCAGTACTCGCAGATGTCGACTGATCGCCGGTCGGCTGATGGGAAAGTGACGCGCGATCTCACCCGCGGTGAGTGCGGTCCCGCGCAGCATCATGAGGATGTCCCGGCGCACCGGGTCCGCTATCGCACTGGTCACCTCGTCCACGGAGAAAGCGTAACCCATAGGTTACGAATATCGTAGTGGTCGACTCGTGCCACCCGGCCCGCCCTCGGCGGAACAACAGCCCCGGCTCGTTCCGAACCGCGCAGCCTCCGTCCGGCGCCGCGTCAGCACCCACGACGCCCTTACCCGAAAGGCTGACTGAGCGGCCCCGTCCGTTTCCCCCGGCCTCAACCGGCAAGCCTCCTCGTGCCAGTGGGACAGGCCCGGCACCACACGCTGTCCCGAAGAACATGAAGAACCGAGGTGTTGCCATGCGTACACGTCACAAGGCGCTCACCGCTCTGGCCGTCTTAGCCGCCGCTCTGGGAGTCATCACCGGTCAAGCGGCCCTGGCCGCGCCGGAAGCCGCCCCTCCGGCCTATCCGCCGGGAACCCAGGTCACCATCGAGACCTTCGCCGCCAAATGCTTCGACGTGCGCAACCAGGACAGTGGCTCCCCCGTCGTCCAGGCCGACTGCGACAGCACGTCCCGCACCCAGCGATTCTGGGTGAACACCGTCGCAGGCGGAGTCGAGCTCCGCACCGCCGCGAACCTCTGTCTCGACCTGGAGGCGGCGAGGCGGGGCAACAACACAAAGATCATCCAGTATCCGTGCGGAGCGCTCCCCAGGTTCACCCAGACCTTCCTCACCTTCCCGGCCGGCACCGGGCTGTCCACGATCCACACCATTGACCTCAGGTGCTTCGACGTCGAGAACGCCGACGAAGCTGCGGGTGCGGGCATCATCCAGTACGGCTGCAGCGGCGACTCCAACCAGAACTTCAAGCTCCGCGAGATCTAGGCAGTTTCGTTTGGGCCAACGGGCGCAGGAGCGTCCGACGGCGTGGTCGGCCGGCTCGTCTGCCGGGGCCCCCTTTTCTGCGGGCCCCGGCAAGGGAGCCCACTGCGAGCCGGCCCGCAACTGCCCGGGACCGGGCCTGCCGATCACACCAGTCGGCGTATCTCCCCGCGCACCCGGTAGAAACCACCGGCCGAGGGATGCAGAGCATCCACCACGTACCGCGCACCGACCTCCCGCATACCCCGGGGGAACTGCACGTTCCAACTGGTGTCGTAGCCGTTCGGAGCGCCCGAGACGACATGCACTCGCAACCGGGCCCCTTCCTGGACGCACTCCACCACCACCCCGTCCGAGGGCGCCGCGGTGACCGTCGCCAGAGCCGTCGCCGACGCCGCGGGCAGGTAGGTGGGCAGCGCGGCCGCGGACTTGATGTCGCGGGCGACCGGAACGGTTCCCTCCTGGGCCGCCGCGATCGCCCCGTCCGTGGCGTCCACGCAGATCAGCGAGCCGTCCGTGGTCACCATGTAGAGCCGCTCGTCCGCATACTGCATGGAGAGCGCCGACCCGCTTCCGGTGCCCAGCTTCCACAACCGGTTGCCGTCGGCGTCGAAGCAGTAGACCGACGACGCCGAGTCGCCTGCGAAGACGTAGGTGCCGCCGGGCGCGGTGGCGCACGAATACACCGAGGCGTCACAGCGGTAGGTGGCCATGAGGGCACCCGTCGCCTTCGACAGGCGCTGGACCACGTTGCGGGAGGTGCCCGCGTACACCGCGTCCGCCTCCTGCCAGCCGAAGAGGACCTGCCCGGATGTCGCCGTGTGCCACAACTGGCCGGTGCCGTCCGGTGCGTACGCCGTGACCCCCTGGTGATGACCGTGGTACACCGCCCGGTCGTCGGCCCGGACCATCCAGCCGTGCGCCCCGGCCGACCGACGGGACCACTGGTGCTCGTCCTCGTGGTCGATGACCGTCAGCCCGCCCTTGGCATCGGAGACGTCGAGCACGCCCTCGTGGATGTCCAGCCAGAAGATGTCCACGTCCGGGGCGATCGTATAAGCGCCGTACGGCACCTTCGACGACAGGTCGTACACCGTGCCGTCGTCACAGCCCGCATAGATCCAGAAGTCATCGGCGACCAGGCACTTCACCCCGTCCGGAAGGGAGTACCGGGCGAGCACCTCACCCCCATGACTGAGGGTGTACACATCACCCGCCTGGTTGCCCACCCAGCAGCGGTCCTCGGAGATATGGATACCGAACGCGGCGGAACCGGTACGGAAACGCCACAGCACCGGAGCCGTGGACCGGGCCGTCGACGGCGCCGAGTCCACCTGCCGCCGCGTCACCGAACGCGCCGCCCGCGCCCCCTGCACAGCAGTCGCGTACCCCTTGCGCACCTTCTCACCGACCTTCTTCGCCGCTGCCGCCCGTGCCTTCTCCACCGTGGGGAAGGAAGACACCTGCGTCTGCCCGGCGGCCCCGATCCGGCCGTAGCGCACGGAGACCACCGTCCCCTCGACCGTCACCTCGTAGAACTTGTGGGCGCCCGCCCCCTCCTGCGACAACTCCAGATACGTCGTCGAGCCCGCCATGACACACCCCTCCCCAGGATGGAACGGGCGTTCTGCGGCCGCTCGTTCCCACTGGCCACACAGTAGGAGCCGCCACTGACAGAGCCGTGGTGCGGCTCAGCGGGTGGGCTGGTGGGCGAGCCGGTCCTGGAGTTCCCGGTGGCGGAACTGGTATGCGATTCCGGCGGTGCGCATGATGCCGACCTGGGTCGCCCAGTGGAGGAATCGCCCCAGACGCCAGGGCAGCCGATGGCGCCCGAAGCGGGCGAGCAGCAGGAAGACGACGTAGCGCATGCCGGCCGGGGCGCTCGTCACCGCTGCGGTGATGGTTGCCAGAGCCACGGCGAGTGGCACGAAGAGCAGGTATCCGAAATAGCCGGAGATGACGAGTAGCGTGAGGAAGGGAGCAAGAGGCAGGCACATCAGCACGATGATGGCGAGGGCGACCAGAAGGTCGTCGCGGATGAGACGCCGCGGGTCCCCGACCTCCGAGACCTCCCTGCGGAACACCCCGCCCACGAGCCCGAACATGAATCCGGCCGGTAGTCCGAAGAGCACCCCCACGGAGAGGAACATCGGCACGACGTTGCGCTCCCAGACCCAGTACCAGTCCCAGTGCAGCTCGAAGTCCCCGTCCGACGCGTTGATGACCAACAGGATGATGGAGCCGACGGCCACCGCGATGGAGAAGCCGGCGGCGGAGCCGCCGAGGACACCGATCGCGGCACGGCCCCAGTGCCGGGGGCTGCGCAGGGTGGGGGAGGCCAGGCGGTGGGCTCCCGGCCAGACCCGGACCCATGTCTGGACGATGCCGAAGAGCAGGATCGGAGCGACGATCGTCAGCAGGTGAACGAAGAGTTCGCGATCGGAGATGTCCCGGAGTCCCGGGTAGGAATCAATATCGCTGCTCAGGAACTGCATGCCGATGGCGATCACCGAGACGGCGATCGCGAGGTAGAGCAGGACCTGGGCCGCACGGACGCGTCGGTTGCCCACGAGTGGCCACAGTTCGTGCGGGATGAGGTCGATTCCGGACAGTGCCCGGCCTCGGACCACCCTGGTGCCGCCCATGTTGTCTTCGAGATGCCGGGCGAGGCATTGCAGTGGCGCCTGTACTTGAGACGGAGTCATACGCCCCGGAGGGGGAACGCGGCCGGTGGCTGCGTGGTGGAGGAACAGATCCACGAGGTGGTCACGGACCGCTTCCGCGCCGGCGCGGGCCGGGCCGAGCAGGTCGGCGGGTGTGTGGGGGTGGATTCCGGTGGCGAGGTCGCGCTGTTCGTAGAGGGTGACGGCCATCGTCAGGCGCCATGGTGTCGACAGTCCTCGGGCGAGCGGCCCGGCGGGCGCGGTGTCGAGTTCCCGGAGTACCTCCTGCCACCGGGCCGGATCCTCGGTGTGGGAATTGATGAAGGTGCGGGCCCGCGCTGCGCTGACGGGGGTGATCTCCACTCGGGCGGTGTCGCGTGCATGGGTGCCCAACGCGTCGTATGCGGCACTGCGGGACGTGAGGATCATGCCGGCCCGGGGGCGTCCGTATCGGTAGGCGTCCAGTTCCCGCATCGCCCGGCGGGCCCGTGGAGCGTTCCCGCCTTCTGCGTCCATCTCGTCGAGGCCGTCCAGAACGGGCAGGATCAGCCCGTCTTCCACCAAGGCGGTGGCCGCGACGCGGGAGAGCTGGAAGGAGTCCATCAGATGCTGCCGCATCCATGTCCTTACGGCGTCGCCGATGCTGTCGGTGGGGGTGGCGGTGGGCATCCGGGTCCAGGAGGCGAGTGACATCCGTACCGGTACCGGGTCCCGCGACCCGCGGTTCTCGACAAGGGCGAGAAGCAGTTCGATGGCCAGGACCGTTTTGCCCGAGCCGGCCGCCCCCGTGATCACCAGCCGTCCGGGCCTCAGCCGGCGGTAGTAGTCGATCACCCCGCTCAGGCTTCCGTGGGGGTCGGCGCCGGCGGCGTTGTGCGCGGGCGCGGGCCGCAGCGTGAACCGGACGTCGATAGGAGTGCCGACGTCTCCGAGGAGGCGGGCGCGTTCCCTGGTTTCGGCAAGGGTGATGTGTCCGGCGAGCTGCGCGGCGAGTGCAGTCGTGTCCGGGGCCTGGACCCGCAGGGTTCTGAGGGCGAGATAGGCCGACCACAGCGCTGCGAAGAGTCCCGGCAGCGCGATCAGCAGACTCGTGTTGTTCAGGGCGTCACCCCCGGGCTTGCGCCCCATCAACCACACGGCCAGGGCGGCTACGCATCCACCGCAGAGCAGGAGCCACAGCCGGCCGACCTTCCGTCCCCAGTGACGATCCATGACTCAAGAGTTATCACCGCGCGCACGGATCCCAAGCGGCTTTCGGAGAAGAGCGCGGTGAAGTCCACGGGCCTGCTCCGGCCTTCGACGTCCCGCCCGGCGACGAAGGCCGAGGGGACGATCGGGCGGCCCGGCGGGCCGCCGCTCAGGGGGTGCGGTCGGGGCCCAGGATGCGGCGGATGCCGTCCTCGAAACGGGCGGAGAAGCTGTCGTCGGCAAGAGCGGCCCTGGACGCCCGCAGGGCGGGGTAGGGGCCGCTCTCCACAGCAGCGCTGAAGCGGGCCACGTCCCTGTCGCCCATGGCCTGTTCCTCCTGGGTGAGACCGAGGGTGAAGTAGACCAGGGCGTAGAGGGTACGGGGCGGCCCCTCCGCCGTGTCCTCGTGCTCTCCGAGGACGGCGAGGACGGTGTCCGCGAAGCGCAGGGTGTGCGGCTCGGCCGCGTAGGTTCCGGTGACCAGGGCGGCCCCGTCGCGGTGGGCGAGCAGCGACCGCCGGTAGCGGCGCATCAGTTCGGCGGCCCGCTCCCCGGCCCCCGCGGGCAGGCCGTCGTAGGCGATCGTCCCGGCGATGGCATCCGCCATCAGTTCGATCAGCCGTCTCTTGGTCTTGATATGCCACAGGACGGTGTTCATCCGGACGCCGAGCCGGTCCGCGACGGCGCGCGTGGTCACGGCCTCCAGCCCTTCTTCGGCCAGGAGGCCGAGGGCCGTGTCCACCACGGCGGCCGGGGTCAGCCGGGTACGGGCCGACGGCCCGGCCGCTCGCTTGTTGGTCATCGACCTATGGTTGCACGCCGTTCAGTGCACCTTCGAGGCGGAGGACCCCGGTTGTCAGGGGCCCGGGCGGACCGGGCCGGGCGGCGGGTTGCCCCTCCGTCCCGGGTTGATCGCGTCCAGGTCGACGGCGGTCCTGATGGACGCGCGGATCGGCCTGGTCGCGTCGGTACGGTCCCACTCCACCGTGAGCAGACCGTCGGCGGCCGTGTCACCGGAGTAGAAGGGGTCCGTGGCGTTGGTGGTGCGGGGCAGGTCGTTCCGCGTGTACGGCCGTACCCTGCTGACCGCCGCGGTGAGGTCCTCGGGGAAGAAGACCTGTCCGGTGTGCACGGTGACGCCCTGGGCGTACGCCCGGTCCAGCAGGACGCCCCTGGTGTGCACCTTGGCGTGGATGTGCACGGTCCGCCCGGTGTACCAGCCGGGGAAGACGGTACGGAAGCGTACCCAGCCGTCCCTGCCGGTCATCTGGAAGCCGCGCAGGTAGGTGGTTTTGCTGTCCGGCGGCAGCTTCGGGATCGGGCCGTCGAAGACCAGTTCGCCCTCGTTCATGGCCTCCGAGGTCTCCTCGTACCCGGAGTAGATGCCGAGTGCGTCGCACTGCCAGATGTCGACCGCCGCCTCGGGCACCGGCTTGCCGTTCTTCGCGTTCAGCACCTGGATGCGCAGCTCCAGCGGTGTGCCGGGCCTGCCCTCGGTGATGTCGACGCGGTGCTTGTCGTAGTCGAGGTAGTACGGGCCTTCGGTGGTCTCCTTCACCAGCGGCATCAGGTCCGGCGCGGAGGGGGAGCCGGAGGCGGAGGAGGTCACCGTGGCCGCCGCCTCCGAGTCGGTGGTGGCGAGGTGGACACCGCTCAGCCCGATGGCGGTGACGCCCGCGCCACCCGCGGCAAGGAGGGAACGACGGCTCATACGCCGTTTGCGGTCCGTCATGTCCCGGCGGCCGGTGGACCTCTCGTGGAGAGTGGGCGGGACGGTGGTGGGAGCGGGCGCCGGGAGCGAGGGGTCCGCCGGTTCGGCGCCTCCGGCTCCCTCGTCCCGGGCTGCGACGGGCAGTCCGCTGCTTCGCCGCACCCGGCGCTCCGCGTCGACGGCGAAGACCTCGCACCCGTCCCGCCCGGAGGCCCAGGCGATCCCTTCGGCACCGAGTGCGAACGCGGCGGTCGCCGTCGCGTCCGCCTCGGTCAGCGTGGGGGCGACGACCGTCAGGCTCAGTAAATCCGTCGCGGGCAGTCCCGTGCGCCCGTCGACGATGTGGTTCCCCCGCTCGTACCGTGCGGAAGTGGCCACCGCTCCGTCGCTGAGCTCCAGGACCACACACACCTGATCCGAGATCTCGGGATGGCGCACCCCCACCCGCCAAGGTCCTCCACCGACCACCACGTCACCCCCGGCGTTCAGGCAGAACCTCCGTACCCCCGCCTCCTTCAGCAGCAGCGCGGCCCGCTGGACGGACCATCCCTTCACCACCGCGCTGGGGTCGAGCCCTCGCCCCGGCAGCCGTATGTCGAAGGCGCCCCCGGTCTCGGTCCGGTACCGCTCCGACAGGAGCAGCACCTCCGCCAGGTCCGCGCTGATGTCGTCCGGCCCGATGTCGCCCCGGTCGAGCCGGCTCACCTCGCTGTCCGGTTTGAACGGGCTGAATCGCCTGTCGGCCTCTTGCAGCCACCCGAACACCGCGTCGGCGAGCCCTTCGGGCACGTCCTTGTCGTCGATCCGCAGTGAGACGGGGAAGCCCATCACGTGTTCCGTCCGGTGCATATCAGTTGCCTTTCGCGTCGATTGCGGCTTGGAGGGAGTCCTTGTAGGCGTCGCTGGTGATGGTCGCTCCGGAGATCGTGTCGATATCGGCCCCCTGGAGCCGCAGGGTGTCCTCGATGAGCGTGGGCACGGCTGCGTGGGTCTGGGGATGGTCCGGCTGCCGGAGCATCCGTACGGCGCTGATCGTGTCGCCTTCGAAGGCGACCTCGACCTGCACGGGACCCTTCTCGGTGTCGATCACGGGCCCGGCGAGGACGACGGCGCCGGGGCCGGAGGTCCCGGCGGGCGGGGAGGGCGCGGACGGCGGGGCCGTCAGGGTGGTGGAGCCGTTGCCGTGGGAGGGCGCGTAGCGCCACACCGGAATCACACCGATCACGGTCAGGGCAAGGACGGGCAGTACTCGCTTCACAGTCACTTCCTTGTCGCTTCGCCGGCCGATTCCGTACCGGCGAGGGGTGTCGGCCGGGTGGGTCGGCCGGGGCCGGTCCGCCGCGGTCAGCCGGCCAGGCTGAACCGTTCGAAGTGGATCTGCGGTTTGGGTACGCCCAGTTCACGCAGGCTGCGGAGGACCGCGGTGGTCATGCCGGGCGGTCCGCAGACGTATACGTCCCGGTCGGCGATGTCCGGTACCAGCCCGGCCAGGGCGTGCGGGGCGAGTGGGTCCGGCGCGATCGGGCCGGTGATCAGGTGCAGTTCGGCGCTGCGGGCGAGGGCCAGTTCGTGCAGTTCCCGGTGGAGGACGGCGTCCTTGTCGCTGCCGACGCGGTAGAGGACGACGGTATGGCCGGGCAACTCCTCCAGCAGCGCGCGGATCGGGGTGACTCCGACACCGCCTGCGATCAGCACGGTGTCCGGGCGGGTGCGGTGCAGGGTGGTGAAGGCCCCATAGGGGCCCTCGGCGAAGACCCGGGTGCCCGGCTTGACCTGGCGCAGGGCGGCGCTGCCTGCACCGGCGGCCTTGGCGGTGAGCCGGAGGGTACGGCCGTCGGGCGCGGCCGACAGGGAGTACGGGTTGGCCTGCCACCAGCGGTCGCGGGTGAGGAACCGCCACAGGAAGAACTGCCCGGCGCGGGCCGGCAGCCGGTCCAGGTCACGGCCGGTGAGATGGATGGAGACGACGTTGTCCGATTCGGGGACGACGGCGGTGACCACCAGCTTGTGCCGCCAGTTGCGCCACAGCGGCAGCAGGATGCGGCCGACGGCCACCGCGCCGAGCGCGCTGCCCCACAGCGCGTACCAGTAGGCCGTGGCGAGGTCGGAGGAGGTGAAGGTGGTACCGGCCGCGACCTGGTGGGTGAAGGCCAGCGCCACGGCGAGGTAGGTGTAGAGGTGGATGAAGTGCCAGGTCTCGTAGGCCAGCCGGCGCCGGGCGAAGCGGGCGGACACCGCGCCGACCACGAGGATCAGCAGCAGCGCGACGACGGCCCGCAGAACACCCTCGACGGTCTCGGCGAGTTCGACCGTCTGATCGACCGGATCCCTGCCTGTGGGCCGGGCGTATCCGAACACGATGAAGACGGCGTGGCCGAGGAGCAGCCACAGCAGGAGGAAGCCGTTCCAGCGGTGCCAGCCGGCGAGCCGGTCCATGCCGATCCGCCGGTCGAGCCACGGCAGCCGGGCCATCAGGAACAGTTGGAAGGCCATCAGCAGCGCGGCGTACAGGCCGGTCAACCGGCCCAGCACGATCAGGGCGTTCGAGGCGAATCCGGCCTGGACGAAGAGGTACGCCACGATGGCCGCGTTCACGGCGAATCCGGCTTGCAGACCGGTGCGGGCGACCACTTTCGGCCGTATGCCCCGGGTGGGGCCGGGACGTGCTTCGACAGTCGTCACGGACGGCAGCTCCTCGGTCGGGAATCGGTGCACCCGAGCTTGGCGGGCGGAAGCTGTCGAATCCCTGTCGTCCGGCTTTCAAGTGCCTACCGATCGGCGCCGGTTCGTCGACGGGGTCTGGTGCGAGCGGCGGCGTGCCGCAGTATGGACGGGTGGACAGAGTTCGAGTGCTGGTGGTGGACGACGACCCGCCGATCGCCGACCTCGTCGCGACGGTCGCCCGCTACGAGGGCTGGGACGCGATGACGGCGAACACCGGCGATGACGCGCTGCGGATCGCGGCCGAGTTCCATCCGGACATCGTGGTGCTGGACGTGATGCTGCCGGACGTGGACGGCTTCGGGGTGCTGGACCGGCTACGGCGTTCCGGGACGATGGTGCCGGTGGTCTTCCTCACCGCCCGGGACGGCGTCGCGGACCGGGTGGCGGGGCTGACCCGGGGCGGGGACGACTATCTGGTGAAGCCGTTCGCGGTGGAGGAGCTGATGGCCCGGCTGCGGACCGTGCTGCGGCGCAGCGCGGGGCCCGGTTTCCAGCGCTCGGTGCTGCGGGTGGGCGATCTCTCCATGGACGAGGACACCCGTGAAGTGCGCCGGGCGGACCGGCTCCTCACCCTCACCCCCACCGAGTACGAGGTGCTGCGTTATCTGATGCGCCGCTCCCCGACCGTGCTGACCAAGGCTCAGATCCTGGACCATGTGTGGGAGTACGGCTTCGGGGGGCGGTCGAACGTCGTGGAACTGGTGGTGAGCAGGCTCCGCCGCAAGCTGGACGAGACCGGTGAGCCGCTGATCCGTACGGTCCGCGGCTTCGGGTACGTCATCAGAGGGGCCGCCGAGTGAAGCGGGCGCTCAGGGGGCTGCGGCACACCTACGGCAGGCTGCGTCTGGGCACCCGGCTCGCGCTCGGCCTCGGGGTGCTGTCGCTGACGGTGTTCGCGGTGGTCGGCACCGTACTGACCACGTATATGCACGACTATCTGGAGCGGCAGCTCGGCGATCGGATGAAGTCGGCCCAGGTGGTGCAGGCGAAGGACGCCGTCGAACACGGCGCGGTCCGGCGGGAGACGTATCTGGGCTGGTACCAGGCGGTGTACGAGGTCTCCGACGGGGAGCCGCGGCTGCGGCAGCCGGCCGCGCTGCCCGAGGACAGCACCGCGTTCGCCGCGCTCGCCGAGCGGCTCGTCGACTCGCGGGCCGACGATCTCTTCGACACCCGGCCGCTGGGCCGGGAGGGCACCTACCGGCTGCGGGCCTGCGAGGTGAAGCCCGGGGTGGTCCTGGTGACGGCCGCGCCGACCACCGACATCGACAACACCGTCACCCGGCTGATCACGGTGCAGGTGATCGCCTTCGCCCTGGCGCTGCTGGCTCTGGTGGTGTTCGGCCGGCGGACGCTGCGGCGCGGGCTGAAGCCGCTGAGCGATATGGCGCACACCGCGCACAGCATCACCTCGCACGATCTGACCGAGTCGGCGGCCCGGCTGCCGCTGCGCGCCGACCCCCGGGGCGGCGGGCCGGAGATGGAGGAACTGCGGACCGCGTTCAACACCATGCTGGAGCACATCGACGACTCGCTGGCGGTACGCGCGGAGGCCGAGCAGCGCCTGCGGCAGTTCGTCGCGGACGCCTCGCACGAACTGCGCACCCCGCTGACGTCGGTACGCGGCTACGCGGACCTGTTCCAGTACGCGGCGGCGAACGCCCCGGAGGAACGCGACAATCATCTGTCCCGGCTGCGCGCGGAGGCGGCCCGGATGGGCTTCCTCCTGGACGATCTGCTGCTCCTCGCCCGACTGGACGCGTCGGAGGCGGAGACCCCGCTGCGGCTGGTGGAGACGGATCTCGTGGAGCTGGTGCACCAGGCCGCGGACGCATTCCGCGCGAGCCATCCCGACCATCCGCTGCGGATGACGACCGGACCTGCCGCAGTGTGTCCGGCGGTGGACACGCAACGCCTGCGCCAAGTGCTGGACAATCTGCTGGCCAACGCGGCCGTGCACACCCCGCCGGGCACCGAGGTGTCGGTCTCCGTGGCGGCGACGGGCAGCGAGGCCCTGATCACGGTGGCCGACACCGGCCCCGGGATCCCGCCCGCCGACCGCGCACGGGTCTTCGGCCGTTTCTACCGGGTGAACCAGGCCCGTACCCGCGACCGCGGTGGCAGCGGCTTGGGCCTGTCGGTCGCGGACTCCCTGATCCGTGCCCACGGCGGCACCATCGAACTGACGAGCAGTCCCGGCGCGACGGTGTTCACCGTACGGCTGCCGCTGCGCCGCGGTGCGCAGCCCACCGGGCCCCCGGCCGAGGGCGCGGGCGGGGTGAGAGAGCAGGCGGACAGGTCCGCCTGACTCTCCGGGCCGCCTGCCCCGGACCGCTCCGTGGCCGGTTCCACTCCCCCGCCTAGCGTCTTGGTCACTGACCTAGTTTACTTCGATATCGAGTCTGGGTCACTGACCTAGAGCCGTCGCGGCGCCAGGACCACGGCGCCGCCGACCCCAGGGGTGGTCGTATGGAAACGCAGCAGGTCGTCATCGCCGGAGGCGGTCCCGTCGGGCTCTGGCTCGCCGCGGAACTGCGGCTCAACGACGTCTCCGTCACCGTGTTGGAACAGCGCACCGAGGTCGACCAGCGGTCCAAGGCGCTCACCGTGCATCCGCGCAGCGTGGAGGTGCTGGCCTGCCGCGGACTGCACGAGCGGTTCCTCGACGAGTCGCTGAGGATCTCCACCGGCCATTTCGCGAACCTCGCCGACCGGCTCGACTTCTCCGTCCTGGATACGCCGTACCCGTACACCCTCTTCATCCCCCAGGCCCGCACCGAGGAGCTGTTCGAGGAGCATGCTCGCGCGCTCGGGGCGACGATCCGGCGCGGGCACCGGGTGACGGGATTCACCGAGCAGGCGGATGCGGTGACGGTCCGGGCGGAGGGACCGGAGGGGCCGTACGAGATCCGTGCGGAGTACCTCGCGGGCTGTGACGGCACCAGGAGCACCGTGCGCGAGGCCGCCGGGATCGGCTTCCCCGGCACTCCGTCGAGGTACCTCGGCTGGCTGGGCGATGTCGCGTTCGACAACCCGCCGCCGCCCGGGTTCAACCGCTTCACCGAGCACGGCGGTCTGATGGTCGTGCCGCTGCCCGGCGACCGGTGGCGCATCGCGGGCACCGACCCGTCGAGCGCGACCACCGAGTGGCCCGGCGACTTCACGATGGAGGAGCTGCGGCAGAAGACGATCCGCATCGCGGGCGACGACTTCGGGATGCGCGACCCGTCCTGGCTCTCCCGATTCGGCAACGCCACCCGGCTGGCCACCCACTACCGGCTCGGCCGTGTCGTCCTCGCGGGCGACGCCGCCCACCAGCACTACCCCACCGGCGGGGTCGGCATGAACGTCGGTGTCCAGGACGCGTTCAACCTCGGATGGAAGCTGGCCGCCACCATCAACGGGTGGGCCTCGGACGGCCTGCTGGACACCTATCACACCGACCGGCATCCGATCGGTGAGCAGCTGATGGAGCACAGCCGCGCCCAGACCTATCTGTTCCACGGCTTCACACCCGAAGGGCTCGCACTGCGCTCCCTGCTCAGCCGGATGATCCCGCGGTCGAAGGAGTTCAGCGATGTACTGGCCGGGCGCCTCACCGCGCTCGACGTCGCCTATCCCGCCGCCGATCCGGACGCGCACCCCCTGACCGGTGCCCGCGCGCCCGCCCTCGCCTTCGCCGCCGCGGACACCGACCTGTTCGCGCTGTTGCGGGCGGACGGGTATCTGCTGCTCGACCTCACGGCGCGGGGCGTACTCGACGACCGCGGTGGGGACCGGATCACCGTGCGGGGCGGGGCGCTCGACCAGGTCCCGGACGGCTGGGAGGACGTGCGCGCCGCTCTGATCCGGCCGGACGGGCATATCGCCTGGGCCGGAGCGGAAGAGGACGACGCAGAGCTGGCAGCGCTGGTGGACGATGCCCTCGCCACCGCCCTGGGCCGCCGCTAGCAGTCTCGGCGGACGCCGTCCGGCCCCCGCCCGTCAGGGCAGGTGCGGGTGGGGCGTCCCGGGCGCGTCACGGTCGTCGCACACCAGCAGGAGCACGGCGGCCCGTTCCGTGCCCAGGGAGCCGACCTTGTGCGGTGCGGTCGCCTTGAAGTAGGCGGAGTCTCCCGGCCCGAGCGTGACGGACTTCGCGGGAAAGTACAGCTCGATTTCGCCTTCGTGGACGAAGAGGAACTCCTCGCCGGGATGGTCCCGGAAGGGCAGCGGGTCGGCGTCGTGCGGCGGGTACAGCATGAAGGGTGTCATCCGCTTGGTGCCGGCCCGGAGCGCGATGCCCTCGTAGCGTGAGCCGGGCTCCTCGCCGGAGGTGAGCGGCTGCCGGTCACCGGCCCGGGTGACGGTGACGTCGGAGACTTCTTCGGCATCGGTGAAGAGGGTGTCCAGCGGGACGTCCAGGGCCCTGGCGAGTGAGGCGCCGACAGCGATCGACGGGACGCTGTGCCCGCGTTCGACTTTGGAGAGATAGCTCTTGGTGACACCGGCGCGCTCGGCGAGCACATCCAGGGTCATCAGCCGCTCCTTGCGCAGCTGCCGCACCCGATTGATCACTGGTTCCTTCCCTTCAGACGTCCGGAGCGCCGGAATCCGGCCGACCGGACACCCAGTATGTGCCCGGCGGCGAGTGCCGCCGTCCGGCCACCCTTCCCGCATGACACAAGGTGTCCTATAGTCAACATTGTTTCCTCGGATGTCGCCACCGGCGGCATCCGACCGGCGCGCCGGAATGCGCCGACACCTCTGATCGGAGCGGAGCATGGCAGAGACACTGCACGAGAAGAAGGGCGTTCTCATCGACCGCGCCAAGCGGCAGATGGACGACCACCTCGGATCCTCAGATCTGACCACCCGGCAGAAGCTGGCCCTGACCTGCCGTATCGCCTACGACGGCGGACACGACTCCGGGCTCGCCGGACAGATCAGCGCCCGCGGGAAGGAGCCCGGCACCTACTACACCCAGCGTCTGGGCCTCGGCTTCGACGAGATCACCGAGGACAACCTGCTGCTGGTGGACGAGGACCTCAACGTCCTCGAAGGCGAGGGCATGGCCAACCCCGCGAACCGGTTCCACTCCTGGATCTACCGGGCGCGCGAGGACGTCAACTGCATCGTCCATACCCACCCCCTGCACACGGCCGCGCTCTCGATGCTCGAAGTGCCGCTGGTGATCTCCCAGATGGACACCACACCGCTGTACGACGACTGCGCCTTCCTCAAGGAGTGGCCCGGCATACCGGTCGGCAACGAGGAGGGCGAGATCATTTCCGCGGCCCTCGGCGACAAGCGCGCCATCCTGCTCGCCCACCACGGGCAGCTCGTGACCGGCGCCACCGTCGAGGAGGCGTGCAATCTGGCCGTACTCATCGAACGCGCCGCGCGTCTGCAGCTGCTGGCCATGGCGGCGGGAACGGTCAAGCCGCTGCCTCATGAACTCGCCCGCGAGGCCCACGACTGGACGTCCACCGACCGCCGCAGCCGGGCGAACTTCGCCTACTACGCGCGCAAGGCCCTGCGCCATCACCCCGACTGCCTCACGAACGCTGCGGAGATCCGATGACGACACCGCCCCTGAAGGGCATCATCGCCTACCCCGTCACCCCCTTCGACCCGGCCACCGGGGAGCTCGACCTGCCGGCGCTGCGGCGGCTGACCGATGAACTGGTGGACGCCGGAAGCCATGCCGTCGCCCCGCTCGGCAGTACCGGGGAGAGCGCCTACCTCCGGGACCCGGAGTGGGACGCCGTCTGCGAGACGACCCTGCAGACCGTCGCCGGACGGGTGCCCACCCTGGTCGGCGTATCGCACTGGAGCACCGAGGGCACGGTCCGCCGGGCCAGGGCGGCCGCCCGCCACGGAGCCACCGCGATCATGGTGCTCCCGCAGGTGTACTGGAAACTGACCGATGCCGAACTGGAACGGCACTTCGCCACGGTCGCCGACGCGGCCGACCTCCCGGTCATGCTCTACAACAACCCGGGCACCAGCGGAGTCGACCTCACACCCGAGACGGTGACCGCCCTCGCCCGCAGCATCCCGAACCTCACCATGGTCAAGGAGAGTTCCGGCGACGCCACTCGCTTCCGCGCCGTCCTCGACCTCTCCGAGGGAGCGCTCTCCGTCTACAACGGCAGCAACCCTCTCGCGCTGGAGGCCTTCCGCTCCGGCGCGGCAGGCTGGTGCACCGCGGCGCCCTGCCTCGTACCCCGGGCGTGTCTCGACCTGTACGACGCGGCCCTGCACGGCGAGGACGGACGGGCCGACGCCCTCCTCGCGGAACTGCTGCCCTTTCTGAGGTTCATCGTCGGCCACGGACTCCCGCGCACCGTCAAGGCCGGGCTGGAGCTCCTCGGCCGGAGCGCCGGACACCCGAGGACGCCGCTGCTGCCCCTGCCGGAGCAGGAGACCGAACGGCTCCGGGAGCTGCTGGAGCAACTCGGCTCCTACCCGGGGCCGAAGGCAGTGGTCCCGGCACCGCCCACCGGCTGAAGCCGACCGGGCCCGCCGGGGCCCGCAGCCCCGCACGGGTGAGGGACGAAGCACCTCGTGCGGGGCGACCCGGCGCCGGTCAGCTGTCGAAGTCCACGGTCAGGGCGTCCGACACCGGATACGTCTGGCAGGTGAGCACATAGCCGGCGTCCACCTCGGTGGATTCGAGGGCGTAGTTGCGGCGCATATCGGCCGTACCGTCGGTGACCAGCGCACGGCACGTACCGCAGACACCGCCCTTGCAGGCGAAGGGCAGATCGGGGCGGGTCCGCTGGGCACCGTCGAGAAGGCTCCGCCCCCGGGGAAGCTCCGCGGTGGTGGAGCGGCCGTCGAGCCTGACGGTGACCCGGCTGACGGGGCCGTCGGCGGCCGTCTCCTCGTGCCGCGTCTCGCGGACGGGCTCGTCGTCCGCGTGGAAGAGCTCCCGGTGGACGCGTGCGCCGGGGACACCGAGGCCGGTCAGGACCCGCTGCGCGTCACGGACCATGCCGTGCGGTCCGCACAGCCACCAGTGGTCGGCGGTGCCCGGGTCCACCAGGGACGCGGTGAGCGCCGACAGCCGATCGGCGTCGAGGCGTCCCGAGAGCACCTCGGCCTCGCGGGGTTCACGGGAGAGCACATGGGCGAGATGGAAGCGGCTCGGGTACAGATCCTTCAGATCGGCCAGCTCCTCGGTGAACATCACCGTGGTGCTGCGCCGGTTGCCGTAGAAGAGGGTGACGGCCGAGCGGGAGTCCGCGGCCAGCACCGACTCGGCGATGGAGAGCATGGGCGTGATGCCGGAACCCGCCGCGATCAGCACATGGTGGCCGGGGGCGGTGAGATCGGGTGCGAAGGTGCCGGTGGGCGCCATCACCTCGACGGTGTCACCCGGGCGGACCTCCCGCACAAGCCAGGAGGAGAACAGCCCGCCGGGCACGATCCGCACGCCGATGCGCGGCGCGGAGCCGGCGGGTGAGCAGATGGAGTACGAACGGCGCTCGTCCCGGCCGTCGATCTCCCGCCGCACCGTGAGGGCCTGGCCGGGGCGGAAGGCGAACTCCCCGGCCAGCTCGTCCGGGACGTCGAAGCCGACCGCCGCCGCGTCCTCGCACAGCGGCTGCACGGTCGCGACGCGCAGCGGGTGGAAGACCGGTCGCGGTCGGGTACGCGGGCGGGGCTCCGCGACGGTCGCGGCCGGGTTCGGCAGGTCTTCCATCAGATCTCCTTGACGTACTCGAACGGCTCCCGGCAGGCACGGCACCGCCACAGCGCCTTGCAGGCGGTCGAGCCGAAGCGGGAGGTCTCCTCGGTGTCCGCCGATGCGCACCGGGGGCAGCGCACGGCGGGCCGGGTGGGCATCAGCACCAGGGACACCGGGCCGGCGGGCCGGCGGGGCGCGGCACCGGGCGGGGCGATGCCGTGCCCGGCGAGCTTGCGGCGGCCCGCCGGGGTGATCCAGTCGCTGGTCCAGGGCGGGGAGAGGAGGGTGCGGATCTCGACGCGTTCGTAGCCCGCTTCGCGGAGCCGGGACGCCACGTCGGCGCGCATCTCGGCGATGGCCGGACAGCCCGAGTAGGTCGGGGTCAGGCTCGCGATCACCGTGCCGTCCGGGGCCACCTCCACCTCGCGCAGCACGCCGAGGTCGGCGAGGGTGAGCATGGGCAGCTCCGGGTCGGGCACCTGCCCGGCGATCCGCCGGGCGTGCCCTGCGCCCGGGCGGGCGCTCACCATGTCGCGTCCGGATCGGCGCGGGCCACGCTCTGCAACTCGGCCAGCAGCGGGGCGAGATACGCCGTGCGGAGGCCGTCCCGGCCGGAGCCCGGCAGCGGCCGGACGGCCGGGAGTGGCAGGTCGGCCTCTTCGGTGACCTGCCGCAGCACGGCGAGGACCTCGTCCCGTGCGTCGTACGCCGCGAAGAGCTCGTCCAGATACGGGAGGGTCTCCGTCAGCGCGGCGGCCGTCCGGCGGCGCGACTCCTCGGTGCCGTCGCCCAGCCGTACCGTCCACTCGGCCGCGTACTGGCGGTGGTACGTCAGCTCCTGCACGCCCTTGGCCGCGATCGCCGCCAGCACCGGATCGGGGTGCGAGGCGAGCGCCTGCAGCTGTGCGAGCCGCCAGGCGGAGAGCACCAGCAGCCGTACGACGGAGAAGGCGAAGTCCCCGCAGGGGAGTTCGGCGAGCCGGACGTTCCGGAAGTCCTCCGCGTCCCGGAAGTAGGCGTAGGCGTCCTCGCCGCGTCCGCTTCCGTCGGCCCGGCCGGCGCGCGCGTAGAGCAGCCGGGCCTGGCCGATCAGGTCGAGGCCGATATTGGCCAGGGCCACCTCCTCCTCCAGCTCGGGTGCGCGGGTGGTCCATTCGGCCAGCCGCTGGGCACTGATCAGGGCGTCGTCGCCGAGGGCGGTGCAGAGCGCGGCCAGCCGTCCGGTGTCGACCCCGTCCGGCACGGCGGTGTCCACTCCGTGCAGGGGATCCTCGAAGCCGGTGCCGTAGGCCCAGCGGGTGTCGTCCTCGTGCCCCTCGGCGAGGGCGAGGTGTATGGGGTCGTTGCTCATGCCCTGGTCCTCGTCAGATATGGGGGACGTCGTCGGGGATGTCGTAGAAGGTGGGGTGGCGGTAGACCTTGTCGGCGCTGGGGGCGAAGAACGGGTCCTTCTCGTCGCGGGTGGAGGCGGCGATGTGCTCCGACCGCACCACCCAGAGGGAGACGCCCTCGTTGCGCCGGGTGTAGACGTCGCGGGCGTGGGTGAGGGCCATCTCGTCGTCCGCGGCGTGCAGCGAACCCACATGGACGTGGTTCAGTCCGCGCTTGCCGCGTACGAACACCTCGTAGAGCGGCCAGCCGCCCGGGGTGGTGGTGCTCATGCCGCCGCTCCCTTCCCGGCGCGGGCCGCCCGCCCGGCCGCGTGCGCGGTGGCCGCCTCCCGTACCCAGGCGCCCTCCTCGTGGGCGGCTCTGCGCCGTGCGATCCGTTCGGTGTTGCAGGGGCCGTCGCCGGCGATGACCCGCTGGAGTTCGGACCAGTCGGGGGTGCCGAAGTCGTGGTGCCCCCGCTCCTCGTTCCAGCGCAGCTCGGGGTCGGGCAGGGTCACACCGAGCTTCTCCGCCTGCGGGACGGTCATATCGACGAACCGCTGCCGCAGCTCGTCGTTGCTGTGGCGTTTGATCTTCCAGGCCATCGAGGCGGCCGAGTTGGGCGAGTCCCCGTCGGGCGGGCCGAACATCATCAGCGAAGGCCACCACCAGCGGTCCACGGCGCTCTGCACCGTCGCCCGCTGGGCCTCGGTGCCGCGCATCATCGTCATCAGCAGTTCGTAGCCCTGGCGCTGGTGGAACGACTCCTCCTTGCAGATCCGCACCATCGCGCGGGCGTACGGCCCGTAGGAACTGCGGCACAGGGGGACCTGGTTGCAGATGGCCGCGCCGTCCACGAACCAGCCGATCACCCCGACGTCGGCGAAGGTGGGGGTGGGGTAGTTGAAGATGGAGGAGTACTTCTGACGGCCCTCGACGAGCCGCAGGGTGAGGTCCTCGCGGTCGGCGCCGAGCGTCGCGGCCGCCGAGTAGAGGTACAGCCCGTGTCCGGCCTCGTCCTGGACCTTCGCGAAGAGGATCGCCTTGCGGCGGAGCGACGGCGCGCGGGTGATCCAATCGCCCTCGGGCTGCATGCCGATGATCTCCGAATGGGCGTGCTGGGCGATCTGCCGGACGAGGGTCCTGCGGTAGCCGTCCGGCATCCAGTCGCGCGGCTCGATGCGCTGGTCGCGGGCGATCGTCGCGTCGAAGTGCTCCTGGAGCGGCGCGTGCGCCGGGTGTGCCGTGGTCATCTGTCCCGTTCCTGCCGGTCGTTCGGCCCGGCCGCTGCCGGTTTCGGACTCCGGGGCGGTGTCCCCGGGTCGGCGGCGAGGTGTTCCGGTGTTCACGGCCATGGGTAGAACCCCTGTCCGCTCTTGCGGCCCAGCTCGCCGCGGGCGACCTTGTCGCGCAGCAGCCGCGGCGGGGCGAAGCGTTCGCCCAGGGTCGTGTGGAGATGCTCGGCGATGGCCAGGCGGACGTCGAGCCCGACGAGATCGGTCAGCCGCAGCGGGCCCATCGGATGCTTGTACCCGAGCTGCATGGCCGCGTCGATGGCCTCCGGTTCGGCGACGCCCTCCTCGACCATGCGGATCGCCTCCAGACCCAGCGCCAGCCCGAGGCGGCTGCTGGCGAATCCCGGCGAGTCCCGGACGACGACGTCCTGCTTGCCGAGTGCGTGCGTCCACTCCGTCGCCGCGCGCACGGTCCCGGGCAGGGTCTCCGGCGCCACCACGATCTCGACCAGTTCGGAGGCCGGGACCGGATTGAAGAAGTGCATACCGATGAACCGGCCGGGGCGGACGAGGGCCGCCGCCAGCTCGGTGACGGACAGTGAGCTGGTGTTGGTGGCCAGGACGGTGTCCACGCCGACGGCGCCCTCCGCCGCTGCCAGCAGCCGCGCCTTCAGCGCCGCGTCCTCGGGGACCGCCTCCACGACCAGATCCGCCGCCGACGGCAGTGCGGCGACCGACTCCAGCATGGTGATACGGCCGAGGATCCGGTCGACCGGCTCGGTGAGGCGGCCGCGTTCGGCGGCCCGCTGCAGCCCCGCCGCGATGCGGTCCCGGGCGGCAGCGGCGGCCTGCGCACTCCCCTCGGCGACGGCGACCGCCGACCCGGCGGCGGCGAACGACTGCGCGATACCGGCGCCCATCCGACCGCCCCCGATCACGCCGACGAGCGCGGGCACGGCCGGCCCGGCTCCGGCCCCGTCTGTGAGCACCGTCTCCGGCCCCTGGTCCTGCGTACTCATACCCGGTCCTCCCGTTCCGCCGACTTCTCCAGGAAGCGGGTCATCCGCTCCCTCTTGTCCGCTCCCTCGAACAGCACCGCCTGCGCCAGATCGTCGACGGCCGGATGGCCGCCGGGGGAATCCACCACCAGCTTGGTCAGCCGCAGGGCCGTGGCCGAGGAGCGGGCCATCCGGTCCAGCACTCCGTGCGCCCGCTCGGTCAGTTCGGCGGCGGGCACGATCTCCGTCACCAGTCCGCACGCCAGGGCGGCGGGCGCGTCCAGACGCCGTCCGGCGAGCAGCATCTGCTTGGCCACGGATTCGCCGACCAGCCGGGGCAGCAGGCGGCAGGCCCCGGCCGCGGCGAGGATGCCGAGCCCGGGTTCGGGATTGCCGAACACGGCGTCCGGACCCGCGATCCGTACATCACAGGCGTACGCCAGCTCCGCGCCGCCGCCGAGCGCCCAGCCGTCCACGGCCGCGACGGTCGGCATCGGCAGTCGGCGCACCCGTTCGAAGAGACGGCTGTTGATGCCCTGGAGGGCTTCGTCCCGGCCGCGGTCCAGCAGTTCCGCGATATCGGCGCCGCCCGCGAAGACCCCGCCGTAGCCGGTGAGCAGCAGCAGTTTCGGGGTCCGCTCCAGCAGTTCGCAGACCTGGTGCAGTTCACGGATCATCCGGGCGCTGATGGCGTTACGGGCCCGGGGCCGGTTCAGGACGACCACCACCCGGTCCGTGCGCTCCTCCACGAGAAGGGTTTCGTACGCCGGTGTCCGTGTCCCCGGGGCCTCCACCGTGCCGCTCACACCCGCTCCACCAGCATCGCGACACCCTGGCCTACTCCCACGCAGAGGGTGGCGAGCCCGCGCCGTCCGCCCTCGCGTTCCAGCCGTCCGACGAGGGTGAGCAGAATGCGGGCGCCGGACGAGCCGAGCGGATGGCCGAGCGCGATGGCGCCGCCGTCGGCGTTGACCTTCTCCTCGTCGAGCTCCAGTCGCCGGATCACGGCCAGGGCCTGCGCGGCGAACGCCTCGTTCAGTTCGACCGCGTCGAGATCCCCGGGCGCCAGCCCGGCACGGGCGAGGGCCTTCTCGGTGGCGGGCACCGGTCCCAGCCCCATCAGCTGCGGCGGGACCCCGGCGGATGCGGAGGTGACGATCCGGGCCCGGGGGACGAGTCCGAACCGGCGTACGGCCGCGCCGCTCGCGACGACCAGGGCGGAGGCGCCGTCGGAGAGGGGGGAGGCGTTCCCCGCCGTGACGATCCCGTTCGCCCGGAAGATGGTCCGCAGCCCGGCGAGCCGTTCCGGTGTGGTGTCGGGACGCGGGCCCTCGTCGCGGACCACCTCGCCGTCCCGTACCGGCACCGGCACGATCTCCCGGTCGAAGCGCCCGGCTTCCCGGGCGGCGACCGCCCGCCGGTGGCTGCGGAGGGCGAAGGCGTCGGATTCGGCGCGGGTGATGCCGTCCAGCGCCGCGACCTCCTCGGCGGTCTCACCCATCGACAGGGTGACCTTCACCGTGTCCGGGCCCGCGTCCGCCGGAACGGCGTCATCGGCGGCGGTGAACCGCGGATTGGTGAACCGCCAGCCCAGCGAGGTGTCATGGACCTCGCCCGGTTTGGCCCACGGCGTGCCGGGTTTGGCCATCACCCAGGGGGCGCGGGTCATCGACTCCACGCCGCCCGCCACCACGACCGACGCCTCGCCCGAGCGGATCGCCTGGGCGGCCGACGCAACGGCCGTCAGACCGGAGGCGCAGAGCCGGTTGACGGTGTACCCGGGGACCGTGTGCGGGAGCCCGGCCAGCAGCACCGCCATCCGGGCCACGTCCCGGTTGTCCTCGCCGGCCTGGTTGGCCGCGCCGAGGATCACCTCGTCGACCGCCTCCGGTGCGATACCGGCGCGCCGTACCGCCTCGCCGACCACCAGCGCCGCCAGATCATCGGGACGTACGGACGCCAGCGCGCCGCCGTAGCGGCCCTGGGGGGTTCGGGCACCGTCGATCAGGAAGACCTCGTCAGACATCGGCGGACTCCTCGGCGGGAAGGGGCCGCCGCGACTGCAGCACGGTGAAGCGGCCGGTGACGAAAGCGGGGTCGGACAGGGTGGCGCTGGCCGCCGGATTGGCGGGGCTGCCGTGGAAATCGCTGAAGGCGGCGGACTGGTTGACGTAGACCTGTCCGGTGAGGTTCTCCGAGAGGTGCACTCCGGCGTCCAGGGCCGCCCGTTCGGCGGCGGCCAGTACCTCGTCGGACGTGGAGTGGACCGCGGCGGTCAGCGCGCCGTGTTCGCCCACCGTCTCGCGCAGGATCTGCAGGCTGTGCCCGGTGGACCGGGTGCCGATGACGAAGGAGACGGGGCCGAACCACTCACGGCTGTACGTCTCCCGGTCGGTCTCCGCCTCCAGCCGTACCACCAGCGGGGTACGCACGACGGCGGCCGGATGGTCGGGGTGGACCACCGGTGCGGACGCGTGCACCGTCACGCCCAGTCCGGCGGCCTCGTCGAGCCGTTGGCGCACTCCTTCGTCCGCGAGGGCACCCAGGGTGCCGACGGCGCGGGCGGGGTCAGCGAGCAGCCGGTCCAGCGCCGTGCCGAGATCGGCGGCGAACTCGTCGGCGGACCTCGTGCCCAGGTCGGTGGCGATCCCCTCCCGGGGGATCAGGATGTTCTGCGGAGTGGTGCACATCTGCCCGCTGTAGAGGGAGAGCGAGAAGGCGAGATTTCCGAGCAGGCCCCGGTAGTCGTCGGTGGAGTCCAGGACGACCGTGTTGAGTCCCGCCTTCTCGGTGTACACGACGGCCTGGCGGGCATGGGTCTCCAGCCAGTCGCCGAAGGCGGTCGAGCCGGTGAAGTCGATGATCCGTACCTCAGGACGGAGGGCGTAGTCGGCGGCCGTGCGGTCTTCGGGCCCTTCGGCGGCGAGCAGTACCAGGTTCGGGTCGAATCCGGCCTCGGCCAGCACCTCGCGGGCCGTCCGTACCGTGAGCGCCAGCGGCAGCACGGCCCCCGCATGCGGTTTGACGATCACCGGATTTCCGGCCACCAGGCCGGCGAACAGTCCCGGGTAGCCGTTCCAGGTCGGGAAGGTGCGGCAGGCGACGACGAGAGCGACCCCGCGGCCGACCGGCGTGTACTTCTTCTCCATTTCCAGCGGCCCGCCCTTGCGCTGCGGTTTGCTCCAGCGTGCCGTGGCGGGCTGGCGCTTCTGCTCCGCCCAGGCGTAGGCCACCGCCTCCAGGCCACGGTCCTGCGCATGCGGGCCGCCCGCCTGGAAGGCCATCACGAACGCCTGCCCGGTGGTGTGCTGCACGGCGTGGGCGATCTCGAAACTCGCGGCGTTCAGCCGGGCCAGGATCTCGGCGGCGACACCGGCCCGGACGTCGGGGCCCGCCTCCCGCCAGGATCCGGTCGCCGCCTTCGCCGCGGCCAGCGCCTCGTCGGGGGTGATCCGCGGATAGGTGATGCCGAGCGGGAAGCCGTACGGGGAGATCTCGCCCGCCGCCACGACGCCGCGGCCCGGATGGCCCGGCAGCTCGAACCGGTGGTCGCGCCGGGCGGCGAAGGCGGCTTCCCCCTGCTCCGCCGCGTCCTCGCCGTACACGGATCTGCTCGGCGCCTCGGGATAGGGCGACCAGTGCCCGCGGGCCGCGGTCGCGGCGACCGCCTGCTCCAGCAGCGCCCGGTGACGCGCGAAGAAGTCCGGTCGGTCAGGGGGATTCATGGGCATGTGTTCCGCCTCTTGACAGGTAACGGTGCGGCTGGATTACTGGGCGTGCCGCACGCTAACCGAATGTTCGGTCGGGAGACAAGGCGGTAGGGGAAGTGACACAGAACACTGGTGCGACGACACGCGGAGGGACGCTGTCCGGGGTCAGGATTCCCCTGGGTGCAGCGTCCCGTGGGCTGCCGGGGCGCGGCCAGGAGACGCGCCTGTCCGCAGTCGAGGACGACCGCTTCCCCGTGGACAAGGGACGAGACCAGCGGTGCGCAGCGCACCGGGCCCGGAGAGTCGAGGATCCATGATGAGCAGCGAACACACCGCCGGCGCGGGAACGGCACCGGGCGGCGGGCCCGCCGGGCCGCGCACCGGCGAACCCCTTCCGGCGGGTCTGCTGGACGACGGTGAACGCCTCAGCCGCGCGGAGCTGGAGGAGCTCCAGCTCGACCGGCTCCGGTCCACCCTGCGGCACGCCTACGAGAACGTGGAGCTGTACCGCACCCGGTTCGACGAAGCCGGTGTGCGCCCCGACGACTGCCGCTCGCTCCGCGATCTGTCCCGGTTCCCCTTCACCACCAAGGCCGATCTGCGGGACACCTATCCGTTCGGGATGTTCGCCGTTCCGATGGCGGACGTACGGCGGGTCCACGCTTCCAGCGGCACCACCGGCCTCCCGACCGTGGTGGGGTACACCGAGAACGACCTCTCCATGTGGGCGGACGTCATCGCCCGGTCCATCCGCGCCGCGGGCGGCCGTCCCGGCCACAAGGTGCACATCTCCTACGGCTACGGCCTCTTCACCGGCGGCCTCGGCGCGCACTACGGCGCCGAGCGGGCCGGCTGCACCGTGATCCCCGCCTCCGGCGGAATGACCGCACGCCAGGTCCGGATCATCCAGGACTTCCGCCCCGAGATCATCATGATCACCCCGTCCTACATGCTCACCCTGCTCGACGAGTTCGAGAAGCAGGGCGTGGACCCCCGCAGCAGCTCCCTGGAGGTGGGCATCTTCGGTGCGGAGCCCTGGACCGAGGAGATGCGCCGCGAGATCGAGGAGCGCGCGGGCATCCACGCCGTCGACATCTACGGCCTCTCCGAGGTGATCGGGCCGGGGGTCGCCCAGGAATGCGTGGAGACCAAGGACGGACTGCACGTATGGGAGGACCACTTCTACCCCGAGGTGGTCGACCCGCTCAGCGGTGACGTCCTGCCGGACGGCGAGGAGGGCGAGCTCGTCTTCACCTCGCTGACGAAGGAGGCGCTGCCGGTCGTCCGCTACCGCACCCGCGATCTGACCCGGCTGCTGCCCGGCACCGCAAGGCCCGCCTTCCGCCGGATCCGGAAGATCACCGGCCGTTGCGACGACATGATCATCCTGCGCGGGGTGAACGTCTTCCCCAGCCAGGTCGAGGAGATCGTGCTGCGGGTGCCGGGGGTGTCGCCCCACTTCCGGATCGAGCTGACCCGGCGCGGCCGGATGGACCATATGACCGTCCTGGTCGAGGCCCGGCCGGAGAGCGGGGAACAGCAGCGGGAGGCGGCCGCGCTGGCGATCGGGCGCGGAGTCAAGGACGGAGTGGGGGTCACGGTTGAGGTCCGGGTCGTGGACCCCGAGAGTCTGGAACGGTCGGTCGGCAAGATCCGCAGGGTCAAGGACCTCCGCGGTACGTGACCCGTCCGTCCGGGCCCGGCACCGCACCGGGCCCGGACGGGTCGGGCCCCACTCCCCCGCCCGCCGCGGAGGCGGGTCGCACCGGATATCCGACGGCCCGGACCGCCCGCGTCCGGACCCTGCAGAATGAGGTGAAAGGCGAAGGAGGCAGACATGCCACCGGTCACGGGGACCCGGGAACGGGACGACCACTTCGAGCGGCTCGTCTCCGAAGCGTTCGCCCCGTTGCGCATCCGCGGCGACGAGACGCCGGGCGGCGGCAGCGGCGGTTCCTGCGGCACTCTGCGCAGCGCACGGCCGGGCGAGGTGCTGATCACCCGGATCACCGGCGGCCCGTGCACCGTGCAGCGCCCTCCGTCGCTCATCGGCTCGGGAGACCGGCAGCTGCTGAAGGTGGCGCTCCACGGCTCCGGACGCGCGGGGGTCGAGCAGGACGGGCGGCAGTGTCTGGTGGCCCCCGGGGATCTGGTGGTCTACGAGACGGCCCGCCCGTACGAACTCCGCTTCTGGGATCCCTTCGACCTCATCGTGCTGGGCATCCCCCGGATCCTGCTGGGGCCGCACACGGATCCGCTCGCCGGCCGTACCGCGTCGGCGGTGCCGACCGACGGCGGCGGGCGGCGACTGGCGGCGGCGCTGCTCAGGGAGACGGCGGACGAACTGCCCGCCTGTTCCGGCAGCGGGGGCCCGCATCTGGCCGACGCCCTCGTCTCCCTGGTGCTGTCGGCTCTGGCCGAACAGCCCGTCGCCCTGCGCCCGTCGGACGATCTCGCCGAGCGCATCCTCACCCACTGCCTCGGCCGGCTCTCCGACCCGCGTCTCTCCCCGGAGTCGGTGGCCCGTGCGCACCACATCTCGGTGCGCTATCTGCACAAGGTCCTGCAGCGGCGTGGCGTATCACTCGCCTCCTGGGTCAGGAGCCGCCGGCTGGAGCGGATCCGCCGCGATCTGGCGGACCCCGCGCTCGTGGACCGCAGCGTCTCCGTGATCGCCGCCGGCTGGGGGTATCTCGACGCGGCCCATCTCAGCCGCGCCCTGCGGGCCGAGTACGGCCAAAGTGCGGTCGAGATCCGCGCCGAGGCCGTCAGGGCGGTGCGGGGTCCCGGTCTCCACCGGGACCCCGCACCGCCCTGACGGCGTTCCCGCGCGCCTACCGGGCCGGGTCCTCATGGGTGGCGTAGGCGTCGTACTCCGGATCCGCGAGCATGGCGTGCAGTTGCCGCCGCCGGACACCGATGTTGCCGCCGTCGAAGAGCGGGTAGGCGAGCGCGTCCTGAAGGATCTCGGCGAGCGGGCTCTCATGGCTGTAGCTCTCCATGCCGACGACGCGCATCAGGTCGGTGACGACCCGTACCGCCGTCTCCGAACCGAAGACCTTCGCATGGAGGGCGAGCTCGGCCGCCGCGGGGCTCCCGGTGTCCAGTGCGTGACAGGCCCGCCAGGACAGACAGCGCACCGCTTCCATCGCGGACTTCGCGTCCGCGAGGGCGTACCCCACGGCCTGGTGGTCGATGATCGGCACCGCTCCCGCCCGCCGCTCGCGCTTGGCGAAGCCCAGCGCGAAGTCGAACGCCGCGCGCATCTTGGCCAGGGCGAACACACCGACCAGCGCCGCCGTGGGCACGAAGCTGCCCGCTACGACCGCCCGCCCGGCACCCGGTACCCCGAGGACATTGCCGCGCGGCACACGGACATCGCGCAGGGTGATCGTGGGCGTCTGGTGGGCCCGGTGGCCGAGCAGGTCGAGGCTGTTGTCGAGGGTGAGCCCGGCGACCGGGCCGGGCACCAGAATGACGGAGAGCGCTTCGCCGGGCGCGGCCGTCGTGCTCGTACGGCACACCACGGCGAGCAGATCCGGCCCCTGGCCGTCCCAGCCACCGGCGCTCGACACCCAGCGCTTGGAGCCGTTGATCACCCACTCGCCGGTGCGCTCGTCGAGGACGGCGGTGGTACGGACGCCTTCGGCGGGTGCGGGCGCGTCGTAGTTGGCGATGCCGCCGGGCTCGCTGAAGGCGAAGGCCGCGAGCGGTGCGCCCGCCGGTTCCAGGAACCGGCCGAAGTGCTCCTTGAGCTGTTCCGGGCTCCCCGCGGCCATCAGCGGGGTCAGACCGAGGGTGACGGCGAACAGGGTGAGGGACACATTCGCGTCGACGGCGACGAACTCCTCCGCCACCAGTGCGAGGTCGACCATGCCCCGGCCCTCGCCGCCGAGCGGTTCGGGCAGGATGCGCCGCAGCCAGCCCTCCGCGACGGCCTGCTCGTAGACCGGCCGGGTCGCCTGCCAGCGCTCCTCGGGATCGGTCAGCAGCCGGGTGGCGGGGCCGACCCCGCTCAGGGACCGCCGGGCGAAATCGCGGGCCCGGGCGCGCAGGACGAGCTGTTCGGGGGTGAGGGTGAAGTCGATGGCCATGCGGGGGCTCCTCGCTGGTACGCCCCATATGGTGCTCCGGCACCGGTGGGGCGGGGGTTCTGGTCCGAAGGCGGTGGGGAGGAACCGGTCCCGGCGGCGCCGGGGCCTCCCCACGGCCCGCCGCCGGGACCGGACGGGTGTCCCGGCCGGGTCGTGCTCCGTCAGATGTGGCTGGTCCAGATGCTCTTGACCTCGGTGTATGCCGTGATCGCCTCCCAGCCCATCTCACGGCCGATACCGGAGGACTTGGTGCCGCCCCAGGCCGCCGCCGCGTCCAGGCCCTGCATCATGTTGATCCAGACCGTGCCGGCCTTCACCCGGCGGGCGAGCCGGTTGGCGGTGGCGATGTCCCGGGACCAGATCGACGCCGCGAGTCCGTACTCGGAGTCGTTGGCGAGGCCTACGAGCTCCTCGGGGTCCTCGTAGGGCATCACCGCCAGCACCGGGCCGAAGATCTCCTCGCGGGCGATCCGCATGTCCTGTCCGACCCCGGCGAAGACGGTCGGCTCGTGGAAGAACCCCGCGGACAGTTCACCGCCGGGCCGGCCGCCGCCGGTCAGCAGCTCGGCGCCCTCCTCGCGGCCGACGGCCACATAGCGGGCGGTCTGCTCGACCTGTTCGGCGGAGACCAGCGGACCGAGGTGGGTGTCGGGGTGGAGCCCGTCACCGAGCCGGAGCGAACCGGCCGCCCCCGCCAGTTTCTCCGCGAACTCGTCGTGCCGCTTGCCGTCCACGTAGAAGCGGGTGTACGCGGCGCAGACCTGGCCCGAGTTGAGGAGCCCGCCCAGCAGGTTGCCCTGGACCGCGGCGTCGATATCGGCGTCCGCGGTGATGATGCTGGGTGCCTTGCCGCCCAGCTCCAGCGACACCTTCTTCAGGGTCCGGCCGCACTCCGCGCCGATCTCCCGGCCCACGGCGGTGGAACCGGTGAAGGAGATCTTCTTCACCGACGGATGGCGCACCAGCGCACGGCCGGTCTCCGGGCCGCCGGTGACGACATTGACGACACCGGCCGGGACCCCTGCCTCCGCCATCAGCTCGGCGAGCCGCAGGGTGGACAGCGGGGTCTGCTCGGCGGGCTTGATGACCACGGTGTTCCCGGTGGCGAGGGCGGGCGCGAGCTTCCACACCAGGATCATCAGCGGGAAGTTCCACGGGGTGATCAACCCGCAGACGCCCAGGGGTTCGCGTACCGTCCGGTGGTCGGCGTCGGGGACGGACAGCGGCGAGGACACTCCGGTGATCTTGGTGACCCAGCCCGCGTAGTAGCGGAAGTGTTCGATCGCGTTGGGCACCGAGAACCCGGCGCTCACAGCGAGCGGCTGCCCCTGGTCCAGGGTCTCCAGCCGGGCCAGTTCGTCCGCGTGCTCCTCCAGCAGGTCGGCCACGCGCAGGAGCAGCCTCGCCCGGGCCGCCGGGAGCAGTCCGCCCCACTCGGGCGAGCGGAAGGCGACGGCCGCGGCCCGTACGGCTGCGTCGACGTCCGCCTCGGTGGCGTCGGGCAGTTCGGCGATGACCTCGCCGGTGGCCGGGTTGAAGGTGGGGAAGGTGGAACCGCTGCCTGCGGTCCACTCGCCGCCGATCAGCATGTCGGTGCGCATGGCTGTCGCTCCTCCGGAGGGGGTGTGGACGGTTGTCGGACGAATCGGGCACGGAAGAGCGGGGTGCGGAGGACCGGGGTACGGGAGCAGTTGTGCCGGCGGCCCTGCACGGCGCCTTCGCTCTGGCCGGAATCTAGGCCGGTCAGGGGCGGCTGGTTCGCCACCGGGCGCACGGGAGGTCACCCGTGAGCGCACACTCCGCGGCGGGGTGCGGGACCGGCCCCGCGATTACGGCGGCCTTCCGGGAGACCGCAGCCTTGCGCCGCTTCGCCCGTTTCACCCGCTTTGCTGATGCAGGGTCCCGTACGGGGCCCTACGGGGCTGTACGGGGCCGTCGGGACGAGGAGCGGCAACCTAGACTGCCCCGATGGCAAAGTACTTCGACGTGCACCCCGAGAACCCCCAGCGACGGACCATCGTCGGTCTGGCCGAGAGCATCCGTTCCGGTGCGCTCATCGCGTATCCCACGGACTCCTGCTACGCGCTCGGCTGTCAGCTGGGCAGTCGCGACGGGATCGGCCGCATCCGGTCGATCCGTGATCTCGACGAGCGGCACCACTTCACCCTGGTCTGCCAGAACTTCGCGCAGCTCGGCCAGTTCGTCCATATCGACAACGACGTCTTCCGCGCGATCAAGGCGGCCACGCCGGGCAGCTACACCTTCATCCTGCCCGCGACGAAGGAGGTGCCGCGTCAGCTGCTGCACCCGAAGAAGAAGACGGTCGGGGTCCGCATCCCCGATCACACCGTCGCCCAGGCCCTCCTCGCCGAACTCGGTGAGCCCCTGCTCTCCAGCACGCTGCTGCTGCCCGACGAGAAGGAGCCGCTGACCCAGGGCTGGGAGATCAAGGAACGCCTCGACCATGTCGTCGACGCCGTGGTCGATTCGGGTGACTGCGGTACGGAGCCGACCACGGTCATCGACTTCTCCGGCGGTGAGCCGGAGATCGTACGCAGGGGAGCGGGCGACACCGCCCGGTTCGAGTAGCGGACCGGAGCGGGCCCCGGCGCCGGTCCGGGGCCCGGCAGGTCAGAGCAGCGCCGGGGCGTGGAAAGCGCCGAGGCCGGAGGTGAGGTCCCGGTCCAGCCAGTAGCGGCGCGGTTCGGCGAGCATCACGCCGACGCCGACGCCGAGGATGCCGGGGATGGCGGCCAGTTCGTGGTCGACGAAGTGCGCCACGGCGGAGCGGTCGGTGACCAGGCCGGTGGCGAGGACGGAGAGGTCGCTGGCGACATGGGCGACGAGCCGGGTCTGCGGTAGCTGGTCGATGCGGCGCATCACATCGGGGGTCTCCCCCGGGGCCACGCGCAGCCGGAGCATAAAGGGCGTCTCGAAGCCGAGCCACTCCGACACGATCTCCAGCCGCGGCTTCACCCATCCCTCGTCGAGGACCCGGCGGACCACGCGGTGCGCGGTGGAGGTGGCCATTCCCACGGCGCGGGCGATGCTCGCTGCGGAGGCACGGCCGTCCTGGAGGAGCAGGGCGACCACGGCCCGCTCGGCGTCGCTGAGCGGTTTGGCGGGGGGCATCGCCGTCGCGGTCGCGGTGCCCTCGGGCCGCGAGCCGACGAGTTCCAGCAGGGCGTCGCGTTCGGCGTCGGTGAGGAACCGGGGGTCCCAGGTGATGCCCCGGCGCAGGGTGCTGAGGGCGGGCAGGGCGTTGACGCGGCGGACCCCGGGGACGGAGAACATCCGGTCGATCGCCTGGCTGGTGGCGGCCTCGGAGGGGGCGTGGACGACCGCGTAGAGGGGGTAGTCGCCGGAGATCTGCGCCAGAAGCTGCAGGTGGGGGAGGTCGCGGAGGCGGTGGAGGACGGCGAGCGGGGTCTCGCCGCTGATGTCCAGGAAGACATGGACCGGCATCGACGTGGAGTGGACGCCCCAGTCGGCCTGCCCGATGACGCGGATCATCCGGGCCTCGTACAGCCGGTCGTAGCGCCGTTTGAGCGTGCTGGCGTCGGCGGCCAGGATCCCGCCGATGTCGTCCCAGGTGGCCCGGGGGTCCAGGTGCAGCGCGCCGATGAGACGTCGGTCCAGCTCGTCCAGCAGAGGGCGGGTCATGGAGCCTTACCTTAGCTCGCCAGTTAATCCCACTGTTACCTAGAAAGCCTGGAGAATCTCTCACTTAGATGCCATCGTACGCAGGAAACTCCACTACCTGCACGAAGAGGTCCTATGAGCGTCACCTCCGCCGAGCCCAGGCCGGCCGAGCCGGAGTCGAGAGCCCTGCGCATCGCCTTCCGGGGTTTCGCGGCGATCGAGAAGGTCGGCAACAAACTCCCCCACCCGTTCTGGCTGTTCTGGATGCTCGCGGGGGTCGTCGCCGTCCTCAGCGCCGTACTGGCGGCCGTCGACGTCTCCGCCGTACACCCCGGCAAGGGCGAGACCATCACGGTCAAGAGCCTGCTCAGCCATGAGGGCCTCACCATGGCCATCGAGGGGGCCGTCGACAACTTCGCGGCCTTCCCGCCGCTGGCCACCATCCTCACCGTGATGTTCGGCATCGTGATCGCCGAGAAGAGCGGACTCTTCGCCACCCTGCTGCGCCGCATGGTCGAGCGGGTGCCCGGGAAGTACCTCACCTTCGCCCTCTCGCTGACGGCGATGGTCAGCCATGTCGCGGGCGACGCCGCCTACTTCACCCTCGTCCCGATCGGTGCGCTGATCTTCCGCGCCGCGGGCCGCAGCCCGGTCCTCGGCTGCATCGTGGCGTACGTCTCCATCTCCGCCGGGTACAACGCCTCCCCGTCGCTCACCACCACCGACGTCCTGCTGTCGGGGATCTCCACCGCCGCCGCGCAGACCATCGACGCCGACTACGTGGTCACCCCCGTGGGCAACTACTTCTTCGGCATCGGCTCTTCGGTCCTGGTCGCCCTGGTGATCACCCTGGTCGTCGACAAGGTGATCGCGCGCCGCTCCGACCTGGAGCCCGACGAGCCGGTGGCCGCGCCGAGCGCCGCCGAGCGGGAGGCCATCGAGGTCACCGAGGTCCAGCGCCGCGCGCTGCGCGCCACGGGACTGGTCGCCCTCGGCTTCGCCGTCCTCCTGGTGGCGGCCATGACTCCCGTCTCGTCCCCGCTGCGCGGTGAGGGCGGCGGGATCGTCAACTCCCCGGTGATCGGCGGCATGGCGCTGGTGCTGGGCCTGTTCTTCGCCGTGGTCGGAACCGTCTACGGACGGATGACCGGCACCTTCACCGCTTCCCGCGACATCATCGCCGCGATGGTCGACGGCACCAAGTCGATGGCGCCGATCCTCGTCCTCTTCTTCGCCATCTCCCAGTTCCTCGCCTACTTCAAGTGGACGAACATCGGCGACATCCTCGCCGTCAAGGGCGCCGAGACCCTGCGCGCCCTGGACCTGGAGGGCTGGACGGTGCTGGTCGGCATCGCCGTGCTCATCACCATCATGAACCTCGTCATCACCAGCGGTTCCGCGCTCTGGGCCCTGGCCGCGCCGGTGCTCGTCCCGATGCTGATGCTCATCGGCATCGAGCCCGAGACCACCCAGGCCGTGTACCGGGTCGCGGACTCCGTCACCAACTGCGTCACCCCGATGAGCCCGTACTTCGTGATGGCCCTGGGCTTCATCCAGCAGTACCGCAAATCCGCGGGGATCGGGACCCTGGCCTCGTTCACCATCCCGATCGCGGCCGTCGTCTGGGTGGCCTGGATGGCGTTCTTCGTCATCTGGTACCTGCTGAAGATCCCCTTCGGCATCAGCTGACCGCGCCTCCTCCCCTTCCCGCTCCCCTTCCCCTTTTCTTTCCGGCGGGCAACCCCCGCCCCGTACGAGAGAACAGCACATGACCGCAGTGCCCACAGCCGGACTCTCCGCCCGCGCCCACGAAGCGGCGGCGGAGATCGTCGCCGACATCATGTCCCTCGTCCGCTGCGAGACCGGCAGCCGCGATCTGCCCGGCCTCGCCGCGGGCCTGGACCTCCTGCGCGAGCTGGCCGTCCGCCGGCTCGGGCCGCCCGACCGCGAACAGCGCTACCCCGGCGGCGAGTACGGCGACACCCTCACGCTGACCTACCGCGGCACCGGCGCCGGGCACATCGCGCTCGTCGGCCACTACGACACCGTGTGGCCGACCGGCACCCTCGCCGGATGGCAGCAGCCCGAGCCGTCCGGCGACGGGCGCGCGAAACTGAGCGGGCCGGGCATCTTCGACATGAAGACCGGGCTGGTCCAGGCGGTCTGGGCGCTGAAGCTCGCGGCGGAGGAGGGCGTGCCCGTCCCGGACGTCACGTTCCTCTTCAACGGCGACGAGGAGATCGGCTCCCTCTCCTCCCGGCCGGTGATCGAAGAGGTCGCCCGGGGGGTCGATGCCACCCTGGTGCTGGAGCCCAGCGCCCACGGCGCGGTCAAGACCTCCCGCAAGGGCTCCGCGATCTTCCGGGTCACGGCCACCGGAATCGAGGCCCACGCCGGGCTCGCCCCCCAGGACGGGGCGAGCGCGATCACCGCGCTGTCGGAGTTCGTGGTCGCGGCGGCGGGCATCGCCGCCCCCGACCGGGGCACCACGATCAACACCGGCCTCGTCGAGGGCGGCTCCGCCACCAACGTCGTCGCCGGACGGGCCACCGCGAGCATCGACATCCGCATCAGCAGCGCTGCCGAACAGGCCAGGGTCGACGCCGCGTTCGACGCCGTCCGGATCAGCGATCCGCGGGTCCGTATCGACATCGAACGCGACTGGAACCGGCCGCCGATGACCCTCAACGCCGCGTCCGCGCCCCTGCTCGACCTCGCCCGCGAGGTCGCCCGCGACCAGGGCCGCGGCGAACTCCCCGACACCGCGGTCGGCGGCGCCAGCGACGCCAACTTCGTCGCCGCCCTCGGTCTGCCCGTCCTGTGCGGCATGGGCGCCGTCGGCGACGGCGCCCATGCGCAGGGAGAGTTCATCTACCCCGACACCGTGCCCGCCCAGACCGCGCTGGTCGCGGGCATGCTGCGCAGACTGGCGGCGCCCCTGCCGGGACCGGCGAAGGACTGACACACGACATCACGACATCACGACATAACGGCCTAACGGCCCGCCGGACGCCTGTCCGGCGGGCCGCTGCCGTTTCCGGCGGCGGCCCGGAACCACGCCCCCCGTCCGCCGGAGAGCTGCGGACCGCCGCTCCGGGACGAGGACCGGAGGGTACGCCCCCGTCGACTCACCCGAACGGGCGCCGTGGTCCCCCTGCCCACCCGGTGGCAAGCGCCCCGGCCGGCCGCACCCGGCCGGCCGACGTACGGCGGGGTATCCGGGCGGAGCCGGTGGACCGGTGGAGTGACCGTCGACAGGGCCGCACCCGCACCGGGCAGGAATCAGCGCATCCGTACCGGGGCACTCGACCGAAGAACTGGTGTACAGGTGAACATCAGGGAGACAGGGGTGTGCATGCTGGGACTGCGGCCCGCCGACGCCGATGCGGTCGGAACGGCGGACGGCCCGCTCACCGCCCGTGATGCGGCCCGTGCCGTCGAGACCGAGCTGGGGCGCGTCCTCGACGAGGCGCTGCGGCGGGCCCTCGATACGGATCCGGTCTTCGCCCGTGACATCGCCGGCCGCGTCGTATCGCTGGTGCTCCGCGGCGGGAAGCGGCTGCGCGCCGCGTTCGCCTGGTGCGGCTGGCGGGCCGCCGGCGGTTCGGGGGACTTCACTCCGGTCCTGCGCACGGGCGCGGCCCTCGAACTCCTCCAGGCAGGCGCGCTGATCCACGACGATGTGATGGACGGATCGCCCCTGCGCCGCGGCGCCCCGGCGGTCCACGTGGAACTCTCCCGACTGCACGGGGCCGCGCGGATGGCGGGCTCGTCCGCGGCCTTCGGGACCTCGGCGGCCGTACTCGCCGGTGATCTCGCCCTGGCCTGGGCGGACGACCTGCTCACCGAGACCGCGCTCGGCTCACCGTACGGCCCGCAACTGCACCGCGAGTGGCGGGCCGTACGGGAGGAGATGGTCGCCGGACAGTACCGGGACCTCCATGCGCAGGCGACCGGGGCGTCCGGTGTCGACGAGGCGGTGACCGTGGCCACCCTCAAAAGCGCCCTGTACACGGTGGAGCGCCCGCTGGCCCTGGGCGCGTCCCTGGCCGGAGCCGACGCCCCCGTCCGGGACGCCCTGTGCGCCGCCGGGCGGTGTGCCGGGCTCGCCTTCCAGCTCCGCGACGACCTCATCGGCGCCTTCGGCGATCCGGCCCTGACGGGCAAGCCCGCGGACGACGACCTGCGGACGCGCAAGCTCACCTATCTGCTCGCCGTCGGCTCCCGGCTCGCCGAAACCTCCGGCGACCGGGAAGCGTCGGACGCACTCGCCCCCGGGGCGCCCCGCGCGTCCGACGAGGACGTGCGCCGGATGCGCGCGGCGCTGGAGCGCACCGGGGCGCGGGCCGCCGTCGATGCGAAGATCACGGAGCTGGCCGTGACGAGCCTGGGCCACTTCGACCGGACCGGTGCGGATCCCGTCGTACGGCGGGAGTTCACGGCCCTGGTCGAGCGGGCGTGCGGTGTCGCGCCGCAGCGGACCGGGGAGGCGGCATGAGGACGGTACCCGGAGCCACCGATCACGTGGTCGTGGTGGGCGCCGGCCTGGCCGGTCTCTCCTGTGCCCTGCATCTGCTGGGCGCGGGCCGCCGGGTGACGGTCGTCGAGCGGGACGATACGCCGGGCGGCCGGGCGGGCCGCGTCCGTCTCGGCGGCTACGAGATCGACACCGGCCCGACGGTGTTGACCATGCCGCAACTGGCCGACGAGGCGTTCGCCGCCGTCGGCGACAGCCTCGACCGGCATGTCGAGCTGACGGCCCTGCACCCGGCCTACCGCGCGCGTTTCGCGGACGGCACATCCCTCGACGTCCACACCGGGGGCGAGGCGATGGAGGACGAGGTCAGACGGTTCGCGGGACCGGCGGAGGCAGCCGGCTACCGTGCGCTGCGGCAGTGGCTGGAGCGGCTGTACCGGGCCCAGATGCACCGGTTCATCGACACCAACTTCGATTCGCCCTTCGCTCTGCTGCACCCGGATCTGGCCCGGCTGGCGGCGCTGGGCGGGTTCGGCCGGCTGGACCGGCGGATCGGCCGCTATCTGACCGATCCTCGTCTGCGCCGCGTCTTCTCCTTCCAGTCCCTGTACGCCGGTGTCGCCCCGGCCAGGGCCCTCGCGGCCTACGCCGTGATCGCCTACATGGACACGGTGGCGGGTGTCTGGTTCCCGAAGGGCGGGATGCACGCACTGCCCCGCGGGATGGCCGGCGCGGCGGAGCGGGCGGGCGCCCGGTTCCACTGGTCGGCCGAGGTGACCGGGCTGGAACGGTCGGGCGACCGGGTCCGTGCCGTACGGCTGGCCTCGGGCGAACGGATCGCCTGCGACGCCGTGGTGCTGACGTGCGAGCTGCCCGCCGCGTACGGCCTCCTGGGGCGCGCCCCGAAGCGCCCAGTGCGGCTGCGCCACTCCCCTTCGGCCGTCGTCCTGCACGCGGGAACCGACCGCACCTGGCCGGATCTCGCCCATCACACCCTGTCGTTCGGCGCCGCCTGGGAGGGCACGTTCGACGAACTCACCCGTTCGGGGCGGCTGATGAGCGACCCCTCGCTGCTGATCACCCGACCGACGGCACACGACCCCGGCCTGGCGCCGCCCGGCCGGCATCTGCACTACGTGCTGGCGCCCTGTCCGAACACCGACGTGGGTCCCTCCGCCGCCCAGTGGCGCGATCTGGGGCCGCGCTACCGCGACAGCCTGATCGCCGAGCTGGAGCGCCGGGGGCTCGACGGATTCGCGGCCGGAATCCAGGAGGAGCTGCTGGTGACCCCCGCGGACTGGACGGCGCAGGGGCATACCGCGGGCAGCCCCTTCTCGGTCTCCCACACCTTCGCCCAGACCGGCCCGTTCCGCCCGCGCAACCTGGTGCGCGGGGTGGAGAACGTCGTCCTGGCGGGCTGCGGCACCACTCCCGGCGTCGGGGTGCCGACGGTGCTCGTCAGCGGCAAGCTCGCGGCCGCCCGGGTGACCGGCGGGGCCCCGGGGGGCCGCCGCCCGCAGAAGGGTCCCGCACCGCACGGCGCGCGGATCCCCGCACCGTCCGCGAAAGGCGCCCATGACCCGTCGTGAACTGAATGCCGCGGGTGTCACCGGCCCCGGCCTGCGCGCCGCCTACGCCGAATGCCGCAGGCTCAACGCCCGCCACGGCAGGAGCTACTTCCTCGCGACCCGGCTGCTGCCGGTCGAGCGCCGGTCCGCCGTGCATGCCCTGTACGGCTTCGCCCGCTGGGCCGACGACATCGTGGACGACCTCGACCGGCGCCGTACCCCGGTGGAACGCGACCGGCTGCTGCGGTGTCTGGAGAGCGACCTCGCGCACGGGCTGCGCACCGGCGGCGGCGAGGAACCGGTGGTCAGGGCCGTCGCGGACACCGCCGAACGGTACGGCATCGAGCACACGCTGTTCACGGACTTCCTGGCCTCGATGCGCAGCGACCTCCACATCACGGACTATCCGACCTATGCCGATCTGAGGGCCTATATGCACGGCTCGGCTGCGGTGATCGGACTGCAGATGCTGCCGGTCCTCGGCACGGTCGTGGACCGTGAGGAGGCGGCACCGCACGCGGCGGCCCTGGGGGTCGCCTTCCAGCTCACCAACTTCCTGCGGGACGTGGGCGAGGACCTGGACCGGGGCCGCGTGTATCTGCCGGCGGATCTGCTCGCCGCGCACGGTGTGGACCGGCCGCTGCTGGAGTGGAGCCGCCGGACGGGCCGCGCCGACCCGCGGATCCGCTCGGCCCTCGTCGCCGCGGAGGCCCTGACGAGGAAGGTGTACGGAGAGGCGGAACCCGGCATCGCGATGCTCGACCCGCGGACACGCCCCTGCATCCGTACCGCGTTCACCCTCTACGGCGGCATCCTCGACGCGATCGCGGACCAGGGGTACGCGGTCCTCCACCGCCGTGCGGCGGTGTCCCGGCGGCGGCGGGCGGCCGTGGCGGCCACCGGGCTGCTGCAGATCGCCCGCGCCCGCCGGTCCACCGGCACCGGGCACCGGCCGGACCGCGCCGACGGTGCCAACCGTGTGATCCGTGCAGACCGTGCCGAACTCCAGGGGAAGGGGCCCGCGACATGACCCGCCGAGGGAGCCGGGGCGGCTGGACGGCCCCTCTGCGGCTGCGGCGCAGACCGGACTGGGCGGCCCAGACGGCGACCTGGCGCGAGGCCCGCCCGTCGGTGATCGCCGACGCGCTCAAACGGGCCTCGGCACGGCCCTCGGGCAATTGGTTCGTCGTCGGCGCCTCCCGCGCGGTCCGTGCGGGAGGCCGCCCCTACGGCAGAACGGTGGGCGGTGCCGAGGTCGTCCTGTGGCGGTCGGACGGCGGCGAGCTGCACGCGGGTCCCGGCAGCTGTCCGCACCTCGGTGCGCCCCTGCGGGAGAGCCGGGTGGTGTGCGGGACGCTGGTCTGCCACTGGCACGGGCTGGCCCTGGACGGCCGGGCGTTCGCCGGATGGGAGCCGTATCCGGTGCACGACGACGGTGTGCTGGTGTGGGTCCGGCTGGACGCGGTCGGCGGCGAGGAGCCCACGGAGCGTCCCGCGGTGCCGGTGCGTCCGGAGGCGGGCACGGGCGTGGACGCCGTCTTCACGGCCGTCGGCCGGTGCGAGCCGGAGGACGTGGTCGCCAACCGGCTCGACCCGTGGCACGGCTCGTGGTTCCACCCCTATGCGTTCACGGATCTTACGGTGGCCCGGCCGCCGCGGGGCGAGGACGACGACGCCTTCGTCGTGGAGGTGTCGTTCCGGGTGACCGGGCGTCTGGTGGTGCCCGTCCGGGCGGAGTTCACCGCCCCAGGCCCCCGGACGGTGGTCATGCGCATCACGGAGGGCGAGGGGGCGTCGTCGGTGGTGGAGACCCATGCGACGCCCTTGACCGAGGAGTCGGCGGTACGGCCGCGTACCGCGGTGGTCGAAGCGGTCGTCGCCGCGTCCGGACGGCGCGGCTTCGCCCTGGCGCGGGCCGCGGCGCCCGTGCTCCGTCCGCTGATGCGCCGGACGGCCGGGCGGCTGTGGCACGACGATCTGGCCTACGCGGAGCGCCGGTGGGAGCTGCGCAGCACGGGGCGGTTCCCGGGGTGAGCAGACCGGGCGGGGGGCGCCCCCGCCCGGTGCCGGATCGGGCCGGGAACCCCGCGGGGAGTTACCGGCCGGCCAGTCCGCCGAGTGCCCGCAGGGTGCGTGAACGGCCGGTCCGGGGAACGGTCCAGAGCGTCTGCCCGCGAACGCCCCATCCGGCGAGCAGGGTTCCGGCCGCCAGGAATCCCGTGGTGGCCGCGCGTTCCATCAGGGCCACCGGGAGGTCGCAGCGGATCGCGTCCCCGGCGAGGGTCACCGCCGGATCCGGGGTGGACACGCCGGGCCGCCGGGCGTGGGAACCGATCGGGAAGAGCGGGCAGTCGGAGCGCCATTCGTGCCGGGCGTCCACCACCCGTGCTTCCCGTGTCTCCGGGTACACCCGGTGCAGGCTCTCCACGAGACGGTTCTGCACCTGCTCCGGTGCGGCGCCCGCGGGGACGGCGTACGCGTGCAGTTCCACCACCGCGCCGCCGCTGCGGGCGGCCCAGCGGGCGGCCTCCCCTTCGTAGCGGTCGAGGACGCTGATGTTGTCGAGGCCGTCGTAGCCGCTGGTGCCGAGGAAGCCGGGCCGGTCGGGGCGTACCGGCCGGTCCAGCCAGAGCCGGGAGACGAGGAAGGGCGGCGCCGTCCTGAGTGCGTCGATGCGGTCGCGCCAGACGGGGGTGCCGAGACCGGGCGATGCGGCGACCAGCCCGCGCAGCGCGCCGGGGTCGAGGGCCAGCACGGCGCCGTCGTACCGGTCCGTGCCGTGGTCCGTCCGTACGGCCACTCCCCCGCCGTCTGCGGTACGGACGGGTTGGACGCGGCGCACCGGGGTGCCGGTGCGGAGGTCCGCTCCGAGCCGCCGGAGGTAGTCGCCGAGGGGCTCCCACAGCGCTTGGGGGAAGGGCTCGGTGGGCACGTCGAACAGCAGGCCTTCGGCGGAGCCGAGGAAGTAGATGTGGAACATCAGCAGGAGTTCCGCCGCGGACAGTTCGCGGGGGTCGGCGAAGAAGCTGCGCGAGAACACCTCGAACGCCAGATGGTGTGCGGCCGCGGGGAACCGGACGCGGTCGAGGAACGCGGTCGCGCTCATACCGTCGAAGCGTTCGTAGACCTCGGGCACCCGGACGTCGAGGAGCGGCAGCGCCGCGCGGGCGTCCATGCCCGCGAGGTCGCGCCAGCCGAAGCTCGGGCTGAGGGCGACGAATCCGAGCGCGCTGAACGGCGGTGTCCGCGGCACCCGGGCGAAACTGTCGGTCATTCCGCCGCTGTGCCGCAGCGGATAGTCGGGGAGGGCCCGGAGGCGGTCGAGACCGGGGTCGGTCCGCCGCAACAGGCCGCGCAGGTTGTAGTACTGGCGGAAGAAGGCGTGGAAGCCGCGGCTCATGGTCACCCGCGATCCGTCGGAGAGACGGGTGCTGCGGCCCGCGAGACGTCCGCCGAGGGACTCCTCCCGTTCGTAGAGGGTGACCCGGGCGCCCCGTTCGGCCAGCAGGGTGGCGGCGGCCAGGCCCGCGATGCCTCCGCCCGCCACGGCGACGGCGGGTGCGTCGTCCGGCGCGAAGCGTTCCCGGCCCCGTAGCGGGATCATGATTTCGGCCCTGCGGTCGCGGCCCCGCCGGGCCGTCTGCCGGGCCGTCTGCCGTGACATCTGCCGTGACATCTGCCGGGGGCTGCTCACCGGGCGCCCTCCGGATACGGGGCGGCGGCGTTGCGGGCCAGGAAGGTGTGCACGATCCCGGTCTGCCAGCCCGCGACGGGAGCGGTGCGCACGCCCGTGAACCCCGCGCCCGCCAGCCGTGCGGCAAAGGCCGGGGCGGTGTCGAAGTCGAGGACGCTGCGCCACAGGTGCCGGTAGAGGGCGCGGTCCCCGGCGAGGGTGCCAGCGGGGATGATCAGGCCGTGGCATACGGCGGTCCACAGGGCGCGGTGGAAACCGGAGCCGCTGAGGCTGTACTCGTGGACGGCGAGCCGGCCCTCCGGCCGCAGGAGGGAGCGGACGGTCGCGAGGACGCCGTCCGGGTCGGTGACGTTGCGGAACAGATAGGCGGCGAAGACGGCGTCGTACGGTTCGTCGGCGGTGGTCGCCGCTTCCTCCGCGGTCAGATGCCGGAAGCGCACCCGGGCGGACCACGGTTTGGCCAGCGCGTGCCGCAGCATCCCCGGCGAGGCGTCGACGGCCGTGATCCGGGCCCGTGGCGCGGCCCGGACGAGGGCTTCGGTGGAGGCGCCGGTGCCGCAGCCGAGGTCCAGCAGATGCAGACCGGCACCGTCCCGGGGCAGCCGGAGGCGGCGCGCCGAACGCAGGAGGTCGGTGCGGTAGCCGGGGTTGAGGGCCGTGAGTCGGTCGTAGGTGTGCGCGGCGTGGTCGAAGGCGCGTGCCAGGTCGTGGTCGCGCAGGAGTGTCATCGGTCGCGTTCTCCGGGGTGCGGGGCGAAGGGTGAACGGCGTGGCAGGAAGGGCAGTTCGAGGGCGGTACGGAGCATGGCGCGGACGGGGGTCCGCAGGCCGATGCTCCACTCCTCCCGGGGCGAGGTGCCGCCGTCGAGGAAGCGCAGCAGGCGTTCCGGCGGGACGCGGCGGAACAGGGCGGTGAAGAAGTCGGGGCCGTTGATCCGTCCGGTGTCCAGGGCGCGCAGCAGGACGGCGTCCATGGCGAGGGCGCGCCGCCCGTGCGGCGGGGGTACGGCCGCGCGGCCGGTGCGGAGGGAGGCGGCGACGGCCCGGCTCTGCCGCTGTACGGCGGCGAAGGTGTATCCGGTCGCCGGGCGGGTCGCCCCGCCCGCGGTTCCGATCCGGAAGACGGAGGGTCCCGTCCGGCGTTCGAAGCGGGCGTCGGTCATGGGGATGGCGCCCTGCTCGACGGATTCGACGGTGTACGAGCCGAGCGCCAGGACGTCGCGGCTGTAGTGGGTCAGTGCCGCGTCGTAGGCCGCGGGGGTCAGCGGGGTCCGTGAGAACTCGGTGTACTCGACGAGGGCCCGGTCCGGTGCCAGGGGCAGTACGTAGCCGAAGGCGAGCCCATGGGCCGGCTGCGGGACGCGGAAGTCCATCAGATCGGCGACCTCGGGGTCGAACCGGTCCGTGTCGGTGTGCACGAACCAGCCGCGGAAGTGCTGGACGAGCCGGGTCCTGGCCGGTGGCAGGGGGCGCCTGGGGCGGGAGTCGAAGACGTACCGGGCAGGGAGCGACAGGGTGCGGCCGTCGGGCGTCGTGCAGCGTACCTCCGCGCCGTCGGCCGTCCGGTGCACGGTGTCAGCGGTGGCCCGCAGGACGCGTACGCCGGGGGAACGGGCGAGCCGGGAGTGCACGAGCCGTTCGAAGTCCGCGGAGCGGAGCATGCGGTACGTCAGCGGGGCTGGGTCCACGGTGATCGCATGGCCGTCGGTGCCGTGGACGCGGAGCCGGGACCAGGAGGCGGTGACCGCTTCGTCGAACTCGTCGAAGTCACCGGGGCGCCGGGCCCAGTAGCACCAGGTCCGTTCGGGTGGCCGCAGCGGGCCTTCGGGGGCGTCGACGAGGGTGACGGACGGATGTCCGGACGCGGCCAGCCGGTGGGCGAGGCCGAGTCCGGCGGCGCCGCCGCCGACGATGACCACGTCGTCCGGGGGTCCGGGGGTGCGGGGCTCCCGGCTCATCGGGGGCGCCGCCGGGCGGCCGGGGTCACGGTCGGGGCCGTGCACGGCGGTTCGGCTGCCGTGCGGTGCGGACCGGCGACGGCTGCCGCGCCGTCGCGGGGTCCGCTCCTCGCCGGGGTCGACGCGGCCGGGCCGTTGTGGTTCACCGTCGGCTCCTCAGGGCGGGGGCGGCTCATCGGCCTTGCCTCTTCATCGTCTCTTCCGCACGGCGCCGGTCCGTGGATGCGGTGCCGGACGATTTCCGTCCGGCTCTCCGGCCGGGGACGGGTCCCCCGGCGGCGCGGTGAGGGCCCGGCCCTCGGACGGAGGAACCGTACGGACACGGCATTCACCAGAGCACGTTCCCGTGGCCGATGCCAGGCACCACCACGTGCGCGTACCCGGGAGGGGGTGTCATCTCACCTGGACACGGCCGATCGGACGGCGGCCACGGCCTCCGCAAGACCGGGCGGGTGCGGCAGGTCCGGCAGGGTCTGTCCGGCCCAGCCGGGGCCCAGCGTCAGGACGACCGGCCTGCGGCGGGCGCCCCGGACGCCCCATTCGATCGCGGAGACGTGCTGCGCGAGCGGCCGGCTGGCGGTGGTACGCGACTGTGCCCAGAGCCCCACGACGGCCGGTCCGGTCCTCCGCACGGCGGCCACAAGGGAGTCGACGGGGAGCGCGCCGCCGAACATGCGTACCGGAAGACCCTGTTCGGCCAGGGCTGCGGCCAGTACTTCGAGCGGGAGGGTGTGGTTCTCGGCCGGTGCGCAGGCGAGCACCGTGGTGGCACCGGCGCGATCGGCCACGGCCGGTGGCGCATGGCGCCGCAGCGCGCCGGACACGTGCCAGGACAGGAAGTGCTCCACCTCCACGTACCGCTGTCCGGAGTTCTCCCATCTGCGGCCGACAGCCTGCAGCGTCGGCATGATCACTTCCGTCCAGGCGGTGACCAGGCCGTGTTCTTCGATCGCGGTGTCCAGCAGCCGGTCGAGGGCGACGGTGTCGAGGCGCAGGGCCGCTCGGGTGACTCCCTTGCACTCCTGGCGTACGTCTCCGGGGCGGGGGTCCGCTCCGGTGCCCCTGCGGGCGGGGGTCGCCGGCCGGGGGATCCGGGCGGTGCTCTCGCGGGCCGGGGGCGGGGCCGGTTCCGGTCCGTCGAGGGCCAGGCGGGCGGCTTCGGCGGGCGGAAGCCCGGTCGCGGTCAGCGCGCACATGCGTTCCAGCAGCGCCAGATCCTCCGCGGTCCAGCGGCGGTGGCGGCCACCGGTGTGCGCGGCGGGGCCGAGACCGTAGCGGCGGTCCCATGAGCGGACCGTCGTCGGCGCGACTCCCAGGCGCCTCGCCACCTCGCCGGTCGTCAGCCTCCCGCCGGCCCGTCCGGCGGCTCCGCCGTCGCCTTCGGTCACGTCCACGCCTCAGCTTACGACGCACAAACGACGCATGTTGTGTGCATCGGATCTTCTTGACCAGACTCCACCGGACGACAGGGCCGAGACCCGAACACCGTCGCCTTCCCGGTCCGCCTTCCGCGGCGGCCTTCCGGCGCAGACGGCACAGACGGCACAGACGGCAGGAGGAACACGTCATGCCCACCGAGACCCGACCCGCCGACGTCCGGCCCCCGGCCTTGGGGGAGTTCCGCTGCGAGGACGAGCTCGCCCGTGGTCTGCTCGCCGCGGACGAGTACGCCTTCGCCGCCGTCTACCGGCGTTGGGGCTCCCTCGTCCATGCGATGGCGACCCGTTCGCTCGGTGATACGCACGAGGCCGAGGACGTGACCCAGCAGGTGTTCCTGGGGGCCTGGCGGGGGCGGGAGGGCTACCGCTCGGAGCGGGGTCCGCTCGGCGGGTGGCTCGTCGGTATCACCCGCCGCAAGATCATCGACGCTCTGACGGCCCGGACGAGGCGTCTGACCCTGATCGACACCGTGGCCCACGACGCCGACGGGCGGCACCGGGAGGGCACACCGGACGAGGTACTCGACCGGGTGCTCGTCGCGGGCGAGCTGTCCCGGCTGCCGCGTGGGCAGCGCGAGGTGCTCTGCCTCGCTTTCTTCGAGGATCTGACCCAGGCTCAGATCGCGGAGCGCACCGGGCTGCCGCTGGGCACCGTGAAGAGCCACGCGCGGCGTGGTCTGCACCGGCTCCGGGAGGGAATCGAGCACGGCCGTGCCGACGAGGCCGCTGCCTGAGGGCACTCGTGCCAGGGGTGCCGTCAGTGCCGTTTGAAGGCTCGGGCCGGTGTCTCGTCCCGGGTTCCGGCCAGCGGCGTGGTGCCGCGGGTGATGCCGTGGAGTCCGGGGAGGTCGCCCGCGAGGTGGGGTTCGTGGACCCGGGCCAGGGCGGTGAGGACCAGGGCGACGGCGACCGCCCCGGGATCGGGTACGCCTTCGGAGTGTCCGCCCGTGTAGCTGGCCCGGCCGCGGCGTGCGGTGAGGACGGCGGTGCCGTGGGCCCCGCCGATCGCGGCCAACGCGGCGTTGGTCACCGCGCGCCCCGATTCTGCGGGCGCGGTGGCGGCCAGTGCCTCGGCGGCGGGGGCGAGTGCGTCGACCAGGGTGCAGTCGCCGGGGCAGGCGCCGCCGATGGCGGTGATGCGGTTGAGCGCCCGGCGCAGCGCTCCGGCGAGTGCCGGAACGTCGGCGGTGGGGCGGTCGGCGCCGGGCGCGAGGGCGGTGAACAGCACGCCGAAGAGGGGGCCGCTGGAGCCGCCCACCCGGTCGCGGAAGGTTTCGGCGAGGGCGTTGGTGCCGGTGAGGCCCTGCTGGTCGGCCAGGCGGACGGCCGCGGCGACACCGCCGCAGAAGTTGTCGCCGAAGTCGCCGTCGCCGGTGGCCTGGTCGAGTTCCGTGAGGTCGGGGTGGGCGCGGAGGCAGATGCGGTGGAGTTCGTCGAGGAAGGCCCGGCTGCCCTCGGCCGGGACCGCCGCGCGGGCGGGCGCCGCGTCGGCGGCCGCGGGCGCCGCGGGCGGGATGAGGGTGGTGGCCGCAGCGGCGGCGGCTCCCGGCAGCCGCAGCGGGGTGTCCGTCGGGTGGTCCCACAGGCTCGCCCAGTCCGGTTCCAGTGCGGTGAGCGTGATGCTGAAACCGGCCATGTCGAGGGCGGCGACATAGGTTCCGGCGGCGAGTGCGTGGACGTGTACGCCCTGGGCGGTCAGATCCCGGTGGACCAGGGCGCTGATGGCGCGCAGCTCCAGTTCGCTGGTGCCGCCGAGACCGGATATCACGGCTATCACGCCCTGGGCGGTGCCGGGTACGGCGTCCAGCAGCCGGTGGAGCATCCGGGTGACGACGGCGCCGACCGGGCCGGGCCGGACGGTGTGCGCGGCGCGTTCGCCGTGGATGCCGATGCCGTAGTCGAGTTCGTCCGGGCGGAGCCGGAAAGCGGGCGCCCGCCCGACGGGCGAGGTGTGGGCCCGGGCGCAGACGGCGAGGCTGCGGGAGGCCCCGGCGACCCGGCCGCCGAGTTCGGCGAGGCCGTCGAGGTCGGCGCCGCGGTCGGCCAGGGCGCCCAGGAGCTTCTCCACCACGACGGCGGCTCCGGTGCCTCGGCGTCCCGTGGGCACGGCGTCGGTGGCGAGGTCGTCGTCGACGACGACCTCGGCCACGGGGATACCGGCGGACCGGAGCTGGTCGGCGGCGAGTCCGAAGTTGATCCGGTCGCCGGTGTAGTTCTTCACGATGTGCAGGACGCCGTCCCGGGGGCGGAGCGCGGCGGCGGCCCGGGAGGCGGCGGCGATCTGTGCGCTGCCGGGCGAGGTGAACACGGCCCCGGGGACGACGGCGTCCAGCCCGCCGCGGCCCAGCAGGCCCGTGTGCAGGGGTTCGTGGCCCGCACCGCCACCGGCGACCAGGGCCACCCGCCGCCGGCGTGCGGGGCGGGTGGCGAGGAGATAGAGCGGATCGGTGCACAGGCCGATCCCGGGGTGGGTGAGCGCGAGCCCTCGGCACGCCGTCAGAACAGCCTCGTCGTCGGGGAGGAAGTAGCTCATCGTGCCTCCAAACGGATGAGGGCGACGGCGGTGCGCCGCCTTCTGTCCACGCATGGGGAGAACCTCCGTTCGGCCGGGCGCGCCCGCTGCCGGTACCACCGTCCGGCCGCCCGTCCGCGCACCCCGGGAGGGCCGGGGGCCCGGGGCGGAAACCGGCGACGATGAGCACGATACCGACAGTCCGCGAAATGCGCAGACCCGTATTCATCCAACGATCAACAGAATCCGCCCGGAGTGATCACGATTGCTTCCGGCATTGCCTTCCGAGTGGCGGTGGAGACCCGTCCGGGACGACCGGCGGTCCGGGGCCGCAAAGCACCGCCGAAGAACCGCCGTTGAGAACCCCCGTTGTTTCCGCGGCCGCGGTCAGCCGCTCAACTGCTCCCGCCTCCAGCTTCCCGCCCAGGCCACAAGTTCCGGATCTTCGAGCGACGAGACCCAGCCGTCCGCCAGTTGCAGGCTCTCCGTGGAAGGCCGCTCACCGATCCCGATGACGGGAATTCCCGCACTGACAGCCGAACGAATACCGCAGAGGGAGTCCTCGAAGGCGAGGCATTCTCCGGGGTCGACTCCGCAGCGTGCCGCGGCCTCCGCGTAGACATCGGGTTCGGGCTTGGGCCTGACGGTGCCGCCGGGGACGACGACATGGCGGAAGTGCCGCAGCAGACCGGCGCCGGAGAGGCAGCTTTCGACGACGTCCTGGGGGCAGTTGCTGGCGACTGCCAGAGGCATGCTTCCGGCCAGGGAGGCGACGAGCGCGGGCGCTCCGGGGCAGGTGACGGGTGTTGCCGAGGCGAGGGCCCGGAAGGCCCGCAGAAGGTCGTCGGTCAGCTCGGCGGCCATCCGGGGCCGGCCGGCCATGGTCGCCATGAGCCGTCCGCACTCGGCGTAGTGGACCCCTTGGGCCAGGTCGGCGAACTTCTCGTCCGGGACCATTCCATGGTCGTCCAGCACATGCTGCCGGGCGTCGACCCAGTGCTTTTCGCTGTCCAGCAGCGTTCCGTCGCAGTCGAACACAACGGCCCGGGGGGACCATTGTGGGCTTCTGTTTTTCAGCATACAGGCACCCTTCAAAGGGTTCTGAATCGGATTGGACTCCGGAGCGATTTCGATCTTCAAAATCCATTTGGATCCACTCGCGCACATCGAGGGCGAGCCGTCCCGGAGCCAAGAAATGAACAAGCGGCAAGCTATTTCCCGCTACAACCACAAGTCAATAAAGGTCAAAAAAATGACACAAGAGGAAAATGGACGACACGCCCACCATGTCATGCAAGTACGATCATCACGCGGACCCGGAATGAGCATTCTCCGACCATCCGGTTCTCCGGCGACCCCATCGAAGAGAAAACAATCGGTCGGTGCGCTCGCTTTTTCCACCGAATAGTGTTCCGAAACGATTCCGGTCCGGCCCGGGTGCGGAAGCACGGCCCGCGGGGCAGCATCGGAGGGGTGCCGGGGGCGATCAGAGCGACCGGACCCGAGGAGGGCCCATGGTGCTGGAACCCGATCCGAACGTCGTACGGGAGTTGATCCACCGGTACGAGGCGCTCACGGCACCCGACGGGCCACGGGAGGACCCTTCGACCCCCACCCGGATCGAAGGGATCGTCTACACGCTCCGCGTCCTCACCGGTACCGGAGACGAGTCGAAGGCCCTGAGTGCCGCGCGCGGTCTGGTCTCCGGCCCCGGAGGCGGGCGGCGGCGCTGAGCGGTGGCCGCCGCCCGGGGTCGGCGCAGGGCGGGCCCCCGCCCTCGAAACATGCTCAGCGGTCCGGCAGGGCCTCCAGGAACTCCGTGAGGGCGGCGCCGAAGGCCCCGGACCGTTCCAGGTGGGGATAGTGCGCGGCGCCGTCGACGAGTGCCGTCCGGCCGTCGGCGACCTCGCGCACGAGCCGGCCGGCCATCCGCAGATGGTCCTCCGAGTCCAGGGCGCCGTTGACCGCGAGCACCGGGACGGTGATCCCGGGCAGCCGCTCCCGGGTCCGTGCCACCGGGACCACGTCGCCCGGCCCGTCCGCGCCGAGCCGGGCGAGGGTGCGGAAAGCCGCTGCACGCAGAGTGCCGACGACCTCCGGGTCGACCTCCGCGAGCGTGCGGTACGGGCCTGCCGCGAAGTCGAGGAACCTCTCGACACCGCCCGCGGCGTCACCCGCGGCCAGGGCCCGCTGGAAGTCCGCGAGGACTCCGGTCGTCCACGGATCGCGGAAGTCGGGCTCACTGGTGCCCGCACCGCTGACCACCAGGGCCCGTACCAGCGCGGGATGTTCCAGGGCGGTGTCGGTGGCGATACCACCGCCCATCGACACGCCGACCAGTACGGCGGGGCCGCAGTCGAGGTGACCGAGGAGTGCGGCCACGTCGTCGGTGTGGCGGAAGGGGCGGGTCCCGGCGGCGGACCCGCCGTGGCCCCGGAGGTCCGGCGCGATCACCCGGTGGGTACGGGCGAAGGAGTCGAGCTGCTCCTCCCACATGGTGTGGTCCAGAAGGCCGCCGTGCAGCAGCACCAGCGGGTCGCCCGTACCGCGGTCCCGGTAGGCGAGGGATCCGTCCCCGACCGGAAGAACCTGCGGGGCGGTGTGCGGGTATCCATCCATCATGACAACCAAGGTGTCATTTCCTCACCGCAATGACAACCGAGGTGTCATGATGGCGGAGTGACGAAGACCGGAGCCCCCCTGCCGCCCGATGAACTCGCCGACCGTCTGACCGAGGTCCTCGGCCTGGCGGGCCTGCTCTACCGGCGGGTGCTGCGCAAGGTGGAACAGACGGCCCCGGAGCAGGGGCTCTCCGTCGGGGTGCGGGCGGTGCTGGAGCTGCTGCGCGAGGAGGGGCCGATGACGGTCCCCCGGATGAGCGGCTCCCAGGCCCTGAGCAGACAGTTCGTGCAGCGGATGGTTAACGACGGGGCCGCCCTCGGCCTGGTGGAGCAGATCGCCAATCCGGCGCATCGGCGTTCGCCGCTGATCGGGCTGACCGTGGCGGGACGGGCGGCGATCACGGCGGTCACCGACCGGGAGAAGGCCGTGCTCGGCCGGACGGGCGGCGAGCTGACCGAGGCCGATATGGAGGCCTGTGTCCGGGTGCTGAGCGGGGTGCTCGCCCTGTTCGACGGCCGTGGGACGGAGACGCACGGGGAAAGGGAGGAAAGGGCGGAAGGAGATGGAGAGCGGAACGGGCCGACGGGCCGGGGCCGTACGCCCTCCGGATAGACGATCACCGCCGCGCCCGGCGCGCAATGTACCGGCTGTCTGCGGGAGTTGGTCGTACCGGACCATCCACCGATCGGCTGATGCCGCTTCGAGCCCGATGGGCGATGCGGTGGGACCGGCCGGTCGGCCATTCTCACGTCATGACCACGGCGAGCACCATCCGCGATCTGCACGGGCGACGACACCGCGAACATGCGCGGCCGGCGCGCGCTCTTCCCGGTACGCGCGGTACCGATCACGATCGTCCCGAGGCCGCGGCCGCCCGGGGAACCCGCGGGCCGGAGCGGGTACGGCGGTGCGTCGCGCGGCTCACCGGACCCGCGGTGTGCCGGCCCGGCCACGGCGACCGGCCCCGGGGCCCGGGGCCCGGCCCGGATTCCGCCGACGGCCCGCATCCGGGCTGGGACCGGCTGACGGCCGGGCACAACCCGTCGGGCCACCGCGGGTGACAGAGCCGGGGCCGCTGCTCCCCCCGAGGCGGCGGCCCCTCCCCCGTACCCCCGGTAGAGCGGGCACAGCGCCCGTCCGCACCCCCGGCCGGGCGGTACGAGGAGGTCCCGGCGCCGTCGGCGGAGGAACCGACGGCGCCGGGCCTTCCGGGACATCCCTTCGACCGTACGGACGGGATGCCCCCGGGACAGCCCGGAAGGGCAAGCGGCCGACGGCGCGGGCAGAAGCCGGCGCCGGACGTGGTCCGAAAGGAACTACCTAGTCGGCGTTGACGAACCGCGCCCGCCGCTCCAGGTTCTCCGCGAACCCCTCCCAGACCCGGGCGTTGTGACGGGCCACCTCGATGATCAGCTCGATGCAGTGCGCGGGCACCGAGGCGACGATCTCCGCCAGGTCCCTGGTGCCCACTTCGGTCTCCCCGAGGAGCCGGAGCAGCTGCCGCCCCAGTTCGCTCTGGCGCAGCGAGGGATCACGCGTCAGCTTGCCGAGGGCGGCCGCCGTCGGATTCCCGGCCCCGGCGGAAGGGGATCCGGCCGCGGTCTCCTGCCGGTATCCGACGGGGCGCCGACGCGGTACGGGCTCCGCACCGCGCTCCAGCCGCCTCCGCACGTCGAGCGCGGTGGCGGGCGACACCCCCGCGGTCCGCGCCACCTGGCGCAGGGAGGCCCCGGGGTTCTCCTTCATCAGCTCCGCGGCCCGGAGCCGGCCTTTGGCGCCGTTCAGCGGACGGACCTTGCCGTCGCGGCCGATGCGGAAGTTGGCCTTCGGTACGGCGTCGGACGAACGCCTCAGCTCCGCGACCGCGCGGGCCCCGAGACCGACGGAAACGGCGATGGCCCGGTCCGACATCGTGGGGTACGTGGTGAGGATCCGCAGGGCCGCGGCGGCGCGGTCGGTCGGGGTGGGCGAGCGGCCGTGCTCGGCACCGGCGTCGACCACCTCGGGACCTGCGCCCTCGGAAGGGCCGCCGGAGCATTCGGCGTCGACGGCCCGCCGTCCACGGAGGGAGATCGCCGGCAGTCGGCGGATCCCGTCGGTGCCGCGCCCGGCTCTCCGGTCGGGCGGAAAGGGCGGCCGCGGCCCCTCCGACGCCATCGGCCGCAGGACACGGACCTCTTCCGCACCGACTGCACGCGGCGGGTATCCGGGGACCATGCGCACGACCGGGGCGGAGGCGGTGGCCGCCCCGCCGCCCCGGCGGGAATCCCCCTCGGCAGGACCGGCACCGCCGGACCCGGCAGGCAGGGGCCTGCCGGGTCCGGCGGACGGACTCGGTCTTCGGATCCGGTGCACGGACGTGGTCGGCTCACCGGCTTCGACGGCGAACTCGCAGGCTGATGGGGTCGTGCTCACCGTGTCCATGCGACGAGACTCGGCCAAGGGCGGGAGTCACCGCATCGCCCATCCGGCTCAAAGCGCTATCAACCGATCGGTTGATGGCGGGTCATGACCGTGTTGCCCGACTCTGGAGGCACACCGGTATCTCTGGTCACGCCATTGAACAGCATCTCATCGGTACGCCGTTGAGAGTGAACCGGGTCCCGGACGGGGCCGGGGGCGCCGGACGGCTCAGCCGTGGAGGGTGACGTCGGGCAGCGGACGGCCGGACGCGTCGAACAAGGCGGTCCCGCAGTCACAGCACTCACCGGCCAGGGCCCGGTCCGCTTCGGCCGTCGGCAGTTCCCAGACCAGCATGTCGCCGCAGTTCGGGCAGTCGAGGCTGATCAGGGCCGTCTCGGAGGGCGAACCCCAGGCCCGCACCGGGAGGCCGTGGTGCGTCAGCCCGGCCGGTTCGCGGCCGCCGGTCAGCGCGACCAGCAGTTCATAGGTGTCGGTGCCGGTGTCCCATACCAGGAGCGTGCAGCCGAGCCGGGCGAGCACACCGGAGAGATGGTCGAGCTGCCGGACGGGGAAATCGCCGCGACCCGGGGCAGGACCGGTTTCGGCCGCACGGTGGACGGCAGAAGTGTCGACGTCCTTCGGGTCCGCTCCGAAGCTCCGTACCCGGTCGGCCGCGAACGACGCCAGCTCACCCGGGGATTCCTCACCGGTCCAGTCCATGCTGAACACGACGCTGTCGGCGTCGACCCCGCGGGCGCGCTCGCCGGGGGTCAGCACCAGCTCTTCCAGCTCCGTCACGATGATCACACTACCAATAGCCCGAGGGGCGGACCGGGCCGCCGGGACCGGTGCCGGGCGGGGTACGGCCGACGGCCGCACCCCCCGGGCCCGTCACCTCAGGACGCGGTGCAGTTGACCCGTACCGGAGCCGCCGCCGCATGGCGGTTGCCGGAGTCGCTGCCCCGGTTGCCGAGCACGACGGAGATCTTGCCGCCGGAGATCCGGTAGCTGCCGGCGTTCACCCAGCCCCCCAGGTGGGCGGTCTGGTTGAGGGAGAAGGTGCCCAGCACATTGGAGGACTTCTGGGTGAAGGCCCGGTACACGGTGTAGTAGGCGGGGTTGCCGCCGACATAGGTGATGTTCTTGACGTTGGGGATGTACACCTGGACCGCGCAGACGCCCTTCGTCACCTTGCCGGTCGTGAACTTCCACTGCGCCCAGCTGTCGTCGGAGCTCCTGTCCGACATCGGGACGCTGAAGTAGAAGCCGCTGCAGCCGTAGCCGGTGGTGCTGCCGCGGCTGCCGCGCCAGCGGTCCTTGCCCTTGCTGTCGTACCTGCCGCCTGCCGCGAAGCCCGGTGTGTCGCAGCCAGGGCCGATGAGGTGCGCATAGGTGGCGGCCACCGGGGCGGGCGGTTTGGCGGCCGGGCCGGACTTCGAGGGCGTGTTCGTCGCCGGGGCCTTCTTGCCCGGGACGGCCGGGGGCTTCTTCGCCGGGGTGGTGGCCGGGGGCTTGGCGTTCCCGGCTCCCGCCGGAGTGGCCGGGGGCTTCTTCCCGTTGGTTCCGGTGGCGGGCCCCGCGGCTCCGCCCGCGCCGGTGCCTCCGGCGACCCCGGGGAGGGGGGCGCCCGCCTCCTGGGGTCCCGGCACCGGGGCCAGGGCAGACGACCCGCCGCCCGCGGCCCCGGACGCTCCACCGGCGGCCGGAGTTGTGCCTCGTCGCGCCGGACTGCCCTTGGGGGAGCCGGGTGCCGCGAGCCGCTCCTCGCCGGGGACCAGTCCCGGGTCGGCGCCGTCGGGGTCCATCAGGCTGCCGGGCGGTCCTTCGGCGACCGCGGTCTTCCGCTTCTCGTCGGGTTCGGAGGTTTCGGAGATCAGGAACGGAACGGCTATCAGTACCAGTCCGCCGAGCGCGGCGGCGGCTATCAGCGGCTTCTTGGGCCGTCCCGGCGGAGTGCCGTCGGCGCCCGTACCCGTACCGGAACCCGAACCGGGTCCGGCGGCCCGGGTCGCCGTCGCGAGCCGGGCCCGTACCGCCGAAACGGCTCCGGTACGGGTCGCGGTCGAGGCCCGGGTGTCCGGATCCGCACTCGCCGCGGCGGCCGGGGCGGGCGGGTTCGTGGTGGAGGCGGCGGTCGCGGCGGGGGTGCCGGAGGCCGCGGCGGCACCGCTCACCGTGGAGACACCGGTCGCCGGGGCGGCAGCCGGTCGCGCCGCGGACGAACCCGTCTCTCCGGCGGCCGGTGGTGCGGCGGCCGGGGCAGGGGCGTCCGGGGTCGCGGCGACAGCAGCGGCGGCCGCGGCCGTGGGGAACAGTCCCGTGGCCGGCTCCTGTGCCAGGGGCGCCACGGCCGCCGCGCGCCGTACCGAGGTGTCCGGTGCGTTTCCGCCGTCCGGGGTGGTCTCTCTGCTTGCCATGCCTGGGCTGCCTTTCTGGGTACGGGTACGGGGACGGGTGCGGCGGAGGAACCGGGGTGTGCGGCCCCGGCTCCTTCAGGACGCCGGTGGGACGTACAGCCGGAGCGGACCGGTGCACCGTCCGGGCCAGGGCGTCTCCCCGGCGGCGGACCGGCGGGCGGCGGCGTCCAGCTTCTCCAGGGCTCCGGCGGACGGCTCCCGGAACGGCCCGCCCCCGCCGGGTGTCTCCGCCAGCAGGACCCGCGCCGGTGATCCGTCGCCGCGCTCCCGGCGGGCCAGGACCGTGAAGGACGTCCCGGCGGCGAACAGGGCCCCGGCGCCGTCTCCGTCGCGGGTGAGTACGGAGGTACGCCGGGCGGTCACGGGCCGGATGGCGTAGCGGACCAGTGCATCGGGCGGCACCGCGGCACCACGCGCCTCCGCGTGGACGACGTCCAGCGGGGCGTCACAGGTCAGTACGGCCCCCGGGACCACATCGTCCGGGATTCCGGGCTGCGGTACGGCACGGATCAGGGTGCCGCGCAGCGCGGGCAGCCTGCGCAGTCCGGAGGCCAGACAGACCGCGTAGGGACGGAGCCGGTCCGGGTCGGCGGCGAGTGCGCGGGCGCCGAACGGGTCGTCGGGCCCTGAGGAGAGGTAGAGCCGTACGGCGATGAGATCGGCGTTGGCGCCCTCCTCCCCCGAACTGCGCAGTGCGGGCAGTCTGATCAGTGCCTGGCCGACGGGGCCGCTGTGCTCCTCCCAGATATCGGCGGCGAGTTCCCGGAAGGCGTGCCGGTCGCGTTCGCCGCTGAGTCCGGTGGGCGCGGGGCGGAGCGGAGCGGGGGCGGGGGCGACTGCCGGGGCGGGGGCCCGGACGGTCGTACGGGGTGCCTCCGCGGGCGCCGGTTCGGGGGAGGTCGCGGGCGGGCGGGCAGCGGAGGACTGCAGCGGGCCGGTCGCCGTGAGGGCGACGGTGGGCACGACAGCGACCGCAGGGGCGGCCTGCGGAGTACAGGCGGCCCGCGATACCGCCGGTGTGGACTCTGCCGTGCTCACGGTCGATGCGCTGTCCGGCAGCGGACCCGCAAGGGGGACGGCTGCGGTGGTCTCGGCCCGCACCGTGGTGGCCACCACCGGCAGCGGTTCGGGCGAGGAGGCCGTGGCGGGGCGCGCGGCCGGGGCCCGGCCGGTCGTGGTCACCGGCGCTGCCGTGACGGCGGGCAGCGGGGCGGCCGGAGTGCCCGGCTCCCGCAGTCCGGCCACTTCCGTCTCGGCGGTCTGCGTCTCGGCCGGGGCTGCGAACGCCAGCCCCGTCCGGACGGCGAACTTCCGCAGCTCGGCGACGAGTTCGGGTGCGGCATCGGCGGGTCCCGCGATCTCGGCGTGCGCGCGGGCCGGTGCGTCGAGTTCCGCGAGGAGTGCGGCGAGTCCCTTCAGATGGGCGTCGCGCTCCCGTCCCGTCAGACAGGCGGAGTCGACGGTGACCCGCAGGGCCCGGGCGTCGGTGGGGCGTCGGCCGATCTCCCGGGGCGGTGCGGAATCCTTGCCCAGCCAGAGCCCGGAGCGTACGGCGAAGGCCCGGGCCCCGGACGCCAGCAGGAGCGCCGGTTCGTCGCCGGCTCCGGCGGGGGCTCCCGGCAGTGACCAGCCGGTCGGCTCGGGCTCGGGGCGCGATCCGTCGTCCCGCGCGGGGAAGCACTTCAGTGCGGTCAGCGGCGGGGACCAGGTGAACTCGCCCTCGGTGGAGAGCAACCGTACGGACTCCGCCGCCGCCTCCGCCGTACCGTCGCCGCTCAGCGGCAGGCCGAGGGTGACCTCCAGCTCCGTGCCGAGCAGATCGCAGACGTCCTCGGCCAGGGTGACCGCCTCGCGTCCGTCGGCGGGGACGAGCCGCACGGAGGACCGGGCGTCGGCGGGCAGCCCGGCGAGCAGGGTCGCGAGATCGTCGGCAGGAACCGGCGCGGCGCGCGGGACGCCGAGCAGGACGCTCACCTTCTCGGGGTGGGCGGCGGCCGCGTAGGCGGGGTCGCCGGGCCGGGGCGCGGCGGCGTCCGCGGGGCTCAGCAGCATTCCGGCGGGCACGGGCCGCGCCACGCACGCACCGACCCGTCCCGCGGGGACCCGGGCCAGGGCGCGCTGCCAGCGGGGCGCGGGCAGCCGGATGCCGAGGGCTTCGGGCGCGGCGTCCGGTACGAAGCGCCACCAGCCGCCGCCGGGGGTGGCGGGTTCGGAGACGTACAGCAGCCCGCCGGGGGTGAGGACGGCGGCGGCGTCGGGGGCCTCCAGGGTGATGCGCCAGGCGTCGGCGAGCCGCTGCGCGAGCGGTCCGGCCTCCCCGGCCGGGGCCGCGGCCCCGGACAGGACGAGCCGTACGGCGAGCGGTTCTCCGTCGCTGAGCCGCCCGAGCAGGGTGCCGAGTTCCTCGCCGAGATTGCGGGCGGCGTCCGGCGGCACATCCACGACGACGACGGGCCGACGGGCGTCGGCGGGCAGATCGCGCAGGAGGTCACGGACGGTGGATTCGTCGACGGCGGAGGAGCGCAGCAGATAGCGGTGGGAGAGGTCTTCCAGGACGGTACGGGGACCTTCGGCGGGGGCGGCCCCGACCGGGGCACCGGCCCGTCGCCCGAACCGCCGCAGCAGCCGCGGCATTCCGCCCCTTCCCCCTGCTGCGGTCTGCTCCCCTTGCCTCGGCCGGGTCATCGCTTGCCTCCCTTGCCCGAGCCCGAGCCCTTCGAGCCGGTGAGGATGTCGAACGCCTGCTGGTCGAGTCCGCGACCACCGCCTCCGGCACCCGGGCGGGGGGCCGGAGCCGTGGATCCGGACGAGGTGGCCACCGGCTCCGGGACGCTCCATCCGTGCGCGGTCCACACCACGCGGAGTTCCCCGGCCGAAGGGCCCTGGGGCCTGACGGTCTCGGTGGTGCCGTCGGGACCGGTGACCACGAGAGTGCGGCCGAGGCCGTCGGCGTAGAGCCCGAGCAGCAGGAGTGCTGAGCCGTCGAGGGTGAAGGGCCCTTCGAGCGGGGTCGTCCGCCGTGCCGCCGCGGCCGCGGAACTCTCCTGCTGGGGCGGCACGGGAACGGTGTACTCGTCGAAGTTGTGGCTCATGGGGTGGATGCGGCCGGTGAAGAGCCGGACGAGGAGGTCCTCCACCGTCATGCCCGCCTCCTGTGCCCTGGCTACGAGGGTCCGGGCCTCCTGCGCTCCGCTTCTGATCCACGCCGCCCTGTCGCGTTCCTGCTCGGCGGGGGTTCTCTCCGGCGCGACGGCCAACGGCTGGGGGACCTCGTCCGTGTGGGTCGTGATCACGCTCTGCAGCATGGTCGCGACGCCGTCGTGGGCCGCGCTCCACGGAGCCACGGACGGCGTGACCGGCGATCCGTCTCCGTGGGTTCGGAGGGGTGAGGTGCCGGGGCTCAGTGCCTGCCCGAGGGCGTCGAAGAACGACCGCGGCCGGGTGTTCAGTCCCTCCCCGCCGTCGGAGAGGTACATCGTGGCGAAGGTGTGGAAGCCGCGCTGCAGTACGGCCTCGTCGGTGACGTTGAGGAGATTCAGTGCGTGGAGCCGCTGCTGGTCGGGGCCGAGGCCGGCGAACAGCCCGGGGTGACCGGGTACGGGCACGGAGGCGGCCTGCTTCAGCGGCTTGTCGGCGAAGAGGTTCAGCGGATCGGCCGCCGGGTCCGGGGCGAGGGGGCGCCCGTTCATCAGGTCGGAGCTGCGCAGTGCGGCGTTGTTGAACGGGGGCGCGTTCTTGAGGGCTTCCCGGTCCGTTCTGTCCAGCGTGAACAGCCGCCCGAAGGGCGGGGGGTTGGTATGGCTCTGCGGGACGTGGAGCGCGCCCGGATCCGGATGCTGCCCGCCCTCGGTCGCCTCGGCGGTCTTGCGCCGGGATTCGAGCATGCCGACGAAGAGGCGGGAGAGGTCGGTCTGGGTGGCACCGTTCTCGAAGTCCACCAGGAAGGCCGTGCCCCGGGCAGCGGGCCGCAGATGGTCCGCCGCGACGTGTACCTGCGCGGTCAGTTCGCTTCTGTCGGTCCGTCCGGTCCTGTTGCGGTCACCCACCTCGCGGATCCCGTCCGCGGCGTCGTTGGCGATCTCCCAGGCGGCCAGCCTCATGAGGCTGTCGGCCAGACCGTGGTACTCCCCCGCCCCTCTGCTGAACCGGACGGGGCCGAGGGCCTGGTGGTCGGCGGGGATGTCCAGCAGGATCGCCAGCCCGTCCGCGAAGAGGTTCGGTTCGGGTGAGTACGGCACCAGGGGGGCCGTCTCGGCCATCCGGCTCCGTACCCGCATGTCGTGGCGGATGAGATCGTCGAACATCGGGATCGTGTTCTCCACGTCGGAGGGCCGGTCTCCGAAGCGGGTGTTCCAGCGGGCCAGGGTCTCCCGGACGAGGCGGTCACGGCCCTGTGTGTCGGTGGCGGCCGGGATGGTGTATCCGCCGGAGATCAGCAGCGGGCGCAGCGGCGCATATCCGAGGTCGGTCATGTCGTCGAAACTCAGCCGGTTCTCGAAGTGTTCGAAGACATGGCGGCCGGACGGTGTCAGATGCGGATAGGGGTCGAGGTCCATGAAGGACATATAGGGATGGGTGGTGGTCCGCATACCGTTGAGCGCCCGGGAGGTGGCGTCGCTCGTGAGCACGTGGTTGCGTGCGGTGCCGTAGGGAAAGTCGTCGGACTGGCGCAGTCTCATGGGCACGGCCACCAGGGCGACGGGCACGCTCCAGTTGCGGTCGGTGGTTGCGTTCCGGATCGCGTTGAGGATGTTCTGCTCGACCCCGGGGTTCGCGGAATTGACCCGCCCGTTGACGCCGATGACGATGGCGACCTCCGGCGGGTTCTCGGACCGCCTGCCCTGGAGGACTGCCTGGACGAACCGGTCGATCGTCTCGGGCTCCCTGGTGAGGGTGTTCCAGTCGACCATCGCGTTGACGACGAACGATATGGGGCGCATCTGCCTGACGCTGTCGCGGACGGCCGTCCGGTACTGGTTCGGGTTGAGGGTGTCGGCGGTCGCGCTGCCGAAGCGCGACTGGAAGTGGTTGTTCACGTACGGGACGGTCGTCGTGGGCGCGGCGGTGCTGTTGGCAGCCGCCGGCCCGTGAGCGGTGTGTCCACCCCGGTTGGCGTTCCCACCACCGCGGCCCTGCGGAGGCCCGCCCCGATTGGCATTTCCACCACCCCGGCTCTGCGGAGGACCACCCCGATTGGCGTTCCCACCACCCCGGCTGTCCGGCGGCCCGCCCCGGTTGGCGTTCCCACCACCCCGGCTCTGCGGAGGACCACCCCGATTGGCATTTCCACCACCCCGGCTCTGCGGAGGACCACCCCGATTGGCGTTCCCACCACCCCGGCTGTCCGGCGGCCCGCCCCGATTGGCGTTCCCGCCACCCCGACCGCCACGGCCCCGGTTGGACTGGCTGGCCGGGTATTCGGGTGTGCTGTCGGGTGCGAGCATCCGGGAAGGGGCGGTGGGCTGCGCCGCCGACGTGGTGTGCAGCGGGATGTTCGCCGTGTCGCTGACCCGTTCGATGACGGCGAGGTGGTCCGCGAGCACCCTTGACAGGGACGCGGTGTCCGCGACGGCCATCAGCCCGTCGTCGTGGACCCCGGTCCGGTCCTGCCGGGCCCGGAAGATATGGGGGTCGCCTTCCTGCCTGCCCGGTGTGTCCAGGTACTCGTCGGGGAGGCCCAGATAGTGGAGGAGTTCATGGGTCAGCACCGCGTCGTGGTCGTTGACGTCCCAGTGGAGCTGGTCGGCGCGGCCCGGTACGGGTGTCCTGGTGAGGGTGATCGCGTCGCTGCGGTCGGGCTTGTCGAGGAATCCGGTCGTCACCATGAGCTGGTCCCCGGAGCCGGGGAGCCGGTAGCCGCGGTTGATATGGGTGTCGAGCAGGCTCTGGACCCGCTTCTGCAGGTCGGTGAGGTCGGTGGTGCTGACGTCCTGGCCGCGCTTGAACGGCAGGGTGACGAAGAAGTGCCGTGCGGTCCGTCCGTCGGGGAGCTGCTCCCGGCTGACGCGGTAGCGGATCCGGGTCTCGGATCCGCTGAGGCGGCCCGCTGGCCGGTCGTCCTGGCGCAGCTTCGGGTCGAAGCGTTCCGTGCTGACGGCGACCGTGTCGTCGCGGCCCCGGACGGGCAGCTCCTGTCGGCCGACCCGGTGCTGCACGAAGTCGCCTTCGGCCCGCGGCGGCTTCACGGGACGCGAGGCATCCGGGTCCCTCGGCGGAGGCGATGCGGCAGCAGTTTCGGTGTTCCCTTCGGGCCGGTTGCGGACCGGCGGAGGCGGGGGCGGCGGCGGTGCCGAGCTGCTGGAGACGGTGGCGACCGACGGCGTGGGCCGGTCCAGGGGCTGTGCGGCCAGGGAGTCGGAGCGCGGTCCGCCGGGGCCGTCGATCTCGGTGCCCCGGGACCCTTCGGCGTCGGCCGTTTCGGGGTCGAAGACCCGGTAGCGGATGCCGTCGTCGTCGCGTACGGCGAGTTCGACGGTCAGCTGCGATTCCCGGGCGATGCGGGCGGCCCGGTCCATGGCCTGCTGTTCCGCCGCCCGCCACTCCGGGTCGTTGCGGTCGCCGTGGGGCAGGGTCGTCCAGAGCTGGGGCATGCGCCGATCGGTGTCGAGGACGTTCTCCTGCTCCTCCCGGGCCCGGACGAGGTGCTCGACGATCACCGCGTCGGGCCGGGTGCCGGGATTGCCGGGGCCGGGGTCGGAGACGTTGTCCGGACGGCGCGGCGGGGCGGACAGGTCCCAGACCCCGTCGCCGCGGTCGGCGTCCGGCAGTACGCCCAGGCCCAGCAGGTCCAGCTCGGAGACGCGGAGGACGACGGTACCGGTGACATGGCGGGTGCCGTCGGGGCCGGTCACGGTGGTGACGCTGTCGGCTTCGATCTCATGGGTGTGCAGTCCGGAGGTGGCCGTACGCTGTCCGGCGGAGCCCACCTTGGTCCAGCGGCGGCCGGCCGCGGAGTCCCCGCCGCCCTGCCCCTGCGGTACCGACTGGTAGTGGAAGGGGCTGGTGCTCGCGCCGAGGGTGTGGTTTCCCTCGGTGTCGACGGTGTGGTTGACGCCGAGGGTGGCGTTGGTGGTACGTGACGTGGACGAGCCGGCCGTGATGCCGAAGCCGGTCTGGCGTACCCGGTCGATGGTGACGCCGTGCGAGTCCCCGAGGAGCTTCGGCCGGAGGATCTCGGTGCTGAGCGTGGTCCGGGGGTTGCCGTCGGCGGTGTGGACGGGCGGCCCGCCGAGACCGGAGGCCTGCCGCAGCGGGTCGACGGTGATCTCTCCGCCGTGCAGCAGCTCCGTGATCCGTACCGCCGCGGCTTCCTGACTCGTACCGCTGATCAGGCCTTCCGCGTCGACCAGGGAGGGCGCGACGGCGTGGATCGCGTTCAGCAGCGGCAGGGACTGCGGTGCTCCGTAGACGACCTCCGTGCCACTGGGGCGTACGGGGGTGGCCTCGGCCCTGGTCAGACCGGTCCGCGGGTCCTGCTCCTGCACCCCGGCGGGCAGCCGTTCGATGACCGGCCCGGCGGCGGCCGGGGCGTTGTCGTGGGCGAACCGGAGGGTGACGCTCGCGTTCACCTCGGGGATGGCGCCGCGGTTCACACCGTCGACGGAGATCTCCGCGTTGAAGGTCCACGCCAGCTTGAACTCGGCCCCGCCGTCGGTGCGCTGCCAGATCCGGTCCTCGGCGGTGGTCGTGGTCGTGACGGTGTCGGTACGGGTGGTGGAGTGCGCGGCCCCCGGGCTGACGCCCAGTTTCCGGCTGCCGGTGGCGGCCGTGGGAACGGACGCGCTGCCCGATCCGGAAGCGCCCCACTTCGTGGTGGTGGAACGGGCGTCGGTGATGTTGTTGGGCGCGTGCTGGCTGAAGGTCTCCAGCCCGGCGCCCGCCGCGGCCGCACGGCCCCGCGCGTTCTCCAGGGCCGTCGCGTCCCAGCCGGTGCGGCCGGAGAGACGTACGGTGACGTTCTTGGTGGTCAGACCGTCGGGGTAGGGGAAGGTGAAGGCGAGCGGCTGGTCGCCGCCCCGGCCGACGAGTGCGGCCATGGCCGCGGGTGAGGTGAAGTCGGCGATGCGCTGGCGCAGTCCGGGGACGTAGTGGGAGCTGCCGGGGGTGAGTGCGCCCGGTGTTTCGGTGCTGATCAGCTCCGTGAGCCGGGTACGGAGGAAGTCCCGGGGGTCCGGTCCGGGCTGCTGCTGGGCGGGCTCGTTCGCCGGCGCCGTCGCGGGCTGGGTCGCGGGCGCTTCGGTCCCGGGGGGCTGCGGGGCGGGGAGCGGGGCGGTCAGGGGGGTGACTTCGAGGACCGTGGCCAGTCCGGCGATGCCGTGTGTACGGAAGCGGTCCGGCAGGGGGATGTCCTGGGGCCGGTCGTCCTGGCGGTCGATTCCGGCGAGTCCGGTGAGCTGGCCGCTGTGGCGGAGCTGTTCGGGGGTGGCGAGGAACTGCATCCCGCCCCGTACCGTATCGCTGCCCCTGAGCGTGACGGGAGCGGCGTGAACGGGTCCGCCGCGGTGTCCGCGGACCACGGTGACCTCGTACTCGATATCGGCGGCCATCCGGTGGTAGGTGCCGCTCTCCGAGGGGACATGGGTGTTGCTCGTCGACACGGCGGCCGTCACGGCGTGGGTCGTACCGCGGCCGTGGATCGCCTTGGCGCCGCCGCCGCCGGTGACGGGGCGGTCGGCGGCCGGGGTCCCGGCGGCTGCGGCCTCCGCCGCCCGGCGGTCGGGGCCGGACTTCAGACCGAGTCCGCCGCCGCCTTCCAGGGACGTCGTGGTGCTGGTCTGGTGGGAGGCGCTGTCGATGAACCCGAGGTCGACCTCTCCGTACTGGGAGACGGTGTCGAGGTGGCGCACATTCGTCATCCGGGCCCTGATCTCGACGACGAGATCGGTCCCGACGGTGGCACCAGGGACGAACAGATCGTCGATGACGTACACGCCCTTGACCATCTGGTGGGCGCGGGCGGTCAGGGCGCCGGGGGTGAGCTGGGCGTGGAGGGCCTCGGAGAGCAGGATCTCCTGGGCGGCTCGGTCGTCACCGGTCACCACCCGGCGAACCGTCGTCGCGGCATCGACGAGTGAGGACACCAGCGAACCGGAGCCGTCGGCAGCGGCGGGCCGGGTGTGGGTCGGCAGTACGGCGCCTTCGGCGAGGTCGCCGGGCTCCGTGTCCCGGTCACCCGGGCCGTCTTCCGGGGCCGACTGCCGGATGAGGCTGTTCACCAGGTCGTTCAGCACGGAGCTGCCGCGCATGATGTCGACCATGGCGTTGTCGGGCAGGAGCCCGCCCTGGTCGGTGACGGTGACATCGCCCGTCGTGGGGGTGGGAGTGGTGGCCGACACGACGCGCTTCTCGGGGAGGGCGACGTCGAGATAGGCACCGGGGTCGTTGGGGGTTCCGGAGCCGTCCCGGTCGGCGGGGGTGAACATGCCGGAGTGGTAGTCGTGCAGCGTCTCGCGCCCCGCGGAGATCGTCAGATGCAGCTCCGCGGGCACCCGGAACACCTCGGTGGACTGTTTGCTCGTCCCCAGCAGCTGGGAGTAGGCGAGCCCGGAGCCGGTGGTGAGGGTATGGGCGTTCTGCCAGGTCTTCTTGATCTCGGCGTTGCCCGAGAGCCGGACCGCGGAATCGCCGACGGCGCGCCCGGCGTCCACGCTGCCGCCCAGCGACCAGGACGTGGTCCGGGTGCGGGAGCTGTTTCCGGGGATGGTGATACCGCTGATGTTGGGGATGACGACGCCGGAGGCCCTCTTGAGGTGCCGGATCGGGGGTGCGTCGGTACCGTCCGCCGGGGGCGCGGGTCTGCGCAGGTCCAGAGTGACGGCGATGCGCTCGTTGGTGCCGCCGAATCCCGGCTTGTTGAAGTGGAGGGTGTAGCCGCCGTCGACCAACTCGTCGGCGCCGGCCTGGAGGCCGTGGGAGGAGGTGAAGAGGTCCAGATCGCGCAGGTTCTCCAGACGCGCCTTGACCAGCGCCTCGCCACCGGGCCAGGTCACGGTCTCGGTGCGGGGCAGATATCCGTTCTCGGTGAGCCAGCGCCGGGTCTCCGCGAGGACGGCGCGGGCACCCGCTCCGTCGACCGCGATCGGGGTCGCCGAGACGCCGAGGGACTGGAGGTCGGCCACCTCGGTGGGCGGCGCCACGGTCTGCTCGGCCGTGGGCGCGGTCTCGGTGACGGTGTCGGGGTGCAGGGTGCGGATCCACACGTTGGTCGCCGTCATCTCGTCGGCGGCCCGGCGGGGGGTGCCGTCGGCGCCGACAAAGGTGACCTGGTACGTGACCCGGGCCGGGGTGAGCACATGTCCGCCGTTGGCCCGCAGGTTGCGCAGCATGTTGTGGGTGGATCCGGCGCCGAAGGACTGGTCCTTCTGGAGGGAGCCGCTGCCCTTGACCGCGCTGGTGATGCCGAGGTTGAAGTCCCTGAGCGCGGACGGTTCACCGGGCTGCTGGGTGTTCAGGGTGGCCCCGAAGGCACCGTCGGCGCCCAGTGTCCGGGACACCTTGGCCTGGGCGTCGACCTTGGTCTGCCGGTCGAGGGCACGTTCGAAGTTGTAGGTGTCGGTGACATGGATGTCCCGCAGGGCGGGATCGCCGGTGGGCGTGATGCTCGCCGTGACCTTGAACATGCCGACGGCGTTGCCGTCCCGGTCGACCAGGAGGGGCGAGACGGTGCCCTGGGACGAGCGGTCCCCGTCGGATCCGGTGTACTGGAGCGGCAGTGCGCCGAGCTGCTGCGGGCCGCCGAAGAAGCGGCGGAACGCATCCCGGGAGCCGGGTGAGAGCTGGTCGAACTCCCGTCCGAACTGTGTTTCGGCGTGCCGCAGCAGGCTGCCGGGGTCGGTCATGGAGTCCATGGTCCAGAGCGGCAGCTTCTCCAGATGGGCCCGGAACTCGCGCTCGTCGCGGCTGACGAACTGCGTCTGCCCGGAGGGGTCTCCGGAGACGGTGAGGTGCTTGGGGAACCAGGCCGTGACGATTCCCGAGCCGTCCGAGTCCGACCAGAGGTTCACATGGCGCGGCTGAAGGGGGATGCCGCCGGTACCGTCGCCGGTCGTGTCGGCGGGGGCTGGGGTGCCGTCGTTCGGTGTCCGAATGCTCCAGGCGGCCCGGTAGTCGAAGGGAATGGCCCGCTCGCCGCTGCGCATCATGGTGGTCGCGACGACCGCCTGGGCGACGGTCGTGGACAGGGTGTGGCGGCCCAGACCGATCGTGGGTGTCACGGAGAGGCTGAAGGCGGTGATGCGGTTCCAGACGTCGCCGAGGACCGGGACGGCCAGGGTATTGAGCTTGTTGACCAGCGATCCGGCCCAGCCGGGCAGCGAAACGGTGCGCACCGCGCTCGTACCGCCCTGCGAAGTTCTGTCGTAGCCGGAGGACAGGCGGTCCTCGTTGTTGCGCGGCGGGAACCGGCCCGATGAGCCGTACATCTCCGATGCCTTGGGCTCCGAGAGGTTCAGCCGGACATCGAGCGGATGCCCGGTGCCGTTGTGGAAGACGGTGATGCGGTGACCGTCGGGGCTCAGCAGCATCACCCGGTTGTCGTGCAGGGCCTGGGGGCTGATGAGGGTGTCCAGCTGCCGTTCGACATCGGCGCGGTGGGGGTCGTCCGGGCGAATGCCCAGGGTGGTCAGCAGGTCCCGGCGCAGCGCGTTCACGACTCCGGGGCCGACGGTGGAGAGCTGTACCCCGCCCGGGACACCGCGGTTGTTGGTTCCGAGGTCACGGACCGCAGGGGCGAGGCCCTCGGCTCGGGCGTCCTCCCGGAACAGGCGGCCGAACGCGTAGCCGCCACCGTCGAAGGCCGCCGTGCCGTCGTTCTCCTCCCGGAACAGCCCGCGCAGTCCGAGATCGCCGCGTTCGAAGGGCGGCGGGCCGTCGTCGTCTTCCCGGAACAGCCGGCCCAGCCCGAAGTCACCACGGCCGAACGCTGCCGCGCCGTCGTGCTCTTCCCGGAACAGCCGGCCCAGCCCGAGGTCACCGTTGCCGAAGACCGACTCGTCGTCGCCCTGCTGTGCCGGAGTGTCGGCGGTCTCCTCTCCGTCCGAGCCGAGCTGCTCCGGTTCCGAGGCGGGATCCGTGTATACGGAGAACTCGGAGGCGGTGTAGAAGGAGTCCCCGTCATCCGAGTCGATGTCCGTTGTCATGGCGAACGGAGGTGTGATCGGGGCGGTGTTGTTCTCCGAGCTCTCCGGAACGTTCTGAGGCGTGTCGTCCAGCAGCGGCGGTGCCGAGCTGACGTCCAGGTGGTCCAGTTCTCCGTCATCGTCGTCCGACAGCATGTCGTCACCGAGCAGCGTCTCGCCCGACATGGTCGCCGGTGCCGTGACGGAGGAGGGCGCGGGAGCGGGCTCGTCCTTGTTCCCGCCCCGCTCGTCGGTGGAGTCCGGCGTCGGCATCGTACTTTCGGCGACCAGCCGGTCGGGCTCCTTCGCCTGCTCGCCGGGCTGCTGGTCGATGCTGCCCACCAGAGTGGCCTGGTCCGTGTCCTGGCCCTGATCCGGCGTGGGTGCGTTGCTCTCCATGGGGACCATCGCCGGCTTTTCCGCGCCGGAGCCGCCGTTGTCGTTCGCGCCGTTACGCGGGGAAGTCTGGTTCGGCTGGTTGCCCTGATTGCTCTGGTTCGACTGGTTGGTCGGCTGCGCGGCCGGGGACTGCGGTGCCGCGGTGGAGGCGCTGCCCCCAGCACCGGCTCCGCCGCCGGTCGCGGTGGGTACGGGTGCCGTGACGGGCGGCGCCATGACCGGGCCGTCCTCGTTGCCTCCGTCGAAGAGATCGTCGAGGCCGAGGTTCCGCATATCGCTGGTGAGGCTACTCGCATCGTCGAAGAGATCGTCGATGCCGAAGTTCCGCATATCGGCGGTGAGGCTGCCGGCTTCGTCGTAGAACTCGTCGAGTTGGAGGTCCGGCATATCGCCGGTGAGGCCGCCGGTCTTCCCCTCGGTCCCCCCGCTCGCGGCAGGCGACGCGGTACCCCCGCTGCCGGCACCCGCGACGTTGCCGTCGGTCAGCCAGCTCGGCGGCGCCATGCCCAGGTTTCCGCGCAGCCCCATGGCGAGGTTCTCGCCACCGGCCTCCATCATGGCGCCGAGACGGCCTTCGACCATGCCCGAACCGAAGGTCAGTCCGGACGTCTTGAAGGTGTGCTCGTCGGAGAAGATCAGGTTGTACATGCCCTCGGACACGGCGGCATGGGCACCTTCGAAGACGCCTCGGCCCGTGCCTTCGACGATCTCCCGCAGGATGCTGCGGCCGAGCGAGTCGGCGGCGCCCTGGCTCAGGACCTTGGTGAGATCCGGACCCAGATCCTTCGCGATCGGCCCGAGGGACTTCTCCAGGGCGTCCGGCAGCTCCCGGGTCCCGGTCTTCTCCAGCAGGGTGCGGGCCCAGTCCCGGCCCGCGTCGACGGCCCCGTCGCCGAAGCGACGGCGGAAAGCCTCCCCGACGTCGTCCACGAACTGCCGACCCGCTTTGGCGGAACCGGGTCCGTAGGTGTTCGGCAGATTCTTCCGGAAGGCCTCGCTCATATCCCGGCCGAAGGAGACCGGGGGCTGCGGGCCGGGCTTGTCGGTGTCCGGCTTGTTCGACCCGGGCTTCGGTGCGGGCTCCCCCGTCTCCGGCTTCGGCTTCGGAGCGGGCTCCGGAGTTCCCGACTCGGTCTTCGGCTTGGGCGCGGGCGCGTCCTTCGGAGGCGGTACAGGCGCGTCCTTCGGAGGCGGCACCGGCGCTTCCGTTTTCGCGTCCGGCTTCTTCGGCAGGGGCTTGACGTCCAGGTCCTTCGGCTTGGGCGGCGGCAGCACCCCGTCGATCTTGTTGCCGAGGTTCCGCCCCGCGTCCAGACCGAACATCTTCGCCAGCAGCTTCCCGAACCGGTCGCCCAGCGCATTGAAGGGGCCGGCCAGCAGACCCTGCACCATGCCCGACAGCGCGGCGTTCTTCGTGAGCTCGGTGTCCCACTCGTCGCGCGTGCCCTGGTTCAGCTGAATCCACTGGATCATGGCGTCCATCGTGACGCCCATGCCGACGTTGATGATCTGATGCGTCAGCAGTGTGACGACCAGCCGGCCGAGCTTGGTCTTCAGAATGACCCGGACGATCGCCTGCTTCTTCAGGTACACCGCGATCGAAGCACCGAAGAAGAAGGCCGTGGCCGCCGCGAAGGCGGCCTCGATCAGCAGCGCCACCAACTGCGCGATGATCATGTACTTGGTGTACTGAAGCTGGGTGGCGCTCTTCCGCGTGAAGTCGGCGACGAGCTGCGCCTGGTCACCGACCGCGTTGAAGTAATCCAACCCCTCCTGGCCGCCGAGGAAGGACTTCATCGCCTCCTGGTACATCTTCGCGGCGTCACCGTCGAAGTTCTGCTTGGTGTAGCCGAGCACGTCGGCCACCATCGCCTGGAAGTCCTTGTTCAGTTTCCCGTGCAGGTCTTTGTGTACCTCGGCGAGGGCGAACATCTTGTCCTCGTCGCCGTCGGGCGGAACCTCGCCCGTCAGGATGGCGAACAGCCAGGCACACTCAGGGGGAAACTGAATCGACAAGGTCAGACATTCCTCTTCGGCGTGGGCAACTGGTCGATGACGTCCTGCTGGACCTTCTTGAACTTCTTGCCGGTGCCGCCGAGGCTTCTGCCGCTGGCCTCGGCGGACTCGGCCAGAGCGTCGAGACCTGCCACGGTGGGGTCGAGCCCCTGGTAGTACTTCTTCTCAAAGGCCTCGCCGAATTCACCCGTGCCCCAGCAGCCCCGATAGCTGCTGATCTTGTCTATGTACTCCTCACGCATGATCTTGAGCTTCTCGCCCACGTCCTCAAGGGCCGCACCGCCCTTCTCCACTGCGTCGGTGTCGACGTCCAGCTCACTCATCGTCCCGCTCCTTCCCGGGGGCCGTCGGCGGTGCCCGGGGCGCCGCCGTCGTCGGTCTCGTCGTCGATCAGCTCGTCGAACAGGGCGCCCGTAGAGCGGGGGCTCGTCGCGGGCACGTCGATGCCCTCCTCCCGCAGCGGGGCGAGGAGTTCGTCCCAGGACATGGGGGCGAAGCCGCCCTCCGCCTCGGCCGATAGCCCCGGGACGGGGCCGAAGGGCCGGTAGAGGTCGAGCAGTTGGGACGCCGCGTCGGTACGGGCCTGGGCGATGGTGGCCATCAGAGCGTTGGCCAGCTCCGCGGGGGCCATGTTGCGGTAGCGCGAGGTGGGGAACCGCAGGTTCTTCAGTTCGCCCTGGGGGCCCACGGTCGCCTCCACCGAACGGTCCTTCGACGTCACGGTGACGGAGATCTGCGCGGCTTCGGCCGCGGCCCGGTTCAGCTGCTGCCGGGTCTCCTCGAATTCGGCGAGGGCCTCCGCCAGCTGTTCTTCCAAGGGGTTGGTCATATCGTGTCCATCCGTCGTGCTCATCGCTCGGCGCTCGTCGGCGAAAGTCCTACTCAAGGCCCGGTGGTGTCGCCCCGGGGCGGGGTCAGCGGCCGATCACCCCGGCCACACCGCCCTCGTCGGTGCCCCAGACCTCTTCGTCCTCGCTGACCCAGGTCGCGCGCTCCCGCTCCTCGCCCTGGTTGCCCTGGCCGCCGCCCATACCGCCCATGCCTCCCATGGGGGGCGGCATCATCGGCATCATCCCGGAGCTGGTGGCGGGGCGCCGGGCCGCGGTCTCCTCCACCACCGTCGGATTCGGGCGGGCCCGGTGGGCGCTGGTCTCGTTCCCCGCGATCGACCGTCCACCGCCCGTCCCACCGGAACCGGACCCGGACCCGGACCCGATCCCGGGGCCGGCGCCCGGCGGCGCGAAGTTACTGCCGATCGTGTTGGGGTTCAGCGAGGGCGGCGGAGGGCCGCCCGAGCCATGGTTGCCACCGCTGCCACCCGCACCCCCGCTGTAGAGGTTCGGCACCCACGGGGACTTCTTCCGCTCCCGGTCCAGCTGGTCGAAGAGATCGCTGAACCGGCCGGAGCCGCCCGAGCCGATCCCGGACGAGCCCTTGCCCCCGGTGACGCTGACCGTGCGGCCGTCGGCGTCGGTGGTGACCGTACGCCCGTCGGGATAGGTGACCTTACGGCGGCCGTCCTTGTACTCCTGGTCGACCGTGCCGTCCGGATAGCGGGTGGTGGTGGATCCATCCGCATGGTGCTGGGTGACCGCGCCCGCCTTGCCGCCCAGCGGATTGAGGTGCTCGGTGCTCTTCTTGCCGTCCGCGTCGGTCGTGGTGTACGTGCCGTCAGGGCCGAGCCGGGTGGTGCTGCCGTCCTTGTAGGTGGTGACGACCGTGCCGTCCTTCTCCACCTTGGCGACCGAGCCGTCCGCGTACTCGATGGTCGAGGTGGACTGCCCCAGCCGGGAGACCGTCTTCGTACCGTCCGGGTCGAGAGTCGTGATGGTGCCGTCGGCACCGACGGTGGTCCGGATGCCGTTGGCGTGGACGGTGGTGGCCGAGCCGTCCTTGTTGTACGTGGTGGTGGAGCCGTCCGGGTTCTTCACGGTCTCGCCCGGCTTCGGACGGTCGACCGTCTTGTTGCCCTCGGCGTCCGTGGTGGTCAGCGTGCCGTCGGCGGCCCGCTGGACGACGGTGCCGTTCTTGTACTGCGTGACCGAGCTGCCGTCGGGCTTGAAGGTGGTCTTCGTGCCGTCGGGGTAGGTGACGGACTGGCTGCCGTCCCGGTGCAGCACCGTGGTGGAGCCGCCGGGATTCAGCGTGGTCACCGTGCCGTCCCGGCCGATGGTGGTGCTGGCGCCGTCCTTGTGGGTGACGGTCCGCGAACCGTCCTGGTTGTACGAGGTGGTGGAGCCGTCGGGGCCCTTGACCGTCTTCAGCGGCGGCGCCGGGGTGCCGGTCCCGGGGAGTCCGCCCGGGTTGAGCCCCAGTCCGGGCGGGAGGACACCGGGCGGGGTGGTCTCCTTACGGCCGTCGGGATAGGTCGTGGTGTACGAACCGTCGGGGTTGCGGATGGACACCGAGCCGTCGGGGTTACGGACGACACCCTTGTCGCCGCCGCCGATGAGGTCGAGACCGGGCGGGGGCTTCAGACTTCCCGGACCGCCGGTGCCGGGCCCCTTGGACCCGTTGTTGCCGGGGTTCAGATCGAGTCCGGGCGGGGGCTTCAGACCTCCGGGGCCGCCACCGGGGTTGCCCTTGCCGTCCTTGCCGCCCAGATCGTTGGGTCCGAGACCGGGCGGGGGCGGGATCTGACCGCCACCACCTCCCCCACCGCCGAGCCCCTTCTCCAGCTCCTCCTTCTTCTTCTCCATCTCCTCCTTCTGGCGCTCGGCCTCCCGCTCCGCCTCTCCCGCCTTGCGCTCGGTCTCGCGCTCGTTGAAGAGGGACCGCAGATCGGTGAAGCCGAGGTTGAAGGTGAAGGTCGAGGGGGACTCGCCGATATCGGCCAGGGCGTTGTTCAGGGTGCGCGCCGCATTCGCAGCCGTCGGGTCCAGATCGGTTTCCAGGCCGGCCCGCCAGCTCTCGTACGCCCTGTTCCCGAGCCGCGTCCAGGCCTCCTGTGTCCGCAGGTCGCCGATCCCCGAGCCTTCGTCGTAGTAGATGGAGAAGTTTGCGTTGGGCAGCCTCGAAAGCTTCTCCACCCTGGTGTTCGCGATGTTCCGTACGTTGAGGTAGGCGATCACCTTGTCGATCCAGTCGTCCAGGTGATGCGTGGGGAGCCAGCCCGGCTTGCCCGTCCAGGTCGACCAGGCGTTGTGCAGCGACACCGTGGCGGCGTGGATGGCCTCCCCGCCCCTCATGATGTTGTCACCGACCACCGACTTCGGTGTGTAGCCGTCGCTGGAGGGGAAGGTGGCAGCCGTGGGATTGCCCGTGGGGGCGAGCAGATCGGCGAACTCCTTGTATCCGAGATGGAGTCCGGCGATCAGTTCCCGGAAGGCGTCGGCGCCATTGCCTTTCCAAGCCGCGTCGTCGCCACCGAGATCCGTGACCCACTTCTCCAGATGGGGGGCGTACGTCCCGAAGAACTCCTGCACTTCGTCGAAGGACTTCGCCGTGGTGACGAACGTCCGGAGGTCGGCACTGTCCTTGGCGGTGAGCGACTCGAAGCCCCCGATCGAGCCCGTTCCCTTCAGATGCTCCAGTGCCTTCCCGTACAACCAGTCGAATTTCCCCGCCACCCCGCCGTCGCTGAAGTCGTTGCCGGTGCTCGACGACCACGGCACGCTGAGCCGTACTTCGCAGTACTTCACAATGGCGCTGTCGGGACCGGCGTAGTCGTAGAAGCGGACGACTCGCTCGGGGTTGTAATCCGGCGCGGCGGTCTGCTTCTCCTCGGCGAGAAGGCGCATGTCGATTTTCTGGATGTCCGCCTTGATCCAGCCGCCGCCCAGGTTCCCGTTCGCATCGGAGGTTCCGCCGACCTTGCCCACGGCCTCGCGCGTTCCGCCGTTGAAGCCGGTGATCTGGCCGACGACCTCCTCCCAGAGGGGGTTGTCCATGGGCATACGGGGAAGTCCTTCGGTCGGTGGGTCAGGAGGTGCGGGGCGCCGGACGTCTCTAGGGGGTGGGGCCCGGACGCGGGTCGGGGGCCTTGCCGATGCTCCGCCAGTCGTTCAGGAACCGCTGCGCTTCGACGTCTTCCAGAACGGTCTGCTGGGCCTTCTTCATCGCCTCTATCGTCCTCGTCAGATTCCGGGTGATGTTGTCGAAGGTCGTCTTCTGTTCCTTCTCCACCGTGTGGAGAGCCTTGGCCGACGACTTGACATAGCCCAGGAAAGGCGCGGCGGTCAGCACCGTGCTCGCGCCCTTGGGAGGCGCTCCGAGCTTGCCCAGCCAGAGCATGTCCGCGGCGTAGGACGCCTCCTGGTTCTCCAACTGCCGGTCCATGAGGACCATGGAGGTGGGCTTCCGCGCCGAGTCGGTCGACAGCAGACCGGCCAGCTTGGTGACGAACTCCTTCACCCCTCCGGGATCGTTGTCCCTGAACGCCTCCAGGGTCTTGATGTCGAGGTGGGACAGATCGACCTGGGCCATGCTCGGACTCTCCGGGGACGAGGAGGGGCGGAAGGGAAGGCGCCGGGCGCGCGGGGCGGGGCGGGCGTCAGACGCGGATCGAACCCCAGTCGCTGGCCGCCTTGTTCTCGTGCCTCCGGTAGATCTCGACGATCTGCTCCAGCAGGGCACCGTGCTTGGTGAGGATCTCCGCGAGGCCGCCGGACGCGGCGTTCCAGGCGGCCTGCTTCTCGTCGTAGGTGGCGGCGTCGATGCCCTGCCAGGCGGCGCGCAGCACGTCCAGCTCCGAGTTGAGCGCGGCGACGGTGTTCTGAATGGCCTTGGTCTGCATGCGCATGTCCTCCGCCGCCATATGGACGGAGTTGTACTCGACGTGGATGACGCCGTCATTGAGGTGGCTGTTGAAGGACACAGGGGCTCCAGGTGGTCCGGATGGGATGAGCGGGAACGACGGGAACGACGGAAAGAACGCGCAGGGGCGGGGCCGGGTCAGCCCTTCTTGCCCATCAGGGCGCCGTAGGCGCTGTCACCGAGCTGCGCGTGCTGGGCCTTGGCCCCGGCAATCAGCTCTTCGATCTCGCTCTGGGTGCGGTTCTGGGCGAGGCCGGTGCGCTGGAGGGCGTCCATCATTTCCCGCATCCGGGCGGTGATCTGGTCGACCTGGCCGCTCCACTCGTTGAGCAGGTTCTGGAAGGCGCCGCCGTCCTTGCCGCCGTACGCCCTGATCAGGCCGTCCATGGTGGTGCGGACGTCCTGCTGCGAGCGCTTGATTCCGGTCTCCGCCTGCTGGAGCGCATTGTGGCCGAGCTGGTTGGAGTGCTGGCTGGAGGTCTGGAGGTTGCCGGGGCCGGGAGAGGGAGTGGTCAAGGCGTGTCCTTGGGTCGGAGGAGAGGCCGTGGAGGCGGCGCGATCAACCCGCGCCGAACGCGGCTGATGCTATGGAGCGATAGATGACGCGGGCAATGATCGGGGGGCTTTCTTGAGGTTCTCCTGATCTTCCGTCATGTGGTGCCGACGGGATCGGAACGGTGTGGCGCCCGGGAGGATGTACTGGGGCGTCATGTGGTTTACCGGCAGGGCCGATTGGCTGGAATTCGACGGTCGGTGGCGCCTGTGGCGGCAGCGACGTCCAGGTCGGGGCCGGTGGGCAGCATGTCGAGCAGCCGTGAAGGCACGGCCTGAACCGCTGCCCCCTTCAGGCCGAGCCGCTGGGCCGCGGCGCCCTCTCCGATCCGGTACTTCACACCGACGTCGGTGACCAGATAGGTCGTCGTACCGCGGACTCCGCCGCCCGCGCCGAGGGCGGCGACCAGGGCCCCGCGGCCGGGAGCGACGGTGATCCCGTCCACCGGGAGACAGGCGGGGGCGATCTCGGGGCCCCTCGCCGGGGGTACCGAAGCGGGGGCGGCGGGGAGCAGGGCGAGCCGGATCCGGGGGGTGGTGCCCTCGGGTTGGATCTGGGCGCAGAGCGCGGCGCCCGGGGAGGCCCGGACGACCGGAGGGGTGGTGTTCGGCCAGTCCGCCGGGGACGGGGCGGCTGTCGCCGCCGGTGCCTGGCGCCGGGTCAGTTCGTCGGCGGTCAGGGGCAGTGCGGCGGGCCGGGCACCGGGGTAGGCCTGGGCAGCGGTGCGGGCGTCGCCCAGGACGAGGGCGGCGGCGAGCGGGCTGAGGGGCCGCAGTCCGGCCTTCTCCAGCAGGAAGTACTGGCCGGTCGCACCGGGCGATTCGAGCCGGAACACCTGGCCCACCCTGGCGGTCGCGGTTCCCGTCCGGCCGGACTGCGTACCGCGGCCTTCGACCTCGGGTGCCACCAGATCGGCTCCGGCGGGCAGGCTGCTGAGGAAGGCGGCGGAGACCGGGACGGGCGGGGTGCCGGAGTAGCCGAGGGCCTGCAGGGCTCCGTGTCCGCCGATCCGCAGTCGCTGGTCGCCCCAGAGGAGATGGCGGGTGCCGTCGTCGGCGCGGACGAGCACGGCCTGTCTGCGGCCGGGGACCTCGCCGTCGGCGGCGGGGCCGAGGCGCAGGGAGGTGCGGGTCTGCCGGCCGGTGCCGTCGGGTCCGGTGCTCAGGGGTTCTTCGGCGCAGACCTGCCACGCGCCGCGTTCCAGGTCGCGGGGGGCGGGCAGGGCGTCCGGGGCCCCGGGGATCCCGACGGGGGTGCCGCGCCGTTCGCCGCGCAGGGAGGCCGCGGAGACGCTGACGGTGGCGGGTGCCTTCTCCGCGATCAGCCGGGCGGAGGCGTAGTTGTGCACCGGGCGGAGCACTCCGTCGAGGTACAGATAGCGGGTGCCGGTGTCCTTCTGGACGATGAGCGCGTTCGAGGTGCGCCAGGTCTTGGTGCCGGCCGGTGCGATGAGTCCGTAGAGCAGAAAGCCGAGGACGAGGACGACGGCGAGTCCGATGCCCCAGGCCAGCCCGCGGTTGGTGCGCCCGCCCGGGGTCTCGGGGGCGTCGGGGTCCTGGCGGAGCATGCCGCCGGTGAGTCGGCCCATGACGAACATATGCGCCTGGACCTGGTCTTTTCTGGACTGCACTGGGTGTTCCTCCGCCCTGATCCGTGGGTTGGTGGCTGGTGCGGCCGGGGCCGCGGCGGTCGTGGTCCGGGGTCAGCCGGAGACGCCGCGCAGACGGCCGTACACGCCGAGCACCCAGAGCGACAGCGGGATCAGGGCGACCGCCGCGCAGGTGTGGAGGATGTCCCCGGCGCGGCCCCAGTGGGGCAGCATCCGGCGGCCGGGCACCGTCCAGGAGGCGATGGCCGCGGCGCCCGCGAGGGCGAGCAGGGAGGCGAGCAGCACGGGCCGCCGCTCGGGGGCGAGGTCGGGGGCGCTCGTCAGGGCCATGAGCACCAGCCCGTAGAGCCCGGGGAGTACGACGGCGGGGCGCTGCCAGGCGTGGCCGATACCGCGGGAGTGGAGCAGCAGGAGCAGGCAGAGGACCGCGGCGGTGACCCGGGCGGGGGTGCCGGGGTCGTCGGTGAGGAGGGCGGTGAGGACCGCGGCGAGCAGCAGGCCGATGGCCGCGTACAGGGCGGTCATCCACTCCTCGGCCAGGCCGGTCCGGGTCACGACGTGCCCGTGGGGGTGCGGGTCGATGCCTTCCTGGAGTTCCTCGGCGTTGGACGGCAGCACGGGGAGGCGCAGTCCGGAGAGCCGGAAGGAGATCCCGGGGACGAGTCCGCCGATGAGGACGGCGACGACCGCGACGGGTGCGGCGGCGGACCCGGCGTCGGTGTCGAGCGTGAGCATCAGGATGCCCCAGACCGCTCCGCCGACGGCGGGGACGGCGAGGGAGAGCAGCAGGGGGACGTAGGCGGCGACCGCGGCGACCGTGAGGACGGCCCCGCCCGCCGCGGCGGCGGCCGCGGCGAGCATTCCGGCGCCGGTCACCAGGCCGCCGCCGGTCGTGTCACCGGCCGTCAGCAGTGCTCCGGCCAGGGCGAGATAGGGCGGTACGAAGACGCCCATGGCGGCTCCGGCGGCCGCGTCGCCGACCGCGCGGGAGGCTGCGGCGGCGCCGAAGAGCACCAGCAGTCCGGTGACGGCGGCGACGGCGGCACGGGTGGTGTACGGGCCGCCGGGCAGGGCGCAGACCACCCAGCCCGCGGCGAGCAGCAGACCGGCGGTGCCCAGCAGCATCCGGCGGCCGCTGCGGGCGTTCCAGCCGTGGGGCCGCTCGCGCATGCTGCCGGCGACTCCGTCGACCAGATCGTCGAAGTGGATCGCGGGCAGCGCGTCGGTGCGGGGCCGCAGATGCAGGATGTCGCCGTCGTGCAGACCGAGCGCCTCCAGGGTGCTCTCCTCGTCGAGGGGGTCATCACCGAGTCGCTGGAGCACCCAGCCGCCGTGTTCGATGCCCTGCTCGGCCAGTTCCTCGCCCGCGTGGTCGAGGAGGGTCGGCAGGAGGTCCGCGAGCGGGACGTCTCCGGGGACCGCGAGGTCGAGCAGTCTCCGGGGGGTCTTGACCGTCAACCGGCACAGACCAGGGCTAGATATGCCCGAAGTTTCCGTCATGCGAATGCAGCACCTATCCGAGGGGCCGGGGTACCGAAGGGGAGGTAGCGCACACTACCGTGGGCAACACGTCAGGTCACAGGGCCCCTTGGCCCGACCGGCGGCCGATCTCGCCGCACCGGCCCCGCCCGGAGTACCGGGTGCGCGGCCGCGACCGGGACGTGAGAAACCCGAGGAGAAATCCAGCGTGAGCACCGTGCTGTTCCGTCGGCCCGCGCGCCGCCGCGGCCCCGACATGCCCGAGGGAGAGCTGAGTCTCCAGGAGCCGCCGACCCTGCCGGAGGCGGAGCCCAACACCTCGGCGATGTGGACCTATCTGCCCATGGGTCTCACTTCGCTGGCGATGCTGATGATGTTCCTGAGACCCAATCAGGCCACGGCCTTCAGCTATATCGCCATCGGGCTGATGCTGCTCTCGTCCGTGGTGATGATCCTGGCCCAGGTGATCCGCAGCGCGAGTGAACGCAAACGCAAACTCAAGGGTGACCGGCGGGACTATCTGCGCTATCTGACGCAGATGCGCCGCAAGATCCGGGCCACCGTGGCGGAACAGCAGAAGGCACTCGCCTGGCGGCATCCGGAGCCGGCCGCGCTCTGGGCCCTGGGCGGCACGAGCCGGCAGTGGGAGCGGCGGGCGTCCGACGAGGACTTCAGCGAGGTGCGGGTGGCGGTCGGCGAGCAGAAGCTCGCGCTCCGGCTGGCGCCGCTGGCGACCCGGCCGGTGGAGGATCTGGAGCCGCTGTCCGCCCATGCGCTGCGCAGCTTCATCCGGGCCTACGGCACCGTCCCGGAGCAGCCCATCGCCCTGTATCTGCGGGCCTGGTCACGGGTGCTGGTCACGGGTGACGAGGAGCGGGCCCGGGCGCTGGTCCGCGCGATGCTGGCGCAGCTCGCCGCCTTCCACGCCCCGGAGGAGCTGAACGTCGCGCTGTGCGTGTCGGACGAGCGGCGCGCCGCGTGGGAGTGGCTCAAGTGGCTGCCGCACGCCCAGCACGGCTACCAGCGGGACGGGGCCGGGCAGGCGCGGCTCGCGGCGGCCGACTTCCAGTCGCTGGAGGAGCTGCTGGGCGCCGACTTCACCCAGCGTTCGCCGTTCGACCCGGACACTCCGCCGGGCCGGGAGGAGCCCTTCACCGTCGTCGTGGTCGACGGCGGTTCGGTGCCCGGCGGGCACCGGGTGACGGGCGTCGGATACCGCAATACCGTCCTGGTCGACCTGACGGGCGCGCTGGAGTGGAAATCGGGCCGGGGCACGCTGCGGCTGCGTCTCGACGAGGAGGGCCTGCACCTGGTCCGTACCGATCGCGATCGCAAAGAGCAGTCGACGTTGCTGGGTGAGCCCGATGCGCTGGGCCCGGTCGCGGCACAGACGCTGGCCCGGCGGCTCTCCCCGTACCGCCTCGGTGGCGGTGTCACCGCGTCCGAGCCGTTCGTGACCGAAACGGAGCTCACGGCGCTGCTCGGCATCGGGGATCTGCGGCGGCACGAACCCGCCCGGCTGTGGCGCTTCCCGGTCGAGGGCCGGGGCCGGCTGCGGGTTCCGATCGCCGTCGGCGAGGACGGTACGCCCGTCGAGCTGGACATCAAGGAGTCCGCCCAGGGCGGTATGGGTCCGCACGGCATGCTGATCGGCGCCACCGGTTCCGGCAAGAGCGAACTGCTGCGCACGCTCGTGCTGGGGCTGGCGCTCACCCACTCCTCCGAGACGCTCAACTTCGTCCTCGTCGACTTCAAGGGCGGCGCGACCTTCCTCGGCATGGACGAGCTGCCGCACACCTCCGCCGTCATCACCAACCTGGCCGACGAGGTCGCGCTCGTCGGCCGGATGCAGGACGCCCTCCACGGCGAACTCGTGCGGCGCCAGGAGCTGTTGCGGAAGGCGGGCAACTACGCCTCGGTCCTGGAGTACGAGCGGGCCCGGGCCTCCGGCACCCCGCTCGCCCCGCTGCCGAGCCTCTTCGTCGTCGTCGACGAGTTCAGCGAACTGCTGGCCGCGCACCGCGACTTCATGGAGCTCTTCGTGATGATCGGCCGCCTCGGCCGGTCCCTGGGGGTCCATCTGCTGCTCGCCTCCCAGCGGCTGGAGGAGGGCCGGATGAGCCAGCTGGAGGGCCATCTCTCGTACCGGATCGGTCTGCGGACCTTCTCCGCCATCGAGTCCCGGGGCGTCCTCGGCGTACCCGACGCCTACCATCTGCCGTCCCAGCCGGGCAGCGGCTACCTCAAGAGCGGGGTGGAGGCGCTGACCCGCTTCCGGGCCGCCTATGTGTCCGGCGCCTACAAGGCTCCGCGGCGCGGCAGTGCCCGGCAGGCGCAGATCGCCCGTCAGGTCGTGCCCTGGGGCACCGAATGGGTGGTGCCCCGGGTGCTGCCCGCGGCGCCCGATCCGGAGCCGGAGCCCGAGGCGGAGTCCTCGGAGGAGGAGAGTCTGCTGGGTCTCGCCCTGGAGAAGCTCCGGGGCAGCGGGCCGCCCGCCCATCAGGTGTGGCTGCCGCCGCTGGACGCGCCGCCCGCCCTCGACACGCTGCTGCCGCCGCTGACCCCGCACCCCGATCTCGGTCTCACCGCGGCCGACTGGCCGGACCGCGGCCGGCTGCGGGTGCCGGTCGGTCTGGTGGACCGGCCGTTCGAGCAGGTACGGGACCTCCTCACGGTCGATCTGTCCGGTGCGGGCGGCCACCTCGCCGTGGCGGGCGGCCCCCAGAGCGGCAAGAGCACCGTGCTGCGGACCCTGATCTGCGCCCTGGCGCTCACCCACTCGCCCCGCGAAACGCAGTTCTACTGCCTCGACTTCGGCGGCGGCGCCCTCTCGTCGCTGGCGGGACTGCCCCATGTCGGCGGGGTCTCCGGCCGGCTCGACCGGGAGCGCATCGCCCGTACCCTGGCGGAGGTCACCTCCCTGCTGAACCGGCGCGAGCTGTTCTTCCAGGAGCAGGGCATCGACTCGATGTCGACGTTCCGCAGGCGGCGGGCCCGGGGCGAGTTCCCCGATTCGCCGTTCGGTGACGTCTTCCTCGTCGTCGACGGCTGGTCCACCGTCCGGTCCGATATGGCGGACGATCTGGAGCATTTCCAGGCGATCGCCTCCCGCGGCCTGAACTACGGCGTCCATCTGGTCATCAGCACCTCCCGCTGGGTGGAGGTGCCGTCGTGGCTGCGGGACCAGATCGGGAACAAGCTGGAGCTGCGGATGGGCGATCCGATGGACTCCTCCGTCGACGTCCGCAAGGCGGCCACCGTGCCGGTCAGCCCCGGACGGGGCCTGAACAGCGACAAGATGCACTTCCTGGCCGCGCTGCCCCGGATCGACGGCCAGGAGCAGGCCGAGGATCTGGCGGACGCCATCGCGGACCTCGTCGAAGCGGTCGCCGACCACTGGGACGCGCCCGCCGCGCCCCCGGTGCGGATGCTGCCCACCAGGCTGGCGGCGGCGGACCTGCCCGAAGGACCCGATCCGCTGCGCATCACCATCGGTCTCGACCAGGCCGAACTGGAGCCGGTCCGGCACGACTTCACCCAGAGCCCGCACCTCTATCTGGTGGGTGACACCGAGAGCGGCAAGACCAGCGCGCTGCGGCTGATAGCCCAGCGGATCATGGCGCGGCACACCCCGGACGAGGCACGGTTCCTGGTCGCGGACTTCCGGCGGGAACTGATCGCCGCGATCCCCGAGGAGTACCGACTCGGGCACGCGGTCTCCTCGGATCCGCTGCGCGAGTACGTCGGCGGGGTGGCCCGCGCGATGGCCGAGCGGACGCCCGGCGCCGATATCTCCCCCGCGCGCATGCGGCGGGCGGACTGGTGGGAGGGCCCCCGGCTGTTCGTCCTCGTCGACGACTACGAACTCGTCGGCTCCGGTTTCGACAGCCCCTTCGAACCGCTCCTGACGCATCTCCCCCTCGGGTACGAGGTGGGGCTGCACGTGGTCGTCGCCCGCGCCTCCTCCGGCGCGGGCCGCCAGGATCCCCTCGTACGGAAGTTGCAGGAGGTCAACACCTCGGTGCTGCTGCTGTCCTGCCCGCCGTCGGAGGGTCAGGTCGTCGACGGGGTACGGTCCCGGATCATGCCGCCCGGCCGGGCGCAGAGCGTGGTCCGGCGCAAGCCGGGGATGATGCAGCTCGCGCTCCCCGACGAGGTCCCGGAGGAGCCGGGAGCGGACGGGGAGTAGCGCCGGTCCGGCGGATCGGACGAACCCGGTCCGCCGGACCCGACCCGGGCCGTATCCGGAGAGCGGCGCCGTCCGCCCCGTAGGGCGGGGCCTGCTGCTGGGGGTGTGCGCCGCCAGGGGGCGTGCCACCGCAAGGCGGTGGGAGCCCGGCGAGGCCGGGGGTCGGTTCTGCTCGGACACATGAGGTACGACCCGGGGGATCCCCGCCGCACTCGGAGACTGCGGGGAATCGGGGGATCCCGGCAAGGCCCGAGGCACGCCCCCGGGGCCACCGCCCGGTGGTGCCCGAACCGGGCCCGAAGGGCACAGGGGAGCGTGTGCGTGCCGGGCCTTCCGGAGACGCCCCAGTGGCCGGCGCTCTGTCACCCGGCCCGGCGGTCCGCCTCGTAGCGGCCGGGGCGCCAGTTGCGGGCCCGGCCGCGCGGCAGGACCGCCGCGGCGAAGGCGACCGCCAGGATCGTGCCCACCGAAGCGGCCGTCACCAGCAGGGCCGTGGACCGCGCCGCCCCGGTGTCGGTCTGCTCCGGCAGCGCGACGGGCTTCTCCGCGGCCGGGGCGGCGGCCGCCGGGCGGGCCGGTCCGGACACCGCGCCGTACGGGTCGAGGGCGGGCAGTCCGGCGCCCGGATAGGCACCGGCCAGCAGCCGCTCCCGTACCTGGTCCGCCCGGAGCGAGGGGTGGTAGGAGCGGACCAGCGCCGCCGCCCCCGCCGTCAGCGCGGCCGCCAGGGAGGAGCCCGAGGCCGTCCACTTCCCGTCGCCGACCGGGCCCGGGCCGACGAGGGCCGCGCCGGGGGCCGTGAGATCGGCCCGGGTGTATCCGGGCGCCAGCGGATTCCGGGTCCCCTGCGGTCCGCTGTCCAGCACCGCGAGTGCCTCGGGCGGCGGCGCCGGGGCGGGCGGCCCCTGGTCGCCGCCGGAGCCTCCCCGCGGAGCGGCGTCCGCCGCTGCCGGGACGACGACGAGACTGTCGTGGCGTACGGCGGCGGCCATCGCCGCCCGTACCGCCGGGAGGGAACCGTCCAGCGGGGCGGTCACGGTGATCACATCGGCGCCCGCCTCGGCGGCCTTCCGGACCCCGGCCGCGAGCAGCGCGGGATCGGGCTCACCCCGCTCCCCCGTGCCCCGAACCGCCAGGATCCGCGCGGCGGGCGCCACCCCGGAAAACCCCTGCCCAGGCAGGCTCGCCCCGGCGACAAGCCCGGCCTGGAACGTACCGCGGCCCACGCAGTCGCGGTCAGCCGCGCCGACGGCGGTGACCCGGCCCGCGAGCACGGCCGGTACGGCGCTGACCCCGGTGCCGACCACCGCCACCGTCGTCCCCCGCCCCCGCGAGAGCTTCCACACCTGGTCGAGACCGAGGGAGCGGCGGGTCCACGGCGCGGCCGACGTCGGCCGGCCGCGGTGGGTGGTGCAGCCGTCCTGGCCCTCGGGCAGCCGCTCCGGCATACCCGGCAGGGTCGTCGTCCCGCTCCCGGCCCCGTCGGCCGGAGCGGTGGGGTCCGCGAGCGCGGCGGGCGGGGGCAGCAGCACGGCGAGCGTGACCAGGCCGAGCAGCACAGTGGTACGGCGGCGCACAGGGACGGTCCTCACTTCGGGCGTTCGGGGAATCGGGGGAACGGGCCCCGCACCGGTGAAGGTACGGGGGCGCGGTCACTCCCCCCGCAGATCCTGGGGAAGCAGCAGACGCAGATCGTCGAGCGTGGGTGCGGGCACCGCACTGAGCCGCCGCGCCTGACGGGTCATCATGGTCTCCAGGGTCTGCCGGGCGAGCCGCGCGTTGCCGAAGGTGCGGCCGCGCGGGATCGCCTCGAAGTGGGCGCGCAGATCGGCGGCCGTACCGGGGGCGCATTCGTAGCCGTTGTCCACGGCGTGCTGCCGGACGATGGTGACCAGTTCGTCGGAGGAGTAGTCGGGGAACTCCACGGTCCGGGTGAAGCGGGAGGCGAGACCCGGGTTGGAGTTCAGGAAGCGGTCCATCTCCTCCGTATAGCCGGCGGCGATCACCACGACCTCGTCGCGGTGGTCCTCCATCAGCTTCAGCAGGGTGTCCACGGCTTCCTGGCCGAAGTCCGAGGAACCGCCCCCGGCGGACGCGGGGGTGAGGGTGTAGGCCTCGTCGACGAAGAGGACGCCGCCGATCGCCCGCTGGAAGACCTCCTTGGTCAGCTGGGCGGTGTGGCCGACGTACCGGCCCACCAGATCGGCCCGGGACACCTCCACCAGCTGGCCGCGCGGCAGTACTTCGAGGGAGGCGAGCAGTTCGCCGTAGAGCCGGGCGACGGTGGTCTTGCCGGTGCCGGGCGGGCCCGCGAAGACGAGGTGGTTGCTGATCCTGGGTGCCGGGAGGCCTGCCGCGGCCCGGCGGCGGGCGGTGGCGAGCAGGTTCACCAGATCGCCGACCTCGCGTTTGACGGCCGCGAGTCCGGTCAGGGCCTCCAGCCGCAGCAGGGGGTCCTGACCGTCGTCGGCCCCCGCGCCGGAGGCGGAGGGCGGTCCGACGTCCTCCGCCGTCAGCAGGGCGAGATCGCGTTCGTCGACGTCGCCGCGGGCGGCGAGGCGGGAGGCCTGGCGGTCGACCATCTCCTCGAAGACCTTGCGGGCGGTGCGGCCGTTGCCGAAGGAGGCGTCCCTGGGCATGCGCTCGAAGTGGCCGCGGAGCGCGGTGCGGGTGTCGCCGTCGAGTTCGTAGCGGTGCGCGGAGCACATCCGGTCCACGATGGTGACGAGTTCCTCGGAGGTGTAGTCGGTGAATTCGACGCTGCGGGTGAACCGGGAGGCGAGACCGGGGTTGGAGGCGAGGAAGTCCGTCATCTCCTTGGGGTATCCGGCGGCCACGACCACGATGTCGTCGCGGTGGTCCTCCATCAGTTTGACCAGGGTGTCGATGGCCTCGCGGCCGAAGTCGGCGCCCGAACCGCCGGAGTCCGAGAGCAGGGTGTACGCCTCGTCGATGAAGAGGACTCCGCCGAGGGCCCGGTTGAAGGTCTCCGTGGTCTTGATGGCCGTACCGCCGATGATCTGGGCGACGAGGTCGGCCCGGGAGACCTCCACCAGATGGCCGGACGGCAGCACGCCGAGGGAGGCGAGGATGGAGCCGTAGAGGCGGGCGACGGTGGTCTTGCCGGTGCCGGGCGGGCCCGCGAAGATCAGATGCCGGCTCATCGGCGGCGCGGGCATGCCCAGCCCGGCGCGGCGCTGCGCCATCCGGTTGAGGTTGATCAGGGTCAGGACCTGGTGTTTGACGTCGTCGAGGCCGATCAGGGATTCGAGTTCGGCGACGGGTCCGTCCGGGGCGTCGGCGGGGTCGCCGGTGACGGGGGCGCCGCCGGGCAGCCGGCCGTCCCCTGCGGCCTCCGCTTCCGCGGCGCTGCCGAAGGCGTCGGGAGCGCCGTTCCCGGTGCTGGTCAGCCGTTCCACCGCGACCCGGTCACCGGCGACGGTCTGGCGCAGTCCGCTGCCCTTGTTGTCGCGGACGGCGCAGTCGACGAGGGATACGGGTCCGGGGCCTTCGATCCGGATGCCGTCGGCGCCGGCGCCGGTCACCTCGCAGGAGTTGAGGGAGGCCCGGGCTCCCTCCGCGATCCGTACGCCGTGTTCGCCGGGGTCCCGGACCGTGGCCCGGGTGGCGGTCAGTTCGCCCTGGTCGTCGACGCGGATGCCGTCGCCGGGGCAGTCGTGGACGTCGAGATCGCGGACGGCGAGGGCGCCGAGCGCACCGATGTGCACCGCGGGGCCGGTGCCGCCGCGGATCCGGCCCTGGCCGAGGTAGAGGCTGCCGTGGCCGGAGACATGGATCCCGGCGCCGCCGCTCCCCTCGACCAGGCAATCCTCCAGTCTGCCGCGGCCGTCCTTGAGGACCTCGATGCCGTGTCCCCCGGCGCGGGTCACCGTCGAGCGGCGCAGCAGGGGGTTGGCCCCGGCGCGGATCACGATGCCGCTGCCGCCGCTGCCGGTGACCTCCAGCCGGTCGGTCTCCGCTGCGGAGTCCTCCTCCAGCAGCACTCCCGTCGATTCGGCATCGCGGACGACGGTGGCGGTGAGCTGCGGGGAGGAGAATCCGGCGACGCGGACGGCCGCGTCCCGGGCGGTGGTGAAGACGCAGTCCTCGACGGTGCCCCGGCTGCGTTCGGTGACGAGCAGGGCGTTTCCGGCGGTGCGTTCGGTACGGCAGCGGCGCAGGGTGGGCGCGGCGCCGCCGCCGACGACGAAGCCGTGGCCGCCGCTGTTCCGTACGGTCACGTCCTCCAGGAGCGTGCTGCCCGACGAGTTGACGAAGACGCCGACGGCGCAGTCGGTGACGGTGGTGCGGAGGAGGGTGACGGCGCTCTGTTCCTCGGCGGCGGCGCCGGGCTTGTCGGTGGCCGAGATCTCGCACTCCTCGACACGGACCCGGGCGCGGCCGTTGGCGAGTACGCCGTTGCCGCGGGCATCGCGCAGCTTGCCGCCGCGCAGGGAGAGCCGGCCTTCCTCACCCGCGACGACGGCGGAGGTGCCGAGGTGTTCGACGACGCACTCCTCCAGCAGGCTCTCGGGGACGGCGGTGGTCACGACCCCGGCGCCCTGGGGGTTCTCGATACGGCACTGCCGCACTGCGAGCGCGCCGTCGCCCCGGGCGAACAGGGCGGCCCAGGAGGCCCCGTACACATCGCAGCGGTCGAGGAGCAGCTGCCCGCGGGGGACGTCGACGACCGGCAGTTCGCTGTCGTGGCCGCGGAGGACGAGGTCGTTGACCATCGCGGAATCGCAGGAGAGGGTCAGCGCGGTGCCGCGGCGGGGTGCCAGCTCGACGGTGCCGCGTCCTTCGAGCGCGGTGAGGGTGAGGGAGGTGGTGAGGGTGAGGCTCTCCTCGTACCGTCCGGGGAAGATGCTGATCACGGCGCCGGTCCGGGCGATGCGGAGCGCTGCGGAGATGGTGGAGCAGTCGCCCGTTCCGTCCTGCGCGACGGTGAGCATCTGGCGTGACACTTTCTGACCTCCCGGGCGCCCCGACGTCGATGCTCCGTACGAGTCCGCTCACTCCCGGGGCGGGTGGAACTGTTGTGCCCATCATGCCTGTTGAAACGCCCGGAATGCCACCGCGGGCGGCGGGAGGCGGCCGTGGACCTTCGTACGTCCGGGCGACCGGATGGGAGGATGCCCTTCCACGGAACGGCGAACAAGGGGACGTGCGGTGCGGCGCTACGACCGGCTCAGGGAACTCCGGCGGATGGACCCGGAACGGGACTACTGGGAGATGTACCGGCTGATCGCCGTGTACGAGTTCCCCTGGGACTTCGTCCGGGCGCTGGAGCTGGCCCTCTTCCGTACCTACGCCGTCCCCTCCATCGGCGCCCTGCTGCTCCGTACGGCCCAGTTCACCGAGCGGCCCCAGAAGCGGTACGACGACACCGCGCTGCTCCTGGACGCGGTCGTGGAGCACGGCTTCGCCAGCGAACAGGGGCGGACGGCGATCCGCCGGATCAACGGGATGCACCGCAGCTACGAGATCAGCAACGACGAGATGCGGTACGTGCTCTCCACCTTCGTCGTGGTGCCCAAGCGCTGGCTGGACCTCTACGGCTGGCGCCGGCTGACCCCGCACGAGCTGCGGGCCTGTACCGCCTACTACCGGCAGCTCGGCCGTCGGATGGGGATCACGGAGATCCCGGAGACCTTCGCGGAGTTCGAGCGGTGCCTCGACGACTACGAGGCCCGGCACTTCGGCTGGGACGAGGGCGGCCGGGCGGTCGCCGATGCCACGCTGGACCTGATGACGTCCTGGTATCCCGGCCCGCTGGCACCGGGCCTGCGGGCGGCCACGATCTCACTGCTGGACCCGCCGCTGCGGGAGGCCTTCCGCTTCCCGGCGCCTTCCCCGGCGCTGCGCCGGACGGTCGACGGGGCGCTGAAGCTGCGCGGGCGGGCGGTACGGCTGCTGCCCCCGCGCCGGGCACCGCACTTCGCCCGGCAGAACCGTGAGATCAAGGGCTATCGGCAGGGCTACCGACTGGCGGAGCTCGGTACGTTCCCGGTGCCCGGGGTCCGCGGCTGCCCGGTGCCGCACGGCTCCCGGGAGGCGACGCCCCCGCAGCCGCCGGTGGCACCGGCCCCTTGAGGGAGGCCGGGCGGGGCGCCCGGCCGTCGCGGGTGGGACGCCCGGCGACCGGGCGTCATACCGTCGCGGGCGGGGCGTTCACGGTCGGGCACGGCACCCGGCGGGCGGGGCGTCCGGCAGCCGGTGACGGGAGTGTGCTGAGCACGGCCGGACGCGGCCCCCGCGGACCGCGGCCCTCCCCTTCTGCTGCTGCCCGCGGCCGCCGAAAGGCCGTATCGGACACGCTCGTCCCGTCCCGGGGGCGCGGCCGGCCCGTCCCGTCCCGGGCGGGACGCTCCCGGCCACTGGTGGGAGCCGCCGTCCGGGCCCTGTCCCGCTCCGCGTCCGGGACGGTCCGGTGTCCCGTCCCCCTGTCCCGCCGGAGAACCCGCGTCTTTCGGGCGTGACCGAAAGTCTCCTGTTGGCCCGTCAAGGCGTCCGCAAGGATGACGAAGGTGGCTAACCAGCGAGAACGGTCACCGCGCGAGGCGCGGGACACCGCCGAGTTGGCGGCTCTGTTGCGGGATCTGAAGGAGCGTTCGGGGCTGACGTACCGGGCGCTGGAGGAAGCCGCCGCCCGCCGGGGCGACGTCCTCCCCCGCAGTACCCTGGCCGCCGTTCTGGGCGGGCGCGGGCTGCCGCGCCCGGAGTTGCTGGCCGCCTTCGTCCGGGCCTGCGGCGAGGGCTCGCGGGTCGACGAGTGGCTCGAAGCCCGGGCGCGGATCGCGGGCCGGCCCGCCGACCGACCGCCCGCGCCGGTGCGGGACGCGTCCGCGGAGCCCGGGGACACGCCCTCCGGACCGGAGCCGGATCCCGAGCCGGCCACGGCAGCGCCCGGGGCGGCGTCAGGCGGGCCGCCGGAACAGCGCCCCCGTCCGGTCCGGCGCAGGCTGCCGGTCTATGCGATACCGGCCCTGGCCGCGGTCCTCATCGGACTGTCCGCACTGGCCGTGGTGGCCTCCGACGACGAGACGGCCAGGGCCGAGGATCCGCCCGCCGTGTCAGGGCCCCCTCCCGCCTCCCTGCCGCCGGACGGCTATGTGCGGCTGCGGCCGGTTTCGGCGCCCCAGTTCTGTCTGACCGACGGCCGGGTGACCGACGGGCGGTACACCCCGCTGGTCGCCGTGCAGGACCTGTGCAGCACGGTGACACCGCAGGCCACGACCCTCGAATCGCTGGGCGGCGACAGCTACCGCATCGTCTGGCACCACCCGGACTACGGGAAGGGCTGTCTCAAGGTCCTCACGGAGGGCACCGGCCGCGGGCTCCTCGAACCCTGGGACGACTGCACGCGCAGCAGCCGCTTCCATGCCGAACTGTCCGGGCCGCCGGGCGGGAACACCTTCGTCCTGCGGGTCGACGGACAGGGCTGTGTGGGCATCAGGGACGGCAGCCCCGACGCCGGGGCCGAGGCCGTGATGGGCCGCTGTACGGCGGCCGACCACCAGATCTTCGTCATCGACCCGATCTGACGGGCGGGGGGCGGCGCACTCCGGGGCCCGCGGTGCCGCCGTCTCCGCACTCTCTGCACTCCGAAGGCTCCGACCGTCCCATCGCCCGGGCCAAGGGGACGAGGCCGCCGCTGCCGGGCCGTACCGCCGCCGTCAGGGCCGCGGCCCCGGCCGAGACGCCCCAGCCGGGATGGTCCGCCGTCCCGGTCTGCTCCGGTTCCGGTTCGGGCTCCGCCGCCCCCGTCTCCGTCTCCGCGACGGCCGCCCGGACCATCGCGGCGAGCCCGGCGGCAGCGGCGTCCCCGGCGGACGCCCCCTCCGCGGCGGCGAGTTCGGTGGCCCGCTGCCGTACCCCGTCGTCGAGACGGGGCCCGAGGGTGAGCAGCCGGTCGTGGATCAGGGTCTCCCGTACGGTACGGCGGGTGCGCGGCGACGCCCACCAGGACGCGCCGGCCGGTCCTCCGGCCTCCCCCGGTGTCGTCCGGAGCAGCCGCCACAGCGGCGCCAGCCTCCGGTAGGCGGTCCAGGACGTCGCCTGGTCGTCGAGGCGGGGACCGACCAGCGGAAGCAGGAAGCCGACCGCGGTGACGAGGGCGCCGACGGCAGCGACGGGCGGTGCCGCGCCGGTGCTCAGGCCGGACAGATCGTGGCCCGACCAGGCGGCGACGACGGCCGTCAGCTTGGTGGCGCTGAAGGCCCAGTTGAGGACGAATCCGCAGACCAGGACGGTCAGTCCGGCCCGTAGCCAGCCGTCGACGTGCCGCGCCCACCGCAGACAGAGCACGGTGGTGACGGTGGCGGAGAGCAGATGCGCGCCGAGGTAGAGGACGATCATCTCGCGGATGTACGGAGTGGTGGCGTAGTACGTGTCCAGATCGCGCAGCCGCTCCTCGGGCGCCTCGCCCAGGAAGAACAGGACGGGCAGGGCGACCGTGGCCACCGCGTACACCGCGATCCACTGCCGGGTGCGGCGGCGGACCCGGTCGGGCGGCCCGCCCCGCCAGTTGACGATCAGGACGAGGCAGGAGCAGTCGAAGACCCCCATGATCATATAGACCAGGGGGCCGGAGACATTGGGGATGCCGGTCAGTTCGTTGACGGCGGAGATGGTGGGCGGCGCCCCGAAGAAGAAGCAGAGGCCCGCGGTGCCGACGAGGGCGCACACGGAGCGGATGAGCGGATTGTTCCTGCCGCGGACGAGCGCGGGCAGTTTGGCGACGAACACCAGGGCGAGGAAGGCTGAGGGGACGTAGTAGTCGCTGCTGCGCACGGTGCGGTCAGTCCGTCGCGCCCGGGCGGCCTGCGGTGGTCTTCCCCGGTGGCCGGGCGAACCGTCCCGGTCCGGCTAAGGGGTCGTGGCCGGGGCGGCGCGGGGGCCCGCCGTACGGCCCGGTGTGGGCGAGCGTCTCCTCGATGCGGCGCGCCAGGGGACTGTACGGGGCGGTGCCGTCCTGCTCCGCCCAGGACCGCAGCCGGGTGGCGAGGCCGACGCCGAACTGCTCGGCCTCGGCCTCCTCCGCGGCCACGAAGCCGGTGCGCAGGGCGAGCCGCTGGACGACGGCGGTCAGATCCGCGTCACGGACGAGGACCCGTGCGGCCATGGTGGTGCGGTCGGGGTGGCCCGAACAGTGTCCTGCGGTCATATGCCACACCTCGTGCCCGAAGATCACCAACTGGTGCAGCAGGCTGGTGCGTTCCTCGACGCAGATGATGTCCCGGTCGGCGGTGTCGAGGTAGAGGCCGCTGGCGGTCCCCGGCGGGAAGGGGACGAGCCGGTGCAGCACGGGACGGTCGCGGAGCACGCTGAGCCGGTCGCACAAGACGGTGAACACGGCCCCGGGCTCCGCTGCCGGACGCTCCCGCTCCACCGCCCGCGCCAGCTCGCCCCGGAGTCTGCGCATGTCGCGCCTGGTGCCCACGTGCCACTCCCCGGATGCTCGTATCGGACGGGCCGGAGGTCCGTTCGCCCGGTGGCCTCCCCGCCGCGGTGCCCGGGGCGGGGATGGTCCGCATTCACTCTAGGGACGGCCGGGGGTGCTCCGCCACAGCGCAGGAAAAGTGGCCGGTATACCGCGGTGAGCGGGCGGTTCCGGAACCGGGGACCGGCGCGGCTAACGCGCGCCGGGGGTCGGGCCGACGGCCTCCCACTCCTTGGCGGTCAGCGTGGGAGCGGTGAGGCTCGGACGGCCGGGGCCGCGGAGCGTGGCCACCACGACGTCCGGATCGAGCCAGCGGGTGGCGGGTTCGGAGAGGGTGATGACGTCGAAGAACGCCTGGGTGACGCTCATCCGTCCGGTGGCGGCCCGGGTGACCCGGTCGGCGTACGCCCCGACGAGGGCCGTCGAACGGCCGGGCCGTCTGCCCTTCGCCCCGGGGTAGAGGATGTCCTGGGAGGTCGCCATCTGCCAGGCGATGGAGACGGGTTCGGCGACCGCGCGCTGCACCCGGCGGGCGAGACCCGGTGCGGAGAGCCGTCCCGCGCGGGCCAGTTCCCGGTCCATCGCGGCCACGCCCTGGGCGGCGACGCTCATGCCCTGTCCGTACAGCGGGTTGTACGTGGCAACGGAGTCTCCGATCGCGAGGAAACGTTCCGGCCAGTGGGTTGCGCGCTCGAAGAAGCGGCGGCCGTTGACCGTGCTCCGGCTGACAGCGATGTCACCGGGGAGCGCGGCGGTACGGGACAGGAGATCCGCGACGACGGGGTGCCGGACCCCGCGCGCGAAGACCTCGAACAGCTCCGGGTCCCGGGTGGGTTCGCCGCCACGGGTCCCGGAGAGGGTGACCAGCCAGCGGCGGTCCTCCACGGGCACGATGGTGGCGGTCTGGCCCGGGACCGGCTCCCGCGGTACGGACTGCACATTGACGACCGGGAAGTTCTCCGCCCCGGCCGGGGCCCGGTAGAAGCGGCTCGCGTAGACCAGCCCCGAGTCGACGGTCTCCTCGTCGACCCCGCCGACGCCGATCTCCGTCAGCCAGGCCCGGGCCCGGGAGCAGGAGCCCGAGGCGTCGACGACGAGATCGGCGTCCAGATGGCGTACGACGCCTTCCGAGGTCCGCACCCGGACCCCGGTGACACCGTGGCGGGTGCCGAGCAGACCGGTCAGCTCATGACGGTCCAGCAGCCGGATCCGGGGATGGCTCAGCACCCGCCGGCGCACCACCCAGTCCAGCAGATCACGGGTGCAGGCGATCATGTACTGCATCTCGACGGGCCAGCGCCTGAGCCAGCCCTGGGCGGTGTACGACACCAGCCCGGTGGGGAGCGGGATCCGGCGGGCCCCGGCCGATATCCAGTCCTCGGTGATGCCCGGTATCAGCTCTTCGACGACCCGGGCGCCGCCCGAGTACAGCACGTGCACATGCCGGGCCTGCGGCAGTTCCCGGCGCGGTCGGGGGCCGTCCGGCAGTTCGCCCCGTTCCACCACGGTGACCTCGTCGGCGTGGCGGGTCAGGACCTGCGCGGCGAGCATTCCGGCCATTCCGCCGCCGATGACGACGGCGCGGCCGGGGCGGCGCGGGGCCCGGGTGCCCTCCGGGCGGACGGGTGCGGGCGAGGACGGAGAAGTCATGACGCGGATCGGCTTTCTGGGCGGGCCGGGGGCTCCGGCGCGACGGAGAGTGCGGCGTTGACCGCGGACGAGGTGAGGACCTTGGAGAGCAGGAGCAGTCGGCGGCGGCCGGGGCCGAGGAACTCCGCCAGGGCGTCGGCCCCGGCGCCGTCGTGATCGCCGCGGGGCTCCGGGGCCGGGTCGCCGCCGGGCTCCGGTGCCTCCGCCGCGTGCCGGATCATCGCGGCGACGGCGACGGCGTTCGCGGTCTCGGGCCGAGCGGCGGCCGGGGCGGCGTCGAGGGCCCGTCGGCGGACCCCGTCGTCGAGCCGGGGGTGGAGCCGGAGCAGGGCGTCGTGGATGCCCGTCTCCCGGACCGTCAGCCGCATATCGGCATCGGCCCACCAGGGGATCGCGGAGTGGAACGCGGTGTCGGTGCCGCCGCGGGTGCTGTTCAGGAGCTTCCAGAGCCGGCCCAGGCGCAGATACGTCGTCCAGCCCCCGGCCAGCGCGCCGAGCCGGGGGCCGACGAGCGGCAGCAGGAAGCCGCAGGTGACGACGAATCCGCCGAGGGCGACGATCGGGGGTGCGACGGTGGTGCTGAGGTGGTCCCAGTCCCGGCCGGTCCAGCGGGCGACCACGGCGGACAGTTTGGTGACCGCGAACGCCAGATTGAGGCCGAACCCGGCCACGAGGACGATCAGTCCGGCCCGCAGCCAGCCGGTGACCGCTCTCGCCCAGCGCAGGCACATCGACGTCGTCACCACGGCGGACACCAGATGGGCACCGAGATAGGTGATGATCATCTCGCGGATGTACGGGGTGGTGGCGTAGTACGTGTCCAGATCGCGCAGCCGCTCCTCCGGCGCGTCCCCGAGCGCGAACAGCACCGGGAGGGCGGTGATGACGACCGCGTACAGCGCCAGCCAGGTCCGGGAGCTGCGGCGCACCCGGTCCTCGGGGCCGCCGCGCCAGTTGACGACGAGGACCAGACAGGCACAGCTGAAGGACCCCATGATCACGTACACCAGCGGTCCCGAGAAGTTCGGGACGCCGGTGATGCGGTTGACCGCGGTGATGGTGGGCGGCGCGGCGAAGAAGAAGCAGATGGCGGCGGTGAAGACCAGGAAGCAGACACAACGCACCAGCGGGTCCCGCCAGTTGTGCCGCAGGGACGGCAGTTTGGCGGCGAAGGCGATCGTCAGGGCCGCGGCGGGCAGGTAGTAGTCAGTGCTCCGCACGGCTCAGCACCGGCCGGACGGCGCACCGAGGACCGGGCCGGCCCGGCCCGGCGTCCGCTGCCGCGCCCGGGCACCCCGCTGCGACCGAGGCGCCCGAGACGCCCGAGACGCCCGAGACGCCCGAAGGCACAGCGGGTCCCCGGATACTGCTCGTCCGTGCCGTTGGCCCACCTGCCACCACTCCCCCTGGCTCCGCCCGTCGGCCTTCGCACCGTCCGGCCGATCGCCCCCGGCCTCCCCTGGCCGGTGACAACCTCCGCTTTCCGTACGGCTCTTCACATTTGACCACAGCGGCAGCGCGGCCGCCCGGAGGAGGCTACCGCCGTCCCGGACCGCCGTCCCGGACCGCCGTCGCGGTCACCGGGGCGCGTCGACCGCGGATACCGCGGGGGTGCTTGACAGCGGTCCCCTCCGCCGCGGTGAGGGGTGCTCCCGGAAGGCGCTGTGGCTTATGGTCTATCGCAAGGTGTTCATCCGGGCACAGGGTCCGGATCTGTTTGGGGGTTGTTGGCATGGTTGCCGGTCGTGTGGTGCGGTTCGACGGTATGCGGGGTTACGGCTTCATCGCTCCCGATCACGGTGGGGAGGATGTCTTCCTTCATGTGAACGATTTGCTGATTCCCGAGCAGTACGTCCGCTCGGGGCTGGCCGTGGAGTTCGAGATCGAAGAGGGTGACCGCGGGTTGAAGGCCTCGTCGGTGAAGTTCCTGGACGGCACGGCGGGCCAGACCGTCCCGCCGGTTGTGGCTCCGGTGTCCGTATCGCGGCCTGTGGTGGACGGCGACGACCCGCTCTGCGACGTCTTCACTCCGGAGGAGTTCAAGAGCGAGATCACGGAGCTGTTGCTGAGGTCGGCGCCGACGCTGACCGCCGAGCAGATCCTCCAGATCCGCCAGGGGCTGCTCCAGTTCGGCAAGAACCACGGCTGGACCGAGGGCTGAGCCATTGACCGGACACGACCGGTCCGGGCCGTCCGGCCCGGACCGGTCGTGTCCGTTGCAGCCGCTTAGGCAGTCACGTTCGATCGGTATCCGTGACCGTATGCGGCGACCGTTGCGCCGCGCGTCCGGGGTCCCTGCGGGTCAGGGGAAGAGCATGATCCCGAAGGCGATCACCACCAGGACGGCGAGTGCGATCATCCCGGCCCGCCACAGACGGCTGTGCACCGCCTTGGGTCCGGGGGGTCCGGCGCCCGTACCCCGCGGACGGTCCTCGGGGAGCCGGGCGTCCGGGGGGCGGTCGTGCGAATAGAAGTCCTGATCGGCCATGACGATCACCTGCCACGAGCCGGCTGGTTGATTTCTCCTGAATTCTACTCTTCCGCGGCGGTCAGGGGCCGGTCCGCTCCGGCGGTCCGGAGCTGGTGGAAGGCGTAGGAACGCCAGGGACGCCATGCCTCCGAGCCCGGCGCATCGCCCTCTCCGCTCCGGTGGGCGGCGGTCTCGTCGGCGCCGGGGAAGACGTCCGGGTCACCGAGGGCCCGCATCCGGATCCGGGCGGCCCGGCCGGGCCCGATCCCGGGGATCGCAGCCAGCAGCCTTTCCGCGGTATCGCGGTCGGCGCCGGGGTCGAGAAGGATGTTTCCGCAGGCCAGGGCCGTGGCGAGGGCACGGACCGGTTCGCGCCGGTCCGGCGGCAGCTCGTCGAGGGCGGCCCCGGCGAGGGCGGCGGGGTCCGGGAAGAGGTGGGTGAGTCCACCGCTCGGTTCGGTCGGTTCGGTCGGTTCGGTCAGTTCAGTCAGTGGCTCGCCGTACGTCCGCACGAGGGCGGCGGCCGCGGCGGGCCCCGCGGGGTAAGCGGCGATGCGCAGTGCCGTCTCGTGCGGGTCGGCGGCACCGGGGGCGCGTAGTCCGGGGCGGGCGGCGACAAGCGGGGCGAGTGCGGGGTCGGCGCCCAGTCTCTCGTCGACGGCGCGGGGGTCGGCGTCGAGGTCGAAGAGCCGGCGGATCCGCTGGGTGGCGGCGGTCAGATCGCGCAGACTGCTCAGGTGCAGCCTGCATTCCAGCCAGCCTCCGGCGGGTCCGGGCTGCTCCGCGACCTCCGCGATGCCGGGGCCGCCGGGCAGGCGCAGCGTCCGCCGGTAGATCCGCTGGCCGGCGGTGCCGGTGATCTCCTCGACCCCGGGGATCGCGCGGGCGGCGAGGGAGTCGAAGACGGGTGCGGTGGCGTACGGGGTGCGGTGGGCCAGGCGCAGCGGGATGCCGGCGCGGCCTCCCGAGGGGGCGATCCGGACCGGGTGCCCGGTCGGGCCGGGGCGGGCGGAGCGCAGTTCGCCGGGGGTGGCGGCGTAGATGGCGCGGATGGTGTCGTTGAACTGGCGGACGCTGGCGAATCCGGCGGCGAAGGCGATGTCGGCGGCCTGGAGGCTGGTGGTCTGGAGCAGTACGCGGGCGGTGTGGCCGCGCTGGGCGCGGGCGAGGGCGAGGGGTCCGGCGCCGAGTTCGGCGTTGAGCTGGCGCTGTACCTGGCGGGCGCTGTAGCCGAGGCGGGCGGCGAGTCCGGTGACGCCCTCCCGGTCGACGATGCCGTCGCCGATGAGCCGTACGGCGCGGCCGACGACGTCGGCGCGGGCGTTCCACTCGGCGCTGCCGGGCACGGCGTCGGGGCGGCAGCGGCGGCAGGCGCGGTATCCGGCGCCCTGTGCGGCGGCGGCCGTGCGGTAGAAGGTCACGTTCCGTCGTTTGGGGGTGGTCGCCGGGCAACTGGGCCGGCAGTAGATCCCGGTCGTGGCGACGGCGAAGAAGAACACGCCGTCGAAGCGGGCGTCCCGGCTGGCCACGGCCTCGTAGCGGCTGTCGTCGGCGCGGTCGGCGGCGGCGCGGTCCTCGGTGGTCATACGGCCAGTATGGGCGGGCCCGGGGCCGGGTTCCGGCGGGAATCGGACATGGCGCTGCGGCCACCGGAATCGGCCGTTGTGCCGCCGTCGGCTACGGCGCCGGGCTCGCCGGGGCCGTTCGCTCCCCGGGCTCGGGCCGGACCGGACCGGACCCCGGTCACGCTCCCCCGCCGGCGGCTGCGCGGGCCCGCACAGCCGGAGGGCCGGGAACCTCGGGCCCGCCCTCCGGACGGACGACGCACGGCGTCGGACGGACTCGGTTGCGCGGCCCGGGGAGCTTCTCTCGACCGGTCCGGATCATCGAGTGGGCGCCCCCCTGCGCTACCGCTCGGAGGAACCCCACCCACGCCCTTGGGCTTGGGCTTGGGCGGAGGGTCTGGCCCCTTCGATCGCAAGGCGAAGCCGGGGATCCCCCGGCCCGCCAGGCCCGGAGCGCGAGTCCACGCGGTGGCGGTACTCCCCTGGACTACCACCCAGAGGAACCCCCACGTGGGGCACCGCCTGGAGAGACCCCCCCCGGCGTGCGCAACCGCCCCGAGATATCTCCACCCTGGGCTACCCCGGCCCGGGGCATCCCCGCCCCGGCTACCGCTCGGGGGACCCCCGCTCTGGGCTACCCCCGCCCGGGGAGCCGGCCCGTGCCCGAAGGCCACAGGGGGAGGGTCCGGCGCCTCCGATCACAAGGCGCAGGAGGGGGTCCCCCGGCCCGTCGGGCCCAGGGGGCGAGTCCACGCGGTGGCGGTACTCCCCCTGGGCTGCCACCCCGGGGCCCCACCCTGTACCGTCCCGGGGACTCCCACCGTGGGGAACCCCCGGCCCTGGACTCACCGCTCGGGGAGCCTCCACCCGGGCCCGAAGGGCACAGGGGAGGGCGTGGCCAGGGGCAACCCCAGCGGCCAGCCGGAATCGGCACGCGCGCCCGGCAGGGTCGCGGAAGAGACGACCCGGAAGCCGCGGGCGGATGCGTCCACGGCCCCGGCGGGGCCCTGCCCGTAGCGGCGGACGATCCACGCGTCGGTGGACCCGCACCCGCCGGACCGCTCCGGTGCGCGGGGCACGCGGCGGGCGCGCCCCAAGCGGCCCGGCACGCGGCGGGCATGCCCCCAAGCGGCCCGGCGCGCGGCAGGCGTGCCCCCAAGCGATCCCGCCAGGGAGGAACGCCCCACCAGGGCGAGGTGCCCCGGGGCCCCGGAGGGGGCCCACCGGGGCGGGGTGACGCTCTCCGGGCAGCCCCGCGCACCGCGCGAAGAAGCGGGGGCACCGCCGGATCCGGCGAGTCGCCGTTCCCGGTCACGACCGTCAGAAATCCATCGCAAAGCGTTCAACCGGTCGCAGTTGAACATGAGTTGTCTCGCCTGTTGATAGATCCTCGTCACCTTCTTGTCGGAATCGACGGGATGAGTAAGATCGGCGCGCAACAGGGGGTGGAGCGGAGTCTCCACCCGCCGAAGCCACCCCCCACCGTTTCAAGAGGGCTCATGACGACCACTTTGAGACAATGCTGCCTGCTCGTTTCCGCAGGCCGTCGCGGAGCTGCGGGAACGGCGACGGGCTGATGGCCCCGGACCAGTTCCGCCCGGTCTACCATCCGGCGGGCCACGACAACGAACTGCGCACCGCCGTAGCGGACTTACGGACGGGCCGCTGGTTGTCGATGCGGAATCTGCTGAACTCCACCCCCGGCTGGGGGCTCTGGACCCAGCGCACCCAGGTGCTCGGCGCGGTCGCGGCCGGTTCGGACGCCGTTCAGGCCTGGCTCACGGAGGAACCGGACTCCGTCGCGGGGCATGTGATGCAGTGCCGGGTGTCCGTGGAGCGCGCGCTCCGGGCGCACCGCGAGAACCACCCCCGTACCCCCGAGTGGTGGCACGAGGCCTGGGAGGCCTGCCGGATCGCCGCCCAGCACGGCCCGGACGACCCCGTTCCCTGGGTCTGTCTGCTGGCCCTGTCCCAGCTGGACGAGAAGCAGAAGCTGGAGGAGCACCGGCAGCTGCCGCCGGGGCCGATGCTCTTCCCCGGGCCGTGGGGCCTGCTGTCGGAGGCGCACCGCCGCGATCCGTACAACCGCGAGGCGTACCACCGGATGCTCCAGTTCGTCTACGCCCGCAAATCCGGCGGCCATCTGTCGGAGGCCGTGAACTTCGTCCAGTGGGCGGCCTCCACCGCTCCGGCCGGTTCCGCCCTGCTGGTGCTGCCCCTCTTCGTCCGGGTCGAGCGCTACCGGCGGGACCGCGGTCACGAACGCGCGCTCGACCTGCACTGGGTGACCGAGGACGCCCTCCGGGAGGCCGTACTCGCCCTCGACGGCTGGTTCGACCGGACCGACCCGATCGGCACCTCACTGCTCGACCTGAACCATCTGGCCCATGCGCTCTGGGGCGCGGGCCGGTTCGTGGAGGCCTCCCGGGTCTTCGAGGCGCTGGGGCCCTTCTACACCCCGCCGCCCTGGCAGTACCGCTCCCAGAACCCCGGCGAACCGAGCCTGGCCGAGGAGATCTTCCTCCGGGCCCGCAGCCGGTGCTTCACCGCCGCGCGTGACGCGGGCTACTGAGCGCGGCACGGTCGCTCACCCGGCGTACATCCGCAGGATCCGTCCACTCGGAGGTTCATCATGTCCATGCCACCACCACGGTGGTCCCGCTCCGCCCGCCAGGACACGCGGAGCACCCACCAACCCCACCAACCCCACCAACCAATCGACGAGGAGGCGAAGCTGCGGGAGCTGGGCTATCAGCCCGTGCTCGCCCGCCGGATGGGGAGCTTCGGCAACTTCGCCATCAGTTTCTCGGTGATCTCCATCCTCTCCGGCTGTATGACCCTCTACGGCTTCGGCATGAACACCGGCGGACCGTCGGTCATGCTCTGGGGCTGGCTGGGCGTGGGGCTGTTCGTGCTCTGCGTCGGGCTGGCCCTGGCCGAGGTCACCAGCGCCTATCCCACCTCCGGAGCGCTCTACTACATGGCCGACCGGCTCGGCGGCCGCAAATGGGGCTGGTACACGGGCTGGCTCAATCTGCTGGGCCTGCTCGGCGCGATCGCCGGTATCGACTACGGCGCGGCCCTGTTCATCGGCGCCTTCCTCAATCTCCAGTGGGGATTCGATCCCACCCCGGGCTCCACCTTCCTGATCTTCCTGGCCATTCTGCTGCTGCACGCCACGCTCAATCTGTTCGGCGTGAAGCTGGTCAGCCTGCTGAACTCGGTCAGCGTCTGGTGGCATCTGGGCGGTGTCGGGCTGATCGTCGGCGCGATCGCGTTCGTCCCCGACAACCACCAGTCGCCGGAGTTCGTGTTCACGGAGTTCGTGAACAACACGGGCTGGGAGAACCCCTTCTACGTCGCGGCGATCGGACTGCTCCTCGCCCAGTACACCTTCTCCGGATACGACGCCTCCGCCCATCTGTCGGAGGAGACGTCCAACGCCTCGGTGTCCGCCGCCCGGGGCATCGTCCGGGCCATCTGGGTCTCCTGGATCGCCGGGTTCGTCCTGCTCACCGCCTTGACGTTCGCCATCCAGGACTACGACGGGGCGCTCAACAGCGAGACCGGTGTGCCACCCGCGCAGATCCTGCTGGACGCGCTCGGCTCGGGCGGCGCCGCAGCACTCCTCCTGGTGGTGATCGTGGCGCAGCTGTTCTGCGGCAACGCCGAGGTCGCGGCGGCCAGCCGGATGGTGTTCGCCTTCAGCCGCGACAACGCGCTGCCCGGCTCGAAGCTCTGGCGCAAGGTGAGCCGCCGGACGCTGACGCCGGTGCCCGCGGTCTGGCTGTCGGTGGGCTTCGCCGGGGTGCTGGCGCTGCCCTCTCTCTGGTCGACCACGGCGTACGGGGCGGTCACCGCCATCAATGTCATCGGCATCACCCCCGCCTACATCATTCCGGTCTATCTCAAGCTCAGGGCCGGTGACCGGTTCCAGCCGGGACCGTGGACCCTGGGCCGGTGGAGCAAACCGATCGGCTGGACGGCCGTGGTCTGGGTGGTCTGTGTGACGGTGCTGTTCCTGCTGCCGCAGTCCAGCCCGGTGACCGTGGACACCATGAACTACGCGTCGGTGGCGCTGGCCGCGGTACTGACGCTCGCCACCGTCTGGTGGTTCGTGGCCCGCCGCTCCTACAGCACACCGCCGCCGTACGGCTCGGCGCGCGAGCAGGCGGAGATCGCCGAGCACATCGTCTGACGTCCCGTTCGCCGACACGCGACGTCTCCTCCGTACGGGAACCCCCCGGGGTCCTCGCTGCGGCACCTTCCCTGGGGGCCGGCCCCGCCGACTGGAACCGGCCCCCACGGGTGTGTCCGCGGCCCCTTGCCGCCGGGTACGGCGAGCCCTCCCCGGGGACTGTCAGTGGTACCCGCCATGCTTGACGGACCGGCACTTTCCCGAGAGAGAAGGCGATATGACCGATCCGGAGACCATGGCGGCCCAGGCGTACGTCCGACTGCTCGGTGCCACCCGGGCCGTCCTCGACGGCTCCGGCCGGCCCCCGGCCGCGCTCCCGCTGCTCACGGCGCCGATGGCGGAGGCGGACGAGGCCCTCGACGCGCTCGGCATGGCGGGCAACGAAGCCGCCTTCTTCACCCTGGTCGGCAGAGTGCTGCCGTTTCCCCGCGACGGCGGCCCCGTGCGCTGACGGCGGATCCGGCGGCTTCCGGCCCGCCCCGCCCGGGGTGAGCGCCGCACGGCACTCCGCACGCCCCCGAAGTCCACAACACCCCCTTTCGCACCCCCTTGTCGACCCCTGTACATGTCAATACCGTCCGGGGCGACCACAGAAAGACCCTGCCCCCAGGGGCTGTTCACAAGGGGTAAGCGTGAGACTTCCGGGACGGATGAGAATCAGCATGCGGCGCTCCTCGGCGATCGCGGGAGCCCTGCTCCTGCTTCCGCTGGTAGCGGTCTCGGCCCGGGCCGAGACCGGTGCGCCGCTCTCCGCCGACCGGGTGGCCGCCATGGCGCCCGAAGAACAAGCCAGGGTGCTGGCGCCGCTGCGCGCCACCGCCGATGCCGTGGCGAAGGTCGGCCTCGGTACCCGCTCCGACGTCTACACCCAGGTCGCCCTGGGCTCCGACTACCGTTCGGTCAAGCTCTATCTCACCGATGTCTCGCAGGGGAAGAGCTTCCTCGCGGCCGTGCGCAGGGCGGCCCCCCGCGTGGACACCGGACTCGTCGACGTGCTCCCCGGCCGGAAGACCCGCAAGCAGCTCTCGGCCGAGATCACCGCCCTCACCTCCGACCGGAACCTCCCCTTCGACATCGCGCTGGCCGGTCCCGCGGTGGACGGCAGCGCCATCGACCTCCAGGTGGACGATCCGGCCGCGGCCCGGGCCCACTTCGCCGCCCCCGCCGTGGCGAACGCCCGCGCCGAGGCCGAAGCCACCCCCGTCCGGATCACCAAGTCGACCGGCGCCCGCCCGCTCACCCGGGAGAACGACAGCGCACCCTTCTACGCGGGCGCCGCACTCGGCCCGAACTACGGCGGCCGGTCGCACTGCACCAGCGGCATCCCCGCGATCAGCACCTGGGACGGCCGGCAGTGGCTGGCCACCGCGGGCCACTGCTACAACGTCAACGACCACGTCTACACGGTCGGCGGCAACTACATCGGCCAGGTCAAGTTCAAGCGTCCCGAGATCGACGCCGCGTTCATCGAGACCAGGACCTACCGCTACACCTGGGACGGGGTCGACGCCACCGGGTACGTCCGCTATCTCAACGGCGTCCGCAATGTGGCCGTGGGCGACTTCACCTGCCAGCTCGGCTACAACTCCAAGGTCGTCTGCAATATCCGCACCGTCTACGCGGGCAACGCGACCTGGCCCGTCAACGGCTACAACATCGTCGGCAGTTACGGCGTCCCGCACTACGGCGGCATCGTCGGACGCGGCGGCGACAGCGGCGGCCCGGTCATCACCGTCAACGATCCCGACTCCCGCCAGCTGAACGGCATCATCAGCTACGGCACGGGCTGCAACGCAGCAAAGGAGTGCAGCGGCGGGGTCGCCTGGGTCGACGTCTGGTCCGTCTTCAACAACTTTGCGATCAAGCTGAACCCCTCCTGACCGGCCACGGCCGGCCGCCCCGGGCCGCAACGCGGTCGCGGTCCGGGGCGCGGCCGACCCCGCACGGCACCGCGGGGCGGCCCGTCGGAAGCCCGCACCGCGTGCTCATCGCGTCATCGACGAACACGGATTCCCCAGGACCGTTGACGCACCCCGGGCGTGCGCACCGATGCTCTCCACCAGCCCACCGGTGAGTGGGTCGACGGAGAGACCGAAGGTGTGCCTGTCGTGAATGTCCGCAGTATTCAAGTCCGCAGCAAGAACGTCCTGAGCAGAAGAGCCCGGGGAACCGGCAGGGCCGGCCGGCGCAGCCGGGTCGCGCTGCTCGCCACCGGGCTGGCGTCCGTGGCCGCCCTCCTCACCCCGAACGTCACGGCCACGGCCGCCCCGGCCGAGACCACCGCCGAGGCCACCCCCAAGACTTCAGGCCTGTTCGACCGCGGTCCGGTCCTCAAGGCCGAGCAGACCGCCCGGGCACAGGTCGACGAGTGCTTCCGCAGCATCGGAGGCCCGCGCCCGGCACCCCGGGGCGGAGTCTGCCCCTCGGGGTACCAGCCGAAGATCAACGGCTCGTACGTCTGGAGCGCCGCCCGCTCCGGCGACTACGCCTACTTCGGCACCCTCGCCAATGTCACCTGCAACGCGTCCTCCACCTACAACGGGGACATCACCCCCCATCTGGTGAAGAACGCGGACGTCTGCGAGTACGGCAAGGGCGCCAACGCCGGTGCGCTGGGGCCGGTCTACGGCGACGCCCGTACCCCGCAGATCCTGCGCGTCAACGCCGACACCCAGAAGACCGAGGACATCACCCCGGCCGGCGACCCGCTGATCAAGCGCACCGTCGGGCTGCGGGGCGCCGCCTCCCACAACGACGTGGTGTTCCTCTTCGGCCAGCTGGTGGCCGAGGGCCAGACCGTGGGACACGGTCTGTCGATGTTCGCGTTCGAGGGCAGCACCGGCCGCTTCCTGGGCTCCAAGGCCTACACCGACCTCGTCAGCGCCCGCGGCGGAACCGTCGCCTCCGACGGCAATCTCTATCTCGCGGGCCGGGCCCCCGGTGTGAACGGCGGCCGGGTGCTCCGCTGGACCGGCGACAAGGCGAACCCGTTCGCCTTCGAGACCGTCGCACAGCTGGAGAACGACCCCGGTTACCTCACCACCTTCAAGAACCGGCTCGTGGTCTCCGGCTGGGGCACCCAGGTCCCGGGCGACAACGGCGCGGTCAGCGGCGGTGCGGCCAAGATCTGGATGAGTCCGCCGATCCCCGAGACGGGCCTGACCTTCGACGGCGCCGCGGCCTGGCAGCCCGTCTTCTCCTGGGACCAGTACGACCCGGACCCGGCACTCAGCAAGGGTGTCGCGTGGGGTGCGCTCGCCGAGTGGAAGGGCGAACTGTACGTCGGCAGCTACAACCAGGCCGCGGTCGGCGCCGTCCAGACGATGTGGAAGACCTACGGGCAGCCCAAGGGCGATGTGCTGCGCGAGCGCGACATGATCTCCGCCTCCCGGCCGACCACGGTCTTCCGGATCAGCGATCCGGGCACCGAGAAGCAGCGGACGACCCTGCTGTACGGGGAGCGGACCCTGCCGGTCTACAACCCCAACACCAAGAGCTGGACCAAGAAGCCCAATCTGCTCGGCCAGAGCCCGAAGTTCGGCCCCTCGGGCTTCAACGGCAACGTCGGCAACGCCTACTCCTGGACCTTCACCGTCTTCCAGGACCGGCTCTACATGGCCACCTTCGACAGCACCGGTCTGATAAGCCCGGGCGCCCGCTTCACCGCAGTGAACAACGGGCTCTCGGATCTGACGCGGAAGAAGCTGGAGTCCGTGGTCGGCCCGTCGATGAAGGCGACCCTCGGCGGCGGCGACGTCTGGCGGATGGACGACCCGGCGAAGCCCGCGGTGGCGGAGACCCTCGACGGCTTCGGCAACCGCTCCCAGCACGGCGTCCGGGTCTTCCTGCCCTTCGAGGACAAGGGATTCCTGTACGCGGGCATGGCCTCGTCCTGGAATCTGCGGGCCACCACCAAGGACCGCGGCGGCTGGGAGCTGAACCGGCTGACGCCGGGCGGCAAGCGGGCCCCGCTGGACACCGGGCTGCCGAAGGACGCCAGGAAGGCCGCGCTCGACGCGGGCGTCGGCCTCTGACCGGAGGCGGTACGGCGGCATCCGGCTCCCCGCTCCGGCGGGGAGCCGGGCCGGGTCCGCTCCGCCGGATCGGGCCGGCCCGGCAGGATCCGAAGGACAGGGTCAGCCCTCCGCGCGCCGGGCAGCCCGGCGTCAGTCCTCGACGCGGGCCGTCCGGCCCCGGTTGACCAGGCGCGTCACCTGTTGCCGGGAGTGGCCGGAGATCCGGGCCAGTTCGGTGAGGCTGACGCCGCCGTCGTCGACGGCCGCCCGGTAGCCCTCGGCCCGGGCATGGGTGACGGCACTGTTCACATCCTGCAGGGCCGCCGAGAAGTCGGCCCAGGCCCGCCGCAGGTCGGTGCCGCCGAGCAGGCCGGGGGGCGGGCCGGGGCGCCGGAGGTCCCGCAGTTCGGCGAGGGAGTCCTCCACCCGCCGGGCGGCACGGCGGAAATCGCCGCAGGCGCCGATGGCCGAGTCGATGAGCCGGTAGAAGTCGGCGAGTTCGGCCGTCGCCGCCGTATCTCCGGAAGCGGCGCGGCCGGTCCCCGTACCGGGGCCGTCCACCGTGTCCACTGTGCCCGCTGCGTCCACTGCGTCCGTAGGCCCTCTCCGCCCCGGCTCCATACTCCGCTCCCCTCCCCGACGTTCTGGGCAACAACGCCTTAAGTGAATCCGATACCTCGTCCTATGAAAAGATCATCAGCGGGCCTTTCTGGTCATGATGGACCGATAGGTCATTCCGCTCTCACCCGGCTTACGGACCATCAGCAGTCGGTGTGCCCGGAAACGGAGTCAGACCGTGCCACCACCGTCCCCGCCCCGGCCCGGTCCGTTCGCCCCGCTCCCCCCGGACTTCGCGGAGACCGGTTCCCCGGGCGGCGAGAGGTCCGTTCTGCGGTACGCGGGCGGCCTGCTCCGCCCCGTACTGCCCGAACTGGTCGACGGCACGCTCGCCGAACTGCGGACGGCCAGTGCGTACTACGGCGATCCGGTACTGGCCCCGCCGGACCTGGCGGAGTCGGCGCGGGACGCCCTCGATGTGTTCGTCGGGGGGCTGGTCGACCCGGAGCGGACGGACGAATCGGGCGAGCACGCGTGGCGGACGGGCCTGCGCAGGGCGGCCGACGGCGTACCGCTCCGGGCCGTGCTGCACGCCTACCGGATCGGCGGGGTCCGGCTCTGGGAGGCGCTGGTCTCCCTCGTCGTCCGGGAGCGTCCGGAGCGGGCTTCGGCGCTGGCCTTCGCGGCGAGCGACGTCTGGCGCCGGGTGGACCGGGACACGGCCCTGCTGGCGGAGGCGCACCGGCGGGCGGCCGCCCGGCTGCCGGACCTCGCCGTCCGGCGCCATCTGCCGGTGCTGCGGATGCTGCTGCGGGGGCACGCGGATCCGGTGCACGTATCGGCGTTCGCGGTCTCCCTCGGGCTGCCGGCGGCCGGCCGGTACGCGGTCGTGCTGCTGGCCGGTCCGGGCGCGGCCCGGACCGAGACGGATCCGGTGCGCGAGATCCGGGACGGCGTACCGCTGTACTGGTGTCCGCTGGACGGCGCGACCGCGGTCGTGGCGCACCTCGGCGACCGGCCGGAGCTGCCGGCCGGGCTGATCGCGCCGGGACCGGCGGACCGCGGCGGGGTCAGTACCGTGGTGGACGGTCTGGCGGCGCTGGGCCGGGGGCACGAGCTGGCACGGCTGGCCCTGGCCGCCTGCCCCGCGGACGGTACGCTGCACCGGCTCGGCGACCGGCTGTCGCGGGCCTTCGCGGTGGCCCGCCCCGATCTGGCGGGCGCCGTCGCGGACCAGGTGCTCGGCCCGCTGCGGACGCTGGACCCGGCCGAGCGCGCGGAGCTGCTGACCACGCTGGCGGCCTGGCTGGACCGGGGCGGCTCCACCCGCCGGGCGGGCGAGCTGCTGTACTGCCACCGCAATACGGTCCTCAACCGTCTGCGCCGCCTGGAACGGCTCACCGGCCGTACCCTGTCGAACCCCCGGGACGTGGTCGACCTGGCGATGGCCCTCGAAGCGGAGGACATCACGGCCCCGGCGGTCCGCATTCCCTGAGCCCCGGCGCCCCTTCCGGGCCGGGCCTGCTCCGGCCCGGACAGCACCGTCCGCAGGGCCGCCGCACAACCGCAAGGCCCCCTGCCCGGGCCCCCGCACACGTCCCGGCCTTCCGGCCGTCGCGCGGGTTCTCGCCGGACGGACACCGTGTGACATTCGGCTCGACCGGGCCTGCCCCTCCCCCACGGCCCCCGGACGCCGCACGCCGTACCACCGCCCCCGCCCCCGCCCCCGAACAGATCGGCTCCGGCCACCCCGTACGCACCGGACAAAGGAGTCCTCCATGCCGACCGCCGCACCGGCTCCCCGCCCCCTGCGATGGCGCGCCCTCGGCGCGCTCTGCGCCGCCCTGCTCACCCTGTCCCCCGCCGCCCCCAGTGCGGCGACCCCGATGGGGGACCCGCCGCTGAGCGTCCCCGCCGACCGGCTGGCCGCGGCCCTCGACTGCCCGCCGGACCTCGGCGGCTCCGCGCGGGACGCCGTGCTGCTGGTCCACGGGACCGGGGTCGACGCCGATCTCAACTGGGGCTGGAACTACGCCCCCGCCCTGAGCGAACTGGGCTACGACGTCTGCACGGTCGATCTCCCCGGCCGGTCCCTGGTGGACGTCCAGGAGTCCGCCGAGTACGTCGTCCACGCCCTGACCACGATGCGCGCGGCCACCGGCCGCAAGGTCGACGCGATCGGGCACAGCCAGGGCGGACTCCAGCTGCGCTGGGCGCTGACCTACTGGCCGTCGCTGCGCGGCTCCGTCGACGACGTGGTCAGCCTCGGCACTCCCGAGTACGGGGCGGCGGCCGGAGGTCTGGCGTGCATCCTGTCCTGCGCCCCGGCGCTGCACCAGATGAGCCCGGGATCGGCGTTCCTGAAGGCCCTGAACTCCGGCGATCCGACGCCCGGCGACGTGTCGTACACCGGCATTTACACCCGTGACGACCTGGTGGTCACCCCGTACCGGACGTCGGTACGGCAGGGCGCGCGCAACATCAAGGTGCAGGACGTGTGCGGGGTGCGGCTGGTGACCCATATCGGGCTCGTCTACGACTCCGTGACCTTCCGGCTGGTCCGCGACGCCCTGGACCGCCCGGGTCCGGCCGATCCCGGGCGGCTGCCGGCGGGCGCCTGCCTCGGCGCCCCCTATCTCCCCGGGGTCGGCGCGGCCGATATCGCGTACGCGGCGGCCGTGGTCGCACCGGCCGCCGCCACGGCCGCGGCGACCGCTCCCCGGGTCCGCGACGAGCCGCCGCTGCGCCCGTACGCGTCCTGAGGACCGCCGGGCGGCCGGGCCGGTCTGCCCCGCCGGCCGCCCGGCCCGAAAGATCTCGCGACAACCATGGACAGAGCCGTTAGCGTGAATTAACTTCGTCTCTATCAAGCAGCCCGAAAAGCCACCATTTCCTCGGCTTTCACTCGCCAACAGCCCTGTTTCCCCTGGGCACTTGCGAGACATAGCAGCTATCGACTGTTCACTGAACGCGCACCGGACCAACTCCTTCCGCCAGTCACCAGGAGAACCCGTGACCCCTGCCCGGCCCCCGTATCCGACCTCCCTCCCCGAGCTGCCCCGGGTCGGCGCCGACGCCTTCCTGACCGGCTCGGCCGGTGCGTACCCCGAGCGCATCGCCCTGCGCGACGGCGCGGAGACACTGACCTACGCCGAACTGCACGACGCGGCCCTGAGGGTGGCCGGCGGACTGCGCGCCCGAGGGCTGGGCCCCGGCGATGTCGTCGCCATGCACCTGCCCAACACCCTCTGGTACGTCGTCGCCTACTACGGGGCGCTCTGTGCCGGGCTGACCGTCGCGCCCCTCAACCCGGCGCAGCCGCCCGAGGCGCTCCGCAGCCAGCTGGCCGACTGCGGGGCCCGGGCCGTCTTCACCCATCCGTCGGCCGCCGTTTCCGCGGCGACCGCGCAGGTGCTCACCGCGGCCGGACCGGTGATCCACGTCCCCGGCACCGCCGTCAGCCCCGCCCCCGACGACACGGAACTGCCCGGGACCTGGATTCCGCTCGCCGCGCTGCTGGCCGCGGCCCCCCTCGACGGCTACCGTCCCGACCCGGATCTGGTCGCCCACCTCCAGCTCACCGGCGGCACCACCGGGCGCACCAAGGCCGTCCGGGTCCTTCACCGCAACATCGTCGCCAACGTGCTCCAGTCCGTGCCCCTGCGCTCCTGCTCGCGGTTCTTCCTCGACGAGAACGGCGGCCTGCGGCTCGAACGGTCGGCCGACGCGCTGGACCAGAGCATCGTTCCGGGCGACTGTGTGAACATCGCCGTCGCTCCCCTCTTCCACGGGCTCGGGCTGATCGGCCACAACTCCAACACCCTGCTCGGCGCCGTCTGTGTGATCACCGGCGGCCGGTTCGACGCCGACCGCTTCCTTCAGGACATCGAGTCCCACGGCGTCACCCATATCTCCGGTTCCCCCGCCATGTACTACGCGATGCTGCGCAGCCCCGAGCTGGGCAGGCGCGATCTGTCGTCCGTGCGGATGGTCACCTCGGGGGCCGCGCCGATCGACCCGGGCGCCCTCGCCCGGCTCCGCGCCGCGCTGCCGAACGCCGCCGTCAACGAGGGGTACGGGCTGAGCGAGGCGACCATGGGCGTGACGATGGCGGCCCCGGGCGTCCGGCCGCCCGAGGGGTCCGTCGGTTCGGCGGTCCCCGGGACCGAGTTGGAGATCCGCGCCGAGGACGGGACCACCGTCCGCCCGGTCGGGGAAGCGGGCGAGATCTGGGTACGCGGCCCCCAGGTCACGGACGGCTACCAGGACGAACCCGGGCTGACGGCCGAGCAGTTCGTGGACGGCTGGCTGCGCACCGGCGATATCGGGCGGCTGGACACCGACGGATTCCTGTTCCTGGTGGGCCGGGCCAAGGACATGCTGATCTACAAGGGCTACAACGTCTATCCGCAGCCACTGGAGGACGTGCTCTGCTCGCACCCCGCGGTCTCCCAGGCGTCCGTCGTCGGACGGCCCGATCCGGTCGCCGGGGAGATCCCCGTCGCCTTCGTGGTCCTCGAACCCGCCGCCCGGGACCGGGCGGCGCACTCCGACGCCTTCATCGACGAACTGCTGGCTCATGTCGCCGAGCGGGTCGCGCCGTACCAGCGGGTCCGCGAGGCGCGTCTGGTCGACGCACTGCCGCTGACACCGACCGGCAAGGTCCTCAAGACCGAGCTCCGCCGCAGGCTGGACCCCGCCGCCGGGGCCTGCTGAGCCTGCTTGTCCCTTCACCCTCACCACCGTTCCGCCGTACCGAGGAGTTCCGCATGACCACCGCACCAGTGGAGTACGACAAGCTGTTCATCGGCGGCCGGTGGACCGCCCCCTCGGGATCCGGGACCGTCGAGATCGTGTCCCCGGTGACCGAGCGGATCGTCGGCCGGGTCCCGGAGGCCGGGCCCGAGGACGTCGACCGGGCCGTCACGGCGGCCCGTGAGGCCTTCGACCACGGCCCCTGGCCGCGCCTCCCGCAGGCCGAACGGGTGGCGGTGGTCGCCCGGATCCGCGATCTGCTGGCCGCCCGCCACCAGGAGCTCGCCGAGCTGGTCAGCCTTCAGAACGGCTCGCCGATGCTGTTCTCGGTCCGCGGCCAGGCGCTCTCCGCCGTCGGTGCGTTCGGGGCCGCGCTGGCCGCCGCCGAGGGGTTTGTGGCGGAGGAGGAGCGGACCGGCACCGGGGGGCCGGTCCTGGTGCGCCGGGAGCCGGTCGGCGTGGTTGCCGCGGTCACCCCGTGGAACGTGCCGCAGCTGACGATCGCCGCCAAACTGGCACCCGCCCTGCTCACCGGCTGCACCGTGGTCCTCAAGCCCGCCGCCGAGACCCCGCTCGACGCCAACTGGCTGGCGGAGCTGTGCGCGGAGGCGGGGCTGCCCGACGGCGTGCTCTCCGTCGTCACCGGCGGCCGGGAGACCGGCGCCGCGCTGGTGGCCCACCCCGGCGTCGACAAGATCGCGTTCACCGGTTCGGTGGCCGCGGGCAGGGCCGTGATGGCCGCCGCCGCCGAACGGCTGACCCGGGTCTCCCTCGAACTCGGCGGCAAATCGGCGGCGATCCTCCTCGACGACGCCGACCTCGCCGTGGCCCTGCCCGCGATCGTCGCGGGCACCTGCGCCGCCAACAGCGGCCAGGCCTGTGTCGCGCTGACCCGGGTCCTGGTCCACTCGTCCCGCTACGACGCGGTGGCCGCCGCGCTCGGCCGGGCCTTCGCCGGGCTGCGGGTCGGCGACCCGGCCGACCCGCAGACGGTCGTCGGCCCGATGGTGAGCCGGGCCCAGCAGCAGCGCAACCTCGACTGGATAGAGACCGGGAAGAAGGAGGGCGCGACCGTCCTCACCGGCGGCGGAGTGCCCGAGGACCGCACCACCGGCTGGTACGTGTCCCCGACCCTGCTCGGCGATGTCACCAACGATATGCGGGTGGCCCGGGAGGAGATCTTCGGCCCGGTGGTCTGTCTGATCCGGTACGAGACCGAGGACGAGGCGGTGGCGATCGCCAACGACTCCGCGTACGGGCTCTCCGGCGCGGTGTTCTCCGCCGACCCGGAGCGGGCGGCGCGGGTGGCCCGCCGGGTGCGCACCGGCACGATCTCCGTCAACGGCTTCCGGCTCGACCTCGCCGCGCCGTTCGGCGGCTTCAAGAACTCCGGGATCGGACGCGAGTTCGGCCCGGAGGGACTGTCGGCGTACGTCGAGTACCAGACGGTCAATCTGCCGCAGCCCGCCGCCCCGGCCCCGGCCCCGTCGGCCTGATTTCCCCGACCCATCGTTCATCCACTCCGTACACCGGGAGACGTTTCATGCGCGCAGCCGTTCTTCACACCACCGGGGACGAGAACCTCGATGTCACCGAGGTGACCCCGGTCTCCTTCGGGCCGGGCCGGGTCCGGGTCCGGATGCACCGGGCCGGGCTCTGCCACTCGGACCTGTCCGCGATGAGCGGGGTACTGGCCCATCCGGCGCCCTTCGTGCCCGGACACGAGGGCGCGGGCGAGGTCGTCGAGGTCGGCGAGGGCGTCACCCATGTGAAGCCGGGCGACCGGGTCATCGTCTGCTGGATGCCGCCCTGCGACACATGCGCCGTCTGCGCGACCGGTGACACCCATCTGTGCCGCAGCGGTTTCGGCAATCTCGCCGTCCCCAACTTCCGGGCCGGGGACCGTCCGCTGCCCGGCATGATGGGCGCCGGGACCTTCGCCGAGGAGACCGTGATAGCCGGGTACGCCGCGATCCCGGTGCCCGACGACATGCCGTACGACATCGCCGCGCTGATCGGCTGCGGGGTGACCACCGGGATCGGTGCCGCCCTGAACACGGCACGGGTACGGCCCGGTTCGACGGTCGTCGTCATCGGTCTCGGCGGCGTCGGGGTGAGCATCCTCCAGGGCGCCCGGGTCGCGGGGGCCGCCCGGATCATCGCGGTCGACCCGACGGCCAACCGGCGGCGCATGGCGCTCGGCTTCGGCGCGGACGAGGCGGTCGCTCCGGAGGAACTGGCCGAGGCCGTCAAGCGGGCCACCGGGGGCCTCGGCGCGGACTACTCCTTCGAGGCCGTCGGCCGGCCGGGAACCCTTCGTGCCGCCTACGACGCGGCCCGGCCCGGCGGCACGGTCTGTCTGGTCGGCGCGGGCAGCCGGAGCGACCTCACCGACCTCAACCTCGCCGAACTGGTGATGAACGAGAAGAAGGTACTGCCGTCGTTCTACGGCGGCGGCGACATCCGGCGGACGTACGCCACCATCACCCGGCTGTGGCGGTCGGGCCGGATCGACCTGGAGTCGATGATCACCCACCACGTCCCGCTGGACGGGATCAACGAGGCGATCCGCCAGATGCACTCCGGCGAGGCGCTGCGCACGGTCGTCGACATCGTCTGACGGACCGCCCGCGGCGGCGGGAACCCGGTCCGGACCGCGGCGGCGGTCCGGACCTGCCGCACCCCGGAACACCGGGCCCGACGTTATGTCCGCTTCACTTCCCTCGGGACGTTCCGCCGCGACTCCCGTCCGGACAAGGCTCCTGGAGCCGGAGCGCCCTCCCGGACCCGCCGACCACAGGTGAAGAACGGGTCACCGCAGCCACCGATTGGGGTACGTTGTGCGGATGAACGACGCCGCCGACCGCACGGGTCCCCGTACCTCCCCCGCAACGGCCGAGCCGGGCGGGGGACGGTCGGCCGTACGGGCCGGGAGCACCCGGCGCGCGGTCACGCGCAGGCCGCCGGACCGCAAGGAACGGATCGTCACGGCCGCCGCGGAGCTCTTCCGCGACCGGGGCTACCACAATGTCTCGGTGGCCGATGTCGCCGGAGCCGTGGGGATCACCGCGCCCGCGCTGTACCGCCACTTCCGCGGCAAGCCGGATCTGCTGGCGCAGGTCGTCGACCGGACCGTCGGGACGGTCACCGCGGCCACCTCCGACGCCACGGACCTCGACGCGTATCTCGCCGCGGCCGCCGCCCACAGCATCGAACGCCGGGGCGCGGCCGTGATCTGGCAGCGGGAGGCCCGTCATCTGCCCGAGGAGCACCGGGAGCGGTCGCGGCAGGAGCTCAGCGCGGCGGCGGGGCGGCTCGGTGAACTCATCGGCACCGAGCGCCCGGAGCTGACCGCCGAGGACCGCACCCTGCTCGCCTGGGCGGTGCTCTCGGTGGCCGGGTCCATCTCGTGGCACCGGACCTCGCTGCCGCGCCGGCGGTTCGAGGAAGTGCTGCGGCGGCTGGCGTCCGCGGCGGTCCGCTGCGAACTGGGCACCGCGGATGCCGCGGCGGAAGGCGGCGGAGCGACGGCCGGGCCGGGGGCGTACGCGGCACTCGCGGTCTCCCGGCGCGAGGAGATCCTGGGCGCCGCGATCCGGCTCTTCGACGAGCGGGGCTTCCAGTCGGTGAGCACCGACGACATCGGGGAGGCGGCGGGAGCCTCGGGCCCCAGTATCTACAAGCACTTCCCCACCAAGACCGATCTGCTGATCGCCGGGGTCGTCCGGGGTGGCGAGCAGCGGCGGGCCGGGACCGAGCGGGCGCTGCGGACGCCGGGCACTCCCGAGGAGACGCTGGTCCGGCTGCTGCGCTCGTACGTCGACTTCGCGCTCGGGCACGGGCATCTGATCGGGCTGATCCTCGGTGAGCTGGACCAGTTGCCCGAGAAGGAGCGCCGGTCGTCCCGTCAGGCGCAGCGCGAGTATCTGGCGCTGTGGGGGCGGCTCTACGAGGAGACCCGGCCCGGCACCGATCCGGCGGAGGCCCGGATCGTGGTCAGCGCGGTGCTGACGGTGGTGGACAACACGGTGCGGACGGGACGGCTGGGTGCCCGGCCGGATCTCGGTGACCGGCTCGTGGAGCTCGGTACGGCTCTGCTGCGGTCGCACTGACCCCGTCCCGGCGGTCCCGGGGCGTTCCGCACTGTTCCGGGCGCGCCGCCCGGCCCCCGGAACGCGGACGAGGCGGGCGGTGCGAGAAGGGCCGGGGGTGTGCGCCCCTTCTCGCACCGGCCCGCCCGAGTCGGGGTCCGCCGGTCCGGCCGCGGTCCGTTCCGCGCCCGGTCGTGCACCGGGGCCGTACCGCCGGTGTCACGCCCTGACGGGTCCGTGGCCACCGGCGGTCCGTACCTCCGTGCTGCGGGGAGTGCCTAGAAGACGCTGTAGCCGTACAGGCTCAGCGGCCGCTGCACCGGCTCGTAGAAGGTGGTGCCGCCGATGGAGCAGTTGCCGCTGCCGCCGGAGAGCAGCCCGAGGGCGGTGTTGCCGGTGAACAGCGGGCCACCGCTGTCACCGGGCTGGGCACAGGCGTTGGTCTGGATCGTGTTGTAGACCAGTTGCCCGCCGCCGTAGTTGACGGTCACGTTGAGGGCGGTGACGCTGCCGGTGCGGTAGCCGGTGGTGCTGCCGGAGCGCTCGATGCGCGTGCCGACGCTGGGGTATCCGGAGTTGATGATGTCGCGGTAGGTGCCGTTGTACAGGTAGACCCGGCCGTCGGCGGCGGCCGGGTTGGAGTGACGGATGACGCCGTGGTCGTAGACCGGGAAGACCTGCTGGTTCGGCGAGGTGACGGTGGTGCCGATGCTCCAGCTCGGGCGGCCCACGGTGCAGTGACCCGCGGTCAGGGCGTGGTAGCCGCCGGGGCCGATGACGTTGAAGCCGAGGGAACAGCGCACACCGGCGGAGGTGATGGCCTCGCCGCCCGCGATCAGCCGGCTGATCTTGCCGGGGGTGCGCTTGACGACCAGATTGCCCGCCTGGGAACCGGCGGTCTTCTTGATCTTGGCTATCGCCGCCTGGGAGACCGTGCTGTCGGCGGTGACGACGATCTTGCCCGACGCCTTGTCGGTGTACCACGCGGTGCCCGCCACATCGGCGGTGAGCACGGCCTTGCTGGCCGTGGCCAACTGGGCGGCGGACGCCTTGCCCGCGGGTGCTTCGGCGGCCACCGCGGTGGGGGCGACGAGGGCGGCGATGGTCGCCAGACCGGCGATCACGGCGGCGGAGCCTCTTCGGCCGACGGGCCGCTTGACGAGGGGTGACAGCAGCGACTTGACCTTCACGGATCCTCCATCGGGAGTCCGGGGCCCGTCCGGTGTACGGGCCCCTCAGTACGCGACCGGCGGACCCGGAGACCATGCTTCGGTCATGTGCCTGCCAAATCACGTGATGGGGATCCTGGGCCGGATCGGCCCTCTGCAACAAGCTCGACTTTTGGACGCGCCGCTCATGACCGCACACACTCGGTCACTGATGGCAGGAACACGCTCTTGCCCCGGCCCGACGGCGGCCGCGGGGCGGAACCGCGGCACAGGGGCCGCCCGCTTTCACGAGCAACCGCTTTCCCCGTTCCGCTAGCCGACCGTCGCGGCGCCCCGCCCGCGCACGGGCCCGGGGGCCGCCATGGGCCCGGCGGCGGCAGCGGGCGCCCGGCACCGGCAGCTCAGGGCGGCGAAGGCGGGCCGACGTGAAGCGACCCCTTTCCCCCACGCAAGGAACGCGAGTCCGGTTCACCAAGGCACGGCAAAGGATTCCGCTCTGCCTTGTGATGCAGAACACATACACAGGTCTTCTGCCCCGGGGGCCCCAACACCCGCAGCGGCACCGCGGAGACCGGCGCCCCGCTCCGACGCGGTGGCGGCAAAAAATATCCCGGCACCCCGACGCCCCCGGTGCCCGTATGGGCGGATTGACCTTCTTACCTCACCGGCGCCGTGTCCAGTTCTGCCACTTCCCCGCGGCAGCCGCCGATTTCCCGCCGACCGTGCGCGAACACGGCAGGGTCTGAGGGGTTCGGAGCGCCGTACGGGACCGGAGTGACCGCGCCGGAAAATCCGTTGTCCGCCGCTCCACCTGCCTGTTAGCGTTCCGGCGCGCCCTGCGGTGGGGCGTCCTCGCTGTTGTGGCACCCCGTTCGGGGTATCACTGTTCGGGCCTCACGGCCCTGGAAAGGCCTGATGTATGCCCCGGCCCGGGCCGAGCGTGCCTCGTAACACCATGAGCGCGTCCGGCAGCTGACCCCCCGACCGTCCCCTGCGGACGTCCGGGACCGATCGGTCCCCGGCCGCTCCGCCGGTACCCGTCGTACGGGTCCTTCCGCCCGCCCTCCGGTGTCCCGCCGGCCCCTTTCCGTCCGCCGTCGCCGTACGGCTGCCGTGGTGCGCCCCGCATCCGGCCGCCCCCGTACGCCGTCCGCGGACCGCTCCGGCCATCGCTCCCCGAGTGCCGCCCGGCCTCCTCGCGCTGTCATCGCCCATGCATCCAGCCAGGAGAGACCACCGTGTCCACCCACCAGGGTCCGCACCATCCGTCCGGCCACCGTTCCGCACCACGGCCGCACCCCGTGCAGCGCACCAACACCTTCACCTGTGTGCGCTGCGGGCTGACCGTCGGCGTCCTCGACCCCGACGGCGCCGTCCGCAACCACTGCCCGAGTTGTCTGCACTCGCAGCACCTCGACGGCCACGTGGACGGCGGCCCGTCCGACTGCCGGTCGCGGATGAGCCCCATCGCCATCGCCGTACTGCGCGGGGGCGACTGGACCGTCGTCCACCGCTGCACCCGCTGCGGCGAACTGACGTCCAGTCCGATCAGCCCCGACGACAACCATCTGATCCTGATGCGGATGGCGGTCAGGCCACTGGCTTCCCCGCCGTTCCCGCTCGAAGTCTTCGGCGAACTGTGAACCCGCCTCCCCACCCGCTCACTCCAGGAAAGGAAGAGCTCTCGTGCCACGACGGATGAGAAGAGCCGCCGGCGGGCCGGACGACGGCGGCCGCGGACGGCAGCGGGGGCCGCGCCGCCAGCGGCCCAAGGACGTCCTGCACGGCCGCGGCGGCGAGCGGGGCGAGTCGTTCCGCTGTGTCGCGTGCCGGCTGGACGTGTCCGTGGACGCCCCCGGCACCGCCCACCGCAACCACTGCCCCCAGTGTCTGGCGAGCCTGCATCTGGACGCCCGGATACCGGGCGACCGCGCCTCGGCGTGCCGGGGCCGGATGACGGCCGTCGGGCTGTCGGTCCGGCCGGACGGCGAGTGGCTGATCATCCACCTCTGTCTGTCCTGCGAGGGGCTCAGCGCCAACCGGATCGCCGGGGACGACCATCCGCTCCCCCTGATCAGGCTGGCGACCCGCCCCCTCGCGGACAGCGGTGCGCCGTTCCGGGCACTGCTCACCCTCTGAGGGTTCCGCCCGCCCGGTGAGGGCCGGGAGGGGACGGCTCAGCGCCGCCCCTCCCCGCCCTGCCCGCCGGGCAGATGCACGACGATCAGCACAAAGGCCGCCACCATCACATTGCGGCCCGCGGGCTCCAGACCGTTCCAGTCGGCGGACTGCCACATCTGGAACCATTCGCCGCCGATGACGATGAAGCCCAGCCCGAAGAGGAGCAGGACCATGATCAGGCCCAGGGTGGTCGCCCGGCGGGCCCGCTCCGGGTGGCGGCCGCGGCGCAGCGCCCCGGCCCACAGCCCCACCGCCACGAGCAGTACGACGGCGGCCAGGGTCTCCCAGACGATGATCGCGACATAGGCGATATCGGCGACGGTACGGGACTCGACGGCCCGCCACATGACGTCCTCGTCGCGGAACGTGGTGTCCATCGCCAGCACATGGCGGACGAACTCCCTGTTCGTCCCGAAGTCGGTGATGTTCCCGAAGGCGACGAGCGCCATGTATCCGGCGACGACGGCCGTGAGCACGGCCGCCGCGACGGGCAGGGTGCCGAGGGCGAGTACCCGGTCCAACGCCCTGTCGCCGGTTCCGTCCGCCGCGGTCCCCGTACGGTCGTCGTCTGTCACGACTGCTCCTCTCCCGTCCCGTGCGCACCTCTCGGCACACGGATGCCGGCATCGTGCCACGCCGGGAGCGGTGGCCAACACCGCATCGGGACGGGGCCGTTCACCCCGGCCGTGCGGCCCGGGGCGTCCGCCGCGCGGACGGCGGCTCGCGCGACGGCGCGTCAGCAGCCGTTGAGCACGGCGGCCAGCGCGTTCTTCTCCGCGGTGTCGACGCTCAGCTGGTAGTGGTGCTTCACCTGGACCCACATCCGGGCGTACGTGCAGCGGTACGCGGTGCGCGGGGGCAGCCATTCGGCGGGGTCGAGGTCGGACTTGGCCTGGTTGACGTTGTCCGTGACGGCGATCAGCTGGGGCCGGGCGAGGTCGTTGGCGAAGGTCCGGCGCTGGGTCGTGGTCCAGGCGTCGGCGCCGGAGCGCCAGGCCTCGGCGAGGGCGACGACGTGGTCGATGTCCACGTCGGATGCCGCGGACCAGGTCGCCCCGTCGTACTCGGAGTACCAGCTGCCGGAGACGGCGGCGCAGGACCCGTCCTGGACGACGCCGGTGCCGTCCCGCTTGAGTACGGTCTCCCGGGTGTTGCAGGCACCGGACTGGGTGATCCAGTGCGGGAAGAGGTCCCGGCTGTATCCGGAGCCCGAGCCCTCAGGGCGTTCGGCCAGCTGACCGAGGTAGGTACGGGCGGTGGCCGCGCTCACCGGGGTGGGCGGGGCGGCCTGGGCGGCGGGGGCGCCCGCGAGAAGAGCGGTGGCGGCGAGCGCGCCGGCCGCGGCGAGCGCTCCCGTACGGCGCGCGATACGGACGTGACGCACAGGTCGCGAGGTGCGTATGAGGTTGCGCAGGGTGTTACCGGACATGCGGGGACTCCTTCGACAGGGGGAGCACGATCGTCTGGCGCACAAACATGCTGAAGGCGCACGGTTGTTCGGGGGTGAGCGCCGGGCAACAGCATGGCGACGTGCACATGACATATCAAGCGGGTGAGCGGGCCTGTGACCGGGGAGTACCGGGACGGCCCGGCGGTGCGCATCCGACGATCGGACGACACGGGCGTCCTCCGGCCGGGGAGAGGATGGCGACCGGAGCGGCGACGGGCGCCCGGTGGCCGCGGGGGCAGGCTGGAGGCCACGGCGGCCGGTGCCCTCCTGCACCGCCCGCACGACCCCAGGAGGCTGCCCGTGAACGCCGAGAACGCCCCGTCCGCCGACGGCCGCCGCTCCGGGGCGGAAGCACACCGCCCCGGCCCGGGGGTCCGCCGCACCGCCGTGGCCGTCGCTCTCGCCGCCGCGGTGCTGAGCGGATGCGCCGGTACGGGGTCCGCCGACCCGGCGCCGGGGGCCGACGCACCACCGGCCCCGGCATCGGCATCGGCATCGGCGCCGCGGCCGTCCCCGCTGCCCGCCGGGACCGGCACCCCGCCCGGCACCCTCCTCGTCGCGGACTTCGGCGCCGACACCGTCACCTTCGTCGACCCCGCCCGGGGCCCGCTCGGCTCCGTGCCGGTCGGCACGGCCCCGTACGGACTGGCCGTGGGCGCGGACGGCCGGGCGTGGGTCGCCACCGCCGAGGGCGTCGCGATCGTGGACACCCGCACCCGCAAAAGCCTCGGCCGGATCCCGTACCGGACGGCGACCGGCCCGGTGACCGGCGGCGAGTACCGGGGCGGCGGTATGGGCATCGCGCTCGCCCCCGACGGCAAGCGGCTCTACGTGGGCGTCAACGTGCCCGACGGGCCGGGGACCCTGGAGGTGATCGACACCGCGTCCCGCCGTACCGTCGCCGCCGTCCCCGTGGGCCGCCGCCCCTTCGATGTGGACGTGGCGCGCGACGGTTCCGCGGTGTACGCCACCAACCACGACTCGTTCGATGTGACGGCCGTCGACACCCGTACCCTCGCGCCCCGGCGCTTCGAGGTCGCGCCGTACGGCACCGAGGGCGGTCTCGGCTCCTGGCTCAAGCCGCACTACGCGGTGGTACGGGAGGACGGCAGGCTACTGCTGCCCTTCGAGGGGGAGCGGCTGGCCGTGCTGGACCCCCGGACCGGGCGGGTCACCGTCGAGAGGATGACCGCGAACACCCATCAGCACGGCGCGGCGCTCACCCCCGACGGCACGCTGCTCGCCGTGGGGACCGGCCCGATCGGCTCGTCCGACGAGGAGGCGTCGCTGACGATCCGTACGGCGGACGGGCGTGAGCGGATCGTGCCGCTCGACGGCCCGCACGAGGACGTCGCGGTGGCCCGGGACGGCCGTACGGCCTATGTGACGGGCGGCTTCACCCGCGACGGCTACTGGAACGGCATCACGGTCGTGGATCTGACGACGGCAGCGACCCGCCGCCTCCCGGGCGGCGAACGCCCCCTGGGCATCGCGGTGCTGTAGTCCGGGCGGGTTACTCTCCCGCCACCACGCGCCGTGCGGCCTCCCGCTCGGCCGCGGGCGGCGACAGTTCGTCCAGCGTGTCGAGGTCGTCCTTCGCCAGCTCGGACTCCCAGGCGGCGGCGAGCCGCTCCTGCTCCTCCCGCGGCCGCCGGGCGACGTCGTCCCGGTGCTCCGGGTCCAGGGCGGCGAGGAAGCGCTCGACGGTCTGCGTGGGCATGCTGCTCTCCTTCGGCGAGGGGCGCCCGCCCGGCGGACGGGACCGGCACTGGCAGCCGACCGCCTGCCGGTGCGGGCCGCGCCCCGGGCCGGTCCGATCGGGTGACGACGCACCCGCCCCCCGGACGTCACCCCCGGCCATGTAAAGAATTCTTGACCTCGGGACCGGGATGGCCCTACCGTCGTCATGTCAGGTTTCTTTTACATGACGGGGGTGTGGTCATGGGTCTCGGAGAGCGGCGCGCCTGGATCACCGCGCTGGTGGCGGTGGCCGGGTACACGGTCTATCTGCTGGTCGTCCTCGGCCGGGCGGACGGCGGGCCGCTGACCGCCGTGCGGTATGCGCCGGTGCTGCTGTGGACCGTCGGCTGCGCGATCGCCGCGGCCGTCCTGCTGGAGATCGCCGCCGCGGTGATCGCGCCGGGTGCGGGACACCGGACCGATATGAGGGACCGCGAGATCGGCCGGCTCGGCGAGCACGTCGGACAGTCGTTCCTCGTCGTCGGGGCGGTCGGGGCGCTCGCCCTCGCGATGGCCGAGGCCGACCGGTTCTGGATCGCGCAGACCCTGTATCTGGCCTTCGTGCTCTCCGCCCTGCTCGGCTCGGCGGCCAGGATCGTCTCCTACCGGCGGGGACTGCCGTGGTGAAGCCGACCAGCATCACCAACAGCATCCGTACGCTGCGCGCGGCCCACGGCGATATGACCCAGGCCGAGCTGGCGGACCGGCTGGGCGTCACCCGGCAGACGGTGATCGCCATCGAGAAGGGCCGCTACTCCCCTTCTCTGGAGACGGCCTTCCGGATCGCGCGGGTCTTCGGGGTCCCGCTCGACGAGGTCTTCCAGTATCCGGAGTCCTGACCCCCCTGGCCCCCGCACCCGTCCGTCGAAGTCCCGCCGGGCCCTCCGGCGGGCCGTTCCCCCCGGGAGGAACACATGAAGGCCGTCGTCCAGAACCGTTACGGAGACACCGGTGTCCTCGCCCTGCGGGAGATCCCGGAACCGGAGCCCGGGGAGCGCGAGGTGCTCGTCCGGGTGGCGGCCGCCGGGCTCGACGCGGGGGTGTGGCATCTGATGACGGGGCTGCCCCTGCTGCTGCGGCTGATGGGGTACGGACTCCGGGCCCCCAGGATCGCGGTCCGGGGCCGGGAGGCGGCCGGCCGGGTCGTGGCGACCGGCCCGGGGGTGACCCGGTTCAAGGCCGGTGACGAGGTGTTCGGCTACTGCGAGTCGGCGTTCGCCGAGTACGCCGCCGTCCCCGAGGACCGGCTGCTGCCGCGGCCCGCCGGGCTCACCGCCGAACAGGCCGCGGCGCTCCCGATCTCCGCCGTGACCGCGCTCCAGGCGGTCCGCGACCGGGGCCGGGTGGCGGCGGGCATGCGGGTGCTGGTGATCGGCGCGGGCGGCGGAGTGGGGACGTACGCGGTCCAGCTGGCCGTGGCCACGGGCGCGCGGGTCACCGGGGTGTGCAGCACCGGCAAGACGGAGCAGGTCCGTTCGCTGGGCGCCGAGACCGTACTCGACTACACCGCCGAGGACATCACCGCCCGCCCGGAACGGTACGACCTGATCGTGGACACCGGCGGCAGCCGGCCGCTGCGCGGACTGCGCCGGATGCTCGCCCCGGGCGGCACCCTGGTCATCGTCGGCGGCGAGACCGCCGGACGGCTGCTCGGGGGCACCGACCGGGTGCTCCGCGCCGCCCTGCTCTCCCCCTTCACCCGCCACAGGCTGCTCGGTCTGATGGCATCGGAGCGGACGGAGGACCTCGCGTACGTCACCGGGCTCGCCGAACGCGGCGAACTCACCCCGGTGCTCAGCGGGGTCCATCCGCTGGCGGAGGTACCGGAGCTGATCGACCGCTTCCGCGCGGGCGCACTCTGCGGGAAGGCGATCGTCGTCCCCTGACCGCCCATCCCCTGACCGTCCGTCCGCCGCTCGCCGCTCGCCGTCAAGGGGTGGTTATCCCGACGAAGCCCCACTGGTCGACGGGGGTGCCGGACGGCGGGGCGTCGGGGCGCCACAGGCTGATCGACCCGAAGCCCGGGTCGACCAGTTCGAGCCCGTCGCCGAAGGACCGCAGGGTCTCGGCGGGCCGTGACACGTACGGCGCGGCTCCCCCGCTGGCGTAGTCCTCCGAAGCGGCCCGGGTCTCCGGTGTCTCCACCGTGTCGCACAGGATCAGCGCGCTCCCCGGCGGAAAGGCCCCGAGATAGGCGCGGATCAGTCCGGCGGCCCGGTCGTCGTCCGTGATGTGCCCCAGGGTGGAGAGCAGCATCACCGCGACGGGCCGCTCCCGGTCCAGCGCGGTCGCCGCCTCCGCGAGCACCGTCTCGGCATCGCCGAAGTCGGCGTGGACATAGGTGGTGACGCCGTCGGGGTGGCCGACGAGCAGGGCCCGGGCATGGGCCAGGACGATCGGGTCGTTGTCGACGTACACGATCCGCGCACCGGGGTCGACGTCCTGGGCGGTCTCGTGCGTCGCGTCGGCGGTGGGCAGCCCGGTGCCGAGGTCCAGGAACTGCCGGATACCCCACTGCCGGGCCACATGGCGTACGGCCCGGGTCTGGAACCGCCGCGACTCCCGCGCGATGTCGACGATCTGCGGATAGCTCTTCCCGAGCCGGGCGCCGAGCGCCCGGTCGACGGCGTAGTTGTCGCGCCCGCCGAGCCAGAAGTTCCAGACGCGCGCCGAATGGGGTGTGCCGGTGTCGATCTGCTCCGGCAGCACCCGGGTCTTCTGCGCGTCCATCGGTGTCTCCCCCTGCATCTCCATGCCGTACGGCCGTACGAGTGATCGCCATCCTTCCTCACCGGCCACAGGAGCAACCACGCGGACCACCCGGCACGGCTGTTCGGTCTCAGCGGCGGCAGCGGCTACCGTCCTTCCCCATGGACGTCCTGCCGAATGATCTGCGCCCCAGGATCGCCGGTCCGAACATCTGGTACGTGGCCACGGTCAACGCCGACGGCTCCCCTCATATCAGCCCCATGTGGGTGGGCCTCGACGGGGACCTGGTGCTGTTCAACACGGCCGTCGGGCGTGTCAAGGAGCGCAACCTCCACCGCGACCCCCGGGTCGCCCTCTGCCACGCGTCCCCCTCGAACCCGTACGACCGCATCCGGATCAGCGGCCGTGTGGTCCGCTTCGTCGAGGGGCCGGAGGCCGACCGGAACATCGACGAACTGGCCCGCAGCTATCTGGGCACCGACCGCTTCGAGTGGCGCATCCCGGGCGAACAGCGCGTCATCGTCCTCGTCGAGCCCCTGCGCGTCAGCCATGTGATCGGTGTGGAGCCGCTGCCGTCCCGGGCCCCGGGAAGCTCCTCCTGAAACCCCGGACCGCCGGGCCGTCTCACCGCACGCCCTGTCCGGTCCTGTTCGCGCGGAACTGGCGCCGGTAGGCGGCGGGGGTGGTGCGCAGGGCCTCGTGGAAACGGCGGCGGAGATTGACGGCCGAGGAGAGGCCGACCCGGCGGGCGATGGTCTCCACCGGCAGATCCGTCTCCTCCAGCAGCGCCCGGGTGGCGGCGATCCGGCGGTCCAGCAGCCAGCGGCCGGGGCTGATACCGAGCTGTTCGGTGAAGCGCCGGGTCAGGGTGCGGGACGAGACCCCGGTGCGGGCCGCCATATCGGCGACGCCGACCGGCTGGTCCAACTGCCCGGAAAGCCAGTCCAGCAGGGGTGCCAGCGAGTCTCCGACCGGTCCGGACGCGGGGAGTTCGGCGTACTGCAGCTGACAGCCCTCGCGGTGCGGCGACGTCACCATCTGCCGGGCGATCCGCAGCGCGTGGGCGGCGCCCTGGTCGGCGCTCACCAGATGCAGACAGAGGTCCACACCGGCCGCCGCCCCGGCGCTGGTCGCGATATCGCCGTGGTCCACGTAGAGCACCGCGGGGTCGACCCGGACCTTCGGGTAACGGGAGGCCAGTTCGGCGGCGCGGGCCCAGTGGGTGGCGGCCCGTCGGCCGTCCAGCAGCCCCGCGGCGGCGAGTACGAAGGCGCCCGAGCAGATACCGACGATCCGCGCGCCGCGCCCGTGCGCCCGGCGGACCGCGTCGGTCACGGCCGGCGGCACCTCGGCGCCGGTCGGCTGCCGCCAGCCGGGGACCACCACCGTGTCGGCGCGCTCCAGCGCGTCCAGGCCCGCCGTGACCAGCATGTCGTAACCGGATTCGGTGCGCACCGGACCGGGGTGCTCGGTGCAGACCCCGAACGAGTAGCGGGCGGGGACCGCCGGTCCGTGATCTCCGAACACTTCGCTCGCGCAGGCCAGCGGGAAGGCGGGCTGCGGGGACCCGAGCAGGGCCACGACCCGGTGCAGGTCCGGGGACTTCGGCAGGGGGCGGGGTGTCATGGCGTCAAAGTACCCACTCATATCTTTTGGGACACCAGTTCGGGACACCGGTTCGGGACACCGGCGGGGCCGGTCCGCTCCGGTCGGCACCGAATCCGCAGCCCCCTGCGCCGTCCCGGCAATCCTCACCCTGCGGCGCACCGGAGGCTCCGGGCGGGACGTGAGCGCGGATCCGGCGGTGCACGGATTTCCCGGCGGGGACCGGTGACCGCGGGCGTCCGCGTGGGCAGGCTCGATCACATCACTTCCGCAAGGACAGCCCGATATCCACGAGGAGTCCCGTGATCGAGCACCACGTCCGTGTCCACCCCAGCGCCGACCGGCTGCCTCGCGAGGACCAGCTCGCCTGGAAACTCGCGGCCGTGGCCACCGCCACCGGCGAACCGGACGCCGATACCGCCGCCATGGCCGTCAACCGCGTGATCGACAACGCCGCGGTCGCCGTCGCGTCCCTGGTGCGCCGCCCCGTCGCCGTCGCCCGGGCCCAGGCCACCGCCCATACCGGCGCCGCTCCCGGGGCATCCGTCTTCGGCACCCCGGCCCGGGTCTCCCCGGAGTGGGCGGCCTGGGCGAACGGCACCGCGGTACGCGAACTGGACTTCCACGACACCTATCTCGCCGCCGACTACTCCCACCCGGGCGACAACATCCCGCCCCTGCTGGCCGTCGCCCAGCACACCGGCAGGACCGGCGCCGACCTGCTGCGCGGCATCATCGCCGCGTACGAGGTCCATGTCGCCCTCGTCAAGGGCATCTGCCTGCACGAGCACCGCATCGACCATGTCGCCCATCTCGGCGCGGCGACGGCCTGCGGTCTGGGGGCCCTGCTGCGGCTGCCGACGGAGACGGTCCACCAGGCCGTCCAGCAGACCGTGCACACCACCACCGCGACCCGGCAGTCCCGCAAGGGCGAGATCTCCAGCTGGAAGGCGTACGCCCCGGCCTTCGCGGGCAAGGCCGCCGTCGAGGCGATCGACCGGGCCATGCGCGGCGAGACCTCACCGTCCCCCGTCTACGAGGGCGAGGACGGCTTCCTCGCCTGGATGCTCGACGGCCCGCAGTCGGACTACACCGTCCGTCTCCCCGCACCCGGCGAGCCGCGGCGCGCGATCCTGGAGACGTACACCAAGGAGCACTCCGCCGAGTACCAGGCCCAGGCAGTCATCGACCTGGCCCGGCGGCTGCGGGAGAAGACCGTGTCACTGGTGGGCGCACCCCCGGCCGGGGGCTGGGGGCGGATCCGCTCCGTCGTCCTGCACACCAGCCACCACACCCACCACGTCATCGGCTCCGGTGCGAACGATCCGCAGAAGTACGACCCCGAAGCCAGCCGCGAGACCCTCGACCACTCGCTGCCGTACATCTTCGCCGTCGCCCTGGAGGACGGCACCTGGCACCACGAACGCTCCTACGCCCCCGAGCGGGCCCGCCGGGCAGGGACCGTCGAACTGTGGCGCCGGATCACCACGGTCGAGGACCCGGAGTGGACCCACCGCTACCACCATCCCGACCCCCGCCGCAGGGCCTTCGGCGGACGCGCGGTGATCACCCTGGACGACGGTACGGCCATCGAGGACGAACTCGCCGTCGCGGACGCCCACCCGGCCGGCGCCCGGCCCTTCGACCGCCCCGGGTACGCCGACAAATTCCGGACTCTCACCGAGAACGTTGTCACCCCGGCCGACCAGGATCGCTTCCTCGACGCCGCCGAACGCCTGGCCGAGCTGGCCACTTCGGACCTGGACAGCCTGTTTCCCGCCGTCGAGACTGAGGCCGTCGCCGCGTACGACGCGGGCCTGCCGAAGGGCGTCTTCTGATGCTGCACACCCGCACCACCCCCGCGGAACGCCGCAGCGCCCTGAGGAAACGGCTCACCGAGGACCGGCTGCTCATGATGCCCGGCGCCCTCAATCCGCTCTCCGCCCGGCTCATCCAGGACACCGGCTTCGAGGCCGCCTATCTCTCCGGCGCCGTTCTCGCCGCCGACCTCGGACTGCCCGATATCGGGCTGACCACGGCCACCGAGGTGGCCGCCCGCGCCCAGCAGACCACCCGGGCCACCGATCTGCCGGTCCTCGTCGACGCCGACACCGGCTTCGGCGAGCCCGTGAACGCCGCGCGGACCGTCCAGCTGATGGAGGACGCGGGACTGGCCGGGCTGCATCTGGAGGACCAGGTCAACCCGAAGCGCTGCGGCCATCTGGACGGCAAGTCGGTCGTACCGCGCGAGGACATGGTCCGCCGCATCCGGGCCGCCGTCGACGCCCGCCGCGACCCCGGCTTCCTCCTGATGGCCCGCACCGACGCCCGTACCGTCGAGGGGCTGGACGCGGCGATCGACCGGGCCAGGGCGTACGTCGACGCCGGAGCCGACGCGATCTTCCCCGAAGCGCTCGCGGACGAGGCCGAGTTCGCGGCGTTCCGCGCCGCGATCGACGTTCCCCTGCTCGCCAACATGACCGAGTTCGGCAAGGGCCGACTGCTGGACGCCCGTACCCTGCACGACCTCGGCTACGACATCGCGCTCTATCCGGTCACCCTGCTGCGCCTGGCCATGGGGGCCGTCGAGGACGGACTGCGCACGCTCTCGGCCGAGGGCACCCAGGAATCCCTGCTGCCCCGTATGCAGACCCGCTCCCGGCTCTACCGGCTCCTCGGCTACGAGGAGTACACGGCTTTCGACTCGGCCGTCTTCGACTTCACCCTTCCGCACGGAACCTGACGCATCCGCCGCACCGGAGGCACCCATGTCCAGCCCACCCCCCGTGATCCACCGGGGTCTCGCCGGTGTCGTGGTCGACACCACCGAGATCTCCACGGTCATCCAGGAGACCAACTCCCTCACCTACCGCGGCTACCCGGTCCAGGAGCTGGCCGCCCGCCGCTCCTTCGAGGAGGTCGCCCATCTCCTCTGGTACGGGGATCTGCCCGATCCGGACCAGCTCCGCGACTTCCGGACTCGTGAACGCGCCCTGCGGCCCCTGGACCGCACCACCTCCGAGCTGTTCGCCCGGCTGCCCGCCACCTGTCACCCCATGGACGTGCTGCGGACCGCCGTGAGCTTCTTCGGCGCCGAGGACCCGACGGAGGACGACGGCAGTCCCGCCGCCAACCGGGCCAAGTCCATGACGCTGCTGGCGAAGCTGCCCACGGTGGTCGCCGCCGACCAGCGCCGCCGCCGGGGGCTCGGCCCGATCCCCCCGGACCCCGGGCTCGGCTACGCCGAGAACTTCTTCCACATGTGCTTCGGTGCCGTTCCCGATCCCGATGTGGTCCGCTGTTTCGAGATATCCCTCACGCTCTACGCGGAACACAGCTTCAACGCGTCGACGTTCACCGCACGCGTGGTGACCTCCACCCTCTCCGACCTCTACAGCGCCGTCACCGCCGCGATCGGCGCCCTGAAGGGCCCCTTACACGGTGGCGCCAACGAGGCCGTGATGCACATGCTGGACGAGATAGGGGATCCCGAACGCGCCGGGGACTGGCTGGACGAGGCCCTCTCCGCCCGGCGCCGGATCATGGGCTTCGGCCACCGCGTCTACAAACACGGCGACTCCCGGGTGCCGATCATGCAGGCCGCGCTGGACCGTCTGGTCGCCCGGGCCGCCGACCCCGAGACGACCCGCAAGGCCACCCTCCACGCGGCCCTGCGCCACGCGATGCTCCAGCGCAAGGGCATCCATCCCAATCTGGACTACCCCGCGGGTCTCGCCTACCGGCTGATGGGCTTCGACACCCCCACCTTCACACCGATCTTCGTGATGAGCCGGATCACGGGCTGGACCGCCCACATCACCGAACAGCTCGCCGACAATGCGCTGATCCGGCCCCTGGCCTCGTACGCGGGGCCCGAGCAGCGGGCCGTACCGGTGGCCGCCGTACCAGTGGCCGCCGTACCGGTGGCCGTCGGCGCCGCTCCCGGCCCGGGCATCAGAGAGTGCGGTACATGATGTGCAGCCCCACATAGCCCTCCACGGGATGCCGGAAGCCCTCCGGCAGGGTGCCCAGCACCTCGAAGCCCAGGGACCGGTAGAGCCGTACCGCGGGCGTGTTCGTCTCGACGACGGCATTGAACTGCATCGCCCGGTAACCGGCGGCGCGCGCCCACTCCAGGGTGTACTCGCACAGGGCCCGGCCGACGCCGTGCCCGGAGTGCGCCGGGTCGACCATATAGCTGGCACTGGCGATATGTGAGCCGTTGCCCATGTGGTTGTTGTTCATCTTCGCCGTGCCCAGGACCGTACCGCTCTCGCCGACGGCGACGACGGTACGGTTCGGGGCCGGCAGCAGCCACCAGTCGCGGCCCTGCTCCGCACCGAGGTCCGTCGGGTAGGTGAAGGTCTCGCCCGCGGCGACGATCCGGTGGAAGAAGGGCCAGACGGCGGGCCAGTCCTCGGCGGTGGCTTCCCTGATCAGCATCCGGACAGCATGCCGGTCCGGCGCCGCGGCACCAAACGGATTGCCGCGGCGCGATGCGCGGAACAAGCGCGCGGAACGCTACTCGCTGAAGTCCCGGCCCGTCCACCAGTTGCCCGGAGCCTGCGGATCCCGGCTGGACCAGAACTCGACGATGGCCGAGGTGAACTCGGAGTGCGACAGCGTGCCGTCCCCGTCCCGGTCCAGACGGCGGAAGGCGAGGTCCGTCTCCTCGCGGGTGATCCCGGGGAAGTGGCCGCTGAGGAAGCAGAAGTACTCCCGCGGATCCACCACGCCGTCGCCGTCCGCGTCGGCGACGGACAGAAAGGCCTCGGCCAGCGCCCCCACGGTGGCCTCCCCCGCCGCGGGGTCGTCGGTCAGGCGCAGCATGGATTCCACGAACTGCTCCCGGGTCATCGCATCGGCACCGGACTGCAGCCGGGGAAGGTGCAGACGGCGCCAGACGGCCACATAGGCGTCCACGATGCGTGCCTCGGCGTCCGAGCCCTGCGCATGCCCGAGCGCCCGCGCCGACCGCTCGCCCATGAGTACGTGGTCGGCCTCGGTCAGTTCGCCGCTGCGGTCCGCGTCGAACCGGTCGAAGCCGTGCTGGATTTTCCGGAGCAGCAAGTCCTGTGACATGAGGTCTCCTGTTCTCGTGGGTCTTCCGTCCGCCGCCCTGCGCGATCCGAGGGTCCGTGGAAGGATCTCCGCTTGACCGCAAGCTACGTCGTCGGAGTGGCGGCGGGAACCGAACACCGGGCAGCACACAGGTGTACCGATACGGCATCGCCGCGGGCCGGGCGGCCGTCAGCGGGTGGTGGGGATGCGTACGGTTTCGGCCCACGGCGGGGGCTCCGGGGCGTCCTGGCCGATGAGCGCGGCAATCAGGCGGGCGGAGACGGGTTCCGGGGGCCAGGGGGTGTAGCCGTCGGTGAGGACGACGACGATGTTCGGCGGGTCCTGGGCGGCGAGGGCCCTGCGGATGCCGACGGTCATGTCCGTACCGCCGCCGCCCGCGAGTTCGACCTGGTCGACGGCGGTCACGCGGGCTACGGCGTGGACGTCCGCGTCGCAGGCGAGGACGGTGACCCGGTTCCCGCCGACGCCCACTTCGCGCAGGACGCCCGAGACTTCGGCGAGGGCGGCGGCGAGGTCGTCGTCGCCCATCGAGCCGGAGGTGTCGACGACGACGGCGACGCGGGGCAGCGGGCGGCGCAGGCTGGGCAGGACCACCCGGCCGCCGAGGGCGGGGGTGCGGCGCGAGGGCCGGCGGTAGGTGTAGTCGACCGCGCCGCCCGCCCACGCCGCGGCTTCGCGGACGGCGCCGGTGAGTGCCTTGCGCCAGTCGACGGTGGGTTCCAGGACCTCTTCCGCCCAGCGCCGCCAGCCCGCCGGGACCGTTCCCCGGGTACGGGTGTGGGCGCGGACCGCCTGGGCGGTCGTCCGGCGCAGGGCCTCGGCCTCCACCGGGCCGAGTCCGGCCGTACCGGTGCCGGAAGGTTCGCCCAGGTCCCATGGGGCGGGCACGCCGTGGGCGCCGGATCCGCAGTCCGGGGGGTGCGGAAGGGACACCGGAAGGTTCCGCAGGTACTCCTCGAAGAGCCGGCCTCCCGGCAGCCCGAACAGCCGCGGTTCCATCCGTCCGGGCGGCAGCCGCAGGCCGTCGGTGAGGAGGTCGTCGTTGATCTCGCAGTCCTGGGCGATGTTGACCCGCCGGTGGTCCCGCTGTTCGGCGGCGGGCAGCCGGTCGGCGCGGCCGTGGTGGTCGCGCAGCAGATGGGCCGCCTCGTGGATCCACACCCCGGCCAGTTCGTCGACGGGGGTCGCGTCGACGAAGGCGGGCGCGACGTAGCAGCGCCAGTACCGGTCCACCGCCATCGTGCTCACTCGTTCCGACAGTACGACGGTGAGGGCGTACAGGGCGGAGGCGAGGTACGGGCGTGCCTCGGCGGCCCGGTAGCGGGCGGCCAGCAGTTTGGCGCGGTCGAGGGGGACGGGGGTGGTCATGTGGTGGCCGGTCAGCGGGCGCCCGGCAGCGCACCGGCGAGCCGGAGCAGTTCGAGGAAGGCGTCGATACCGGGCGGGATGGGCCACTGCGGTTCGCGCATCGCGGCCAGGTCGCGGGCGGCCCGCGCCGCAACGTCGGGCACTCCGGCGTCCACGGCCTTGGCGAGGACCTCCCAGCCCGCTTCCCAGCGGGGGCGGGTCGGTTCGCTCTGTACGGCGGCGACCACGGCGATGAGGAACGCCAGCTGGCGGTCGCCGCGTTCGGGCAGGGCGAAGGCCGACGGGTCGGCGAGCACCCGGTCGGGGTCGGGGAGGTCCAGATTCTCCAGGTAGGTAAGGAATTCGATGCCTGCGCCCTCGCCGACGGCGCCCATCAGGGCGGTGGCCTGGGCCTCGCGCCCGGCGCCCGATGCGTATCCGGTGGCCAGCAGCCGCAGCGCCATCTCCCAGGTACGGGGTGAGGGCCAGGCGCGGCCGCGGCTCTCGGCGTCCTTCGGCAGATGGTGGACGAGGCCCGGACGGGCGGTCAGGAAACCGCTGACGACGCCGCGGGCGCGGGCGACCGACCCGGACACACGTGCCGGATCCACCGTCGGCAGGACCGTTTCGGGCCAGGTGCCGGCCATGCCGCGGGCCACGGTGCGCGGGTCGTGCACCCAGTCGATGTGGACGAAGCGGTTGGCGAGCGGCGGGCTGAGGTGCCAGCCGTCGGCGGCGCTGGACGGCGGGTTGGCGGCGGCGACGATGCGTACCGAAGCGGGGAGCGCCAGGCTGCCGACCCGGCGTTCGAGGACCACGCGCAGCAGGGCGGCCTGTACGGCGGGCGGCGCGGAGGACAGTTCGTCGAAGAACAGCAGGCCGTGTCCGGTGCGGGCGAGGCGGACGGCCCAGTCGGGCGGCGCCATCGGCACGCCCGAGGCGGCCGGGTCCTCGCCGACGATGGGGAGTCCGGCGAAGTCGGACGGTTCGTGGACGCTGGCGACGACCGTTTCCACATGTACGCCGAGGGCGTCCGCGAGCTGTTCCATGCCCGCGGACTTGCCGATGCCGGGCTCACCCCACAGCAGGACGGGCTGGTTGGCCGTCACCGCCAGGGCGAGGGCTTCCAGCTGGGGGTTCGCGGCCGGTTCGGTTCTGGTGGCGCCGAGGCGGATGTTGAGGGCGTCGGCGGCCGCGAGGGCCGGTGGTACGGGGGCGGGTGCGGGGGCGTTCACGGCTGGATGGCCTCGTCTTCCTCGGCGTCGGCCTCGTCCCAGTCGACGAGGGAGGAGTCCTTCTGGTCCATGTAGTCGTCGAACCACGCGGAGCCGATGCCCGGGTGCTCCCGCAGTACGCGGCGGCGCAGGAACGCCAGGTCGGTGCGCTCGTAGCGGCGGATCGACTGGGCGATGGACAGTTCCAGCTCGTCGACGACGTCGATCCGGGCGCCGGCCGCGAGCAGATCCCCGACCAGTTCGGCGGAGCCGCCCTCGTGGACGGCGCTGTGGAGGGGGGTGCGCCGGGCCGCGTCCCTCGCCTCCAGGTCCAGTCCGGCGGCCAGCAGGCGCGGCAGCAGTTCGCGGTGGTCGAGGAGATGGAGGACGTGCAGCAGACCGCGGCCCTTGCGGTCGCGGACATGCGGGTCGGTTCCGGCGTCCAGAAGTGCCGTCACGGCGGGCGTGTCGCCGTGCTGGGCGTGCAGGAAGAGTGCGTTGCGCTGTTCCCGCAGGGCCTTCGGCAGGGGCCCCTTGCCGCTGGTCCACGCGGCCTGTGCGGCGAAGCAGCCGCTGATGGTGCCGCCGAAGGCGCGCAGCGCCAGTTCGCGCTGCCGTTCCTGTTCGGTGTGCGGGCCCGCCAGTACGCCGTCGCGGGACACGACCTCGTGCCATGCGCTGCCGCAGCGGACCCTCACGGGTTCGGGCAGCCGCGGCCCGGGCGGGCCGGGGACGGGCCCGGCGGACGGGAACAGGGCGGCGGCGACCAGCGGGTGCAGTTCCTCGGGCCGGATCCGGCCGGCCCGCAGCAGACCGATGTCGGGCAGCCGCTCCCGGGCGTACAGGGGCAGGCGCGGGCTGCCGTCCTCCACGTCGAGTTGGTGGCCGGTGACGTGCGGCGGGGCGCCGTCGGGGTCGGCCGGGTCGAGCTCGGCCCGCAGCCGGGCGCGCCATCTGCGGGTGAGGAGGAAGCGCGCCCCGCGTCCCGCACGGGCGAGGAGGCGTATCTCTCCGGCCAGCCGGGTCAGGTCGGGGACGAGGAACGAGGTCGACCCGGCGATATCGGGCCGGGGGAGGTCGTGCGGGCCCTCCGGTGGCGGAGTGGGGCCGAGTCCGGCCGCGGCGTACGCCTCCGTGTGCTCGCCGCGTGCCTGGAGGACGGCGACCCATTCCGCGAGGGCGGCCGGGTCGGAGCCGCCGGGGTGCTCGTCCGGGAGCTCCTCGGGGGTGAGGGGGGTTCCGTCGAGGTGGAAGAACGGCAGCCGGCCGTGGGGAGCGGAGTCGACGCCGCCCGCGCTGAGGCGCAGTTCGCCGCTGCGGCGGGCGTCCCAGAAGCGGCGGGCGGCGGTCCAGTCCTCGGTGAGGTACCGCACTCCGTGGAGGTCGTCTGCGCCGGGCTCGACGGCCGGGCCGAAGTGCAGGCGGAGCCGCTGCGGCCCGGCCAGCATCGGAGTGTTCGTCAGCGACAGTACGGGGCCGCGGTGCCCGTAGGCGGCGAGGACGACGCGGCGGCAGCAGGCCAGGGTGGTGTGGCCGCCGAGCGTGCGCGGGAGGTGCCAGCGCAGCAGGTCGGGCGCCAGGTGCCGCAGGTCGTCGGTGACGCGGGCGGCCACCTCGGTGCCGTACCGGACCGCGATCCGCTCGGGGTCGAGGTCGTCGGGCACGTCCACGGCCGCCACGGCGCAGGCGGTCCGCCAGTCGCCCGCTTCCCGGGCCTCCGTGGCCTGTTCGATCATCCAGCGGGGTACGGCGTAGCGGCGGACGCGGGCCCAGGAGGAGAGCTCCTCGGGGGTGAGGCCGCCGGGCAGGTCCGGACGGGTGGTCACCGGTACACGCTCCCGATCGCCAGCAGGTCGGGGTGGGTCGGCAGGGCGGGCCGCAGTCGTTCGGTGAAGGACCGCTTGACCCGGCGGGGTGTGCCGGGGCCGAGGCCCACGTATTCGAGGCGGTGTGCTGCGGGGAGGGCGGCGAGCAGGCTCTTGGCGCCTCGGCCGGTGATGCCGGTGTGGCGCAGTTCGAGGCGGCGCAGGGGGCTTCCGGGCAGGGCGGCGGCCAGGGTCCGGGCGCCGTCGTCGCCGGTGGTGTTGCCGGGTGAGCCGAGGCTGCGTTCGGACATCGCCCGGCCGAGGTCGAGGGTTTCGATGCCGTCGAGGGCGTCGGCCAGGGCGCGGGCTCCGGCGGGGCCGATGCCGTTGCCGCCCAGGCCGAGGCGTACGGGCCGGGCCGGGTCGGTGGCGGCGGCCAGGACGGCGGTGCCCTCGTCACCGAGGTGGTTGGCCGGCAGGTAGAGCTCGCGGACCCCGGCGTCGCGCACGAGGGCGGCCAGGAGCGGGGCGTGGGAGGCGGTCAGTCCGTTGCCCCCGAGGAAGAGCCGTTCGAGCGGGGACCCGCGGTCCAGGAGGGCGTCGAGGAGGATCCGTACGCCCTCGGGACCGATCCCGGAGTTGACGAGGTCCAGGGTGCGCAGCGCGCTGTTGCGGCGCAGCAGTACGGCGAGGGTACGGGCGCCGGTCACCGTGACCGGGTTCCGCTTGAGCCACAGGGCGCGCACCGTGGTGTCCTCCGCGAGGGCGTCCGCGAGGGCGGTGACGCCGTCCGGGCCGATGCGGTTGCAGCCGAGGTACAGGGTCCGGATGCCGTGCGGGGTTCCGGCGTCCCGTGCGGCGGTCAGGGCACCGGCGACGGACCGCACGCCTTCGTCACCGAGTGAGTTGGTGCCGAGGAGCAGGTGCGCTGCGTGCGGGGAGCCGGTGGCCGCGGGCAGCAGGTGCGCCGCGCCCCCGGGGCCGAGTCCCTGCTTGCACAGGTCCACCCGCCCGTCGGCGCGCAGGGTGCCCAGCGGGAACGTCTCGTCCCCGGTGACGGGCCGCGCGTCGGCGAGCCGGGCCAGCAGCGGTGTGAGCAGTGCGGGATCGGCGAGCGGCAGATCGGGGTGCTCGATCGCGGGGCAGCGTACGGGCGTTGTCGGCTGGTCCATCACCACTCCACCGGTCCTCCGCCGGGGCCCGGCGTCCGCGTCGACATCAAGAAGGCGCAAGACCGGTCGGATTCGAACCGACGTCCTCCAGCTCGATGCGTGGGCGCGACGACCTCTGCGCTACGGCCTTGCTGCGGTGATCATAGTCATAGACGTCACGTTTTTGGATCAGCAGTTTGATTTCCGCGGCCGCGCCCGGGCCGTGGAGTCGGACGCTCTTCGCACCGGGCCCGAAGCGGCACCACGGCAAGCCTCGGGTACTCACGTACGCGTACTCATGTGCACCCGCCGGACTCCTCCGAGCATGGACCCCATGGTGCACAGCCCTGGACGGGAAGGGCTGTGCGCATCGACGCTCCCCGGGAAGGAGCTCCGGGGCCGGCCGTTCCCCTGCCACCGGGGGAACTCCCCCCTCTGTCGAAAGAGACCTGCGTGAGTCGCGACCTTCAGATACGAGCCGCCACCCCTGACGACATGCGCTGGATCCACGAGTTGAGGCACCGTGTGTACGCCGAGGAGCTCGGCCAGCACGCGCCACGGCCGGACCAGCGGCTGGAGGACGCGCTGGACGGCGACAACGTCTATCTCGTCGCGGCCCGGGGAGCGGCCCGGATCGGATTCGTCAGTCTGACCCCGCCGTGGCTGGGACGGTACGGCCTGGACAAGTACCTGACCCGCGGTGAGCTGCCGCTGCTTTCCGAGGGGGGAGTCTTCGAGGTACGCATCCTGACCGTGGAGCCGAGCCGGCGAGGCACCGTCGCGGCAGCACTTCTGATGTACGCGGCCCTGCGCTGGGTCTCCTCCCGGGGAGGCCGCACGGTGGTGGCGATGGGCCGCACCGAACTGCTCGGCCTGTACCTGGCGGTGGGCCTGCGGCCCGTCGGACGTACCGTGCGCAGCGGCGCGGTCTCCTTCGAGGTGCTGACGGGCGAGGTGGCCGAGCTGACGCGCACGGCCACCACCCGCTATCGCACCGTGTCGGAGCGGTTCGGCTCCATGGTCGACTGGCAGCTGGACATGGAGTGGGCTCCCGGGCCGGACGGCTGTGAACACGGCGGCGCCTCCTTCACCGCCATCGGGGCGGACTTCCGCACCTTGCACCGGCGCCATGAAGTGGTCGCCGCCGATGTGCTGGACGCCTGGTTCCCGCCCGCTCCGGGGGCCGGTGCGGCCATCGCGGAAGACCCGGCCTGGACCGCCAGGACCTCGCCTCCGACCGGCGCCGAGGGCCTGATGTCGGAGCTCGCGAAGGACCGGGCGCTGCCGGTGGAGACGCTCGTGGCCGGGGCCGGCTCGTCGGATCTGATCTTCAGGGCGTTCGGCCGGTGGCTGACCCCGGAGAGCAGGGTGCTTCTGCTGGACCCGGGGTACGGCGAGTACGCCCATGTCACCGAACGGGTGATCGGGTGCCGGGTGGACCGCTTCCGGCTGCAGCGGAAGGACGGGTGGCGGATCGACTTCGCCCGGCTGGCCTCGGTCGTCGGGGCGGGCCGTTACGACCTGGTGGTCGTGGTCAACCCGAACAACCCCACCGGACGCCATGCAGCCGCGGCCGAGCTGGGCACTCTGATCGCGGCCGCCCCGGCCGGGACCCGCTGGTGGATCGACGAGGCCTATCTCGGCTATGTGGACCCGGCGGAGTCACTCGCCCCCTTGGCCGCGGTGGACCCGCGGGTCGTCGTCTGCACCTCGCTGTCCAAAATGTACGCACTGTCCGGGGTGCGCGCGGCGTACCTGGTGGCCGAGCCCGGCACCGCGGCGCCGCTGCGCCGCTGGACGCCGCCCTGGGCGGTGAGCCTGCCCGCGCAGCTCGCCGCCGTGGCCGCCCTGCGGGACCCCGGGCACTACCGCTCCTGCTGGAACCGCACCCGTGTGCTGCGCCGTCAACTGGCCTCCGACCTGGCCGGGGTGACCGACACCGCCGTGGTCGAGGAAGGTGTGGCGAACTTTCTCAGCATCACCCTTCCGCACGACGGACCGACCGCTGCCCGGCTGGTGCGGGAGTGCCGCCGGCACGACGTCTACCTGCGTGATCTGTCTCCGCTCTCACCGCAGTACGAAGGGCGCACCGTACGTGTCGCGGTCAGGGACACCGCGGAGAACGCGCGCATCGTCGCGGCGTACGGAGCCGCACTGGAATCGCTGCGGCCCGGTTCGCCCTCCCGGCGCTCCACCGAGGTCCCGACCGACGCCGCCGCGAGCCGTGCCCGGTGACCGGTGTCTCCTCTCTCGTGCCCTTTCTCGGTGGGGCCCTGGCGCTCGGCGGGATCGCCGCGGCACTCTCCGGGCGCCGGGAGATGCTGGTCCGGTGGTGTTACTGGGCGGTCGGGATCCCCCTGGTCACCGGGGCGTTCTGGTGGGGCAGCCCGGGCGTGACGGCCCTGGCGCTCGTGGTCGGGGTGGTCGCGACGGCGGAGTTCGGCGGGCTGATGGGCCTGTCCCGGCCGGATCGGGCGGTACTGGCCACGGCGGTCTCCGGGGTGGTGCTGACGTCCTGGCTGGCACCCGGACACGAGGTGCGGGCGGTCGCGGTCGGTGCGCTGGCCGTCGCCGCGGTCCCTCTGCTGTCGGGTGACGCCACCCATGGTCTGCGCCGGCTCGGGGCGGGTCTGCTCGGGCTGGTCTGGCTGAGCGTGCTCGCCGCCCTGGCGCCACTCGGCGCCACCGCGCTGGCCCTGTTCATCGCCGTCTCGGTGGGTGACATCGTCGCGTACTTCGCGGGCCGGCGGCTGGGCGGGCCAAGGCTGTCGCCGCTCTCCCCGGCCAAGCGGTGGAGCGGCACCCTCTGCGGTGCCGCAGCCGCTCTCGGCGTCCTCACCGCACTGTCCGCGCTGAGCCTGCCGATGGCGGTCGCGGTCGCGGTCGGCGCCCCGGCGGGGGACCTCCTCGAATCCATGATCAAACGAGGAGCGCAGGTGAAGGACTCCGCTCGGTGGCTGGCGGGCTCGGGGGGTCTGCTCGACCGCATCGACTCACTCCTCCTCGCCTTGGCCGTCCTCCTCCTGCTCCGCTGACCACCACCGGGCTGTCGTGCCGAAGGCGATCGACACCGCCGAAGACCTCTCACCGGACTTCGACGGCCGGGGTGTCGACGCGAAGGACGCAGCGGGGTCCGCGTCGACGGGGATTCAGGCTCTCCCCCGGCCCCCGGTGTGCGGCACGAACAGTACGCACCGCAGGTGGCCCACGGCAGCCGGACGGGACTCCTCAAGAGCCCCTGACTCACCGGCAGCGGCGGTTCGATCCGTACCCACACATCGTCCGGCACCCCCACCGAGGGCCGGGCCCCCTTCCCCGTACCGCGCGACGAGCCCTCCGGCGAACGGCTACCCACCATCGCCGGCAGGGCCGAAGCCGACCGAGACGATACCGGCCGAAGAGATCGTGGCCTGGAGCAAACAGAAGCCGGCAGCTTGCAAGTATCCCCGGGTGGTGGAGTTCGTCGACGGCTTCCCTCTCGGCCCCAGTGGAAAGATCCTCGAACGCGAGCCGGCGGCCCGGTTCGGCCACTGACGCCGTGGCTTCCGGAGGGTCTCCGTACCCGAATCCCTCCGAATGTTCTCCGATACCGCCTGTGAATCGGCAGTGGATTTCCCCGGCCGCCCCCTGCCGGGGTTCCCGTCGAGGGGGCGGCGCGGGTGGGTGTCAGCGCTTCCAGACGGTCGCGCGCCAGGTCGTCGCGTTGCCCGCGCCGTCGGTGCCGACGGCGAATCCGGAGACCACTCCGGCGTCGTTGACCTCGAAGGCCGCCGCGTAGGGTCCGAGAGGGGTCGGCGGCAGCGGGACGACCGTTCCGTCGGGCTTCCACAGCAGGGCCTTGTCCAGGGCGGGGTTGCCTGCCGGGGGCCACGCGTATCCGACGGCGGTGCCCCGGTTGTTGATCGACAGCACTTCCCCGGCCGCTTCCGCCGGATTGGCGAGCACGGTCCGGGTGCCGTTCGCGTTCCAGCGGGCCGTGTCTCCGTACGGGTTGTCGTCCAGCGAAGCCCCCACGGCGGTGCCCGCCCGGTTGACGTCGTATCCCCGGCCGCGCCCGGCGTCGCGGACGGTGCCGTCGGCCGCCCACACCAGGACCCGGTCGTACTCCGTGCTCCCGGCGAGCCGCCCGTGGCCGAGGACCGTGCCGCTGTCGGTGATCCGGCTCGTCCTGGCCCCGACGAAGCCCGCCGGGAGGGGCAGCGCGCTCACGGCGCCCGCAGCGTTCCAGCGGACGGGGTGCGCGGGGCCGGTGGTGCTGCCGTCGCGCTGTTCGGTCCACCCGACCGCCGTGCCTGCATGGTTGACCGAGGTCGCGGTGCCGCTGTTGTCGCCCGGGAGCACGGGCAGGTCGGTCCTGCTGCCGTCGGGCCGCCAGCGCTGGGGCCGGGAGCGGTTGTTCTCCCCGGATGCGTCGCCGACGGCGACACCGGAGTTGTTGACGGCCGACGCGTTGCCGCCGCGGGACCCTGCGGGAAGCGTCAGCCGGGTCGGGGTGGCGCCGGGTGTCCAGCGGACGGGGTGGGTATCGGGCAGGGTGTTGTAGGAGAGGCCGACCGCCCATCCGTGGTCGCTGAGCCCGGTCGCGCGGCTGAACTGCTCTCCGGGCAGCGGCGCCAGACGGGTGTAGCCGGGGCGGTGGGCGTTCCACCGGATCGCGAGCGGTCCGTCGGAGCCCTCCACGTAATAGTCGCCCACGACCGTGCCGCTGCTGTTCAGCCCTCTGACGAAGCTGTGGATTCCTCCGGGCGGGATCGGGAGCAGCCGTGAGCTCGGCGGCCGGTCGGAGGATTCGGCCACCGCCACGGGCGCCGGGGCCAGCAGGAGGAGGGTGGTTGCCGCAGCGGCGGCAAGGGTGGCAGTTCGGGGGACGCGCAAGCGGGCCATCCGGAGACTCCTGATCTCTTCAGTGACATCGACGTGCAAATGCAGACAGATGCAGACGTACACATGCATGGGCATTTCGTCTGTTCCAGGCCAGGCAGGGGTCCCGAACCGCAGCCAAGTTTCCGGGTCCGCACGGCCGGTTGGCAGCCCGATCTCCACAACGGCCGAATTCATACACCTGTTCGCCTCAACGTGCGCCGACACGCCCGCCGCGCCCCAGGGGCAGGCCGGACCGCCGGGTGACGGCGCCCCAGCAGCGCTTCCGCTCCCACGGCGACGGACGCGGCCCGCAGCGGGTAAGCGCTCTCGTCCCGCCCGTTCAGGGCGGGAGTCCGCGGCGGCTTCCGGCCATCCGCCCGGCACTCCGGGCCCCGTTCCGGCCCGGGCATCCTCGGACGGTGCGAACGCTGCGGGGGCCCGGCGACAAGTAGGGGGTGTGACCGCCACCGAGTGATCAGGAACGGAGACTCTGTGGAATCGAACGACGAACACGGCCGCGGCGATGCGCTGTTGAAGCGCGCCGCGCGTGATCCGGACGCGTTCGCGGTGCTGGTGGAGGAGGTGTCTCCCGCGCTGCACGGGTATCTGGCCCGCCGGGCTCCCGGTGCGGCGGACGATCTGCTCGCGGAGGCATGGCTGCAGGCCTTCGCGGCGCGCCGCACGTTCGACGCCTCGCGGGGATCGGCGCGCGGATGGCTGTTCGGGGTGGCCCGCCATGTGCTCGCCGGGTACCTCCGGCGGGCCGGACAGGCGGTCGCCGTAGCAGGTGAGGCCGTGGTCGATCCGTGGCAGGCGGTGGACCAGCGGCTCGATGCCGCGGCTCTGGCGCCCGAAACTGCGGCGGGCGCTCGCCGGACTGCCCGCGGAGGAGCGGGAACTGTTGCTGCTGGTGTCGTGGGAGGAGCTGACGCCGACGGAAGCCGCCGCCGTGGTCGGGATTCCGGCCGGTACGGCCCGCTCCCGTCTCCACCGGGCCCGCGGCCGGCTCCGCGAACGCCTCGCCCCGCTGCACCGCCCGGCCCTGGCGCCCGCCATCCCGTTGGACACCGACCGGAAGGAACCGGCATGACCGAACGGCAGAAGCAACTCGACCACGTCGATCCGCTCGACTTCCCCGGCGCCGGAGCGCTCCGGAACGCGGGAAGCGTCGAGCCCCCCGCCCCGTGGGCAGTCGCCCGGGCCCTGACCATGGTGCAGTCGGCGGCCGCCCGGGAGACCGCATCGCACGGCCGCACCACGGCCCCGCTCAGGTGGTGGCATCTCACCCGCCGGCGGGGAGTCCTGGCCGCCGCGGTGACGGTGGCCGCCGTCGCTGCCGGGATCACCTTCCACGGCACCGGCACGGAGACCGCACGGCCCGCCGGGGAACCCTCCGGCCCGGTGCGGGCGGAATCCGCCGCCGTCTTCCTGGAACGCATCGCGCAGGTGGCCCACACCCGGCCGGCCACCGCAGACGCGCGGTACTGGAAGGTGCGGGCGGAGTCCGCGTACACGGGAGTGAAGCCGCGCCCCGCCGTGGACACGTACTTCGACCGGTCCATGGATATCGCCGTCGTCGTCACGGACGGTCGGACGCACAGGAAGCCGGGGGACTTCTCCTGGCGTCTGGGCCCCAGGAAGCTGGAGAGCCGGGAGGCCCTGAACCGGCTCCCCACCGACCCGGCGAAGCTGGTGGCACTGATGAACAGCTCCCGGGAGTACGGCGGCCAGTCGGCCTTCCTCCAGGCCGGCACCCTCCTCGGCAGCACCCCGGCCCGGCCCGAAGTGCGCGCTGCGCTCTACCGGGCCGTCGCCCGCCTCGACGGGGTGACGCTCACCGGCCCGGTCAGGGACAGTGCCGGGCGTACCGGGACGGAGCTGGTGTTCCGCGGCGCCGTCGCCACCGACCATCTGGTCGTCGACCCCCGTACCGGTGTGCTGCTGGAGACCCGCAGCGTCACGACCAAGGGCGTCGAACGCGGCAAGGTCAGGCGTACGACCTACCTGTCCTCGGGTCCCGCCGACCGGATCGGCTGACCTTCCCCCACCGCCGGAGATCCGGACCGGGAACGGGCCCGGCGGTGGGGACCGCGGCTTTCCCGCGGGTCGTTCAGTGCTCCCGCCGCATATGGTCGTCGACGGTGGCCGTGATCGCGAGGAGCGCGTCCCGCGCGGCCCAGGACAGCCGGGGGCGCAGCCCGTCGGCGCCGGGGAACAGGACACGGGCCCGCTGCGCCTCACCGGCGTATCCGGCGGCCAGCGCGGTGCAGAACGGATGCTCGTTGTCGAGGAGGGTCCGCACCGTCGCGCCGACCGGTCCCGGCTCGTCCATGAGGATGGCGTCGAGACCGAAGAGGAGGGGAAAGGTCCGGAGGAATTCCCAGCCCTCCATCGGGAGTTCCGAGAATTCCGCCGCACCGGCCCGGTCGTTTTCGCGGAGCGATTCCGCGAGCGTTCTGAGGAATTCCGCCGGATCCGCGTCCCCGGCGGCCCGTACCGCCTTCTCACGGAACGCGGCCGGGGCTTCACCGAGACCGTCGGCGGCCGCTTCCAGGGCGCCCGCCGCCGCATACGCCGAGCAGTTCCACTGCGCGACCGCGTCGCCGCGCACCAGCCTTACGTACCGCCGGAGCTCGGCGTCGAGGGAGAGGCGGCCCGCCGAATCCCGTACCGACACGGCGAGGTCGAGGAGCCGGACCACCGGCCCGTCCGAGAACACGGCACACACCTCTTTCACGGTCCCTGGTCCGGCCCGGCGGTGAGCACGCGATTCATGCCGCCGTCAGTGTAGTCACCGCGCGAAACGCCGTTGCCGACCGTCTCCCCGGGGAATTGCGGAATGTCCCTGGTGCCCGGGACACCGGGCGGCACAAGGTGGTCGAAGACCCGCCCCGAACCCACTGCTGCAGCTCCAGGATCTGCTGGGCCGGCCGTTCCGGAGCGACTCGGGGCCGCAGGCCGCGGGCCCCTTCCACGACGACGGTACGGTGGCCGACTTGGGCACCGTCTTCACCAGCGAGCGGGCCGTGACCGCGCTGCTGCGCCGGCATGTCAACCGGCCGCGGGGGGCCTCTCGCACGACGGCGCCCTGCCAGTGATCCGCGGTTCGTTCGAAGCGGCGTACGGAACCGGCCGGATCCTGATCGACCGGCCGGACCCCGCCGGGGCCGAGCCACTGCAGGAACGGCTCGTCGACCCTCTCGTCGGCCAGGCGCCGGAACCGTGGTTCCGCCGGAGCGTGGCGACGGCCGTCGACCGGGTCGACCGGGTCTACCCCGAGCACGGCGCGCTCTCCCGGGCGGCGGGGCGCTTCGTCAGGCCGTCGGGGCTGAGCTGACGGCGCCGGGCCCGGGCCTCTGAGCAGCCCGGGCCCGGCCCGGTCCGGCGGGCTCCGGGACGGGGGTCAGCCGGCCCGGCCCAGTCCGGCCTCGCGCGCCCGGACGATGGCCTCCGGGCGGCCCGCGGCACCGATCTTCATCAAGATGTTGGACACATGGTTCCGCACCGTCTTCTGACTCAGCGACAGCTCCAGGGCGATCGTCCGGTTGTCGAGACCGCGGGCGACGAGGTCCAGCACCTCGTGCTCCCGCCGGGTCAGCCCGAGCAGCACCGGCGCCGCGGACCCGGCAGGCAGGCCCGCGACCCGGGCGACGACCCGCCCGGCCGGGCCGGGCCCCAGCAGGAGTTCCCCGTTGGCGACCGCCCGGACCGCCCGCTCCACCTCCGTACCGCTCGCGCTCCGCAGCAGATAGCCGAGCGCCCCCGCCCGCAGACAGGCGAACAGCGAATCGTCGCCCTCCCCCGCCATGACCAGCACGGCCGTACCGGGCCGCAGCCGCCGGAGCCGCCGGGTGCCTTCGATTCCCGACTCCGCACCGGTGCCCGGGCGCAGGTCCATGACCACGACCCGCGGCCCGTGGCGCTCCACCGCCACGACCGCCTCCGCCACCGTGGCGGCCTCGGCCACCACCGACAGACCCGGCAGCGGCTCGAACAGCGCCGCCAGCCCCATCCGGAACACCGGATCGCCGCCCGCGATCACCACGGTGACCTCCGCCGGAGCGCCCGGCGCGCCGGGCGGCCCTCCCGCCGACCACGGGCGCAGCAGGGGACGGGCCCCCTCGGCCCCCCGGTCCGCCGCCGCCGTGTCCGGTCTCGTCGTCTGCGTCGTCTGCATCGTCTGCATCGTTCTCATCATCTGCATCGTGCGTGCCTCCCCCGTCCGGTCGGCCCCGGTACGTCCACAACGTCCCGGGCCACGACGCAGCGTCTCAGGGGGGCGGCGGCCTGGGCATACCAGACGTCTGGGGGGTGGCCCGGGAGGAACGAACGCCGCTGTTCCAACAACCCCTGTTCTTCGGAAGAGCGCCCTAGAATTCGGCCATGGTGCGCTACGGGGGGACGGTGCATCCCGGCCGGGTCCGGGACGCTGCGGTGCGCGCGGCGACCGCGGCGACCGACGTGGACGGGTTCTTCGACGGCGTCCTGGGGGCGATGCGCCCGGTGCTCCGGTCGGACCTGTGGGCCGGTGTCACGCTCGACCCCGACACCCTGATGAACACCGGCGGCAACTTCCGGCACGCCGTTCCGCGTCCGTACCTCGCCCGCATGCTGGACATCGAGTACCGCGAGGGCGATGTCAACGGAGTGGCGGAACTCGCCCGGGCACCGGAGCCGGTGGGCCTGCTGGGCCGTGCGGTCGGCGGTGTCCGGGGGCGCAGCCCCCGCTACCGGGACATTCTGCATCCGCTGGGTCTCGCCGACGAGGTCCGGGTGCTGCTGCGCGACCGCTACGGCGTCTGGGGCATCATGATCCTCGGACTGGGCCCGGACGCTCCGCCGTTCGGGCCGGAGGCACATGCCGTGGCCCGGTCGCTGACCGAACCGCTGGGCGAGGCGCTGCGCCGGCTGCATCTGTCCCGGCGGGCCCGGGAGGCGGAGCCCGCCGCCGGGGGTGCCGGATACGCTCCGGCCCCGGCACTGGTCCTGCTGGACGAGGAGTACGGCATCGTGCAGCTCAGCCCCTCGGCCGAGTTCTGGCTGGACGAGCTGCCCGCCCTGGGCGAACGCTGTCCCGCAGGCGACGGCCGGCCGCACGGGCACTGCGCCGGGCCGGACCGGCGGCGTACCGGGGCTTCCGGCGGCTGGGCTGAGCGCATCCTTCCGCCGGCGGTCTACGGGATCGCCGCGGCGGTCCGGGGCCCCGGCTCCTCCGGCTCGCTCGCGTCCTGGGCGCACACCGCCACCCTGGGTCGGGTCCGGCTGCACGCGTGGCTGATGGAGGGCGGTGGTCCCGCCCGGATCGCGGTATCGGTCGAGGCGGCGGGGCCGGGCGAGCATCTGGCCCTGATCACGGCCGCCCACGGACTCACGCCCCGGGAGGGCGAGATCGTGTCCCTGGTACTGCGCGGACACCCCACGGCGGAGATCGCCCGCCTGGCCCGGCTCTCCCCGTACACCGTCCAGGAGCATTTGAAGTCCGTCTTCGACAAGACGGGTGTCCGCAGCCGCCGCGAACTGGTGGCGACCCTCTTCGCCCGGCATGTGGAGCCCGAGGTACTGCGGGCCGCGGACACCGGAGGGCCGTCCGCCTCCGGGCAGGTCCCGGGGCGGCGGGAGCCACGTCGGGCCCGCTGAGCCCGGGACCTGACCGACAGGACAACCGGACACCTACCGCCGCACGGCGAGCTGCACGGTGTAGCCGCCGACGGTTCCCGCCGCTCCGGTGACCGGCAGTGTGTCGCCGGGCCGGGTGTCGGCGATATCGAGTGCCCGGGCGGCGGTGAGCCCGCCGAGGGGCAGGATTGCGGCGGGCACGGTGACGATCGCGGCGGCGTCCAGTACGGCGGATTCGGCCTGTGTCTTGGAGGATTGGAGGATTGGAGGATTGGAGGACAGGGGCAGCCGGTCGCAGAGGCCGATCACCGTATCGCCGCGGCGGAGACCGGAGACACCGGGGCCGAGGACGTCGACGGTGCCTGCGACGTCCCGGCCGAGGCCGACGGCATCGCGCTCGGGACGTACGTACTTCGGAGTGCTTACCGGACCCGGAAGTGTGCCATGGCGACCCGGACGCTGCGCGCCCTCGAACGTGACGGTCTGCTCACCAGGACGGTGACCGCGTCGGTGCAGATGCGGGTGGACTAACGGTGGACTACCGGCTGACCCCGATCGGTCGGGGCACCCCGCGGGCGGACGGGCGGGATGTCAGTGGTGCGCCGGATCGTCCGCGGTGGTGGGGGCGCTGCCCGAACGCTCCAGGTAGACCCATGCGCGGATCCCGGAGCGGAGCGTCACCTCGCGGCGGGTGTAGTCGTCCACCTCGTACGCGTCCGCCATCGCCAGTTCGGCGTCGCTGACCGCGAAGACCTGCCCCGCCACGTCGTCTTCGGGGTCCGGTGAGGGGACGACCATCGGATGGCGGTCGGTGCCGCTGGCCCTGATCACCTCCGGGTCGGTGATCAGAACGATCGTCGTACGGTGGCCGGACAGCGCGTCGGGGGTGCCGTGGAGCAGGCGGCCGAACTGCGAGAGCTGGACCTCGGGCAGTTGCAGGGTGCCGTAGGAGAAGAGGTGGTGGGCGGCCCGTTCGGGCACGGTCGGATCAGCCATGGGACACAGTCTCCTTCAGCGCACCGGGGCGCCCGCCGGTGGGGCGCGCCCGCGAACCGGTCCGCGAGGGCACAGGGCGAGAGTGGGCGCGCCGGGCGTCGCGGGCCGGGGGCACCTTGCCGTCGAGGGGCCGGGTGCCGCTCACTCCGGTCCGGCAGTGGTGGCGGGGTGCGCCCGGAGGGTGGACAGGGTGCGCGGGAGCCACTCGGAAATGATCCCCAGGACTTCGGGGAGCCTGGTGACCGCGCAGTGCCCCGTCCCGGGCAGCAGATGGACCTCGGTATCGCGGCGGCCTTCGAACACCAAGGTGTCACCCTGCGGAACATGGACGTCTTCGGCGCCGTTGACGACGAGCATCGGCGCCTGGTCGTCCAGGTCCAGCAGCGGCCTCAGCGAGAACGCCGCCAGCGCGGCGAACAGGTCGTCCCGGCCGGGCCGGCGGTCGAAGCCCAGGGCGTTGCCGACAATGCCGTCCATCCCGAACCGGGCCAGGCGGCCACGGTCGAACGCCGCCTCGACGGGGCCGCCCAGCACGATGGCGGCATCGGTCTCACCGGCCAGGCCGGAACGGGCGGAGTAGTGACCCCCCATCGAGATGCCCAGATGCACGACGATGCCGTTGCCCAGGGTCCTGGCGTGGCCGATCAGACCGCGGACGATCTCCGCGCCGTCCGGGCTCATCGTCACCTCCGAGTCACCCGTCCCGGGGATGTCGAAGGCGACGGCCGGCAGGCCGACGTATCGGCAGAGCGCCAGCAGCAGACCGTGCAGATCCATCTTCCAGCTGTCGACGCCGCCGCTGACCAGCAGCACCGGCCCCTTCTCCACGACAGCGGGCGGGGTGAGGACATGCACCGGCACCCGCGTGACACCGCCCCGGTAGGGCAGGTCCAGGACATCCCTGCGAAAGGACACCCCGAATCCGGGCGCCGCGAGCAGGTACTGCTCGGTCTGGCGGGCCAGCGCGGCCCGTTTGGCCTCGTCGGCCAGGGTCGGGAACCGCGCCCAGCCGTAGGCGAGGGCCGAAAGGCCGTGCGATCCGGCCTCGGCGTGGCGTGCCGCGAGAGCCGACCACTCGTACACCCAACCGCCGGGCTCGTCCGCCCACATATCGGTGACCGAGGCACGTACCGCGTCCACGTCCGCGACCGGCACACCGGAGCCGACCATCTGCGCGTACCGCTCCGCGAACAACTCCTTCGCCTCCAACGGCCACCGATACGACATCACGCCTCCACCGACGACTGCTAACGCAGGAACTCTGCGTTAATTCGGAAGGTATCGCCGCACCGACGGCTAATGCAAGTAACCTGCGATAGCATCCGGTGGTGACCGAAGAGCGCGCCCGCCGCAGGACCGGCGGCCGGTCCGCGAGGGTCCGCCGGGCCGTCCTGGACGCGACCCTGCAGACCATGGCCGAGCACGGCCCCGACGCGGTCAGGATCCCTGAGGTCGCCCGCCGGGCGGGCGTCCACGAGACTTCGGTGTACCGCCGCTGGGGCACCCGCGAACGTCTCGTCGTCGACGCGCTCCTGACGTACAGCCAGGAACAGCTCCATATCCCGGACACCGGAACCCTGCGCGGGGACCTCGTCGGCTTCGCGGACTCGCTGGCCGGCTACCTGGACACCCCGTTCGGCGAGGCCCTCGTCCGCTCCATGTCGGCCGCATCCGACGATCAGGCCCTCGCCCAAAGCCGCGAAGAGTTCTGGAACACACGGTTCGACCTGGCCCGGGTCATGATCGACCGGGCCGTCGCCCGGGGCGAGATCCCCGAGGGCACCGACCCCGCTTTCATCCTCGAAACCCTCATCGCACCTCTGCACTTCCGGGCCCTGCTCACCCGCCGCCCCCACGACGGACACCTCAGCAGCAGGCTCGTCGACCTGCTCCTGGCGGGCCTGACCCGCTGACCCGGCCCCGCCGCCCCAAGGGCGCGGGCACTGCGGCGGCGCCCGCCGATCCATGACATCGCGCGCCGACGGCCCCCACCGCGGACCGACCTCTTGCCTTCGGCCGCCCCCTTGGAGAAAATCCTTACTGTAGGTTTCTGCAAGATCTTGCAACATCGCGTCATGACGAACCTCCGTCCCAGGGCCCGATGTGCTCCGACGTCGGGCTCCTTCCCGTAAGGAAAGGGCAAGTTCATGTCGTTGTTGAGGAAGACCGCGCAGCGTCTGGCCGCAGCAGGTGCCGTGGGAGCCCTGGCCGTTTCGGCAGGCCTGGTGATGAACGCACCCCCGGCGACCGCCGCTCCGGCCCCCGCACTGGCCGGCGTCTTCATCTACGCCAACCCCAACTACTCGATCCCGGTGTACCCCAGCGGTGCGCCCGTACAGGTCGCGAACCTCGGCGGCCCGGCGCAGGACAGCACGTCCTCCATAGGCAACAGCACGGACCTCCGCATGTGCTTCTACGAGCACGGGAACTACGGCGGTCTTGAGTTCAGGATCGGCCCCGGCGAATGGTGGGCCACGCTCCCCGGGTGGATCAACGACAGGATCTCGTCCTACCGGCCCTGCTGACCGAAGGCGATCCGCACGACATCACCGCCCACCGCGCGCCGGCCGACCGCTCCTTGAGGTGCCCGAACGGAGAGGAAAGGGGACAGCGCGCCGACAGAAAGGCAGCCATGCATTCCCGTGTCGAAGACAGGATCTCCGTCTTGACGCACGCCAAGCGTCGACTGGCGCTGCTCGGCGCTGTCGTCACCCTCACCGCATCGGCCGGTGTCCTCGCGAGCGCGACCCCCGCCGAGGCCGCCGGCTGCATGGAGAACGGGCGCAGCCTGTGTCTCCGGAAGCACGACAACTACGGCGGCTACTCCCTCCCCTTCAGCATGCCCAACGTCCACTCGAACCTCGGCCAGTACCAGGACCAGGTGTCCTCCATCGTCAACGACTCGCCCTACTCCATCTGCTTCTACGAGCACCCCGGCTACGGCGGTCTTGAGTTCAGGATCGGCCCCTGGGAGTGGTGGCCCACGCTTCCCGGGTGGATCAACGACAAGATCAGTTCGTTCCGCCCGTGCTGAGGAGGCTTCCGCCCGTGCGGGGGAAGAGGAATCGGCTCTCGTGACGTCGGTCCCCGTGACCCGGTTGTGGTCACGGGGACCGACGAGCGGCGGGGGCCGTCGCCACCGGCCGACCTGCCGCCCGGGCTCCCGGGCTCCCGGGCTCCCGGGCGACACCGGTGGCACCGCGACGTCGATCGGCCGTCAGGAACGGTCGGACCCTTCGGCAGCCGGAACGGCTGTACCACTGCGCCGTGTTCGGTACGTGCGCTGCCGGCAGGCGGCCGAACAGTGGGTACGGGGCCGGCCGCGGGGGGACGGCACCACCGGCCCCCGGCAACCGGGGCAGCACACCGGCATCTCGCCACCCGGCCTTTCACCACCCGGCTTTTCGTCACCCGGCGCATGCATCACCGGAGTTTCGTCACGGGCCTCCGTCCCCTCCCCTCGCGCTCCGCCGCTTCGGGCGGCGCGAGCCGCGGTGACGAGGTCGGCACCGGGGGCGTGCCCGCGTGGAGTGTGCACGGACAGTTCGGACTCCAGGACGGGGCACTGCCGCACGATGTCGTCGTCCTCGCAGAGCCGCAGATGGCGGAGGTACTCCAGGGCGGCCTTCAGATCGCCGATCCGCTGCTCCAGCAGCTCCATCTGCTCGTCGATGGTGTGCTGCCAGGTGCTGAGCGCGGCCTTTCCCGAGGTGACGACGGCTGCCCGGTCCAGCGGCATCCGCCCGACCACACAGCACAGATAGGCGAGACCGATCCGGCGGAGGCCGGCCTCGTCGTAGAGCCGCTTGCCTCCGACGCGGGCGGGTGGGTCGAGCACGCCCTGCCGCTCCCACCACCGCACCGTGGACGGCGCCAGGCCGTACAGTGCCGCTGCTTCACCGATGGAGACTCCTTGTCGCGTCACACGTCCAGTTGACATCAAGCCGACTTCACCAGGCAAGCTCCGAATGCCCATCCCATCGGCAGGAGGATCGAACGTGTCAGAGGTCGAGTACGCGGAGACCGTCGTCATCGGAGCCGGCCAGCAGGGGTGCGGTGTGGCCGCGTCCCTGCAGGAGCTGGGCCGGGAATCCGTTGTTCTGGAACGGGGGGAGATCGGCCAGGCATGGGGGCTTGAGCGGTGGGACAGCCTGCTGGTGGGGAGCGGAAACCGCTCGGTCCGGTTTCCCGGCCGGGAGTACGACGGCGACGATCCCGACGGCTTCATGCCGGGCCGTGAACTCGCCCACCGTCTGCGCCGTTACGCGGAGGACCGGAAGCTCCGGGTACGGCAGCACACGGCCGTCCGGGAGGTCGAGTGCCCGCCGGACGCCTCCGACCACGACGAGGTGCGGTTCAGGACCCATCTGTCCGACGGGGGTTCCATCGGGTCCCGTAACCTCGTCGTGGCGGTGGGTGGTTATGCCGCCCCCCGCGTCCCCGCCCTCGCGGCCGATATCGACGCGTCCGTCACACAGCTGCATTCGCACCGCTATCGCAATTCCGCATCCCTGCCGGACGGCGCCGTTCTGGTGGTGGGCGCGGGAATCAGCGGACAGCAGATCGCCGACGAACTGGTGGACGCCGGGCGGGGTGTGTTCCTGTCGGTCGGCCGGCACGGCGCGTGGCCACGCCACTATCGGGGCCGCAGCCTCCATGAATGGATGTTCGTGTTCTCCCTGGAGGAGGAGTACGTCAGGGTGGGCACCGGCGGAGACGGTCCGGCGGAGGTGCTGCCCGGTCTGCCGGTGGCGGCTGTCCTGGACGGCACCGGCGATCTCAATCTCGGCACACTCGCCGGGAAGGGAGTCGTTCTCGTCGGTTCCGCGCGCGCCGCGGAAGGCCGGACGCTGCTCCTGGAGGACAACGTCGTCGCCGTCGCCGAGGCGTCCGCCCGTTCGTTCCGGCAGGTGATCGACACCATTGACACCGGTATCCGGGCACGGGGCTACCCGGTACCGGAACAGCACCCGGCACCCGGTGTCGATCTGGACCGCATCTCCCCGTTCGGGGACCGCCTCGACCTGGAGCGCGAGGGCATCACCTCGATCGTCTGGTGCACCGGGTTCGGGCCGGACTACCGGATTCTCCCGGCGCACGTACTCGACGACCACGGCGCGCCCCTGCAGCAGAAAGGCATCCTCGGGGCGATCCCCGGCCTGTACTACGCCGGACTCCCGGACGGGAACTCCCTCGCCCCGGTGGCCATCGGCGCCAATGTCGAGAACGGGCGCTTCATCGCGCGCCGTATCCACGTCGACCACATCATGCGAACCGGATCTCCGGCCTCGGTGATCACACCGTAGGCCCCCCGGGCCCGGCCGTCGCGCGGGGCGGTGGAGCGGCGGTGTCCCCGGCGGACGTACCCCGGCGGAAGGGCCGGTCACCCGCGCGCACCCTAGGGGACACAACTCGGTTTGTACGACCGATGGTTGACGGAGGTGGCGCCCGCAGGTGGACGCGGTGGCCGCGCCGGCGCCGGAAGGATGCTCGGTGACCGACCACCGGAGGAACACAGTGACACCAGAGACATCAGCCGCACCCGCCGTCGAGGACCGCCGGGGCAGACGTCCGGCGTCCCGGCGCGGAGTCCTCATCGCCGCCGGGACGGCACTCGCCCTCGCGGGCTCCCTGTCCACTGCCGCCGCGGCGCCCGCCCCCGCCGCGGCACCGCGATCCGGGTCCGGGTACGGGTACGGGGGGTTCTCGGTCGAGGGTGTCTGGCAGATGGACGGATACGGGACGGTCGTCTCCGTTCACGGCCGCGATCTGCGGTTCTGGGACACCACCGCACTGAGCTGTCTGCCCGGACCCACCGCCCGGAGCGCGGGAGGCACCGGCCCCGGAGGCGCCGTGCGTTTCGACAGCCCGGAGTACAGCCTCACGGTGACCCCACGGGCCGGGGACCGTGCGGCACTGCGCGTCCACGGCTCTCTGGGCCCCCGCTCCCTGCGCCGGATCGCCGCACTGCCGCCGCGCTGCGAACAGCCCCCGCCCACCGGTCCGGTGGCGGTCTTCGACGTCTTCTGGCAGACCTTCAAGGAGAACTACGCCTTCTTCGAGCGCCGGGGCGTCGACTGGGACGCCGTGCGGGCCCGGTACCGCCCGGCGGTGCACGCGGGCACCACCCAGGAGGAGCTGTTCGGCATACTCTCCGCGATGGCCGAGCCCCTCCAGGACGCCCATGTCGGATTGGAGGCCTCCGATCTGGGCCGTTACACCTCCGGGCAGCGCGCCGGGACGGTCTCGCCCGACGACGCCTACGACGAGCGGGTCCGTACCTTCGTCGAGCGCCGCAATCTCGGCGGTACCGCGCTGGAATCCCATGCCCAGGGGGCCATCGGCTACGCGGAGGTCCCGGGCGGCATCGGCTATCTGCGAATCAGCCGGTTCGGGGGGTACACAGCCGGCTCCCCGACCATCGAGACCGACGCCGCCGAACTGGACCGGGTCCTCGACCGTATCGTCACCCGGGCCCGCACCCGGGGTCCCGGTGCCTGGCGCGGACTCGTCGTCGACGTCCGGGTCAATCAGGGGGGCAGCGACGAGCTGGGCCTGCAGATCGCCGCCCGGCTGACCGACCGCGGCTATCCGGCCTACCGCAAGGAGGCCAGGAACGACCCCGGTGACGACACCCGTTTCACCCCCCGGTACACGGCCCGGGTGGCCCCGGCTCAGGGAGTGCCCCGCTATACGGGCCCGATCGCCGTCCTGGCCTCGGGAGCCACCGTCAGCGCGGGCGAGACCTTCGTCAAGGCACTCGCCGAACGCCCGCTGCCGACCACCCTGATCGGCGAGCACACCCAGGGCGCGCTCTCCGACATCCTGCCCCGGGCCCTGCCCAACGGCTGGCGCTTCGGACTCTCCAACGAGCGGTACACCACCCCGCGCGGAATCTCCCACGAAGGCCCGGGCGTACCCCCGCACATCACCGTGCCGGTCTTCACCGCGGAGGAGTTCGCCGCCGACCGCGACTCCGCGTTCGACCGGGCGGTCACCCTGCTCACCCGGCGCCGCTGAGCCCCGCCGACACCCCGGTGGTGCCGGTCCCGACGGACGGGGCCGGCACCACCCGCGGTCTCCACCGGACCGAGGAGGTGGCCGTTAAATCGGTTGCCCCTGCTCCGGGAGGTGTTGTTAACCTGGCCGGGCTCCGTCGATCTGTTCTGGGCCCATTGCGCCCTGGAAGAGGGATTTTTATGTTTCGGCCCGCGCCGAGCGCGCCTCGCTGCACCGCCTAGCCGTCCGTTTCCCTGACGCCGTCCTTGCCCGGCGGCGGACCGGACGTGAATCTCCGGTGCTCTGAACCAGCCCACGCCTCCACGCCCGCGTGCCATGTCGCGGCGAACGGGTGGGCCTCTTCGTCGAGCCGCTCGGCCTGCTCTTGCTGTCATGACGGTTTTCTCAGCAAGGAGCACCCCGAGTGTCCAGTACCCCAAGGACCCTCCCAGCCCTCCCTCCCCTTCCACTCGCCTTCCCGACCGGCACGTTCATCCGCGCACAGGCAACTCGCCGGGAGCTGCCATGCGTCCGATGACCAGGGAAGAGGTACGCGGCGCGATCGTGAACCCGGACTCGGCCGACACCAAGGTCCGGCTGCCCACCTGGTTCGACGACGTCCGATGGGACCGGATCGACTACCTCGGCTGGCGGGACCTGCGCTCCCCGCAGCGTGCCTACCTCGTCACCGAGGCCGACGACCAGGCGTTGGGAGTCCTGCTGCGGCAGGCCCCGAACGACGCGGCGCACGGCTCGCGCGCGATGATGTGCGACCTGTGCCGCTTCACCCGCCGGTTCAACGAGATTTCCCTCTTCACCGCCCGCCTCCCGTCCCGGGACAAACGCAAACGCCTCAACACGGTGGGTCTTCTCCTCTGCACCGACCTCGACTGCGCGGTGAAGCTGCACAGCAAACCGATCCGCCAGCCGTTCGACCCCCCGGTCGAGGAAATGATCGAGCAACGCCGCGTGGGCATGCGTTCCCGCACCCTGACCTTCATCCACTCGGTGTCCGAGAAGGAACGAACCACTCGGCGGAGAACATGACAGGGTCCCGCAGGGGACGGCACTGAACCACCCATCGCCGTCGGCATGGGTGCGGCCCTCCCCTTCCGGGAGACACCGCCGGCAGCGGTGTCTCCCGCAGGGGTGGGCCGATATCAGAGGTTGCTGTCGATGAAGGGGCGGAGAGCCGCAACGTTGGAGTAGACGCCGGGATAGCCGGGGCGGCCGCAGCCGCTTCCCCAGGACACGATGCCGTAGAGCACACCGTTCTGGACCAGGGGGCCGCCGGAGTCGCCCTGGCACGCGTCCTTGCCGTCCTGGCCTCCTCCCGCGCAGATCATGTTTCCGGTGACGGCATAGCTCCCGTAGACCCGTCGGCACGCCTCACGGCTGATGACATCGACGGTGACCTCCTGGAGCTGGTCGGGGGAAGGGCCGCCTTCGCTCAGGGCGCCCCAGCCGGTGACGGTGACCTGCGATCCGGTCGCGGGCTCGCGTTCGGCGAGAGGCGCGGGCCGGCCGGTGCACCGCGAGTTGATCTTCACAATGCTGACGTCGAAGTCGGTGGTCCACCGGTCGTACTGGGGATGCTGAACGACCTCACCGACCCGGCAGAGCGGCCCGCCCGAGCTGTGGTAACTGGAGCCGGCACGGATCCCCAGATCGCTCACGGAGGCCCCGTCCGTGCAGTGGGCCGCCGTCACCACTCGGTCGGGTTTGACCAGCGTCCCTCCGCAGATGTGCTTGCCGTTGTACTGGAGGCTGACCTGGTACGGATGGTTCTGGATGGTCGTGGGCCGGCCTCCGACGATCTCGGGCTCGTCCCCGGCGGCAGCGGTCCCGCTCAGCACGCCGCCGAGCATCAGCAGAGCGGTGCCGACTGCCGGAACTGCCCTGGACCGGAATAAACTACGCACTCGAAACCTCCTTCAAGACAAGGGAAGTCCCTGCCGGGAAGACCTATCCGGAGGGATTCCAATGAGGTCCCGCAACCGGCCCCTCGCGTCCGCAGCACAACAGCGAAGACGACGTGACGCCGGATCAGAGGGTGGTGGACCCTGTACCTGGCGCCAGGGCCAAAGATGCTCTCCCCTGCCCGGAGCCCGACAAACTGCCTATCGCACTCATCACTCTCGTGAGTGATCTCAATCCCGCCACCGCCGGCACTCACCCACCGATACCCTTTTCCAGCCGGTTTGTTCAGTGGCCCAGCCGGGATGTGAGCCAGGTGCGGATCTCGGGGGTGACGGGGTCGGTGATGTCCGCGAACTCGCGGTGCTTGGTGAGGAACTTGGCCACGTAGGGGCAGACGGGGACGATCCGCAGTCCGGAGGCGCGGACGTCGGTCAGCGCCTGCTCGACGAGGATCGCGGCGAGTCCCCGGCCGGCGTAGGCGTCGTCGATCTCGGTGTGGAAGAAGACCCGCTGGTCGCCGCGGTCGCGGTAGGCGGTCAGGCCGGCGCGGTCCTCGTCGACGAGGATCTCGTAGCGGTGGCGGGTGTCGGCGTGGCGGACGACGGGGGCACTGGGGCTCTGCTCGTTCATGAGGGCGGCCTTCCGGTTCGGGTCAGCGAGGGGAGGGGTTCTTGCGGGGCATGATGACGGCGTTGGGCAGGGCGGGGGCGGGCAGTCGCTCGCCCGGGTAGCCCTCGACGGTGCCGAAGCGGCCGGAGGCGCACTCCCAGTCTTCTCGTGCCTCGACGATGTCCTGGTGGCTGCGGCCGATGAAGTTCCACCACATCACGATCTCCTCCTCGAACGGCGGACCGCCCAGAAGGACCGCCCGGGCCGGGCGGCCGGAGGTGTTGGTGAGGGTGAGGGTGGTACGCCCGGGGGCGGCGTAGCCGAGTTCCGCGGGGCGCAGGGGGGTTCCGTCGAGGCGTACGTCGCCTTCGTCGACGAGGAGTCCGTGTTCGAAGCCGGGGTCGACGTCGAGGGTGACGGTGGCATCGGCGTCGATCAGGACCTCGGCGCCGAGGAGCGGGGTGAAGGTGCGCACGGGAGAGGTGGCGCCGGCGAGTGTGCCCAGGAAGACCCGCAGTTCCGCGCCGTCGACGCGGAGCGGCGCAGGTGCGTGGTGCTGGAACTCGCTCGGTGCGTGGCGGTGTTCGCCGGGGAGGACCACCCAGAGCTGGACGCCGTGGAGCACGGTGGTGCCAGGGGTGGAGACCTCCGTGTGGCTGATGCCGTGGCCGCCGGTCATGAGGTTGATCTCGCCGGGCCGCACGAAGGCGTGCGTCCCCGCGCTGTCGCGGTGCTCGATCTCCCCGCCGAACAGCCAGCTGACGGTCTGGAGCCCGGTGTGGGGGTGGGGCGCGACGTCCATGCCGCCGGACTCGGCCACCCGGTCAGGGCCGTAGTGGTCGGCGAAGCACCAGGCCCCGATGAGGGTACGGGCTCGCTGGGGCAGAGTGCGCCGTACGGTCATCGCCCGCGGTCCGCCCAGCGGGACGTCCCGGGCCGCGAGGACCTCGATGCCGGCCTCGACGCCGATACCCGTGTGATCCATCTCCCGGCCCTCCGCGAACAAAGTAGTTTCGTTTTCAACAATTATGGGTGATCATAGATCCGAAGGCAACCCGGGACAACAGACGGAGGAGTACAGGTGATCGAGACCGCACAGGCCGCGGAAGCCCACCGGCCCAAGGGACGGATCTACATCGACAAGCAGAGCCCCGCCGCGTACCAGGCGCTGGTCAGGACCGCGGACGTCGTCCGTACGACGGCCGCCGAGGCCGGCCTGGACCGGATCCTGGTCGAGCTGGTCAACCTCCGCGTCTCCCAGCTCAACGGCTGCGCCTTCTGCCTCGACGTCCACACCCGGGCCGCACTGCGCGCCGGGGAGTCCACGCGGCGCCTCGGGGTGCTCGCGGCCTGGCGGGACACGGAACTCTTCACCCCCCGGGAGCGCGCGTCCCTCGCCCTGGCCGAGGCCACCACCCACCCCTCCGACGCCCTGGCCCAGGAGCGGGCGTACGCGGAGGCGGGGCAGGTGCTGAACGACGACGAGATCGCCGCCGTGGTCTGGGTGGCGATCACGATCAACGCCTTCAACCGGGTGTCCATCCTCAGCAAACACCCGGTACGGGAGGCGCCCGCCCGCTGAGGCCCCGTGGGACCGCCGGTCCCCGAGGCCGGACATGGTCTGGTCGTCGGCAGTGCACCGTGTGAGCCTGCCGGAAGTGCATTTCGCTGGTCAGGGGCACCGTAGAGTGCGAAGATCATTCCGGTTCGGGCTCAGTGCCAGGTGATGGCTGCCGACCGTCTTCCCGTTCATGTCTGCTTGCCAGCCCCTTCCCCGGAGACTTGTCCGTGCCTGCTTCGCTGCCGCGCCGCGCCTACCGGCCCCTCACTGCCTTTGTTCTCCTGGCGCTGGGCACAGCCGGGTGCGCCGAGGGCGCACGAACGTCCGAGAGCCGGGATCACGGCTCGGGGCCGGACGGGTCGTACTCGTGGGAGGCGATCGGTGCTCCGGCAGTCGACGCCCTCCATGACGCCCCGTCGGTCACCATCGGGCTGACGAGGCAGCGCGACGGCCGGATGACGAAAGGCACCGTGCGGATCGGCCGGGACAAGGAGTGCCGAGCCGAGATGACCACCGGCCGTGGAGGCACGGTCGATGTGATCAGAACGCGCGACGGCGCAGCCTACCTCCGGCTCAGCGAGGCGCAGATCAGATCCCGGCCGGGATCCCGGACTCCGGCACAGGTGGATGCCGATGTCCGCCTGTTCTCCGACCAGTGGCTCAAAGGCGACCCGTCCGCGCCACAGGTACGGCAGACCCTGCAGCTCTGCGATATCCGGAACATGATCCCGAAGCTGCCGGCCACGGCAGTAGAGGCTCCCGGGACTGTCACGGCAGACGGCCGCCGGGTCGTGTTCACCGCCCGCGATCAGGAGGAGACCCTTACGGTGCACATCGGCCCGGGCAGGAATCCGACTCTGCACAAGATGGAGCGGACCGGCGGCGAGAGCCCGTTCACGGCCGTCTTCTCCGGATACGGGGAACCGGTCGGGGCCACCCACCCAGCCGCCGAGGATGTACTCACCCAGAACGAGGTACGGTCCCTGTTCCGGGACACCGATTCCGCTCCGGCACGGGACGGCAACAGGTAGCTGCGATCCCGGTATGCAGCGCGGGCAGAACACCCTCGAACACCGGCTGGTCCGGATGCCGCTTCCGCTCCGTGGCCGGAACTGCAGGGCACAGCGGACTGTGGGGTCGCCTACTGCGGTCGCGGACGGCTCGGCCGGTGCACCTGTCCGTCGGACGAGCCGCGTCCGCACGCCGACAGGAGAACCAGGCCGTGACCGACATTGCCCCCAGCAGTAGCGGGCTCCGGCCGGGTCACCAGCTGATCCCGTTCGGAGCCTTTGACCGCATCGCCGATGGCGTCGGGGCCTCGTGCACAACCCCGAGTTCCGTGACGAGCCCGTCGAGCACCCCGGCCGGATCGTGAGCGGGGGTGACGAGATCACCGTAAGGATCATCGAAGTCGATCTCACATGCCACCGCGTCGCCCTGCCCGCCAGGAATCGGAACGCCGTCGGCGTGGTTCAGCAGGCGGCCGGTCCGGCGCGCCCGGTGCCGCGTCCGTCACGGAGGCGGATCGTCTGTATCAGCGCCGCGAGCAACAGCCCCGCCGCTATCGGGGTGCCGAAGAAGACCGCGAGCCCGGCCCCGATGTTGGCGTCGGCCGTCCCGGCGGTCAGCACACGGTGGCTCCACGCGACGACGACCCCGGCCGCCGCCAGTGGCAGCAGGACAAACCAACGGCGCGGGTCCAGGGCACCGCTCAAGGTGGCGCGCACCAAGTAGAGGGCCGAGAGGCCGGTGATCAGCAGCGCCACGATACCGAGCCCGGTGGCCCAGCCCTCCAGAGCCCTGATCGGCTCCAGGGCGTAGGTGAGTTCGGACTGTGCGGCGGTGGAGTCGTCCTGCTGGCCCATCAGGCCCCACAGGGCGAGCGGCGCCCCGAAGACCAGAGCCGCGCCGGTCAGCGAGTTCTTCGCGGTGATTCCCATGCATCCATACGACCACCGAACCGGGCCCGGGTCATGAGTATGCGTACCCATGTGCCGTGCCGGAGCCTCGGCGGACACCGCGGGGCTTCGGGTGTACTGCGCAGCCCCAAGGGTGGCAAGGGCCGGCTGGTCAGGGTGCCGAAGACAGAGGGATACTCCGCGGGGCGCACTCGCACTGCGGGGCGGAGCCTCGCACGGATCGGACTCACCGACCAGAGCACCGAAGACACCTGTGTCATCGCGGCACAGCCTGCACCGCCACCGCGCCGACGGCATGCCACGGTGGGCTCCGGGAGCGACCTCCCCGGAGCCCACCGCCGTCGTGACTCCGCCGTGCACGGCTCGACGGCACCACTGATTCAATCCGCAGATGCTATGCCTCTGCCGAAACAACTCCGGCTATGAGATTGCTTCGAGAGTGACCGGGGTCCACCTGGTCGAGAAACTGAGTACACTCTCGATCGACGTACAGGCCTACCGGGTAACTGCGATTATTGATCACAGAGCGCGCGGATATCTTATCGTCACACCCTGGAGTCAGAGTAAAATTCACGATCTTCCGGACACCTTGATAGTTCGGCTGCGAGTAGAAGCACACAACATCACTCGGGCACGGCTGCGATACCCTTTGATCCGCCTGTGAAACGCCTGCCCCCAGGGTCGAAAATAACATCAATGAAGCACTTCCAGCTGTCGCTGCAATACGCGCAAAGTTTTTCATTTTCGACATTTTTGGATCGCCTCTCTGTAGGTCTTCAGTCAGGTTATCTGGATGTTTGTCGATTGATATCGAGCAGCTTGGGCGAATCGCCATAAGTGGCGGAAGAGAGCTTCTCGGGATGACAGAATTTGATCTTGAGAGCGCATGGATAGGCAACCGATACCGGGACGGTCTCTGCCATCGCGCCATCCCGAATCGGCGGAACGGGCGGCACGCTGCGCCCCGTTCCGGAAGATTTGAAATACTGAATCGCTCGGCACCCAAGCCGGCGCCTGCGAGCGGTTGAGCACGACGTGATAGGGGTGAGGCGATCCGTCGTCCAGCGGGATGCACAGGCCGCGGGCGGTCAGCGCCTTCCGGGGGGGCATCATCGTCGGCCGCTGTCGACGCTGCCGAACGCCTCTGCACACACTGCGGACCGACCGGTCCACTCCCCCGGCCCCGGGCGCCTTCGGGGGCCAGCGCTACGACCGGAAAGGTTCACCGGCCGACGACGCCCGGCACGGCACTCCCCCTGGGCCCGGCGGGCCGGGTGATACCCCCGCCGCATGGTCGGACCACCCAAGTACGTCCGCTACGAGCCGTGGACCTCCGCCTGGCGATACATCGCACCTGGGGGCCCGCCCAGCCGCAGACTGGGGGGAACGCGGGCCCACGGCATACCTTTCCGGTCACTGCACTAGCGGCGGCCGATCATGCCGAGCGCGTCGATCGCGGCGGGGGACAGCACCGCATCGACGAGGTCGGGCAGAGGCAACCAGCGGACCTCGGCGGTAGATCCCCCGGTCTCGATGACCTTGAGAGTGCCGGACTTGAGCTCGACCCGGTAGAACAGGGCCACCAAATGCCAGTGCACACCGAGACGGTGAGCCGTGTAACTGCGAGCGTCGACGAGCCGGGCGCTCGCGAGTTCGAGCCCGGTCTCCTCCCACATCTCCCGGGCCAGGGTCTCGCCGGGCTGCTCCCCGGGGTCGATGCCACCGCCAGGGAGGTGCCACAGCCCGGGCAGGAAGACGGGCGATGCTTCGGAGAGCCGGGTGAGCAGCAGCTGCTCACCCGCCGTAGCGATCGCGTACGCCGAAATGCGCGAGCGCACCTGCTCGGCCATGGCCAGCCTCCGGAGGATGTAGATGGTCGGTGAACGTGAACTTCCATGACAGAAGCGCTTTCTGATCATGAGCCTAGTGCGGGTCGGCCGTGCCGGAACGCGGTCAGCCCCGGTACTCGTCCTCGATCGCAGCGATCCGGCGCAGTAGCGTGGCATCGTCCGGCGCCTTGACGACGTACGAGTCCTGGAAGTCGGTGGAATGCCGAACTCCGCCGTCGCCATTGCCTGCTCCGTGGTGAGCGAGGTGCTCCACGATGCCCAGCGCGGCAAAGCGCTCGGGGCGGATCTCGCGGTTGTCACAGCCGGGGTAGAACGCGATGAAGCCGCAGGTGCCGTCATCGGTGGACTGTGGTGGATCAGCCGGCGCGAAGCCCAGCCCGGCGTCGATCCTGATCTGCGTCTCGACGATGTCGAATCCGTACTGCCATTCGATCACGGGCGGGATGACGCCCCCGGGCGGGCGTCCGGCGACTTCGCAGAAGACAAGCCGGTCTTCGGGAGTATGGAACAGTTCCAGGTGAGTGGTGCCGTCCTGGATCCCGAGCGCGCCGAGGACCGCCTCGTTCAGCTCGTTGATCCGCTTGACGAGCTCACCCTCCCGGACCAGAACGGTGCCGAAGGTGCGCCCCGGCCCGTAGCTCGCGGGATCGGCGAGGTACCTTCCGACGCTGGTGAACCTGATCCGGCCCTGCTGCACGACCGAGTCGCAGTGATAGATCTGGCCGGTGACGAAGTCTTCCAGCCCGTAGCGCCCGCCCGACAGATCGAGTCCGGCGACTATGCGCCTGGCGTCGTCCAGAGTATCCACCATGTAGAGGTCCTTGGCGGCCAGACCGCGGCGGCTCTTGATGACCTTGCGGCCGGCACCCCAGTCGAGAGCGGTGAGGTCCTCCGGAGTATCGAGGGCGACGAACTCCGGCAACTCTGCGGCGTCGGCCGCGCGAACGGTCTCCTTCATCCGGAGCTTGTCGCGAAAGCGTTCGGCGGTCTCGTACTGCATGCCCGGCAGTCCGAACTTCGACCGCATCTCCGCCGCGAGCAGAACTGCCCGCTCATGGACAGCAATCACCCGGCTGATCGGGTGGTTGTGCAGCATCCACTCGCAAACGGCGCGCCAGCGCCCTTCCTCCTCGGCGTCGCAGACCGCGACGTGATCAAGCGGATGGGCGTCCAGTCCACTGAGCCCACCATGAATCTGATTGCGCGTCACCATGTGGATGTCGATCTCGCCGGCGGGCAGGATGTAGCGTCCACGGCGGTTGAAGTGGGAGTACGGATGCTTGTTGATGAACAAGGCGGTTGGTTTCATCGTGTACTTCCGTCCAGCGCTTCGGTCGGCGCGGTGTGCCCTCCGGCGCCCGCCGCGAGGGACAGGTCGAGAGTCTGTCGAACCAAGTCGACACCGGTCAGGCGGTGCAGGACAGCGGCCTCGTCCTGGTCGACGCGCTGCTCCGCGCGGACGACCCGGATGCCGTCGGCAGTGAGCCACAGCTCCATGCGGACAGGGCCGTGTGTGATTCGGGACCGGTCGAGGACGTCGCGGACGGCGCGCTCGGCTGCCTGCTGATCCTCGGGGCACAGGGAGACTGCGGGGTCGCCCTGACCGGGCGGGCCGGTGGCAACCGGTGGCGTCGGCAACAGCCCGACGAGCCGGTGGGCGCCCCCGGCGGTATGGGTGTAGGCGGTTGTCGACCGTGCCCCGGCACCGGCGGCGTGGGCGCAGTCCGCCACAGTGGCCAGAGCCGCCAGGGCGGCGACGGACGCGCCCGGCGTGCCGAGCAGTTCACCGGCCACAGCGGCGGCAGACGATCCGCCCGCGCTCACCGAGACCACCGCGGTCGGATGCAGCGGGCGCAGGACCTTGTCGACGAAGTCGGCGAAGATGTCGCCGGTGAAGTCGACGGAGTAGTAGCCCGATGTATCGTCCACCAAGCTGCGAGCCGGCGAGCCCGGCTGCTGAACGAAGAACGTGTGACAGTCAAGAGAGTGGGCCGTCTCCGCCACGGGCACCGTCGCGTCGATCACCACCAGGCGCCGTTGTGCGCGCGGACTTGCAGAGGTCAGCTGTGCCACTGTCCGGTCCCCCTTCCCCAGTGGGCGAGCTCACTGCGGATGGCAGCGTGCTCCCAGTCTTCACGGTTGCGGACATAGAGCGGTGCGTCCGCCACGATGGAGGTGGTGGACGCCCGGCCACCGGACAGCCTCCACCGGACGACCCCGTCGAGCGGTGTGGAGAGTTGCAGCACGAATGCCTGACACGCCGCACGCAGCGCACCGAACCACCGGCCTTCCAACGCTTCGCGCACCCAGACCTGTTCAACGTGCAGCTTTTCGCGAATCGTCTCGGCGTCGAGGACGGCCGTCTCCAGATGTCTGCGCGAGGCCAGCAGAAGCCAGGCGGCAGGCATCTCCCGGATCTCAAGGACCTTCGCACCGCCCGGGAGGTGCTCAAGACCGGTGTAGCGTCCGAGTCCGTGTGCCCCGACGGTCCAGTTCAGCTCCTCGATGATGTCGGCCAGCGGGCACTGACGGCCGTTCAGTGCCACGGGTACACCGGCCCGGAAGGTCACCGAGACGTCTGTCGGTGGAACCGGGGAATCGCGCACGGCGCTCCATCGGTAATAGGACTCGGGGACGGAGTGCTCCTCGGGATCGTCGAGGGCACCGGACTCGAACTCCCGGCACCAAAGGTTCGAGTCGCCACTGGCGGATCGTTCGGCCATCTCGTCCAGGCCTACCGCACGCAGTTCCTTGATCTTGACCTCGCGGTCCACTGGATCGAGTTCGTACGGACTGCCGAAATACCCTTCGAATCCCAGGAGTTCGAGAGAACAGTTCAGCCGGCGCAGGGTGTTCTGCGAGCGGTTCGCGGTGTGCAGGATGACCTGGGCACCGACTTCGCGGGCCATGTCCACGGCGATCCGGGCGATCAGCGGACGGCTCAGCGAGGAGCTGATCGGGTGGGTGTCGAGATAGACCGAGCTCGCGGCGATCGCCGGTCGGACGAACTCCTCCACGAAGGCGGCCCGGGCATCCGAGAACCGGAGCCGAACGCCGAGGGTGTCAGTGATCCGCTGGATCTGGGTGTTCCTCTCATCACCTCCCAGACCGACGCTGATGGCGTGCACATCGGTGGCGCCGGCCTGGACCAGCCGGTACAGGAGGTATGAACTGTCCAATCCTCCGCTGAACAGCGTGACGATGGGACCGTGCAGGTCGACCTCGCCGTCGGTGAGCTCCCGGATGGAGCGAATGCTTCTCCTGCTGCTCTTCAATGCGTACATCCTTGCGCTCTGTTGCTTCGAGAAGGAGCCCGCGCCTATGACCCGGTCGGCTGCGCGGCGGTGCCGTTCAGACAGTCCCGCAGAAACGACAGCTTCGAGTAGTGGTTACGCCGGGCGGTGATGCCGACGGCGGCCAGATGGTCTTCGACCAGAACAGTAAGTTTCTCCAGGTCGGTGTCGATCGAGGCCGCGTTCATCCCCTCGTGCCAACGCGTCTCCAGGTACTCGATCTCGACCTGGCGCAGCTTGTGCCGGCCAGAATCTGTTTCAACGGTGACCTCGTCCGTTTCGATGCCGAAGTAGTGGCCGGTCAGGACGGATTGGACGTTGATGTCGAAACGCGTTCTGCGAAAGCTTGGAAGGCGACGGAATTTCAATTCCGGATACTCCCTCGCAAGAAATCCCTCAAAGTCTCGCTCAGGGACATCAATTCCCTTGCGGAACATCTCCGTACGCCGAAGCGAATCCTCACGGAATCGCTTGTGTTTTAGCTGGTACTTCCCGTCGGGATTCTCCTGGAACGCCATATGGCCGACTTCTTCGGCTGGGCCGATGATTTCGAAATTCTCCTGCACGAAATGCCAGCGGGTGAGCTCATAGCCAGGGTCGGTGATGAACTCGGAGAATTCACCCTGCTCGATCGAAGTCCATAACCCCATGGTCAGCGACCAGATCGCCACCTCGTCGGAGAGGGTGATTTTTTGCTCGATCTCAGTGCCTTGCTCATAGGTGGTGTAAGCGTTCCCCTCTATACGGATCCGATCCTTCAGGACATCCGCAAAGGAGAGTGCCGACGGGATCAGCTCGGCCTCCGTCGCTGCCGCCGGGTGATCGAAGCCACCCACCCGCGCGAAGAGCGTCCCGATGGACCGCACCCGTGCGCAGAGGAGCACCTCGGTGTGCGCGTGCACGCCCCGATGGGTGCGCAGCAGGAGCAGTGGCGCCAGCGGAGTCGGGTCCATACCGTCCACCCGGTCGGCGGCCGGCGGGAACGAGGCCCTCAGGAAGGTCTCGAATTCGGTACTGAAGCCGGTTCCGGTCCAGGTCGCCATCGGTTCGGCAGGTTGCACCGCGGCCTGCACGGACCCGTCGGCGCCCAGCAGGGTGATATCGCGGGCCGAGCTCTGCTCGGTGCGGACGAACTCCATCGCCCGCGTGCGGTCGTCCGGTGTCCCGTGGAGCAGTGTCACCACAAACGGCGCCCCGCGGCTCGGCTCCACCGAGTACTGGTAGGCGACGTCGGCGAAGACAAGCCGCCGTTCGACGACCCCACAGTTCTCCTCGCCTTCTGAAATCATCTGCGCAGCCAAATGTGCTCCCACAGGTTGAACGGAAACGGATTCCGCATCGCGATGGTTGAGGATCATCTGAAAGTAGCCGAGGCATTCACTCCGCCCGGTCGGTGCCGAGCGCGAACCCGCACCGCCTGCTCCGGTGCCAGGAAGTAGCGACGGAAGTTGGCCAGGCCGGTGACACCGGAGTGGCGAGTCGCTGGAATCAGGGAGAAACCTAGGCCGGGTCAAGCTAATCGTCAACACTCATTCGACGCGGCCCTGCCGATCGGAACGCCGATCACCCGCGGGGCTCGCGATCCATGCGAAAAAAATACCTGAAATCGGACATGCCCTGATGTTGACGCTCGCCCGGCTCGATTACCTTGACAGGCTTCCTCGACTCAATGAAGCTCAAGATCGCGCCGAGCCTGCTCTGGAGGATCCGGGGCGCACGGGGTCATCACGGGGGGATAGTGAAGTCAGAGAAAGCACGGCTCTTAGCACTGCCGGCAGCACAGGAGACAGGTCCATTCGCGGACTGCTGCGCCGGCACGTCCGGCCCCGAAGCGTGCACCCTGGTCCATCAATGCAGACGGCATTCTCCGTCACTGCCCGAGACATAAAGCAGCTGGTCGGCAGCTGCGGTGTCCGGATGGTTCAGTTCTGCCGAGGGGCCTTTCATGACCACGCACCACGCCTTCGATCCCGTGCGGTTCGAAGTGCCCGAGCAAATGATCAGGAACACGACACATGACCGTCTCCGTGAGGTGGTCATGCCCTACGCCCGCCGATATCTCGACGGTGATCCCGGCTGCTTCGTCCTCACCGGACTGGAGGACCTGAGGCCGGACGAGCTGCACACCTTCGCAGTCACAGCCTCCACGGCCCTGGGGGAACTGCTACCCCAGGACAGTGCCGGCACTCTGGTGCGCGAAGTCCGCTATCGTGGAGTGGAGTTGGGCGAGGGAGCAACCGGCCGCTATTCGGACTCCCGGGGCGGCGGCAATCTGCACACCGACTCGCCGCACCGCCTCGGCATGGTGCCCGACTACTTCACCCTGACATGTGTTCATCAGGCCGCCGTAGGTGGCGACCTGGTGCTTGTCAGACTCGCCGACCTCGTGAAACGGCTCGGTGAACACCCCGGGGTGCTCGATACTCTGCGCCTCCCGGTGCGCTTCGACACCCGCGACAACGCTCCCGGCGCACCGCGCACTGTGCTTCGGCCCGTGCTGGAGAACAAGTACGGCAGGGACCGCATCCACTACCTCCGGGAGTACATCGAGATCGGCCACCGCCAGCCGGGGGCACCGCCTTTGACGGATCATCAAATTTTGGCCTTCGACCTTCTGGACTCCCTGCTCGACTCGCCGGACCTGTGGTCCCGCGACCGGCTCCGGGAGGGCGAGATGATCTTCATCGACAACCGTTGGACCCTGCACGGCCGGGTTGAGTTCCAGGACCGTCAAGGCGACCACCAGCGCCTGATGCTGCGCACCTGGATCACCGAACGTTCGTCCTGAGTCCGCCACAGGGCGCGGATCAGATCTCGCCGCACCGCAACAAGCGGATCCGCCGGCGCAGCACCGCCCCACCTTGCCACGACCCGAGCACGGGGCTCACGGGTGCGCCCGCACCTCTGAAGGCCCCGGCTACATCCGATCTGCCCACAGGAGTACAGCTGATGGTCATGCACCCTTCGTACCGCTCGTTCCGTGACGTGATGGCGAACGGCAGACTGGTACGTATCGCAGGCGCACACGACGCCCTCGGTGCCAAGCTCGCCCAGGAGGCCAGCTTCCAGGCGGTCTGGGCGTCGAGCTTCGAGGTCTCGGCATCCCGCTGCCTACCCGATGCCAGCGTTCTGACGATGACCGAGTACCTCGCGGCCGCCGCAGCCATGCAGAAAGCGATCGACATCCCGGTCGTCGCCGACGTCGACACCGGTTACGGCAACAACCTCAACGTCGCGCACATGGTCCGTGAGTACGAGGCGGCCGGCATCACGGCCGTCTGCATCGAGGACAAGGTCTACCCGAAGGTCAACAGCTTCGCGGAGACTGCCCACGACCTGCTGCCCCTGCCCGATTTCGTTCGCAAGATCGAAACCGCCAAGGCTGCCCAGCGCGGTGAGGACTTCTACGTCATAGCACGGACCGAGGCCCTCATCAACAAGCTGGGCGTGGCCGAGGCACTGGAACGCTGCTACGCCTACGCGGAGGGTGGTGCCGACGCCGTCCTGATCCACTCCAAGCGGCGCGACCAGGGCGAGATCGTTGAGTTCCTCAACGGTTGGGACGGCCGCTGCCCCGTCGTGATCGTTCCGACCACCTACCCGCAGTGGGCGGCCGCCGACGCCGAGAAGCACGGGGCTTCCGTGGTGATCTACGCGAACCAGGGCCTGCGCGCCACGGTCCAGGCGCTGCGCGACACCTTCGGCACCATCCTGGCCGACGGCACCTCCCTCGGGGTCGAGGACGGCATCGCACCGATATCCGACGTCTTCGCCCTGCAGAAGCTCGATGACTGGATGGCACTCGAAGCGTGATCACCAACGACAACTTCTGCACCACGCTGGCGGAACGAGGCATCGACTTCGTAGCAGGCGTGCCCTGTTCCTACTTCTCCGGACCGATCGAACGACTCACCCGTGAGGGCCGCTACCTTCCGGCTTCCAACGAGGGCGCCGCCCTCGCCGCGGCCGCCGGAGCAGCGGTGCACGGTCGACGTTCCGCAGTCATCGCCCAGAACTCGGGCCTGGGTAACCTCGTCAATCCGCTCACCTCGCTCACCGAGACCTACAACATCCCCGTTGTGGTGTTCATGAGCCTGCGCGGCTGGCCCGACCCTGCACAGGACGAGCCTCAGCACGCAGTGATGGGCACGTCCACGCACAAGATCCTCGACGCTGTCGGCGTACCGCATGTGACCGTGCCGGCCACCGCGACGGACCTCGGGCCGGCCCTCGACGAGGCCGAGGAGTTTCTGACCGAGCGCCGGAGCGTGTTCGTCCTCACCCAGAAGGGTGCCATCGAGCAGAACCGCGCCGCCGGTGACGCACCGGAAGTGGCGGGCCTCGGCCGGGTCGAAGTGCTGCGCGCCATCGAACCGCTGTTCGCGGGCGTTGCGGTGGTCTCCACGACCGGCTACACCTCTCGGGAACTGTTCGGGGTGACCGGTTCCAAGGACCACTTCTACATGCAGGGTTCGATGGGCCATGCACTCGCCTTCGGACTGGGTGCGGCACTGCGCTCGCCGCGACTCCCGGTGGTCGTCCTCGACGGGGACGGCGCGGCGATCATGCACATGGGCACCCTGTCCTCGGTCGGAGCTGCCAGGCCCGGCAACCTGGTCCACTTGGTCTTCGACAACGGCTCCTACGAGTCCACCGGCGGACAGGCCACCACCTCGCACGCCACGGACCTGGCCGCAGTGGCCCGGGCGGCCGGATACGTCTCCGCCCAGGTGTGCCACACCGTCGAGGAAGTCACATCGGCCCTTGACACCGCACTGCGCGGCAACGGTCCGCACTGCGTGGTGGCGCGCGTGTCGAGTGGCGGTGCGTCCGTGTTCTCGCGGGCGACGGCCGCGATGACGACGACCGACATCCGTGAGGGCTTCGCACAGCGGCTGCGTGCAGCGGAGCAGCACCGTGGCTGAGACCACAGGGAAGGTGATCTTCGGCGCCGGCACGGTGCGTGGCCTCGATTCCCTGGTGGACGGACTCGGGGCGGAGCGCGTTCTGGTCGTATCCAGTGAGAGGGGTCTGGACAGAGCCGGGTTCGGACACTGGCGGGCCAGCCCGCGGCACCGCATCTTCTCCGGATTCCGGTCGAACCCCGACCTGGACGATGTCCTGGCCGGCTGCGCCCTGCGGGACGCCTGGCGTCCGACGGTCGTCGTCGGCCTCGGCGGAGGCAGCGGGATGGACACGGCGAAGCTCGTCCGAGCCCTGCCGGCCGGCCGCCCTGCAGCCCTGCGTTGTCTGGCCGGTGGCGCGGACGACGGACCGAACGGACCCGTCACGGGTGTCGAATCTCTCGTACTGGTCCCCACGACCAGCGGGACCGGTAGTGAGGTCACTCAGTTCGCAACGGTCTTCGACGGTGATCGCAAGCATTCGTTCGACCACCCGCTGGCCGCCGCCACTCATGCCCTCGTTGATCCCGAGCTCACCGTCGGCTGCCCGCCCACCGTGGCGACCAGCTGCGCCATGGACGCGCTCTGCCACGCGGTGGAATCGCTCTGGGCACGGCGTTCCACGGACGCCTCGCGGACGGACGCCCGGCGGGCACTGGACGGTCTCGTCGGTCCACTGGGGAATCGCCTCAAGGAGGACTCCCCCGAGGTCCGCGTGCGGCTGGCCCGTGCCGCACTCGACGCGGGCGCGGCCATCAACGTGACCCGGACCACCGCAGCACACGCGTTCGCCTACCACCTGACACGCCGCTACGGGGTACCCCACGGCGTGGCCTGTCTGCTCAACCTCCGCTGGCTGTACGGCTACAACGCCCAACAGCTGGAAGCGTACTGCGAGGACGATCGGGGGCCCGATCACGTCCGCGTCCAGCTGGAGACCGTGGCCGCCGCCTGGCGCCTGACGGTAGCCGGAGTGCCGGACCACCTGGCCGGGTTGCTCTCCGACCTGGGCTGGTCCCCGCAGCTCTCCGACTACGGGGTACGTGAGGCCGATCTGGCGGATTGTGTCCGGGCCGGGACGGGCTCCACCGCCAGGGCCGTCAACAACCCCGTGCGGCTGGACGAATCACTGGTCCTCCAGGCCATCCGCGAAATCCACTGAGGTAGAAGGAAAATCATCATGAGGCAGGCCACTCCCTTCGGGACGTGGAGTTCCCCCATCACGGCCGCTGACGTGGCCGCCACGGACAGCCACCCGAACTGGCCGGGCTTCGTCGGCGACGAGGTCTGGTGGTCGGAGCGCCTGCCGGACGAGGGCGGCCGCACGACTCTGATGCGCTGGACCGAGGGAGGCGGCCCGGCCCAGAGCGTCCTGCCCGCGCCGTGGAACGTGCGCAGCCGCCTCATGGAGTACGGGGGCCGGGCCTGGGCCGGGACGATCAGCGCCGACGGCCCGCTGGTGGTGTTCGTCCAAGCCGAAGACCAGCGCCTGTACGCCTACGCATCGCAGGTGCCCGGCGCCGGGCCACGCCCGCTCACCCCGGTGCCGGCCCCCGGCTCCACCCTCTGCTTCGCCGATCCTGTCCTCATGCCGGCCTCCGGCAGCGGGGACACACCCGTCGAGGCCTGGTGCATTCGGGAGAGTACCGGGCCCGGCGGGGCCCCCGTTCGGGACTTCGTCGCGATTCCCCTGGACGGCAGTGCTGCCGAGGACACCGCCGCACTGCGCCCCCTCACGGCCGGCAGCGACTTCCTTTCCGGCCTACGGCCCTCGCCCACTGGCGAACAGGTCGCCTGGATCGGCTGGGACCACCCGGATATGCCCTGGGACGCGAGCCGCGCCTTCGTCGCGGACGTACTGCCGGACGGCACACTCGGACCCGCGCGGGTCGTTGCCGGCGGGCCCGACGAGGCCGTCGCACAGATCGTCTGGACCGACGACGGCGAGCTCTACGCGATCACGGACGGGTCCGGCTGGTGGAATGTGCACCGCACCACCGCCAACGGTCGTACCGGAGCAAACGTCTGCCCGCGAGAGGAGGAGTTCGCCGGAGCTCTCACCAAAGTAGGCCTGAGCTGGTGCGCTCCGCTGCCGGGCGGATGTCTCGCAGTCATGGTGCACAGCACCCGCACCACAACGCTGTCGGTGCTCGACCCGGCCACGGGCACACTCCGCAACCTGCTCTCACCTCGTACGGAGTGGGAACCGTTGTTGGCTGCCCGCGGCGAGCGGCTCATCGCTGTCGGTGCCGGCACCGACAGCGACTTCGCCGCCGTACTCTTCGACACCACCACCGGAACATCCACCGAGCTCACTGCGCCGCGCACCGTCGTCGACCGGGCCTATCTGCCACGGCCCGAGGCCCGGACTTTCGATGGTCCCGGGGACAGACCTGTGCATGCCACGGTCTTCCTGCCGCGCAATCCCGACCACAACGGACTGCCCGGTGAGAGCCCCCCCTTCGTCGTCTTCGCACACAGCGGCCCCACCGGGCGATTCCCCCGGGCCTACGATCTGCAGATCGCCTACCTCACCAGCCGAGGGATCGGCGTGGTCGGCGTCGATTACAGCGGGTCGACCGGGTACGGCCGGGAGTACCGCAACCGGCTGAGGCACTCCTGGGGCATCGCCGACGTCGACGACTGTGCTGCCGTGGCCCGCGCCCTGGCGGCCGAGGGCACCGCCGACCCGGCTCGGCTCGCCATCCGCGGCGCGAGCGCCGGTGGCTGGACCGCAGCCGTGTCCCTCACCACACAGGACATCTACTGCTGCGCCGTGCTGCTCTACCCCGTTCTGGACCCGGCAACCTGGCGAGAGTCGCAGAACGGCGGCTTCGAGGCCTTCTATCTCGACTCCCTCATCGGTCCGTGGCCCGAGACCGCGCAGCGCTATGCGGAGCGGTCGCCCGCCCTGGCCGCAGCCCGCGTCGAACGACCGTTCGTCCTGCTGCAGGGCGACGCCGACCCGATCTGCCCGCCCGCCCAGGCGGAGCTCTTCCTGTCAGGTGTGCGCCCCGACAGGGCACCGTACCTGCACCGGGTCTTCGCCGGGGAACGGCACGGCTTCAAGCGCAGCGAAACGATCCTCGCGTGCGTGGATGCGGAACTCGCGCTGTACCAGCGGTGCTTCACCGCCACCGAACAGACCAGCACCGCACAGGATGCGGGCCACGGCCGTCCGGGCGGCGATTCCGTCCACGCCCTGGTGGGTGAACAGGCCCTCCGGGTGCCCGGCCGAATCGCCGTCCGAGACCAGGACGGCTCCTGGACCTACCGCCAGCTCATGGCTCGCGCCGAAGAGCTGGGAGTGCTGCTGGAAGCTTCAGGGGTACGTCCCGGCGACCGGGTCGCCATCCACCTGGACCGCTCCCGCGACCTCGTCGCGGGTCTGCTCGCAGCCCTGACGATCGGCTGCGCCTACCTCCCCCTCGATCCCGAGTACCCCGCGGACCGGCTGCGCTTCATGATCGACGATGCCCGACCGGCAGCCGTGCTGACCAGACGTGGCATCGAGCCTCCATCGCCCCCCGGCGACCATCGTCTCGTGTACACGGACGAGCGGCCCGGCAGCGACGGACAGCGGACCGCCGCCCTCGACCGCACGTCCGAAGCCCACCATGCCGCTTTCGTCATCTACACCTCGGGCTCTACCGGCACCCCCAAAGGAGCAGTGCTCACCCACCGCGGCATCGCCGACATCCTGCAGTACAGCCGGGACGACTTCTGCTTCACCGAAGAGGACTCGGTGCTCGCGCTCGCCCCGTTCTCTTTCGACTTCGCCCAGCTGGAGATCCTCCTGCCGCTGATCTGCGGCGGCACCGTGCATGTGGTCGATCGTGCCGTCGCCCGCGACCCCGGGCTGCTCGACGAGGCCATCGCCGAACGCGGTGCCACCTTCCTCATGGGCACTCCGTCCCTCTTCACCGCACTGACCTCATACGGCTGGCAACCGCCCCGCCACCTGCGGATCGTCTCCGGCGGCGAGGCACTGACGCCTGCTCTGGCCAGGTCACTCGACCAGGCCAGGGCTGTGTGGAACATCTACGGGCCCACCGAGACCTCTGTCTACTCGCTGTCCGAGAAGGTCCGGCCTGATGACATCACCATCGGACGCCCCGCTGCGCGCACCGTCGTCGAGATCCTCCGGGACGGGCGTCGCTGCGCGGATGACGAGACCGGCGAGATCCACATCGGCGGCCCGGGTCTGGCGATCGGCTACCTCGACCGGCCCGAACTGACCGCCCAGCGCTTCATCCCCGATCCCTTCCGGCCCGGCGAACGCCTCTACCGCACCGGTGACCTCGGCCGGCGTCGTTCCGACGGCCGCATCGCCTACGAGGGTCGCACCGACGACCAGGTCAAGATCCGCGGCCACCGGGTGGAACCGGCCGAGGTCGAGGATCATCTCCTCCGGCTCGGTGGTGTACGCGCCGCCGCTGTCGTGGCCGAGCAGGGCCACCACGCGCTGCGGCTGGTCGGGTATGTCGTACCGCCCGAGGGCGCCGCCGTCGACACCGGCGAACTGAGGTCACTGCTGGGCAGCGCCCTGCCCGCCTACTCCGTGCCGCACCGCATCGTCGCCGTCCGGGAGATCCCGCTGAGCCCGAACGGCAAGACGGACCGCCGCGCGCTCAGCAGGCTCGCCCGGCCCGGACCGCACGGAGGTGACGGCCTCGCCGGAATCTGGCGAGACGTCCTCGGCGTCACCCGGATCAACCCGGAGGACAACTTTTTCGACCTGGGGGGCGACAGCCTCAGTGCCATGGAAGTGGCGATCCGGGCAGGCGACCTCGGTCTGCGAATCCGGCCTGCGGACGTGTACACCACCGGGACCTTCGGCGAGCTGGCCGAACGCGCCTTCGAGCCGGCTTCCGTACCCGCCCCGGAGACAGTAGCTCGACCGGACCTGTCCCCCGCCCAGCATCGCTTCCTGGGATGGGACTACCAGGACCGCGACCACTACAACGTTTCGCTGGTCCTCGATGTCGACGCCTCGGTGGACCGGGAAGCGCTCGCCGGGGCACTGGCGGCCCTGGCCCGGCGCCACTCCGCGCTACGGCTGAGGCTGGTGGGCAACCGCATCAGGACCGAGCCGTACTCGGGGCCGACGGACGTACCGCTGTCCCGGCACGATCTCTCCGGCCCCGGACCCGGGGACCGAGACCAGGCTTTCCTGAAGGAGGCAGACCGCCTGCACCAATCGCTGAGCCTGCGGGACGGGCCCGTCTGGAGGGCGGCCTACTTTTCTTCCGCCGACGGCGATGTACTGCTCCTGGTCTTCCACCACCTCGTGGCAGACGGCATGTCCCTGAAGGTCATTGCGCGGGAACTGGTCACGGCCTACCGGGAGATCGCCGCCGGCGTCGTCCACCCCCTGGCAGGCACCTCGTCCTGGTCCGACCACGCCGCGGTCCTCCGCCGTTTGGTGAACGGCCCACTGGGCGCATTGTTCCTGCGTCGCTGGCGGGCCCTGCGGTGGGAGTCTCTGCGTCCACTCCCCTCGGACCGCCCGGACGGCAGCATGCACCTCAGTCACATCAAGTCCCTCCAGACGCTGATCCCACGACCCGCGGCCCCCGGCGCCGCCCGCGTCGAGGAGCTGCTGCTTTCGGCCCTCGCCGCGGCTGCCGCCGACGCGACCAACAGTCGCGTCGGTGCCGTCGATGTGTGCCGGCACGGCCGCACCGATCCCACCGGAGGCCCCGGTTTCGCGAACGCGGTCGGATGGCTCAACAGCATCGCCCCCTACCTGCTCGAACTGCCCGAGGAAGCAAGCGACCGGCAGACGGCGCAGGTGCTGCGCGAGCAGATCACCGACATCCGGGACATGGAGCAGACGTGGGGAGCCCTGCGCTACCTCCACGACCTGGACGAGGTCCGCGGCAGCCTCGCTGCACTGCCGGCAGCCGATATCTACCTGAACTTCCTCGGCTCACGCATGGGGGAACACGACCTGGAACCGCCGTTCCGGGTCCGTGCCACCGCAGTGGGCACCGAGATGACGCCCAACCGTACCCAGCCCTACCGGATCAAGGTCTACGCCGGGGCGGAACCCGACTTCCTGCGGCTGACGTGGCAGTACAGCGCGGACGTAGACCGCGAGGAGCAGATACGTGGCCTCGCGGCGGCGTGCGAGCGCTGGATGTCCCGGCTGTCCGGATGAGCACGCCACCCCGTCCATCAGCCCCCTGAACACCCGAACCCGAAAGGCGGAGCGTCCATGCGCAGCATCCTCATCGCCAACCGTGCAGCGGTGGCCGTCCACGCAGCACAGGTCTCCCGCCGGCTCGGCTACCGGACGACGGCACTGGCTGCGGCCGACGACACCCAGAACATCCACCTGACCCACGCCGACCGGACAGTCCTGATTCCCGGCCGGGGGCAGGCGCAGACCTACGACTCGGCCGAGCAGGTTCTCGCGGCCGTCGACCGCAGCGGAGTCGACTGTGTCCACCCGGGCTACGGCGCGCTCGCAGAGGACGCCGACTTCGCCGAGGGCCTGGAAGCCAGGAACGTCGCCTACGTGGGCCCGCCTTCCGCCGCGTTGCGCTTGGCCGGCAGCAAGGCTGCAGCCGTCCGGGCGGCCCGGGACATCGGCGTATCCGTGCTGCCCCACGCCACCGCGCGTGGCCTTGCGGACGTGCACGCCCGGCTGGCGGACATCGGCCTCCCCGCCGTCCTCAAGCCGGACTTCGGCGAAGGCGGTCTGGGCGTGCGCATCGTGCACTCGTATGCGGACGTTGCGGACGCGCTGGCCGATGGGGGCGCCGACACCGCCTGGTACCTGGAGCGGTACGTTCCTGGCAACCGGGTCGTCGGCGTCTCGTTGGCTGTGGACCACCACGGCACCGTGATTCCGCTCGGCGAGCGCGAGAGCTTGCTGATCTCGCACGGGCTCAAGCTGCTGGAGGTCGCTCCGGCCACGGGCGTCGGAGCCGCCACTCTGGCGGCGATGCGTGTCGACGCGGCCCGTATCGCCCTCGCGTTCGGTCTGCGCAACGTCATGACCGTCGAGTTCATCGCCGGGCCGGACGGCTACTACTTTCTGGAGGTCAACGGCAGACTCCCGCTGGCCTACCGGATGTCCGAACGGCAGACCGGCACCGATCTGATCGAGCTCCAGCTGCGCATCGCCCGGGGGGAGGCCATCGCCCCGGACACACTGCCCGTGGACCGTTCCCGGCACTGCATGGAAGCTCGGCTGTTTCTCCACCCCGGGGAGCTGGGCGACTTTCCCGATCTGGGCGCACTGACTCGATTCGACCTGGCCGACGTCGAGGGCCTGCGCTGGATCAGCTCACTCGACCCGGGCCGGCCGATGAGCTACGAACTGATCCTCGCCCAGGCACTGGCCACCGCCGACAGCCGGGCTGCGGCCGCCGGGCTCGTCCGCAAAGGTCTTGACGCCTCCCGCATCGAGGGACTGCGTTGCTACGTCGAGGAGATCACCCGGCGTCTGGACGACCTGGGCTGAGCGGCCCACACAGCACACCGCGCGCCACAAACACCCGGACAGCACGAAGGAAAGACCGAGAAGGGCAAGAACCATGAACCAAGGACTCACCGTCGCCTTCCTGGGCATCGACGGGATCGGCAAGAGCACCCTGTGCCGGGCGTTCGAGGAGCGCGCACGGGCTGCCGGAGCGGAGGTGGTTACGGTCACCTGGCGTTCGGCCTTGGAGGAGACCGCCACCCCGTGGCCGGCCGTTCCCCTTCAGCAGCTGTGGCTGGAGTCCTTCCGTACCCTGTACGGCGGCGGGCTGCGGGAAGGGCAGCCGCTGGACATCCCCCGCGGCTACGACGTCTGGGACGCGCAGCAGTGGGAGCGCCACCTCGCGGCCGAGCCCGTCATGCACAACCGGGCCTCCGGAGCACTCGCGGCGGCCTTTGTGGAGATCGCGGGCAACATCATCCTCGCATCCGAGGTGACCCGCCAAGCCGTGGCCCGGGGCGCTGTCGTGGTCCAGGAGTCGTACCCCATCAAGCACGTCCTGAAGGAACTCGCGGTCGCCGACCGGCTCGCGCTCCAGGGCAGGGAGGAGGGCGACCCGGCGGCTGCAGCTGTGGGTTCGCTCGCCGGCACTGTCCGCGGACTGCTCGACGTGATCTTCAGCTCGTCACTGTTGCGCCCCGACATCGGCATCCTCGTCGACGGCCCCTCCGCCTACGCCTATCGCTGGCGCACCGCCCAGAACGGCGCCGTAGGCGCGCTGGAGGACTACGGACCGGCCGGCGAGCGCAGCGAGGAGTCGTTCAGCCGTATGCAGGACGAGACGGCGAAGCTCTTCCGGGAGTACGCGGATTCCCTGGGCTGGACCGTCCACCAAGTCGACCACGCGGGGGTGGAAGCCAACACGGAACGCGGCCTGGCCGCGTTGTGCTCCCACCCGAAACTGGCCCGGTACTTCGGCCAGGGGTAGCCGGCTGACCCAACAGCAACCGTGACCACCACTGACCACGCGAGGCGGTCGAGCAGCTCGGGCGCGCGCAGAGAGGAATCCTCGATGGAGAGGTTCGACGTTATCGGGGTCGGAGTGGGGCCCTTCAACCTGAGTCTGGCGGCGCTCACGCAGCCCGTCGACGGGCTCACCGCACGGTTCTACGACGCCAAGCCGCAGTTCCAGTGGCATCCGGGACTCATGCTGCCGGAGGCGGAGATCCAGGTCTCTTTCCTCAAGGACCTTGTCACCCTCGTGGACCCGACCAACCCCTTCACCTATCTCAACTTCCTGGTGCACGAGGGCCGGATCTTCCGGTCTGCGGTCGCGAACGGGATGAGCAGCTCGCGTCAGGAGTTCGAGCAGTACTACCGCTGGGTGGCCCGGCAGCTCCCGTCGGTCCGCTGGGGGCACAAGGTGAAATCGGTTTCGCTGAACGAGGGCAGCTTCGAGATCGAGTGCGAGAGCGGGGAAGTCGCGCAGACGGCCACGCTGGCCCTCGGCTCCGGCCGGACGCCGTACCTGCCCGACTTCGCGGCTGTCCTGCAGGGCGACCAGGTGTTGCACTCCAGCGACATCATGACGTGTCGGCCGGCCACCGCCGGCAGGCGCGTCATGGTGGTGGGCGCGGGCCAGAGCGGCGCGGAGGTGGTCAACTACCTGCTCGCCGACGACGCGGCTCTGCCCCAGTCCCTCACCTGGGTCTCCAGCCGCGCCGGCTTCCTGCCGATCGACGACTCGCCCTTCACGAACGACTGGTACACGCCCTCCTATGTCGAGCACTTCCACTCCCTGGATGCCGAGCGGCGCTCCCATCTGCTGAAACAGCAGCGCCTGTCCAGCGACGGCATCTCCGAGGACCTGCTCCGGCGGATCTACCGGCGCCTCTACCAGCTCGGCACGGTCGCCGACGGCCTGCTGGAGCACCGGATCGTCGCCAACCACCGCGTGCTCGACCTCGCCCGCGACGGCGATGCGCTGACCGTGACCCTGCACGACGACGACCGTGGACGCACGGCACGGCGAACAGAGGACATCGTCATCTTCTGCACCGGCTACCGCGCCGACTTCCCGGATTACCTGGAACCACTGCGCGAGCGGGTCACGGTGGACGGCCAGCGCTTCGAGATCCGCGAGGACTACTCACTGGAGTGGGACGGACCCGAGGGCCTGCAGATCTACGTCCAGAACTTCGCCGAGGAGTCACACGGCATCGCGGACCCCAATCTCAGCCTGGCGTCGTGGCGCAGCGCACGCATCGTCAACTCCATCGTCGGGGGCGAGCGGTACCGTCTCGGCCGACTTTCCGGTTTGGCCTCGTGGTCGCTTTCCTAGAGGTTGTCTACAGATGTCACGCCCACATCGGGAGGGCAGTGAGGAAGACGGCCGCCTGCAAAAAGCCGGCGGGCTCTGTACCAGTGTCCGCACAGTCCCGCCTGCCCCGCGACGCCCGGCACGCTCACTCTCCCCCTGTGCCCCTCGGGGCGGGTGGGGGTACTCCCCCTGCGTTGTCGGGATGTCCCGAGTACTCTCCCGCAGAGCTGCGGGAGCCGCAGGCCCCGTCCCTCGGACGGACGGCGCCACTCTGCGGACACGCCCCAGCGGGTGACAACGGCCCCGTCACGCCGTGGGAAGGCCGAAGCACCGTTCCACCACGTTTGACATGCGTGGGCCGGGGCCGGTTGGCCCTACAGATCCGGAACACCGCACGATCCCGTCGAGAACCGGGCGGTCGTCCTGCCGTCTCCGACCCTGCCATCCGGGAAGGCAGCGGCTGCAGGGAGGACCCACACCGCATCCGAGGCCTACTGACGATGCATTACTTCCACCTGTTTCTCCGTCAAAGAGCCTGTGAGGGCGGGCCTTACGGCATATGAGCGCCGGCCGGGGTCTCTCACCACACGACAACTGGAGCACCGCATGACCCCGCAGACACCGGCGGACACCCGGGTAATCCGGGTCCTCCTCGGGTCGACCGTGCTGTCAAAGGTCGCGGACTGGCAACTCGGCATCGTGATCCCGCTCGCTGTCCTGGCGGAGACCGATTCGGTAGCCATGTCGCTGGTCTCGTTCGCGATGCGCGGCGTCAGCTACGTCGCCTCACCCGTCATCGGCTCCCTCATCGACCGGTTCGACAGGCGTCGCATTTTTGTTCTGGCCCAGGTCCAGCAGGCGGTGTGCCTGGTGCTGCTGGCCGTCTTCATCTCCCATCCGGTCAGCGTCTCCGCGCTGGTGCTGGTGTCGGGTCTCGGCGGTGTCGCAAGCTCGATCACCGGGCAGTTCGTGCTCATCCCCGCCTTGGTGAGCGCGCCGGCCCGGGCTCTGGCAGTTGCCAAGCTGAACTCCGCCATTGAGTTCTCCAAGGTGATCGGGCTGTTGGCCGGGGGCACGGCCTTCTCGCTTCTGGGGCCCGCCGCCACGTCCCTGTGCATAGCCCTGCTCTATCTGGGCGCCGGATCTGTCGCCGCGCTGCTGCCTCCGGTGCCGGGCAACGAGGAGAAGACGGCTCTGCGCCGGGACCTGACCATCGGATTCCGCTGGGTCGCCAAACCGGAGATCCTCTGGCTCGTGATCACCATGTCGATGACCAACATCGCGATCGGGCAGCTGGAGCCCGCACTGATCACGCAGTTCGCCGACCGGCAGATCAACGTCACCCTCATCTCGGTGCTGATGGCGATCGGCCTGTTGTCGGGTGCGGTGGCGAGCCGCCTGGCGCCGAGGATCCTCCCCGGATGGGGCCCCGAGCGGCGAATTCTTGCTTGGCAGGTGGTGGGGCTCGCCTCTCTGACCCTGGTCGCGACGCCGTGGACACCCGTCCAGGTCGCCGGCTTCATGATCGAGTGCTTTGCCGTCGCAGGGAGCAACGTCGCCTCCATCACCTACCGGCAGGAGACGATTCCCGTGGAGGTCGCCGGCCGGGCCAACGCGACCATCCGCATGTTCATCACCGGTGCGGTGCCGCTGTCGGGCTTCCTCTTCGCCTGGGCCAGCCATCTCGGTGGATACCGGTTCTGGCTGCCGTCGCTGGCCATCTGGGCCCTCGCCGTCGTGATCTGGGCGGTCTACACCCGGCACGGCAATCGGCTGAAGGAGCCGGAGGCGGCCGCAACGGGCTGAGCGGCAGAGAACACGAGCGCGTCAAGGATAGGGACACACATGGAGATCATTGAGCAGGACGACCTCGTCATCGCGAAGGTCACGCGTGACGACGTCGAGCACGATGCCCGCGCGGTGGCGGAACTCTCCGTCGACGTGGTCCGGCTCCACGACAACGAGGATCCGGATCCCGCCGTCCTGGACCGCCTCGGATTTCTGACCCGTCCCCGCTGGGTCAACTGGCTGGCACCACTCGGCGCATCCGAGGAGGAGTTCACCGCCCGGGTATCGGGCACCGAGCGGCGGAACATCCGACTGGGCCGCCGAGCCGTGCAGGAGGGAGGGCTGCGCCTGAGCGTCCGGTCCGGACTGACCGAGGAGGTCTTCGAGGAGTTCCTGCCCGTGTACGACGCGCAGCTCGCGGGTATGGCGCGCGGCAAGGACTACGCCCGCAGATTCCGCACCCGTCTCCTCGACAACGGCGACGAGTACATGAGCGTCTTCGTCTACGACGGCCGGAAGGCGGTCGTCACCTCGATCTGGTGGATCCGACCCGGGGCGTCGGTACTCCAGATGCGCTTCTCCGCGGCCGCGCCGAGCGCGCGGGCGAGCCGGGTGATGCGGGCCGCCTACGCGGAGGCGTTCCGCTTCGCCCGTGAGCACGGCCTGTCGTACGCGTCCCTGGGCAACGATCCGTCGCTCTTCGGGCACGTGGTCCAGCCCGGACTCTTCAATTTCAAAAGCCGACTGGGCTTCTCCGCAGTCCCGTCCGCGATGCTCGACCCGCATCTGGGGGGTGTCACCACTGATCGCTTCGTGAGCCTCCGTGCGTTGTCCGACCCGTCCCTCGTGGTGACGGTGGACCCCACTGCCACCGCGCTCCCGACCTGGCCCGATGCGGCCCCGAGCCTCGACCTGGTCCTGCTCTCCCGCAGCCCCTGCGATGCTGCCGGAACCTTCCGCACCGAGGGCTTCCGCAGCAGCCGGACGATGGTGATCCAACGGTAGTACTCGGCCCTGAGCCTGCCGTACCCGGCGAAGGCGTGTCGTGGTCCGACGCGCGCAGTGGGCGCGAATCGAACCGCTGCTGCCGGACCGGACACCCCGGCGGGGTGGCGGGTGGCGTGACCGTCGGCAGGTGATCGACGCGATCGCCTTCAAGTACCGGACGGGCACTCCGTGGACGGACCTGCCCGAACGGCGCGGTTCGTGGAAAGGCGCCCGCAGCAGGCTGCGGATGTGGGCGCTCGACGGCACGTGGGAGCGTGTCTTCGCCGCGCTCCTCGCCGAGGCCGACGCGGAGTACCTGGACCGGGTCGTCTCGGTGGACTCCACGATCGTCCGTGCCCACCAGCACGCCGCCGGGGTCCGTCACAACGGGCCCCGGCCGGCGAGCCGCCCGTCATGCCCTCGGACGGTCCCGCGGCGGACTGACGACGAAGATCCACCTCGCGGCCGACGGCCGGTGCCGCCCGCTCGCATGTCACCAACGTCCCGGGACAACACACCTGGACCTCGTGGTCCCCAACTGGTCCCCAAGAACAGCGAAAAGGCGGCACCGGATTACTCCGATACCGCCTGCGACCTGCGAAAACACAAGTCGGGACGACAGGATTTGAACCTGCGACCCCTTGACCCCCAGTCAAGTGCGCTACCAAGCTGCGCCACGTCCCGTTCGCTGGCCCCGCCGCCGTTGCGGCCGGGCTTGCAGGGAAGACTTTACCCCACTCGGCGGGTGGGTACGGCCGGTGGCCTGCGGGCGGGTGGGGGTTTCGGGGAGAATTCCGAACGTGGACAGGGCACCGAGAGACCGGGACAGTGAAGGGCGCGCCCGCAGTGCGCGGCCCCGGGACGGTTTGGGGCGGCCGTTGCCGTACGGGCGGGCGGGGGTGGCGCGCCAGGACGAAGGGGTGGTGCGGGCGCCGCGCGAGACGCTGGAGACGGCGCAGAAGCTGCTGGACGAGGGGAAGCCGTTCCACGCGCACGAGGTGTTCGAGGATGCCTGGAAGTCGCGGCCCGAGCCGGAGCGCGATCTCTGGCAGGGGCTGGCCCAGCTCGCCGTGGGGCTGACGCACGCGGCGCGCGGCAATGCTCAGGGCGGGGTGACGCTGCTGCAGCGCGGGGCGGAGCGGATCGCGGGTTACGGGGATCCGTACGACGTGGACGTGTCGGGGCTGACGGCCTGGGCCCGGGACCTCACGGAGCGGCTGGCCCGCGGGGGCGCGCCGGTCGATCCGCGGGCCGAGGCGCCGCGGCTGACCCTCACCTGAGGCTGCGAGGCTGAGAGGGGTCCGCCTGCGGCCGGGGGAAGGCCGTGAGGGAGACTCTGCGGGTGAGGAAGATTTACGTGATCGGCATCGGGGCGGGCGACCCCGATCATCTGACGCTCCAGGCGGTCAAGGCGCTGAAGGCCGCGGACGCCTTCTTCATCCTGGAGAAGGGCGAGGTGAAGGCGGACCTGACCGGGCTGCGGCGGGACATTCTCGACGCCCACCGGGAGCCCGGCTCGTACCGTCTGGTCGAAGGCCGGGATCCGGAGCGGGACCGGGAGACCTCTGAGTACGTGCGCGCCGTCGACGACTGGCGTGTCCGCCGGGCCGATCTGTTCGAGCGGTTCATCGCGGACGATCTGGGCGACGGCGAGTGCGGGGCGTTCCTGGTGTGGGGCGATCCCGCGCTGTACGACTCCACCCTCGGGGTCCTGGAGGAGGTGGCGGCCCGCGGCACGGTCCTCTTCGACCACGAGGTGGTGCCGGGCATCAGCTCGGTGTCGGCGCTGCTGGCCCGCCACCGGACCGGGCTGAACCGGGTGGCCCGCCCGGTGCAGATCACCACCGGGCGGCGGCTCGCGGAGGGCTGGCCGGAGGGCGTCGACGATGTGGTGGTGATGCTGGACGCCCGTACCGCCTTCACCCGCCATCTGGACCAGGACGCGTACATCTACTGGGGTGCGTACGTCGGTACGGCGGACGAGATCCTGGTGCAGGGGCGGCTCGCGGAGGTTTCGGAGCGCATCGAGCGTCTGCGGGCGGAGGCCCGGGAGCGCAAGGGGTGGATCATGGACACGTATCTGCTGCGCAGGGGCTGAGGCGATACGACGGCCTTCGTCGCCACCGGCGGGGGCTATGCCGTGCGGAGGTCGTTCTCCCACGGGCTCCACCGGCGCTCCGGGTCATGGCCGTCCCCGGTGGAGTACGTCCGCTCGCCGACGGTCACCGTGAGGACGTCCACCCGCCAGAAGTAGAGCCACCGCTCCACGGTGATGGCGGCCCGGCGTGTGAAGACCGCCGTCAGGAGGTCCGGCAGATCGGCCGAGGGGATGCACTCGAACATCCAGCGGTCCAGGAAGAGACGGACGTCGGCGGCGTCGGGCCCCGCGCCTTCGAAGACGATCCCCACTGCGGAGCCGCCCAGCTCGCCGTCCCAGTCGGCCAGCCAGCCCGGTCCGCCGGTGGCGTACACCTCGAAGCGGGGATCGGTCGCGCCGAGGGCCTCCAGAGCCCGCGCGACGCGCGCCACGACGGGAACCTCGTCCGGGTAGGGGGTGTGTGTGCCCCTGCCGCGCCGGCTCACCTCGCCGGGCTCACCGACCTCGTACGTCCCGTACTCCCCGGATGCGTCCGGGGCGTTTCCGTTTCGCTCCCCCGTCATCTTGGGCCCCTTCCTTCCGCTGCGGCCCCGGTGCCCCGGGCTGCCCGCCGTCCCGTTGGCAGGATCCCACAGGCGGGCGCCGCCGCCGCGGCGGCGTGAAGCGGGGAAATCCCCTGGTGCTGATGCAACCTCCGGCTCGCGTCGACCGTCCTCCGGAGACGACGAATGCCCGCGCGTCGTCGCGGTTCTCACGGGGTGTCAGCAGACCTGTCGGCGGATGGACCTGCCGCAGGCGAACTGCGGCGCACGGCGAACCACGGGGAACGGCCGCGGGCGGTGAACGACGAACGAGGAGATCACCGTGATCCGTGTGACGCGCATCGTCACCGCTGCCGCAGCGGTGCTGGCGCTGGCGGCGGCGACGCCCGGGACGGCGACCGCCCGGCCGCCCGATGCGCGGGCGGTGACCGCCCCCGCTCCCGGCGCTCCGGGTGCCCTGCCGCCCGACTGGCGCTGGATACCCCCGGCGGCCGGTTCCGCCGGAGGCGGCCGTCTGGTGTGGACCGCGCCGGAGCCGGTGCCGGTCGGAGACGCGCGGATCGCGTTCTTCGCCGGGGAGCGGCTTCTGGGCCATCCGCGGGCCGACGCGGCCCAGCGGAGGTTCACCCTGGAGCTCGGCGAGTCGCCCACGGGCCTCGGCGACGATCTCCGGGTGATAGCCGCGGGCCGCAGGCTGGACGCGGCGGGCCGGGCGGCTGCCGCGGCCGAGGCCCGCCGTCAGAGCCCGCCCGCGGCGCCGCCCGCCGCCCCGGGGCCGGTGAACGCCGTCGATCCCGGGCTCCCCGGCCCGTACCGTACGGTCTCCGGCGAGTACACCCTGCCCTCCGTACGGCTCCCCGGCTATCCCACCGCGGTGGAGATGCGGGGCACCGTCGTCTCCCCCGTGGGCGCGCCCGGCAAGCGCCCGGTCGCCCTGTTCCTGCACGGCAGGCACGCCACCTGCTACAACGCGAAGGGCGCAGCGCCGCTCGTCTGGCCGTGCCCGCGCGGCACCCGGCCGATCCTGAGCCACCGCGGCTATCTGCACACCCAGAAGCTGCTCGCCTCGCAGGGCCATGTGACGGTCTCGATATCCGCCAACGGCATCAACGCCCAGGACAACGACACGATGGACCTGGGGGCGCAGGCCCGTTCCTCCCTGGTCCGCCTGCACCTGGCGCGCTGGGCGGCGTGGTCGCGCGGCGGGACGGCGCCGGACGCGGTGCGCCGGGCGGCTCCGGCCGATCTCTCCCGGGTGCTGCTCGTCGGGCATTCGCGGGGCGGCGAGGGCGTCAACCGTGCCGCGCTCGACAGCCTCCACCGGCCTCCGGCCGCCGAGGACGGCTACCACGGCCCGGTGAGCTGGACGATCCGCGGTACGGTCCTGATCGGCCCCACGATCTTCGGACAGAACCCGGCGCCGGACGTGCCCTCGCTGACGCTGCTGCCCGGCTGCGACGGCGATGTGTCCAACCTCCAGGGCCAGATCTACGTCGACGGCGCCCGCGGCTCCGGCAGCGTGACCGCGCTCCACAGCGCGGCGTATCTGATGGGGGCCAACCACAACTACTTCAACAGCGAGTGGACCCCGGGCCAGACGAAGGCCCCGGCGGAGGACGATTTCGGCTCCTTCGACGGGCCGGACCGGGTCTGCTCACCCGGTGCGGCGCCCCGGCTGACCGCGACCCAGCAGCAGAAGGCCGGCAATACGTACATAGCGGCGGCGGCCCGGCTGTTCGCCGGGGGTGACGACCGGGTGCGTCCGCTGCTGGACGGCTCCGGGCGCAGCGCGCCGTCGGCCGCGCCCGCCCGGGTGTTCACCCACGCGGTCGGCGGCCACCGGACGCCCGTGGTCGTACCGGATCCGTCGGTCGCCGTGACCGGCGGCTCGGTGTGCCTGCAGATCCCGGCGGAGCACACGTCCGGCTGCCAGGACCGGGATACGACGGACTGGAACTCGGCGCACTTCGCCCGCTGGAAGGTCACGCCGGAGGAGGGCCGGTACGCCGTGACGGCGCGCTGGGCTGCGTGGTCGCGCAGCGGAACGCCGCCGGTGCGCATGACCGTGCCGGACCCCGTCTCCGTGGCGGGCTCCGAGGCGCTGGCGCTGCGGATCGCCGTCCCGCCCAACACCCGCGACAACCGGATGGACGTCGCCGTCACCGACACCTCCGGGCGGCGGGCCGTCCTCGGCGGGGTGCGGATCGACGGTCTGCCCGGGACCGGGCGGATCACCGCGCACTGGGCCCGTGAGGTGCGGGTCCCGCTGACGGCGGCGAACACCGCCGGGGTGGATCTGAGGAACATCCGGGCGCTGGAGCTGGTACCGCGCAGCATGCGGGGCCAGATCTGGCTGATGGACGCCTGGGGCTGGCGTCCGGGCACGCCCGCCGTGCAGAACTCGGAGCTGCCCCGGGTCGACCTCGGCATGCTGACCGTGCAGGAGGGCGATGCGGGCGTACGGACCTACCGGGTGCCGGTCACGGTCTCCGGCAAGGGCAGCGGCCAGGTGCGGCTGTTCGTGCCCACGCCGGACGGCGAACAGGTGGTCTCCGAACTGGTGACGGTCGCGCCGGGCACGGCTGCCGTCGATGTGTCGATCACCGTCGAGGGCAATACGCGTTACGGCAACGACCTGTCCCGTACGGCATACGTCAAGGCGGTGCGGAACGCGGCCGTCGGCTCCGACAGGGGGCGGGTCCTCGTCGAGAACGACGACCCGATGCCGACGATCAGCATCGTGCCGGTCTCCGACAGCGTCACCGAAGGCGCCGCCCTGACCTGGCGGCTCTCCCTGTCCGAGCCCGTCGACACGGGGTACTTCGCGGCCAATATCGGGATCGCGCCGGTGACGGGCGGGAGTCCCGAACTGTCCACCCGGGACGTGGATCCGGTCTGGTTGGGTGAGCAGTTCTGGGCATCGCCGTCGCCGGAGCGCCCGCTGTCGAAGACCTGGCCGGCGTACACCTCCTTCGTTGCGGAGTTCCCCGTCGGCGGCACCGAGATGGACATCACCGTGCCGACGGTCGCGGACGCCGAGCGCGAACCGGTGGAAACCGTAACGCTGGCACTGCTCGACGAGGACGGCAACGGTACGGGTCCGGAGGTGAGGGGCACGGTGCGCGACGCGTCCTGACCCGTCCTGACCCGTCGGCGGGGTAGCCGCTCCACCGGGGACCGGCTACCCCGCGATCGCCGCCGCGATCTGCCGGGACGTCTGCGCGGCGACCCTCGGGTTCACCGCGGCGTAGTGGCGGTACGCGTTCAGACCCGTGGCCAGGGCCCAGCCCCGGCCGCGGGTCCACATCGCCTCGTCGGCGCCGAGCGCGGCACGGAACACCGGCCGGGTCCGGGGCGACAGCAGGGTGAAGGCCATCATCAGGTCCCGGGCCGGGTCCCCCAGGCCGAGGCTGCCGAAGTCGATGACGGCGCTCGGCCGGCCGCCGCGGGTCAGCAGATTGCCGGTGTGGAAGTCGCCGTGGAACCAGACCGGGGGGCTCTGCCGGGCCGGTGCCGCCAGGGCCGCGTCCCATACCGCGGTCATCGCCGCCGCGTCGAACACTCCGCCGGTGGCGGCGATCGCCGCCCGGGTGGCACCGTCCAGGGCGGCCAGTGGCTCCGCAGTGAGCGCGGGGTCCCGCAGCGCCTCCGCACCCTCCGGGCCCGCGGGGGCGAACCGCTGGAGGGCGGTGAGGAAACCGGCCAGCGTCTCGGCGGCGGCCGCCGATTCCCCGATGCCGTCCGGGGTCGCCGTGTCACCGTCCAGCCAACGGGAGACCGCCCACGGCCAGGGATATCCGAACCCGGGCTCGCCGACGGCGACCGGTACGGGGACGGCCAGCGGCAGGTGCGGTGCGAGGCGGGGCAGCCAGGTGTACTCCTTGGCGGCCTGCCCGACGGCCTCCTCGTGCCGCGGCAACCGGACCGACAGCTCCCCGCCGAGGCGGAAGATCACGTGATCGGAGCCACCGGGTTCGACGGGTGCCAGCGGCAGACCGGACCAGCGCGGGAACTGGTCGTCGACCAGTCGCCGGGCGAGTGCGGCGCCGATCGCGGGCCGGGTTCCTCCGGTTGTCGCCTGTGCCACCACGGTCTCCCCGGGTATCGGCCCGCGGGCGGCGGGCGGTCGCCGTCCATCCCAGCCGACCGCGCCGGGGAGCGTCGAGCCGTTTTCCGTACACGCACCCCTCCGGCCGAGGGCCCCAAAAACGTTGGCACGTGTCGACGGGCGCGTTGTACGTTCCGCGCTCGTGACCAGTGAACCAGCAGTGCAGGAGTCCGGTACGGCGCCCGGTGAGGGGCTGTTCTCACGGCGGTACGGTGCCGCGACCGCCACCTTCGCCGTGGTGATGTTCCTGGAGGGCTTCGCGGCGCTCGCGGTGCTGCCGACCCTGCCGCTGGCCGCCCGTCAGCTCGACGGGGTGTCGCTCTATCCCCTGGTGGCCGGGTGCTTCGTCGCGGCGAGCCTGATCGGCGGGGTGATCGGCGGCAGTTGGGCGGACCGTTCGGGGCCGCACCGGCCGCTCGCAGCGGGGGTCGGTATGGCGGTGGTCACCCTGCTGGTCTCCGGTACCAGCACCACCGTCTGGCAGCTCGCCGCGGGCCGGTTCCTGGAGGGAATGGCCGCGGGCATGGTCGCGGTGGCCGTCAACACCGCCATCGCCCACTCCTTCCCCGACCGGCTGCGGCCCCGTGCGCTGGCGTTGATGAGCACCTGCTGGATCGTTCCTTCGCTGATCGGGCCGCCGATCGCGGGTCTTGTGGTGGCCTGGTCGTCCTGGCGGATGGTGTTCCTGGGTCTGGCGATGCTCAATGTGCTTCCGGCCCTGGCGATCGTCGTGATGCTGGTCCGCCGGGCCCGGGCCGCCGCACCGGCGGAGGGGAAGTCCCCGGAGAAGGGGCCCCGGCCGCCGCTGCTGATCGCGACCGCGGTCGCCCTGGGCGCGGCGCTCGGCCAGTACGGCGTATCGGACTGGGACGTCCTGCATCTGGTGTGCGCCGGGACCGGGTTGGTGCTGCTGGTGGTCTTCGCCCCGAAGCTGCTGCCGCCGGGCACCTGGCGGGCCGCGCCGGGGCTGCCGGCGACGGTGCTGCTGCGCGGTCTGGCGTCGGGTGCCTACTTCACCCTGGAGGCGTTCGTTCCGCTGATGCTGGACTCCGAACGCAAGGTGCCGCCGGTACAGACGGGCATCGCCTTCACGGGCGCGGCACTCCTCTGGGCCGCCGGTTCCTGGCTCCAGGGCCGGTGGCCGGCGCACTGGCCGCGCCATCGCACCGTCACGGTCGGCGCGCTCGTCATGGTCGGCGCCATGGTCGTCGCGGTCGCCGGGGCGTTCCCCGCGACACCCCCGGCCACCTCGGCGGTCTCCCTGGTCGTCGCGGCCTTCGGGATGGGCATGCTGACGCCCACGGTCACCCTGCTCTCCCTCAGCCACAGCCCGCCCGGCCGTCAGGGCTATGCGGGCAGTGCGCTCCAGACCACCCAGAACCTCGGCCAGATCGCGGTGATGGGGCTGGCCGCCGCCCTGTTCAACGCGGGGCTGAACTCCCCGGTCGATCCGCTGTTCGCGTTCGGTTCGACCTTCGCCCTGCTGCTGGTGTTCCCGCTGCTCGCCGCCGTCCTGGCGGGGCGCGCCCGGGAGTCCTGACGCCGCTGCGCTCAGGCACCCGGTCCGGCGGTGTCCGCTGCTCCGGCGGCCCCGTCCGCCGTACCGCCGCTGCCGTCGGTGCCGTCGGTGCCGTCGGTGCTGTTGGCGGATTCCTTGACGGAGAGCTTCAGTTCACCGTCGGCCGCGTCGGCGACGACCGTGTCGCCGGGGTCGAGGCTGCCGTCCAGGAGCAGCGTCGACAGGCGGTTGTCGAGTTCCGTCTGGAGGGTGCGCCGCAGCGGCCGGGCGCCGAACTCGGGCTGGTATCCGCGGTTGGCGAGGAGTTCCTTGGCGGGTTCGGTGACCTCCAGGCCGATGTGCTGGGCGTGGAGCCTGCGCCGGCTGCGGTCGAGCAGCAGGTCGACGATGTGGACGAGGTCGTCACGGGTCAGTGCGTGGAAGACGATGACCTCGTCGACGCGGTTGAGGAACTCGGGGCGGAAGTGCGCCTTCAGGTCGCTCATCAGCTCGTCCTTGATGGCGGCGACCTCCCCGTGGTGCGCCAGGATCCGCTGGGAGCCGATATTGCTGGTCATGATGACCACGGTGTGGCGGAAGTCGACGGTACGGCCCTGGGCATCGGTGAGCCGGCCGTCGTCGAGGACCTGGAGCAGCAGGTTGAAGACGTCCGGGTGGGCCTTCTCGACCTCGTCGAAGAGGACGACGCTGTACGGTTTGCGGCGCACCGCCTCGGTGAGTTGTCCGGCCTCTTCGTAGCCGATGTAGCCGGGGGGCGAGCCGACGAGCCGGGAGACGGTGTGCCGCTCCTGGAATTCGCTCATGTCGAAGCGGACCATCCGGTCGGCGTCGCCGAAGAGCAGCTCGGCCAGGGCCTTCGCCAGCTCCGTCTTGCCGACGCCGGTGGGGCCGAGGAAGAGGAAGCTGCCGGTGGGGCGGTCGGGGTCGCCCATTCCGGCCCGGCCCCTGCGGACGGCCTGGGAGACGGCGGTGACGGCCTCCTCCTGGCCGACGACGCGTTCGTGGAGGGAGTCCTCCAGTTTGAGCAGGCGTTCGCGTTCGGTCTCGGTCAGCTGGGAGACCGGGATGCCGGTACGGGCCGAGAGCACCTCGGCGATGTCGTCGGCGGTGACGCTCGCGGTCTGTTCCCGTTCCCGGCCCTGCTCGCCGATCTCCTTCTCGGTCTGCCGGATCCTCTCCTTGAGGGACCCCGCGCGTTCGTAGTCCTCGGCGCCGACGGCCTCGTCCTTCTCCCGGCGGAGCTTGGTGAGCCGGTCTTCGAGGTCCGCGGAGGGGGAGGGTCCGCCGACGTTCCGCAGTCCGACGCGGGCTCCGGCCTGGTCCATCAGGTCGATGGCCTTGTCGGGCAGGAAGCGGTCGGTGAGATAGCGGTCGGAGAGCGCGGCGGACGCGTCGAGGGCCTCGTCGGTGAAGCGGACCTGGTGGTGGGCCTCGTAGGAGTCGCGCAGCCCGCGGAGGATCTCCACGGTCTCGTCGACGGTCGGCTCGGGCACCATCACGGGCTGGAAGCGGCGTTCGAGCGCGGCGTCCTTCTCGATGTGCTTGCGGTACTCGTCGATGGTGGTGGCGCCGACGACGCTGAGGTCGCCGCGGGCGAGCGCGGGCTTGAGGATGTTCCCGGCGTCCATGGCGCCCTCGCCGCCCCCGCCCGCGCCGACGACGGTGTGGAGTTCGTCGATGAAGAGGACGATGCTCTTGTCGGCGGCGGTGACCTCGTCGATGACCTTCTTCAGCCGCTCCTCGAACTCGCCGCGGTACTTGGAGCCGGCGACCAGTCCCGGCAGGTCCAGGGAGACGACCCGGCGGTCCCGCAGGGCCTTCGGCACCTCGTCGGCGACGATCCGCTGGGCCAGGCCTTCCACGATCGCGGTCTTGCCGACGCCGGGGTCGCCGATGAGCACCGGGTTGTTCTTGGTGCGGCGGGAGAGGACCTCCACCGTCTGTTCGATCTCCTGGGCCCGGCCGACGACCGGGTCGAGGCGTCCGCCCCTGGCCTCTTCGGTGAGGTCGCGGCCGTACTGGTCGAGGGTCGGGGTGTCCCCGCCGCCGCGGGGGCCTTCGGCGTTCCGCCCGGGTGCCGGGCCGCCCAGGGCCCCGGAGGGGACGCCTTCCGAGCGCAGGGCCGTGCCCAGTCCGGAGCGGGGGTCGTCGGCGAGGGCGGCGAGGATGTGCTCGGGGCCGATGTAGGAGGCGCCCGCGGCCTGGGAGCGGGCGTGGGCGGCGAGGAGGGCCCGTTTGGCGGCCGGGGTGAGGGAGGGTTCCTCGTCGCCGCCGCCGGAAGGGAGGGTACGGGCGACGTCCTCGGCGAGCCGGTCGGGGTCGGCTCCGGCGTGCTCCAGCACCTGCCGCCCCGCGGGCACCTGGGTCGCGGCCCAGAGCAGGTGCGGGGTGTCGAGGTCGGATCCGTCCCGGGCCGCGCGGGCGCCGGCCGCCGCGAGCAGTTCGTGCGCGGAGTCGCTGAGCAGCCGGCCGATGGGCACGCGCTGGACGGCGGGCGGGGAGGCCGCGGGGCTCATCCCGAAGAACCGGTTGAACAGGTCGGAGAACGGGTCCCCGGACCCGAAGGGCGAAGTCGTCACGGTGATCATCCCTCCGCCGGGCGTCACCGGGCCGGGGTCCGCCCGCCGGGCGCCCACCGCATCGTTTGTGCCCGTACCGGCACCATTGTTCCCTTGTGTCCGGGGTCCGGCGACCGGAGCGGGGCGGCCGTGGGGCCGTCCGGGGAGGCCCGGTACCCGCTGCGGTCAGCGTCCGCCGGATCCGGGCTCCGCCCCGTACCCCATCTGTGCCGAGAGCCGTCCGACGGTCTCCAGCAGTGCCTCGGCGCAGCGGCCGGCCTCCTTCCGGAAGCGTTCGCGGGGGCCGCTGATGCTGATCACTCCGACGGGGTGGCCGTGGTGGTCGAGGACGGGGGCGGCGACCGACGAGGAGCCGGGCTGCCGTTCGCCGCTGGAGCGGGCGTAGCCGCGGCGGCGGATGGCCGCGATGTCCTTCCGGAGGGCCGCCGGGTCGGCGGGGGTGGCATCGGTGAGCCGGGTCAGCGGGGCCCGGTCCAGATAGGCGGTGATCTCGTCGTCGGGCAGGAACGCCAGAAAGGCCTTGGAGGACGCGCCCGCGTGGAGTGGATAGGGCACGCCGAGCCGGACCGCCATGATGACCTCCCGGCTGGGGGTGACCTGGTCGACGTAGACGCGGCTGTCGCCGGTGCGGATCGACAGGGTGGCGGTCTCGTCGCTGAGCCGGGAGAGCCGGGTCAGTTCGGGGGCGGCGAGCCGGCGGACGTCGATGCGGTCGAGGTAGGCCAGGCCGAGGCGCATGGTGGAGAGCCCCAGCGCATAGCGGCGGGTGTCCTCGTCGAGTTCGACGAGGCCGCGCAGCCGCAGGGAGGTCAGGATGCGGTGCACGGTGGGCTTGGAGAGGCCGAGCCGGTCGGCGATCTCGGTGACGCCGAGGGTGATGGCGCCGGGTTCGGCGAAGAGCAGCAGGACGTCGGCGGAGCGTTCGACGGTGGACGCGCTCTGGCTGCCGCCCGCGGAACCCCGGGGCGCGGCCCGGGTACCGGAGGCGGCTGTGCTGTCGGTGGTGGTGGCTGTGGCGGCTGTGGTTTCGGTGGTGTCGGTCGGCATGCGCGTCCCCTGCCCGTGGAGCGGTCGTGGTCTGGTGTCCGGGCGGACCCCGCACCGGGCGGCGGGGTGCCGCCCGGGTCCCGGCCGGACCGGCACGGCGCCCGCCGCGGCGGTTCCGGGCCGGCCGGTGAGATTCCGATGATAGGAACGCGGTTCCGCCCCAGGGGCCGCGGGGTGTCAGTCGAACAGCGCCCGGGTATCGGGCGCCGTGGGCAACGAGCCTACGGCGTGCGCGAGTTGCCGGGCCCGTTCCGGGGTTGTACCGCGCTCCGCGTTCAGCCGGAACTTGGTCAGCAGCTCGGCCCGGCTCAGCGGATGGCCGGGGCCGCCGCGGGAGGAGTCGACCCGTTTCTCCAGCAGGGCCCCGCCGCGGGTGCGGACCCGCAGGACGGCCGCGAAGGCGGTGGGGAAGATCTCGCTCGCCCGGTCGTCGGCGAAGCAGGTGACCCGCGCCGCCAGGGCGAGCCTTCCGGGGTCGCCCAGGGTTTCGGGGGTGAAGTCGTCGAGGTGGACGCCGAGTCCGCCGCCGCCGAGGAGGGCGGTGGCGACGGTGAAGGGTCCGGAGAACTTGGCGTGGTACGGGGTACGGGGGCGGACCTTCTCGTCCCGGGGCTCGGCCACGGTCCGCAGGGTGGGAGCGGGCAGGCCCAGTTCGGCGGAGGCGATGTCACCGGGGTCGAGGCCTTCGGCGCGCAGGGCCAGGGCGCAGTCGACGGCGGGGTGGGTGAAATGGTTGGAGGGGTAGGGCTTGTAGACCGTCCGCAGCGTCTCCCACCGTTCACCGAGCCCGCCGAGCAGGGCTTCCGTATCGCAGGTGCCGTCCAGCCAGGCCCGGAAGAAGCCGAATCGTCCCTCCAGGACGGTCGGCGGGCCGGTGATCCCGGCGTGGGCGAGGGCCGCGGCCATCACACCGGAGTGGGCCGCCCAGCCGCAGTGGATCCGTTTGACGGTGCCTCCGGTGCGGTTGGCCTCCAGAATGCCCGAGCCCATGCTGGCGGCGATCCCGAGGGCGTCGGCCACGCCCTGTTCGTCGAGTCCGTAGAGCAGGGCGACGGCGGCCGCGGCGCCGAGGGTGCCGCAGATGGACGTGGCGTGCTGGCCCTTCTCGAAGAAGAGGGAGTTACGGATCCCGGGGACGTACGACGCCATGCCGAGGCGGTTGCAGATCTCGATACCGGCGGCGACGGCCGCCGCGAGCCGGGCTCCGCTCGCCCCGGTCTCCTCGGCGGCGGCGAGGGCGGCGGGTACAACGGAGGCGCTGGGGTGCAGTACGGACGGCAGATGGGTGTCGTCGAAGTCGAGGGTATGGGCGAGAGTGCCGTTGACCAGGGCGGCCTGGGCGGCCGGGAGCCGGCCGGCCTCCCCGAAGAGGCTGGCCCGGGGGCTGCCGCCCATGGCGCGCACGGTGTCCAGCACGGCCTCGGCCGGGCCGCCCTCGGCCCGCCCGGCCAGACAGTTGCCGACGACGTCGAGGACCCGGCCGGTCACATCGGCGGCGACCTCGGGGGGCAGTCCCCGGTCCCGGCAGTCCACGGCGAACCGGGCGAGCTGCTGGACCGCGGTACGGGGATCGGTCGACGCGCCGGGCTCCGACGCGGTCCCGGTCCCGATCGCGTTCGCTGCCGTACGGGAGTTCCCGTTCATGACCGGTTACCCCCGTCCGTACGGGGGCCGTCCGTCGCGGCGGAGCCTCCCGGTGGCGCCGGAGGGGCTGGAGCCCCCGGGGCAGGGCCGGGGTCGGGGAGCAGGGCCAGCGGGCGTACCGGCGCTCCCGTCGCACCCACGACCGGCAGCGGATTGAGCACCAGGGTGAACTCCCGTACCCCGCTGTCGAGCAGTTCGTCGAGCTTCATCGTCTCCACGATGTTGACGCCCGACTCGACCAGCAGGATCCGGTGGACGGGCAGGGTGGCGTGCCCCTGTCCGGGCGCGAGGTGCTCGAAGGCGATGGTCTCGCCGCCCACGGCCCGGGGGCGGTGCCCGGCGAGCCAGCGGCCCGCGGCCTCGCCCGGCCCCGGCACCCCCTGCTCCCGGCCGATGAAGGCGGTGGCGTCGGCCCAGTGCCGGGACCAGCCGGTGCCGATGAGCAGGACGTCCCCGGGCCGGGGTTCGAGTCCGGCAGCCGCGCGTTCCAGGTCGCCGGGGGTGATCTCGTACCCGGCGGGGAGGACCGGCACTCCGTGTACGGCTGCGATGTCGAGGAGCAGGGCCCGTCCCACGTACGGTTCGAAGGTGTCGATGCCGAGTGCGTCGAAACCGAGATGGTCGCTGATGTCGGCGGGGCGCAGTCCGCCGTACAGGAGTCCGTCCTGCGAGACATGGGCGAGGGCGTCGACATGGGTGCCGACATGGCCTCCCATGACGATGATCTCGTTGGCGGCCGAGCCGCCGTCGGGGCGCAGCAGATCGCCGTGGCGGCGTTCCAGGGCCATCCGGAACGGGGGGTGGTTGGGCGACTGGGGCATGCCGCGCCGCAGGGGCTGGGCGAGGTCGATCGTACGCATCGTCAGATGACGCCCTTCGCATGGAGTCGGTCGAGATCGTCGGGGCCGAGGCCGAGCCGTTCGCCGTAGACCTCGGCGTTGTGGGCTCCGACGGCGGCGCCGGTGCTGCGGATCGACCCGGGGGTATCGGAGAGCCGGAAGAGGACGTTCTGCATCCGCAGGGGTCCGAGGTCGGGGTCGTCGACGGTGGTGACGGTGTCCAGGGCCCGGTACTGGGGGTCGTCGAAGACGTCCCGGATGTCGTAGACGAGGGCGACGGCCGCCTGGGCCGCTTCGAAGGCGTCGACCACCTCGGCGGCGTCGCGGGCGGCGATCCAGTCACCGACGTGGGCGTCGAGGAGGTCGGCGTGGGCGGCGCGGCCCGCGCCGCCCGAGAACCAGGGTTCGTCGATGACCTGCGGATGGCCGACGAGCCTCATCACGCGTTCGGCGATGTTCTGGGCGCTGGTGGAGACGGCGACCCAGCGGCCGTCCCTGGTGCGGTAGGTGTTGCGGGGCGCGTTGTTGACGGAGCGGTTTCCGGTGCGTTCCTGGACCCGGCCGAGCTGGTCCCAGATCATCGGCTGGGGCCCGAGCAGGGTGACCAGCGGTTCGATGATGGCCAGATCGACGATCTGGCCGCGGCCGTCGCCTTGGCCGGTGTCCCGGTGCCGTAGCGCCATCAGAATCGCGTTGACGCAGGTCAGTGCGGCGATTCCATCGGCGAGGCCGAACGGTGGCAGGGTGGGCGGCCCGTCGGGTTCACCGGTGGCGGCGGCGAATCCGCTCATCGACTCCGCGAGGGTGCCGAAGCCGGGCCGGCGGGCGTAGGGGCCGAACTGGCCGAAGCCGGTGACCCGGGCGATCACCAGCCGGGGGTTGATCCGCCGGAGCTCCTCGGGGGCGAGGCCCCAGCGCTCCAGGGTCCCCGGGCGGAAGTTCTCGATGAGGACGTCCGCGTCGGCGGCGAGCGCACGCAGCAGCTCCGCGCCTTCTTCGGTGCCGAGATCGCAGGTGACGGCCTTCTTGTTGCGGCCGAGCATCTTCCACCAGAGGCCGTGTCCGTCCTTGGCCGGGCCGTGGGTGCGGGACGGGTCGCCCTTGGCGGGGTGTTCGACCTTGATGACCTCCGCGCCGAAGTCACCGAGGACGGTGGCCGCGAGGGGGCCCGCGAAGAGGGTGGCGAGGTCGAGGACGAGGGTTCCGGCCAGGGGGCCCGGGGGGTGCGGCGGCCGGGTGCCCGGGGTCCGGGCCGGTTCGGGGGGCGGTGGTGGGGAGTCGTGGTCGTGGTGGGGCTGCGGTGCCGGTCGTGCCATCGGTCCTCCCGCGGTCGGAGCTGTTCCTGTGGAGCGGGCCCGTTCCGGTGAGCGGAACGCTGTTACGAATTCTCGTTCACGACCCTGGCGCTTGAATGTAGAACGGCGTTACGTTTTTTGGAACAGGCCCGGCAGTAGCGGCCCTTCATCCCGGAGGAGGTGATGGCCGGTCGGATCCCCCTGACCGGCCCGATCCGTATGACTCGATACGACCTGCTCGTCAAGGGCGGCCTTCTGGTGGTGCCGTACCACGGCGAAGTCCGCGCCGACCTCGCCGTTTCCGGCGGCCGGATCGCGGCGATCGGTGACGATCTGCCGACCGCGGAAGCGGCCGAGGTGCTCGACGCCCGGGACCGCGTGGTGCTCCCCGGTGCCGTCGACGCCCACTACCATCTGGGGATCTACCGCGACCTCGGGCTCGATGCGGCCGAGGAGACCCGTTCGTCCCTGGTCGGCGGGGTCACCTCGGTGCTCTCGTACTTCCGTACCGGGCAGCACTATCTGAACCGCACCGGCAGCTACCGGGAGATCTTTCCCGAGGTGCTGGGCGCGGTGCAGGGCCGCTCCTACACCGACTACGGCTTCCATCTGGCGCCGATGACCGTCGACCAGATCACCGAGATCCCGTCCCTGGTCGCGGACCACGGGGTGACCTCGTTCAAGTACTACATGTTCTACAAGGGCTTCGACCTCGCGGCGAACAGCCGGGACGCCCGCTCGTTCACCATGGGGGACGAGTACGACCTCGGCCATCTCTATCTGATCCTGGAGCAGCTCGCCCGCACCCAGCGGGACCACCCCGAACTGCGGCTCTCCCTTTCGCTCCACTGCGAACAGGCCGAGCTGATGAGGGTGTTCATCGAACGGGTCCGGGCGAGCGGGGCGCCGCAGAATCTGCGGGCCTACTCGGACGGGCGGCCCCCGCTGACCGAACAGGTCGCCATCGGGGAGGCGGCGACGCTCGCCGCGCATGCGGGCGCCCGGGTCAATCTGCTCCATCTCTCCAGTGCGGACGCGCTGGAGTCGGCGCTCACCGCCCGCCGCCACCACGGCACCGACATGCGGTTCGAGGTCACCCTCCACCACCTCTGTCTCGACCACGAGACGCTGGACGCCCGCGGCGGTCTCGGCGGCAAGGTGAATCCGCCGATCCGTACGGCCCGGGACGCCGAACGGCTCTGGGAGGGCGTCCGCGACGGATCCGTCGACTGGGTCGCCTCCGACCACGCCTGCTGTATGGAGGAGGAGAAGGGGGACGAGCTGTGGCCCGCCCGCCCGGGGTTCGGCGGCAGCGCCCTGCTGTATCCGGTGCTGCTGAGCGAAGGGTTCCACCGCCGGGGCATCCCGCTGACCAGGATCGCGGAACTGGCTTCGGCCCGGCCCGCGCGGGCGTACAACCTCTGGGGCCGCAAGGGCAGCCTCGCGGTCGGCTACGACGCCGACTTCACGGTCGTCGATCCCGGACTGGAGCAGGAGGTCCGGGCCGAGCTGCTGCTGTCGGGCCAGGACCACTGCCCCTTCGAGGGCGTACGGGTCCGGGGCTGGCCGGTGACGACGGTGGTCGGCGGGCGGATCGCGTACCGGCTCGGTGACGGCGGACCGGAGGTGGCGGATGAGCCCACGGGCCGCTATCTGCGCCGCGACTGACCTGCCGGCCCCGGGCCGGCCGGGGAACGGGAGCGGGCCGTGAGATCCGCGCTGTACGTTCCCGCCGATGCGCCCCGCAAGCTGGACAAGGCCCTCGGCCTGGAGACCGACGAGATCATCGTCGATCTGGAGGACGCGGTACCGCCGCCCGCCCGGGCCGGGGCGCGCAGGAGCGCGGCGGAGTGGCTGGCGCGGAATGCGCCCGGCGCCGGTCCGAGGATCTGGGTACGGGTGAATCCGGGGGCCGCCGGAATCGAGGACGCCGCCGCCGTGGCGGTGCCCGGGGTCGCCGGGGTCGTCGCGGCGAAGACCGGTGCGGCCGCGGGACCGGCCGCGCTCGGGGCTCCGCTGGGGGCGGCCGAGGAGCGGTACGGACTCGCCGCGGGCACCTTCGGGATCGTCGCCCTGGTCGAAACGGCGGCGGGCGTGCTGGCGGCACCGGAGATCGCCCGGGCGCCCCGGGTGGTCCGGCTCCAGCTCGGCGAGGCGGACCTCCGGGCCGAACTCGGCACCGAACCGGGCCCGGAGGGGCTGGAGCTGCTCTACGCACGCTCCCGGATCGTGCTGGCGTCGGCGGCCGCGGGACTACCGCCTCCCCCGGCACCGGTGAGCACGGACGTCCGGGACACCGAGGCGCTGCGACGGACCACCCTGGGATTCCGCGCCCTGGGGTTCCGCGGCCGCGCCTGTATCCACCCCGCTCAACTCGCCGTCGTCAACGAGGTGTTCACACCCACCGAGAGACAACTGGCGGGCGCCCGTGACCTGGTCGAACGGCATGAGCGGGCGCTGGCCTCAGGGGCCGCGGTCGGCCTGGACGCCGACGGCGGACTGATCGACGAGGCAGTGGTGCGCTCCGCCCGGCGGCTGCTCTCCGGAACCTGAACCCATCCGGCACGGCCGGGACCCTACGGCGCATTCGCGCCATGCTCCCACCCCGATTCCCCCGTTTTTCGGCCGGACCCATTCGGCCAAAAGTATTGACGGCCTGTCGGCAAAGTTGTTTTATCCCCTAACAACTGGGAGGCAATCATGCCAGATGTCCTTGTTGCCGGTGCGGGCCCCGTGGGTCTGACCACCGCCCTCCTGCTCGCCGAACACGGTCTGACCGTCGAGGTGTTCGAAGCCGCCGACTCGATCAGCACCCAGCCGCGGGCCTCCACCTTCCATCCGCCGACCCTCGACCTCCTCCACCGCGTCGGGCTTGCCGAACCGCTGATCGCCCAGGGCCTGAAGGCCCCCGTCTACCAGCACCGGGACCGCGAACGCGGACTCGTCGCAGATTTCGACCACGCCCACCTCGCCCGGGACACCGGTTTCCCCTTCCGCCTCCAGGCCGAACAGCACAAGCTCTCCGCCCTGCTCCTCGAACGGCTCGGGGACCGGGTCCGCTTCGGCCACCGGGTCCTCGGGGTGTCCCAGGACGACCACGGGACCGTCGTCCGTGCCGAAGGCCCCGACGGACCCCTGGTCACCCAGGCCGGCCATCTGATCGACGCGGGCGGCGCCCCCGGCGCCGTCCGCCGGGCACTGGACATCGGATTCGAGGGCTTCACCTACGAGGACCGCTATCTGGTACTGCTGACCGACTTCCGCTTCGAGGACCATCTCGAAGGACTGGCGAAAGTCGCCTACATCTCCGACCCCGACGAGTACGTGGTGCTGCTGCGGGCTCCCGACGCCTGGCGGGTGCTGTTCCCCGTACGGGAGGACGTCACCGACCCGGCGGAGTGGGAGCGGATGCTCCAGGGCGTCGTCGCCCGTCCGGAGCCGTACACCGTCCTTCACCACCAGCTCTACTCCGTGCACCAGCGGGTCGCAGAACGCTTCCGGGCCGGCCGGGTGCTGCTGATCGGCGACGCCGCGCACATCAACAGCCCCATCGGCGGTATGGGCATGAACAACGGGATCCACGACGCCTTCGCCCTCGCGGCGGCGCTGCGGCCCGCCGGGGTGCGGGACGGATCCGCGCCCTGGACGGACGAGGCACTCGACTCCTGGGCGGACCGCCGCCGCCGTACCGCACTCGAATACGTCAAGGTCATCACCGACCGCAATGCCCGCGCCCTGGGCGAGAAGGACCCGGAGCGCAGGCGCGCCGCCCAGGCGGAACTGGCCGCCACCGCAGCCGACCCGGCGAAGGCCCGCGACTGGCTGCTCGACGCCTCGATGCTGCGCGCGGTCCGCGGACAGGGACTGCTGCCGTGCTGAGGATCGGCGGGCAGCGGGCCAGGCTCGCGGTCCTCGTCCCGTCCACCAATACGGTCGTGGAGGCCGAGTACCGGTCGCTGGCCCCGCCCGGGGTCACCGTCCACACCGGGCGGATGCCGGTCCCCGCCCCCTCCGTGGCCAGCGACGACGACACCACCCGGCTCCTCACCGACGTGCGCAGGGGGGTGCCAGGCGCACTCCGCTCGGTGCTCGACTGCCGGCCGGACCGGGTACTGCTCGGCATGTCGGCACCCACCTTCTACGGCGGAACCGAGGGGGCGCGGGCGTACGAATCGGAGGTCGCCGCCCTGGCCGGGGTGCCCGTGACCGCCGGATCCACCGCCTGCACCCGGGCGCTGCGGGCCCTGGGCGCCCGCAGGATCGCCGTCCTCAGCCCCTATCGGCCGGTCAACGACACGGAGGTACGGCGCTACTTCACCGAAGCCGGGTTCACGGTCACCGGGCTGCGGTCGCTGCTCTGCACCTCGGCCACCCAGATCGCGGAGGTCGGCGAGGAGGACATCGTGCCCGTCGTCGAGGAGCTGGCGGCGACCGCACCCGACGCGATCGTGCAGGTCGGCACCAACCTCTGGTTCGCCGGTCTCGCCGCGGAGCTGGAGCGGCGGCTCGCCCTGCCGGTGGTCGCGATCAACACGGCGACCCTCTGGACGGCGCTGCGCGAGCACGGCATCACCGACCGGGTCGAGGGCGCCGGCCGACTGCTGGCCGAACACTGAAGGGAAACCCCGTATATGCCCACCCCCGCACCGTCCACCTCCGTCCCCGCGGCTCCCGCCCGGTCCGGCAACGACACGGACGACTCCCGCGACGAGCCCGGGCCGCCGGAGCCGGCGACCGCGGACTCCCTGATCGTCAGCCCGATCGACGGCCGACCGGTCCGGCGCGTCGGGCGGATGACCGCGGACGCGGTCGCCACCGCCTACGACACCGCCCGGACCGCCCTCGCGGACTGGCGCGGAATGCCCGCCGAACGCCGCGGCCGGATCCTGCTGCGCACCGCCGAACTCCTGGACAGCCGGGTCGAGGAGTTCGCCGGGGCCGAGACCCTCAACACCGGGAAGCTCCTCAAGGACACCCGCCGCGAGGCCACCCGCGCCGCCGCCTGCTTCGCCTACTACGGCGGGCTCGCGGACAAGGTCACCGGGGACACCCTCGACGTACCGGGCCCCTTCCACACGTACACCCGCCGTGAACCGTACGGGGTCGCGATCGGGATCATCCCGTGGAACGTCCCCTATGTCTTCGCCGCGAAGAAGATCGCCCCCGCGCTGGCCTTCGGCAACGTCAGTCTCCTCAAACCCGCCGAGGAGACCCCGCTGACGGCGCTGATGCTGGCGGAGGTGCTCCTCGAAGCGGGGCTCCCGGAGGGCGTGGCGCAGATCGTCACCGGAGACGCGGACACCGGCCGGGCCCTGGTGTCGGACCCGCGCGCCGACCTGATCGTCTTCACCGGCGCCGACAGCACCGGGCGGGCGATCGCCGCCGAAGCGGCGGCCCGGCTCACCCCGACCGCGATGGAGCTGGGCGGCAAATCACCGCAGATCGTCTTCGCGGACGCGGATCTGGACGGGGCGCTGGCCTCCGTACTGCTGGGCGCGTTCAGCGCCACCGGACAGATGTGCATCGCGGGCTCCCGACTGCTGGTCCAGCGAGAGGTGTACGAACCGTTCGTCGCCCGGCTGCGCAAGGCCGTGGCGGAGCTGCGGGTCGGTGATCCGCGGGAGCGGTCCGTGCAGGTGGGGCCGCATGTCACCCCGGGGCAGCGGGACAAGACCCTGCGGATGATCGAAGCAGGTCTCGCGGAGGGCGCGATACGTGAGGCGGCCGCTCCGGTCCCGGACGACGAGCGCCTCGCGGGCGGCTTCTACGTACCGCCGACGCTGTTCACGGGAGTGACCCCGGAGATGACGGTGATGCGGGAGGAGATCTTCGGCCCCGTACTGGCGGCGATGCCGTTCGACACCGAGGAGGAGGCCCTGGAACTGGCCCATGCCACCGACTTCGGGCTCGCCGCCGGGGTCTGGACCGGCGACCTGGGTCGCGCCCACCGGATGGCGGCCCGGCTGCGCGTGGGCACGGTCTGGCTGAACACCTACCGGATGCTCTCCGACAGCGTGCCGTTCGGCGGGGTCGGCCGGTCCGGGTACGGCCGCGAGGGCGGCCCCGACGCCGTCCGCCTCTACACCTGGACCAAGAGCGTATGGACGTCCACCGAGCCGGGGCCGCCTCCCGGCTACGAGTTCTGAGCACTCCCCCGGCCCCACCGCCCACCCCACCCCCATCCGGATCCCCAGACCTGGAGTCACCATGCTGATCGTCCTCGCGGGAGCCACCGGCCGTACCGGCCGCAGGCTGATCCCGCTGCTCACTGCCGCCGGGCACGCCACCCGGGCGCTGACCCGTTCCGAAGGGCCGGTGCCCGGCGCCGAGGCCCACCGCTGCGATCTGGCCGCCGCGGACCCCGGCGAACTGGACCTGGCCGTGGCCGGTGCGGATGCCGTGGTCTGGCTGGCCGGGCCGGGCGGTGGTGCGGTGGAGGACGCCGAACGGCTCGACAACACCGGCTGCTGCGCGCTCGTCGACGCCTGTGTACGGCAGGGGGTACGGCGGTTCGTCCTCGTCACCTCCAAGGGCACGGACGCTCCCGGGCGGGCGCCCGAATTCCTGCGGCCGTACCTGGAGATCAAGGCGAAGGCGGAGGCTCATCTGGCGGGCAGCGGACTGGACTGGAGCGTCCTGCGGCCGGGCGGGCTCACCGACGCCGAACCCACCGGGCGGGTCGTCCTCGGCGAGGGCCTGGCGCGGGGGAAGGTGACCCGCGCCGATGTGGCCGCCGTCGTCGCCGAACTCGTCGGGCGCCACGATCAGTCGGGCCGGGCCCTGGAGGTGCTCGACGGCGAACTGGCCCCGGCGGAGGCGTTCGACGCGGTCACCCCGTCCGTGAACATCGTCGACTTCCTCTTCGACCTCCGGCGGCTCGGCCGGGTCCATCTGGCGGTCTTCGGCGGCAGCACCGGCGAGGCGATGGCCGAGGCGAAGGTCCATTTCACGGACTGGCAGGTCAGCGAGCGGTACGTCAACTACTTCGAAGGCCCCGAACTGCACTTTTCCCGGCGCACCCGGTGGCGTCTGCAGTTCGGCGAGGGCCCGGGCCGGCACTCGGGCAAGCCCGAGTACTGGGTGATGGTCCACAACGAGCGCGGCGAGGGCGTGTTCCGGTTCGGGCTGCTGCGGCCCGAGGGCTCCGAGGAGCACGATCCGGAGCTGGTCGCCGCCTACCGCGTCTTCCGGGACCACTACACACAGCGGCAGACACCGTCCGCACCCGGCCCGCGGTGAGCGGCCCGGCCCTCGAAGGGAGGTTCCGTTGGCAGGCCATGTACTGCGCCGGGCGGCCGCCATGGCGGTGGTCCTCCTCATCGTCCTGACCCTCGTCTTCTTCCTCATGCGGATGGCGCCGGGCAGCCCGGCCTATCTGATCGTGGGAGCCGACGCCACCGAGGCGGAGATCGCCCAGGTGGAACGGGAACTGGGCCTCGACCGGCCGCTGTTCGTCCAGTACGCGGCGGAGCTGGGCCGGATCCTGACCGGGGACCTCGGGGACTCCATCTTCACCGGGGAGCCCGTGGTCGACGAGCTGATGCTCCGGCTGCCGGTCACCCTGGAGCTGACCGCCGTCTCGCTGGCGTTCTGGATTCCGCTGGCGCTGCTCGCCGGCCGGTTCGCGGCCGCCCGCCGCGACACCGCCGCGGACGCCGCCGTGCGGGTGATGGGCAATCTCTCCATCGCCGTCCCCAGCTTCTGGCTGGGCGCCCTGCTGATCCTGCTCTTCGGGCTCTATCTGCCGGGGGTGCTGCCGTCCAGCGGCTGGGTCGGCTTCAGCGAGGACCCCCTGGGCCACCTCCGGGCCCTGGTCCTGCCCGCGTTCGTGCTCGGGCTCGGCACCTTCGGCGTCACCGCGAGCACCCTGCGGGTGTCCATGCTCGAAGCCGTCCGTACCGACTACGTCCGCTTCGGCCACGCCATGGGCCTGTCCGAACGGCGCATCAACCACTCCCTCGCCTTCCGCAACTCGCTGCTGCCGACCACCGCGGTCGTCGGACAGCTGGTCGGGGTCATGCTCAGCGGCTCCGTCCTGATCGAGAACCTCTTCAACCTGCCCGGAATGGGGCGGCTGCTGGTGGACGGGATCCGCCGCCAGGACTATCCCCTCGCGGTCGGCGCCACGCTCGCCCTCGCGGTGTTCTTCCTGCTCGCCAATCTGATCGTCGACATCCTCTACGCGGCGCTCAACCCTCGCGTACGGCAGAAATTCGCAGGTGCCTGAGCCATGACCACGATCATCCAGCCCCAGGTCCGCACCCGGTCCCGCCCCCGGCGGCGCATCGTCGTCAAGGGCCGCCACATCAAGGCGCTCACCGTCCTCGGTGTCGCCCTCGTCACCGGCTATCTGCTCTTCGCGGCCTTCGGTCCGCTGTTCACCCCCGATCCGCTGGCCCGGACCGGGGCACCGCTCGAAGGCCCCTCCGCCGCCCACTGGTTCGGCACCGACCACCTCGGCCGCGATCTGCTGTCCCGGGTCGCGTCCGGGGCCCGGGTCTCGGTGCTGGTGGCCGTCTTCAGCGTCGGCATCGGACTGCTGGTCGCCCTGCCGCTGGGCATCGCCGCCGGATACTGCGCCGGGCGCTGGCCCGACGAACTGATCATGCGGATCTTCGAGGCGATCCAGACCGTGCCGCTGTTCGTCTTCGCGATGGTCGTCCTCGGGATCACCGGCGTCACCTCCTTCCATCTCGGTCCGGTCGAGATCGGCGCGGCGGGGAAGATCGTGCTGCTGATCGCGATCGCCGCGACGCCCTACTTCGCCCGGGTCGCCCGGGCCGCGACCCTCGCCGAAGTACAGGAGGACTACATCTCGGCGCTGAGGCTGCTCGGGGTCCCCCGCCGCCGGATCATCGGCAACGAGCTGCTGGTCAACGTGTTGCCGCCGGTCATCGTGCAGAGCTGCCTCTGGATGGCGGTCGCGGTCTTCGCGGAGGGCGCCCTCGGCTTCCTCGGGGTGGGCGTGCAGCCGCCGACGCCGACGCTCGGCGGGGTCATCGCGGACGCCACCCGCTATCTGATGGCCGGGGCCTGGTGGTACTGCGTCATGCCCGGTCTCGTCCTGCTCGTCGCCACGGTCGGCTTCGGCCTGCTCGGCGACGGCGCCAACGATCTGCTCGACCGAGGAGAGCGCTGATGAAGAACCGCACGGGCCGGGGCGGGCCCGCCGCCGGTCGCACGGTCGGGGACCCGGCCGGTCCCACCATCGGTCCCACGGCCGGGGAGCGGGCCCGCAACGGCAGGCCCTGGGAACCGGGCCGGACCGCGCCGCTGCTGGAGGTCGAGGATCTCAGCGTCGTCTTCGACACCGCGCGGGGGCCGGTGCCCGCCGTCCGCGACGTCTCCTTCCGGCTCGAACCCGGTGAGATCTTCGGCCTGGTCGGGGAGTCCGGCAGCGGAAAGAGCACCGTCCTCTCCGCGATCATGCGACTGCTGCCGTCCGTCGCCGTCACCGATGCCACCACCCTGCGGTTCCGGGACACCGACCTCCTGCGGCTCGACGCCGCCGGGCTGCGTTCGGTCCGCGGCACCGGCATCGGACTCGTACCGCAGCGCCCCATGACCTCCCTCAGCCCGGTCACCCCGCTGCGCAAGCAACTGCGCTGGTTCCTCGGGGACCGCGACCCCGCCGAGGTCACCGAACTCCTCGACCAGGTCGGTCTGCGGGCCGTCGCCGAACGGCTCGACGGCTACCCCTTCGAATTCTCCGGCGGCCAGCTCCAACGGCTGCTGATCATGCTCGCCGCCCTCGCCCGCCGCCCCGCGCTGCTCCTGGCCGACGAGCCGACCACCACCCTCGACGCGACGGTCCAGGCCCAGGTGCTGCGGCTCCTGCTGGATCTGCGGGACCGGCTCGGCATCGGCATCGTGTTCGTCAGCCACGACCTCGGTGTCATCGCCCAGATCTGCGACCGGGCCGGGGTGATGTACGCGGGGCGGCTGGTGGAGAGCGCGCCGGTCGGTGCACTCTTCGACGCGCCCCGCCACCCCTACACCCGGGCGCTGCTGCGCGCCCTGCCCAGCCGTTACACCCGCGGCGAGCGGATCAAGGTGATCGAAGGCTCGGCGGCGGGGGCCAACCGGATCCCCGGCTGCGCGTTCGCGCCCCGCTGTCCGCGTGCGGACGCCGTCTGCGGCGAACAGGTGCCCGCGCTCCGCACGGTCGCCGGATCCCTGGTCCGCTGCCACCACGCCGAGGAGGACGCGGCATGACCGCGGTCGTCGAGGCCGCCGGCCTCACCAAGCACTTCACCCTCCGGGGTCACGGCGGCCCCCGGCTGCGCGGCCGGGGCACCCGTACCGTCCACGCCGTCGACGACGTCGGCTTCCGCATCGACGGCGGCCGGACGCTCGCCGTGATCGGAGAATCCGGCTGCGGCAAGTCCACCGTGGCCAAACTCCTCCTCGGGCTGCTGAGCCCCACCTCCGGCACCATCACCGTGACCGGGGAGCGGCGGATCCAGCTCGTCGCCCAGAACCCCTGGTCGGCCCTGAACCGGCGCAAGACCATCGGGCACGCCCTCGACCAGCCGCTGCGCATCCACCGCCGCGACCTCGACGCCCGGGGCCGCGCCGCCCGGATCCGGCAGCTGCTCGAACTGACCTCCCTGCCTGCCGAATTCCTCGACCGCTACCCCGCCGACGTCTCCGGTGGCGAGCTCCAGCGGGTCACCATCGCCAGGGCGCTCGCCGCCGAGCCGAGGGTCCTCGTCCTCGACGAGCCGACGGCCAGTCTCGACGTCAGCGTCAAGGCCGGTCTGGTCAATCTGCTCTGCGATCTCCGCGACGACCTCGGGCTGACGTATCTGCTGATCACCCATGAGATCGACGTGGCCAGACTGCTCGCCGACGAGGTGCTGGTGATGTACCTGGGGCATGTCGTGGAGTCCGGCGATGCCGACGAGGTCTTCGACCGGCCCGCCCACCCCTACACCCGGTCGCTGCTCGACAGCGTCCCCGTACCCGATCCGCGCCGCCGCCGGACCCTGCTGCCGCTCACCGGGGACGTACCGTCCGCGGTCGATCCGCCCAGCGGCTGCCGCTTCCGCACCCGCTGCCCGCACGCCGTCGAGAAGTGCGCCGGGGCCCGCCCCGACGCCGTCGACATCGCCCCCGGCCATACCGCCGCCTGCCATCTGACCGCCTGACGGCCGCCGACCCCGAACAAGGAGCCCGTCATGACCACGTCCACCACCAGGAGATCCATCGGCCCCACCCGCCGTCCCAGCCGCCGCGATCTGCTGCGGACGGCCTCGGCGATCGCCGCCGGGGCCGCCGTCGCGGCCTGTACCGACCCCGACTCCGGGGGCAGCGGATCCGGCTCCGGCACCCTGTCCGTCGGGCTCTTCGAGATCCCCGTCGGCTACGCCCCCCTCTACTCCAACTCGCAGAACGTCCGCTGGGTGACCGAACCCGCCACCGACGCCCTCTACACCCATGACACCGCGGGAAAGCTCGTCCCCCAGCTCGCCGCCGCGCCGCCCGCGGCCGGACCCGGCGGGGTCTCCTGGACCGTCCGGCTCCGTCCGGGCGTCCGCTTCCACAACGGGGACGAGCTGACGGCCGAGCACATAGCCGCCGGACTCAACTTCATCCCCGGCAGCCGGGGCCGGAGTCAGTTCCTGTCGCTGCTCTCGCCCTGGTTCAAACAGGCCGTCGCCGTCGACCCGACGACCGTCCGGATCGAACTGCGCATGCCGTACGGGATCCTGCCCGACCAGCTGGCCCGGATCCCCGTCAGCCACCAGGACTTCATGGCCGAGAAGGCCGAGCTGGTGGGCACCGGCCCGTTCCGGATCGACAAGGTCGTCACCGGCCAGTCGATGAGGATGGTCCGCTTCGACGGCTACTGGGGCGAGAAGCCCGCGCTGCGGGCCATCGAGATGACCTCCGTACCCGACCCGTCCACCCGGCTGGTCAATCTGCGGGAAGGCCGGATCCATATCGCCACCGGGGTACAGCCCGTCGATGTCGCGGGCATCCGGCGCGATACCTCGCTACGGCTCCACGCGGTCCAGGGCACCGGCGGCGTACGGGCCATGATGAACCTGACCCGCCGGCCCTTCGACCGGCCGGACTTCCGGCGCGCCCTGGCCTTCGCCATGGACCGCGAAGGCGTCCGGGAGGCCGTCTTCCACGGCCGGGCCCGTACCGCGCAGGGCCCCCTCGGCCCGCTGGTCACCGGCCATGAAGCGGACTACCGGCCCTATCCGGATCGGGCCGACCTCGACCGGGCCGCCGAACTGCTGACCCGCTCCGGCATCCCCCGGAACACCACCTTCCGGATCATGGTGTCGACCAGCGGCGCCGCCCGCGACATCGCCCAGGTGCTGGCCGAGAACTGGGGCCGGCTCGGTCTCAAGGTCAGCCTCGATGTGGCCGACCCGGCCAACTGGAACCGCCGCTGGCTGGTCCGGGACTACGACATGTCCCTCACGGTCCAGGAGTACGGCCTGGTCGGCGGTGTGATGCCGCTCTCCCAGTTCACCGTCTACCGCACCGCGTCCCGGCAGAACCCCGGCTACCGCGACGCCGCCTACGACCGGGACTTCGTCCGGCTCTTCGGCACCGCCCCGGAGGCCGAACGCGCCCGGATCGCCGCCCGGCTCAACCGCGCACTCACCGAGAACGCCGTCGAGCTGCCGCCCGTCTACCCCGAACTGCTGATGGCCACCCGGGCCGAGATCAGCGGGGTGGACGAGAAGGCACTGACGCTCGGCCGGCTCAACCTCCGCGGTATCCGCATCGGAGGCTGACCGGCCCCGCAACCCCGACCCGCGCCCCCGTCCCGTACCACCGCACCGTCTGCGAAAGGACTCCCATGCTGGGACTGAACGACGAGCCCGTCACGGGCACCGAACGCGCCTATCTGGACTTCTACCTCGGCCTGCGCATCGGCTGGGCCAAACTCCACCACCCGCTGCTCGACCTGTTCGACGCCCGTGCGGAGGACTGGGCCGCCGAGCACGGCCGGGCGCCCGCGGAGACCACCGAGATCGGCGAGGTCATCGAGGACTCCGCGCTCTTCCGGTACTTCATGTACCTGCAGCGGCACACCCAGCTGCTGATGAAGTACGGACCGCACGGCACCCACGCCTATATCGAGTCCCGCCGGGAGGAGCTGACGGAGCGTATGGCCTCCGGCGACGGGCCCGAGCTGGACCCGGAGCTGCCGATGCCCGCGTACTACGCCGATACCGACTACCATCTGGAGAAGGGCGGCTACTGGCAGGACGACCTCGACGGGCCGGTCTACGACTTCGGGACCCGGATCCACTTCGCCGGGCTGGAGAACGTGGGCTCCATCCACCGGGCGAAGACCGAGGCACTGCCCCGGGGCGACTACCGGCGGATCATCGACCTGGGCTGCGGCACCGGCGACGGCACCTTCGGGCTCGCCGAGACCTTCCCCGGCGCCGAGGTCATCGGGGTCGATCTGGCCGCCCCCTTCCTCGCATGGGCCCATCTGAAGGCCGGGGAGCGGGGACTGCCGATCCGCTTCGTCCAGAAGGACGCGGCCGACACCGGCTTCGAGAGCGGTTCGTTCGAGCTGGCCACCTCGACGATGATCTTCCACGAGATGCCCGCGGACCATATCGCCGCAATCGTCCGGGAGAGCTTCCGGCTGCTGGCGCCCGGCGGCCGGTTCGCCATCTACACGGCGGGCGAACTGCCCACCACCTACGGCCTGTTCATGATGGATTGGCACGCCCACATCAACAACGAGCCGTTTATGTCCGACTTCTTCAGGGCCGATCTGGAGAAGCCCCTCGTGGACGCGGGCTATACGGAGGTCACCACCACCGTGGTGGACGCGTTCCGGCACGGGGACAAGAAGGCGTACGGCTCCGCCGCGCCCCCGGACCCGCGCCGGGCCCGGGCCGGCGGCTGGCGCCTGGTCACGGGAAGGAAGCCGGTATGAAGAACCCCGCAGGCATCACGGACGGCCAGATGGTCTTCTTCGAGGACCCCGCGGTCGACAAACTCCTCGGCATGGTGCTGGCCCTGGCGGGCGAGATCTACGTCCAGCGCGACCGGATCCGGGTCCTGGAGCACCTGCTCACCGAGAACGGCACGCTCCCGGCCGGAGCCGCCGAATCGTATCCGGTCCCCGACGCCGCGGCGGGCGAGTGGCGGGCCGAGCGGGACGCCTTCTTCGACCGCATCCTGACCCCGCTGGCCGCGGACTATCTGGGTCCGGAGGCCACGCACCGGGCGGCGGACGCCCGGCGCCGGGCGGCGGGCTCATGAGCGGCGCCGGGGCCCCGGCCGGTGCGCCGCCCGGGGCGGCGGTGGCTGCGCCGGCCTGGCTGACCCGGGAGCCCGGCCAGGGCGACGCCCCCGTCCTCTGGCGGACCAGCATGATCACCATCCGCTCCGTGGACCAGCCGCGCGCGGTCCGCTGGTACCGCAACGTCCTCGGTTTCAAGCTGGAGTTCGACATCCCGATCCGGGTCCCGAACCGCCCCTTCCGGATGGCGGTCCTGGTCGGACCGGACAACCGCCGTGTCGAGATCACCGGCCGGGGGCTGCCCAAGGGACGGCCCGCGGACGTCTGGGACACCCCGGTCTCCGTCACCTACCAGGTCGACGACCTCGACGCGGTCCGGGCCCATCTGCAGGCCATGGACGTCCCGTACTTCACCCCCGAGTTCAACGGACAGTACGGAAGGCTCCTCACCCTGCTCGACCCCGACCACAACATCATCAAGCTCCAGGCGCCCAACGAACGGTGCGTCGAAGAGCAGAACCTCGAAGACCCGGACACCCCGCGCTACCCGGACGAACCCCGATACGTCCCCGACCCGGAGGCGACCGATGCCTGAGACCACGAAGCCCGGCGGCGCACCGCCTCCGCCCCGCACCCGCCCGCCGCTGCCGGAGGGCTGGCGGCCCACCCTGCTCTCGCTGCGGCTGGCGAAGAAGCACCCCAGGCTCTCCCGGGCGGTGATCCGCTGGGAGATGCGCCGGGCCCCGAAGGCGACCGGTCCGGGCGATCTGTCGGATCTGCTGGCCCCCGGCCGGCGGCGGCCGGCCGACTTCCCCGCGTACTACATCGCCAACCCGGTCCACCATATGAAGGGGCTGCACTGGATGCACCCCTCCATGGGGTACCGGCTGGAGCGGATGGCGGAGGACTTCCCGCTCGGCAAGCGCGAACAGATCCGGTGGTGGGTCGAGAGCCAGGTACTGGACCGGGGGGTGCGCCCGCGGCGGATCCTGGAAGTGGGCGCCGGGACGGGGGCGACGGCCTTCGTCTACGCCCAGGTCTTCCCGGAGGCCGAGGTCGTCGGGGTGGACCTGTCGCCCTCGGTGCTGCGCTGGGCCCGGCGCCGCGCCGACGAGCTGGGGATCCGCAACGTCAGCTTCTACCATATGGACGCCGGTGACCTGTCGGCGTTCGACGACGGCAGCTTCGACGTGGTCCACGAATCGCATCTCCTCCACGAGATGCCCGCCTACCAGATCCGCCGGACGGTCTCGGAGATGGTCCGGGTCTGCGCCCCCGGCGGCTTCCTCGGCTTCTTCGACTGGGCCATCCCGGAGAACGAACGCGACTGGCGGCAGCGCGAGGGCATGGTCCGCAACAACGTGGAGCCCTTCATGCTGGAGTACTCCCGTACGGACCATCCGAAACTGCTCGCCGAACTCGGCTGCGAGGACGTGGTGATGGTGGAGCGGCACAGTCAGTCGGCCAGTTGGCGGGCCCGCAGGAAGGTAGCCTGAGCCGGGTGGAGAACCACACCGACGCACTGTTCCGCGGATCCGAGAACCACCTCAGCGGTCTGCTGACGCTGACCGCCCGGCTGGTCCAGGACCGGCTCTCGGCGGCGCTGCGGCCGCACGGTGTCACCTACGCCCAAGCCGCCGCGCTGGTGCGGCTCTGGCGCACTCCGGACGGGCGGATGCTCCAGCACGACTTCGTCACCTCGCTGGCGCTGGCCCGGCCGTCCGGGACGCTGCTGATCAGCGATCTGGAGCGGTCCGGGCTGGTGGGCCGCTCCCCCGATCCGACCGACGGCCGGCGCCAGGTGATCACGCTCACCGAGGCCGGGCGGGAGCTGGAGGGGAAGGTCCACGGGGTGATCTCCGGACTTCAGCGGGAGATCGACCGGATCGTCGGACGGGAGGATCTGGCCCGGACGATGCGGGTGCTGACCACGGTGCTCTCGTGGCTGGAGCCCGCGGCGATGGCGGCCCTGCCCGCGCACGACCGGGAGCCGGGCCGCCGTACCACCGGGTCCGCGCTGCCCGCGCCGCGCCCGGCGGAGCAGTAGCAGGCGCACAAGCCCCGCACGTGCGGGGGCCGTTCCGGGGAGCCGGCTGTGCTCCCCGGAACGGCCCCGGTCATCGCGGGTTCACCGGATCAGGCGATCAGGCGACCGGTGCCGGGAAGGTCGGGTACTCGACTCCGGAGACGTGCTGGACGACCCGGATCACCTGGCAGGAGTAGCCGAACTCGTTGTCGTACCAGAGGTAGAGGATGGCGTCGTCGCCCTCGACCTTGGTGGCCCCGGCGTCGACGATCGACGCGTGGCGCGAGCCGATGAAGTCGCTGGAGACCGCGTCGGGCGCCGTGGTGAAGTCGATCTGACGCTTCATCGGCGAGGTCAGCGACACCTCGCGGAGGTAGTCGAGGACCTCCTCGCGGGTGGTCTCGCGCTCCAGCCGGAGGCTGAGGATGGCGATGGACACGTCCGGTACGGGGACCCGGATGGAGCTGCCGGTGATCCGGGCCTGGAGATCGGGCAGCGCCTTGGCGACGGCGGACGCGGCCCCGGTCTCGGTGATCACCATATTGAGCGGCGCGGAGCGGCCCCGCCGGTCGGACTTGTGGTAGTTGTCCAGCAGGTTCTGGTCGTTGGTGAACGAGTGGACCGTCTCGACGTGGCCGCGCAGCACCCCGTACTCGTCGGCCATCGCCTTCAGCGGCGGCACGATCGCGTTGGTGGTGCAGGAGGCGCAGGAGATGATCTGCTCGTCCGGCTTGATCATGTCGTGGTTGACGCCGTGCACGACATTGGGGACGTCGCCCTTGGCCGGGGCGGTCAGGACGACCTTGGCAATACCGGGGCGCAGATGGTTGGAGAGCCCCTCGCGGTCGCGCCAGCGGCCGGTGTTGTCGATGAGGATGGCGTCCTTGATGCCGTACTCCGTGTAGTCGACCTTCGCCGGGTCGTCGGAGTAGATCACCTTGATCTCGTTGCCGTTGGCGACGATGGTGTCGTTCGCCTCGTCGACGGTGATCGTGCCCTGGAACTGGCCGTGGATGGAGTCGCGGCGCAGCAGCGAGGCGCGCTTGACGATGTCCTGTCCGGCGCCGCGGCGGACGACGACGGCCCGCAGGCGCAGTCCGTTGCCGGAGCCGGCCTTCTCGATGAGCAGCCGGGCGACCAGCCGGCCGATGCGGCCGAAGCCGTAGAGGACGACGTCGCGGGGTTCGCGGCGGTCGATCTTGTTGGCGCCGGTGGCGCCGGCGACCGCTTCGGCGGTGAAGTCGGCGACGGACAGTCCGCGGCTGTCGGCCCGGTAGGTGGCGGCGAGCATGCCGAGGTCGATCTGGGAGGGACCGAGGTCGAGCGTGGTCAGTGCTTCGAGGAACGGCATGGTCTCGGTGACCGAGAGCTCCTCGCCCGCGATCTGCCGGGCGAACCTGTGGGTCTTGAGGATGCTGACCACCGACTTGTTCACCAGGGAGCGGCTGTGCAGCAGGACGGTGACATCCCGCTCGCGCTGCAGCTTCCCGATGATCGGGATCATCGACTCGGCGATCTCCTCACGGTTCTTCCAGTTGGTGAACGAATCCTCGATGACAGTCACAGGCACTTCTCTTTCGAGCTAGGTGGCGCTCATATGCTAACCACCTGATCCACCCATGATTCAAGGGGTGCCGGGTGAGCTGCACATCACCTTTGAAGGCGGTCCGCCCGGCGCCCCTTGTGTCCATCACCGTCGGATCACCGCCGGATCGCCGTCAGATCACGGTCACCGTGAGGCGGGCGGGGGGCAGCACGGTGCCGTCCTCGGTGCGGAAGGTGAAGGTGACGGTACGGCTGCCGGGGGTGAGGGAGGCGGACGCCGTGAGGACGAGCCGGTGGACGGCGTCCGCGGCTCCGGCGGGGGCGAGCGTCCCGGAGACCGTGCCGGGGACCAGCCCCGGGGGCGCCGTTGCGCTCCAGGTCACGGTGTGTCCGCGCCAGTCGACGTCCTGCGCCCGCAGCCGGACGGTGGCCGAGCCGCCGCGGGCGACGGTCAGCCCGCTCTCGACGGGGGCGGCGTGGGCGGGGAGCCGGTAGACGGCGTGCCCGTCCCGGTGCGCGAGGGTGCCGCCCCAGCGCTGGACGGACCGGATGTCCTGGAGGACGAGCCCGCGGAAGCGGTGTTCCTCCAGGAGGGTCCGGTAGGCGGCGCGGGCGGTGGTGCGGGCGGCTGCGGTCGGTGCCGTGGTGATCGCCACATCGGCGAGCGCGAGGTCGATATGGGACCTGAGCAGCGCGGCGACGGGGTACTCCTCCCGTCCGGCGAGCACGGTCAGGGCCCGGTCGAGCGCCGCCGCGGCGGCCCGGTAGCCGGTCTCGGCGGCCGAGGCGTAGGCGGGCACGGTGAATCCGTCGGGGTCGGCGGTGGTCCGGGCGTAGTAGTCGGCGAGGTGTCCGGCGGCGGAGCCGAAGCGGTCGGCCAGATATCCGGCCAGCCAGTGGTCCGGGTCGGTTCCGGGGTCGCGGGCGAGCCGTGCCGAGAAGAGGTGGACCGCCTCGAAGGGCAGCCAGTCGGCGGGCTCCGCGTAGGAGCCCAGTCCGTCGATGCCGAGGGAGGCGTAGAAGCGGGCGTCGGCGGCCAGGATCCCGAGCGGGCGGACCGGCAGCGACCGCCACCGGTAGCGGCGGTTGTAGTCGTAGACCGCGAGCGGCCCCTCGGCCGCTTCGGACCAGGACCGCAGCAGCGCCGCGAGCGGGGCGTTGGCGGCGGAGGCGGGATCGTCGACGGCGTGCTGGTAGGTGCGTTCGTACGGGGCGAAGTCGATCAGCACTTCGGGGTGGAAGCCCCGGCCGGGTGTGGGCGGGGCGATGGCCGCGCCGTAGGCGATGCGTTCCACCCGTACCCCGGGCAGGGCCGTGGCCAGTGCGGTGCGCAGGGTGTTCACCACATGCGCCTCCGCGTTGGCGACCGTTCCGAAGGCGGCAACCGCCCCGGCGGGCCAGGTCGCCGTGTCCGGGGGCCAGCAGTCGAAGACGGTGATCTCGGGCCGGGCGGCGAGATGGGCGACGACGGCCCGGACGTAGGCGTCGAGGGCGTCGGGGTTGTGGACGTCGAAGACGCTCGCGCCGCCGGTGTAGTAGGCGGGGTACCGCTCGCGGGGCAGGAAGCTCTCGTAGCCGTGGCCGCCGACCTCGACGACGATGCCGCGCCGGGCCGCCTCGGGGGCCACGGCCGACCGGACCCGGTCCCAGGTGATCACGGACCAGTGGTTGTAGTCGGAGGGGTGGACGAGGGTGTTGAGCCGGTTCTTCGCCATCCAGTCGAGCAGCAGGACCAGCCCTTCGGCGGTGTGGCTGGTGCCCTCCTCGACGTACTTGCGCCGCCAGGTCCAGGCGGGTTCCTCGACGGTGCCGTGGGTGCCGGACAGGACGAGGGACGGATGGTGCGGTACCCGCTCCGCGCGGCCCTGGTAGGAGGGGAAGGCGGGGGCGAAGAACCGGACTCCGGCGCGTTCGAGGAGTGCGTAGACGGCGTACAGCACGGCCCGCGGGCCGCGGCCCGCCGCGAGTGCTCCGGCGGGTCCCACGACGACGGCGTGCGCGTCCTCGCCGCGGCCGGCGAGCAGGCTGTCCCCGGCCGCGGCGAGGGCGGCGGGGACACCCTGCTCGACGGGCGCGGCGGACGCGGGCAGCAGGGCCACGCCCCGGCCCGGCCGGTCCGCGCGGTGCCGCGGGAGCGGCCGTCCGGTGATGCGTCCGAGGTAGCGGGCCAGCTCGGCGGCGGCGAAGGCGACCGGGTCGGACGCCGGATCGGGGGGGCCGTCGGAGGACCACCACACGACGGTGGTCCCGGCCACCGGCAGGGGTGCGGGGGATCTGCGGCGGCGCGGGCCGCGGGGGAGTTCGCGGGCGGCCGCCGGGGCGGCGGCGAGCCCGCCCGCCACGGTGACGGCGGCGGTACCGGCCGCCGTTCTCAGCAGGGTTCTGCGGCCGGGGCGGGAGGCGGGGTCACGGGGTTCGGGAGACATGGGCGCGGTGTCCTTCCGGGGCGGGCAGCGGGCGGGGGGCGGGGGATGCGTCCTCCGGTACGGCGGGAACCGCTCCGGGCTCCGCTCCGGCGGCGGACTCGAAGGAGCCGAGGGAGGTGTCACCGGGCGGACCGCCGGTGTCGAGGACGGCCGCCATCCAGTGGTGGAAGTTGTCCCCGCGTTCGACCAGCAGCCGGTACAGGCTCCGGACCAGCCGGTCGCGGTCGTCGCGCAGGGCCGGATCGTCCCAGGCGTTGCGGAGTTCATGGGGGTCGTGGTCGAGGTCGTACAGCTCGCACAGCGACTCGGGATTGACCACGATCTTGAAGCGGGCGTCCCTGAGCATGCGTTGCGGATAGGGGAAGTGGTGGCCGTGGAACTCGCCGACCACATGACGCGGCCAGGAGTCGGGGGCCGGGCCGCCGCCGGTGAGCGGCAGCAGACTGCGCCCGTCGACGGCGGGCGCGGGGTCGCAGCCCGCGAGGTCGAGGATCGTGGCGGTGAGATCGGTGAGCGTGGCGAACTCCGGGCGGACCACTCCCCCGGGGGCTCCGGGGACCCGGAGCAGTCCGGGGATGCGGTAGACGTCCTCGTACATCGCCGGCCCCTTGTCGTGCATCCGGTGCGAGCCGGTGAACTCGCCGTGGTCGGCGGTGAAGAGCACGGCGGTGGAGGCGTCGAGTCCGAGGTCCGCGACGGCGCCCCGGATCCGGCCGATCTGGTGGTCGATCAGGGCGACATAGCCGTGGTAGGCGGCGATCAGCTTGCGGTACTCGTCCTCGGTGAGGCTGTCGTGCCCCCAGAGGGCGCTGTAGTTGCGCTGGACCGGGGGTTTGTTCTCGAAGGTCTCCGCGAGGGATTCGGGGAGCCGTACGGTCGCCGGGTCGATCAGGTCGTAGTAGGCGTCGGGCAGCAGATAGGGCAGATGGGGGCCGAAGAAGTGGGTGGCGAGGAAGAACGGGCGGGCTGTGCCGTCGGCGGCGTCCTCGTCGGCCCAGCGGTGCAGGAGTTCGATGGCGCGGGTCGCCAGATAGTGTTCGAAGGTCGCTTCGACGGGCTGTCGCAGCCGGGCCGCGAGCAGCGGTCCGGGGCCGCCGCCGGGGAGCCTGGTGCGGACCGGGTCGGTGATCGCGTACGGCGGAAGTCCGCGGGCGTCGAGGTAGTCGAGGTAGTCGGGGTGGGTGACGGGGTTGTGCCAGCCCGGCAGGTAGGGCCCCTCGAATCCGAAGTCGGCCGGGAGGCGCCGTACTCCGGTATGCCATTTGCCGATCAGTCCGAGCCGGTAGCCGGCCTCGGTGAGCGGGGTGGTGAAGGTGAACTGGTCGTCGGCGAGGTCCTCGGCGAATCCGACGTTCCGTTCGTAGTTGGCGAGGAGGCGGTGTCGGAAGGGGGCGTAACCGGTGAGCAGGCTGGCCCGGGCCGGGGTGCAGATGGACGTGGGCGTGTAGCAGCGGTCGAGCCGGGTGCCGGAGGCAGCGAGTCCGTCGAGGTGGGGGGTGTGTCCGCCGGTGGCACCGTAGGCGCCGATGGTGTCGGTGCGGTGCTGGTCGGTCATCAGGAAGAGGATGTTGCGCCGGGGGGTGCCGTCGGCGGGGCGGGGGGACGCGGGGCCGGTCATCGGGCCGCCGCCCGCTGGTAGAGGTCACCGGCGTAGAACTTCTCCACCGGTACGGGGGCATCGAGTTTGCCCGCGCGGACGAAGAAGCCCTGGAGGGCGGTGAACCAGCGGGCGACGGTTCCGTCGCGGCCCGCCGTCACCAGTTCGGCTGTGGACAGGGGCTGGGTGTTGCGGGCGTCGGCGGCGACCGCGTCGCGGTCGAGCCGGAGGAACCGGGCGGTGATGTCGATCGTCTTGCCGGGGTTCTTGTGCCGGAAGTCGTTGGCCTTCTGGAGGACCCGGACGACGTCCTCGACCAGTTCGCGGTCCTTCCCGACGGCACCGGGTGCGGCCACGACGGAGCTGGGGAAGGCGAAATCGGCGGCGAAATCGGCGCTCTCGGCGAGCCGGACCAGACCGGGGATCCGCTTCTCCACGGTCGCCAGCAGCGGGTACCAGAGCGCGGCGGCGTCCACCTGGCGGGAGGCCAGGGCGGAGACGGCGGTGGCCGGGGCCATGGGGACGATCTTGACGTCGTCGCGGGAGAGTCCGGCCCGGTCCAGGGCGAGCCCGAGGATCATGTCGCCGGAGGTGCCCTCGGGGACGGCGACGCGTTTGCCCTTCAGATCGGCGGTCCGGGAGATGCCCCGGCCGGGCAGGGCGACGACCCGGTCCGCGCGGCCCAGCTGGTTGACGGCGACGACGGTGGCCCGGCCCGAGGCGGGCAGCCAGGCGGCACCGGGGCCGATGGTGCCGAAGTCGAGGTCGCCGGCGCCCAGGGCGGTGATCTGGGTGGGGCCGTCGGTGAAGACCTTGTACGTGGCGCGGATGCCGTGCTCCTTCCAGAGCCCGCGCTCCCGGGCGACGGCCAGCAGCCCGGCCTGGTTGTAGTCCGCGATATAGCCGAAGTCGACCGACCGGGTGCCGTCGCCGTCCGCGGAGGCCGCGGTGCAGCCGCCGGTGGCCAGTACGGCGAGGACGGCGGCCGCGGCGAGGGTGCGGCGGCGATGAGAGGAGGTGGACATGGGGATTCAGGGCTCCAAGGGGGTGGGAGTCGGAGTGGTGCGGGGTTCCTGCTCGTGGACGGCGCGCCAGATTTCGGTACGCAGTGCGGTGAAGGAGTCGGTCAGCCGGGTGGCGGCGGTCCTGGGCCGGGGCAGACCGATGTCGACGGTCCGGTGGATGCGGCCCGGCCGGGCGGCCATGACGATCACCCGGTCGGCGAGGAACACGGCCTCGTCGACGTCGTGGGTGACGAAGAGGACGGTTCTGCGCTCCCGCTCCCACATCTCCAGCAGCTGCTCCTGGAGCCGGGACCTGGTCAGGGAGTCGAGCGCGCCGAAGGGCTCGTCCATCAGGAGCACCCGGGGGTCGGCGGCGTAGGCGCGGGCGATCGCACAGCGCTGCCGCATTCCGCCGGACAGGGTTTTGGGCAGGGCGTCGGCGAAATCGGTGAGGCCCACCAGGTCGATGAAGTGGGCTGCCCTGCGGCGGCGTTCGGCCCGTGGCACGCGGGCGGTACGGAGCCCGAACTCGACGTTGCCGCGGACGGTGAGCCAGGGGAAGAGGGCGTACTGCTGGAAGACCATGCCGCGGTCCGGGCCCGGGCGGCGGACCGGGCGGCCGTCGAGCCGCACCTCGCCGCGGCTCGGCTCGACGAGTCCGGCGGCGATGCCGAGGAGGGTCGACTTCCCGCAGCCGGACGGGCCGACGAGTACGGTGAACTCCCCCTCGGCGACATCGAGGTCGACGCCGTCGAGGGCGGTGAACCCGCCGTCGGGGCCTGGGAAGTGACGGGTCGTGTCCCGAAAGGAGATCAGGGGCGGCGGCGGGGCGGGGGTCCCGGTCAGGGGTCCGTTCAGGGGTTCGGGCAGGGGTTCGGGCAGGGGTTCGGCCGAGCTTCCGGGCGGGGGTCCGGCGGGGGTCATACCGCCCTCCTTTCCTGCCAGACCGTGGCCCGGCGTTCGGCGGCGATCAGCAGTCGGTCCATCAGCAGCCCGAGAGTGCCGATGCCGACGATCCCGACGAAGATCGTTTCGAGGTCGTAGTAGAGCTGGGCCTGCTGCATCCGGTAGCCCAGCCCCTGCTGGGCTGCGATGAGTTCGGCGGCGACGAGCGTGGACCACGCGGCCCCCAGACCGACCCGGGCCCCGACGAAGAGGAACGGCACGGTGGCCGGGACCACCACCCGGACGAAGATTCCGGGATCCCGGGCGCCCAGCACCCGGGCCGCGTCGACGAGGGTCCGGTCCACCGCGACGACGCCCTGGAAGACGGAGACCACGGTGGAGAGGAAGGCCGCCAGGAAGATCACGGTGATCTTGGCGGGCTCGTCGATGCCGAGGAGCACGATCGTCAGCGGGATGATCGCCAGGGGCGGTACGACGCGGAAGAACTGCACCCAGGGCTCCAGCAGCGCCCGGGCCAGGGGGTACCAGCCCATCAGCGCGCCGACGGGGATCGCGGCCGCGGTGCCGAGCGCCCAGCCGGTGAGCACCCGGCGCAGCGAGACCAGGGCGTCGGTGGCCAGGGTCCCGTCCCGGAGGAGTTCCGCGCCCCGGGCCGCGACCGGCCCGGGGCCGGGGACGCCGACCGTGCCCAGTGCGGCCGCCAGATGCCAGAGCGCGATACCGGCGACGAGGGAGAGGACTCCCGTCAGACGGGCGGCCGTCACCGGGCCCCGGGTCCGGCGGGTCGTACCGGCCGGGGCGGCGCGCGGCGGCACCGCGGTGGGTGGGGAAGGGGAGGGTCGTGCGGTGGTGCGGGGCATGGAGGGCCGCCTCTGGGTCCTGGGGCGTACGGAGTGGAGGAACGGGGTACGGGGCCGGGCCCACGGACCACGGCGCAGAGCACGGCACGGGGAGCGGCACGGCCAACGAGTAGGCGGGAGAGGGTGGTTCGGTGCGCCGGCGCGGCGGGTCACCGGGGCACGGAACGCTCCCGGTGCAAGGACCGCACGGCGGTACGGATCCCGGGCCGCCGTGCTCCGGAGGGAGCGCGGTGCCGGGGCACGCGGGCCCGGCAGGGGTTCGGCAGGTGCGGGAGAGGTCAGCCGGCGCTTCCCGGCCCGGTACACGCGGCGAGCGGTACGAAGGCGCTCCGGGCCCCGCCGCGCGCCACCGCTACGGGCGCCTCCTGGCGGACCAGGGCGATGGCACCGAGCGCCCCGCCCTCGTCCCCCAGTTGCGCGGTGACGACGCGCAGTCCCGCCAGTGCGGCGGGCAGGGTACGGGCCCGCAGTTCGGACTCCAGCGGGCCGAGCAGCCGCGGTCCCAGCGCGGCGAGTTCCCCGCCGATGATCAGCAGTTCGGGGTTGACCGTGGTGCACAGTCCGGCGAGGACCCTTCCGGTCAGCCGGCCGGCCCGGGCCACGGCCTCCTCGTCGCCGGTGCCCCCGGCCGCCGTCACCGCGGGCAGCGAGGCGTACAGCTCCAGACAGCCGTGGTTTCCGCAGCGGCAGCGCGGCCCGCCGGGCTCGGCGGTGACATGTCCGATCTCCCCCGCCGTACCGCCCGCGCCGCCCAGCAGCCGCCCGTCGACGACGAGTCCGCCGCCGACCCCGTGCGACAGCCGGACGTAGACCGCGTGCCGGACCCCGGCTCCGGCGCCGTGCACGGCTTCGGCGAGCGCCGCGAGCCGGGTGTTGTTCTCGGCCAGGACCGGTGCGCCGTAGCGCTCGCGGAGGAGCGCCACCAGCGCCCCGGCCCGTTCGCCCGGTTCCGTGACCGGTCCGACGAGACCGATCCCGATGCCTTCCAGGCCGGTCGCGGAGCCGTCGAGGAGTTCGTCCAGGAGTTCCAGCGCCGCGCCGGTGCGCTGCTCCCAGGGGGCGTCGGGCGGCCAGGCGCGGGCCCCGGAGGCGATGATTTCGTGGGCTGCGTTGGCGACGACCGCCCGGACCCGGCCGCGGCCCAGGTCGACGCCCGCGCAGCGGCCGGTGGCCGGGTGGAGGCGGAGCAGTTCGACGGGCCTGCCCCGACCGCGTACCCCATCGGCCGGGGCGGGACCGGCGACGACGACCGCCCGTTCGATCAGGGCGGCGGTGATGGACGACAGCGCGGTGCGGGACAGCCCGGTGTGCTGTGCCAGCCCGGCGCGGCTGACCGCGCCCAGCCGGCGCAGCACCTCGACCACCTGCGCCTCGTGGGTGCGGCGGAGGAGGGTCAGCGCGGTGGGCTCGGTCCTGGGCATGCGGAGGAGCGTGCCGCCGCGCCCGATTTACGTCAACGTTCCGGAGGAATTCCCGGACCCGCCATTACCGTACGAACCACCATCAAATCACCGGCCGATTGGCGGCTTTCATCCGGTCGACATCTCCTTTGCGGCATTTTCTGTGCCATGGAGTGTTCACGGTCCCTTGATACGGCGGCCACGGTTCCGGCGCCGTCCCCCGGATCGGCGTCTCACCCTCGTCCGGGCAGCTCCCGGTCGGCGGGGACGATCGCGTCGGCTTCGATCTCCATCAGGAACTCCGGCGACACCAGCGACACGACCTGGAACGCCGACGACGCCGGGAGCCGTGCCGGGTCCATCACCTCGTTCCGCGCGACGGCGACCTCCTTCAGATGGGCGATGTCCGCCATGTAGTAGGTCAGCCGCACCACATCGTCGAAGCCCGCGCCGGCGGCCGCCAGACAGCGGCCGAGGTTGGTGAAGACCCGACGGGCCTGGGCCAGCGGGTCCCCGGGGCCGACGAGCTGCCCCTTTTCGTCGAGGGCGATCTGTCCGGAGACGGCGACCCACCGTCCGGCGCCGGTCACGACATGGGTGTAGGGGACCGCGGGGTGCACGCCCTCCGGGTCCGGGATATGCGTCAAGTGGTCGATCTTCATGACGGCATCCTGCACCGTCCGCAAACGGGGCGGGCGGCCCGCCCCCGCGACGAGCGGGGGCGGGCCGCCTCCTTCCGTACCGCACGGGCGGTGCGGAGACCTCAGACCCGGTCGGCCGCGATCAGCAGATACTGGAACGAACCGTCCTTGTAGGAGTTGATGAACGCCTCCTCGATGCCCGTGGTCAGGGACGAGGTGGCGCGCAGCTCCCAGTAGGGCAACGTTTCGGCGGTCAGGTCGACGACCGCCTGCGGGACGAGCCGGTTGTCCGCCATGGCCCGCAGGTATTCGCGGCGGGAGTGGATATTGCACTCGAAGTGGGCGTTGATCTGGGAGACCCATTTCGAGGGCTGGCCGTAGATCGGGTTCCAGCAGCCGGTGATCGTGACGTAGCGTCCGCCCACGGAGAGGATCCGGGAGTGTTCGGCGAACAGGTCCTGCAGGTCGACGTACATGCTGGACTCGTTGTTCCAGGAGGCCGCGGCCTCGCCGGTGGCGAACGGCATGCCGAGCATATTGCAGACCCGGGCCCGGACGGAGTCCTCCATGCCCAGTTCCTTGGCGCGCCGGTTGGCGAAGTCGGCCTGCTTGACCGAGAGGGTGACGCCCTCGACGGAGCAGCCGAAGCGCTGGTGGGCCATGACCATGGAGCCGCCGCGTCCGCAGCCCGCGTCGACCAGGGTGTCGTCCCGCTGGACGGGCCCGAGGTGGTCGAGGAGGACCTGGGTCTGGGCGGATTCCAGCCGGTGGAGTTCGGCGATCAGCCGCTCCTCCCGGTCCGGGGCGCCGGGCTCCCCGAGGGCGGCGTGGTCGACGTCGCCGATGCCGTAGTGGTGGTGGTAGAGACCGTCGACATCGCCGAGGCGGAGGTTGACGGGTCTGGCCTCGTGGTCCCAGTAGCGGGCGATGTCGCCCTGGTAGGGCGTCGCCGGGCCGGGGATGGTGACGGTGTCACGGGTGGTCACGTCGGACAGAGACAACGACGGTTTCCCTTCCTTGCCGGAGGTCGTGGTTACCAGAAGTCGGGCAGGCTGTAGCGGTAGGTGTTGCTGCGGTGCCAGTGGTGGTTGCCGTCGACCCAGACGGCCAGACCGCGCAGAAAGCGCGTCAGGACCGGCAGGGGGAAGGCGGCGGACAGGGCTGCGGCCTCGGCCTCGAAGGCGTGCATCAGCTCGTTGTGGACCTCGACCGCCTTGAGGTACGCGTCGCGCTCGGACCGGTTCTCGCGTTCGGCGATCACGACGGGCAGGTTCAGATGCCGGCCGGGGCTGTCCAGTTCCTTGGTGTACGAGTAGAGGTCGTTGACGATGGTGGTGGCGTTGGAGGCGAGGGCGATGACCCGCTGGAGCTCGGGCCGGGCGTGGAGGTCGGCGGGCAGCTCGTAGCCCCCGACGGTGTCGGTGATGGTGGGGCAGGGGCGGAAGTTGTTGAACTGCCGCATGGACAGGTACTCCCACACCTCCGGTACGTAATCCGTCTGGTCCCAGGCGCCTTCGGCGAGGTAGCCGAGGTGGAGCCGGGCCATATCGTGCCGGAACCGGTCCGCCTGGGACGGGGTGGCCGCCTCCAGGAAGTGGTCCATGGCGGAGCGGTACGCCCTCCGGGGGGCGTCCGCCTTCAGCGATTCGCCCCAGGGCGCCCGGTACTCGGCGGTGGTGTGCACGGGGTCGAGCGCGGTATGGGCCAGCAGCAGCCGGCCGCCGAGTCCGTCGGGCGAACCGCCGTGGTCCTCGCAGTAGCAGTCGTCGACCGCGTTCTCGGCGACCATCAGCCGGGCGGCGACCATCAGCTGCCCGACCGTGGGGGCGTCGGGGTGGCAGACGGTCATGTACATCCCCACCTGGAAGCCCTCGAACTGCTCCGCCCACTCGGGGGGATACAGCTCGATCTCCTCGATGGCCCAGATCTTGATGAGCCGGTCGACCTCGGCGGCCCGGCCCCGGTCGTACTCGGTTACGGGATGGTGGTAGAGGCCGGGGACGGGGCTGCCGGGGGGCGGTGGTCCGGCGGCCGGGCCGCCGGGATCCGCCGCCGGGGGCGGGACGGGGGCCGGGGCCCGGTCCGGGGCCGGGGCGGCCTCGGACCGGGGCGGCTCCGCGGGGCGCACCGGGATCAGGGCCGCCGTACCCAGACCGGTCGGTCCGCCCGGGATCCACCGCGGTGCTTCGGTGCTCATGACCGCACCACTCCTCCTGCGGGTGAGGTGGTCCGCACCGGCCCGCTCAGCTTCCGGTACGGGCGATCTGCACGTTCTCCAGCACCCCGAGCGCGTCGGGGACCAGGACGGCGGCGGAGAAGTAGGTGGTCACCAGATAGGAGATGATCGCCTTCTCGTCGATGCCCATGAAGCGCACCGAGACCCCGGGTTCGTACTCGTCCGGCAGTCCGGTCTGGTTGAGGCCGATGACGCCCTGGTTGTCCTCGCCGGTCCGCATCACCAGGATGGAGCTGGTGTTCTCCTTGGTGATGGGGATCTTGTTGCAGGGCAGGATCGGCACCCCGCGCCAGGCGGGCACGCTCTGTCCGCCGACGTCGACGTGGTCCGGGTAGAGACCGCGGGCGTTGAACTCCCGGCCCATCGCGGCGATCGCCCTGGGGTGGGCGAAGATGAAGCGGGAGCCGCGGCGGCGGCTGATCAGCTCGTCGAGGTCGTCGGGGGTGGGCGGGCCGGAGTGGGGCTGGATCCGCTGGTTGAAGGCCGTGTTGTGCAGCAGCCCGAAGTCGCGGTTGTTGATCAGCTCGTACTCCTGGCGCTCGCGCAGCGCCTCGATGGTGAGCCGCAACTGCTGCTCGGTCTGGTTCATCGGCTTGCTGTAGAGGTCGGCCACGCGGGTGTGGACCTTCAGAACCGTCTGGGCGAGGGAGAGTTCGTACTCCCTGGGCTTCAGTTCGTAGTCCACGAAGGCGCCGGGGAGGACGGCCTCGCCCTCATGGCCCGCGGACATCGCGATCTCGGCCTCGCCGAGCCGGTTCTGCCGCTGTTCCGGCAGGGAGACGAACTCCCGCAGATGCGTCTGGAGGGCGGGGGAACCTGCGGTCACGGCGGCGAAGTCGGTCCGGGCGAGCGTGAGCAGGGTTCCGGCGGTCCTGGCGACGGCGGTGTACTCCCAGACCCCGTCGGCGTCGAGCAGTGCGCTCTGGCCGAAGCGGTCGCCGTCGGCGAGGACACCGGTCACGGTCTCGTCGCCGTAGGGGCCTTCCGAGATCTGCTCGATCCGGCCGTGGGCGATCAGGTGGATCTGCTCGGCGGGGGTGCCGCGCTCCACGATCACCTCACCGGCGCGGAAGTCGCGCTGGACGCACCGGCCCGCGATCGCGGACAGCACCTCGGCGTCGTCGAAGCCGCGCAGCAGGGAGAGTTCACCGAGTTCCTGGGGGATCACCCGGACCTCGGCACCGTCCTGGACGAACTCGATGCGTCCGTCGCCCACGGTGTAGGTGAGACGGCGGTTCACCCGGTACGTTCCGCCGGAGACCTCGACCCACGGCAGCATCCTGAGCAGCCAGCGGGAGGTGATCTCCTGCATCTGCGGGGCGGATTTGGTCGTGGTGGCGAGGTTGCGGGCAGCCGCAGTGCCCAGGCTGCTCTGCGGGCGCGGGTCCTGCTGTTGCGGCTCCGGGCTGGTGTCCACGGTCATCGGGCAGTGCTCTCCTTCACGAGGGCAGCGTTGAGCATCGGCGCAGTGCTGAAGGTGTGGATGAGATGCGAGGGAATCGGGGGCGGTCATCCCCCGGACCCGCCAGAACCGTAGGTGCTGTGAGGACCGTTCAGCCATGAAGAGAGTCATTTCGTCCTACGAACCGGTGAACTCCATGCCGTGGAGGTTTACGGTGCGCAGAACCGCACTCATGGTCATACGAACGTACGAGCGCATGGTGGGTTTCACTCCCCGCAACGATCCGGAGTGCGCCGGAGCAGGGGAGATCACCCTCGGTGTACGGGCTTACGAGGGGGCGGGGCTACTGCGCGGGCGGCAGGAGCGTGGCGGGGGCCGGTCCGTCGGGGCGGACGGTGATCCCGTACACCGTGCCGGCCGGGACCGAGCGGAAGCGGGGAGTGTGGGCGGGCAGCAGCCGTTCCAGCAGGGCGGTCGACTCCCGGAGGGCGAACTGCAGGCCCAGGCAGGCCCGGGGGCCGAGGCCGAACGGGAGATAGCTGCCCGGGTGCGCCGGGCGGCGGCCGGGCGTGGTGAAGCGCTCCGGGTCGAACCGTTCCGGGTCCTCCCAGACGGCCGGATCACGGTGTGTCAGATACGGGCAGACGAGCACGTCGGTGCCCGCCTCGACCCGGTGACCGGCCAGCACATCGTCCTCCGCGGCGCAGCGCGGCAGCATCCAGGCCGACGGATAGAAGCGCAGCGTCTCGTGGACCAGGGCCTGGACGGCCCGGCTGCGCTCGGGCGAGCCTTCGGCACCTGCGGCCAAGGCCCACTGCCGTGCCTCGGGGTGCCGGTCGAGCAGCAGATACAGCCAGGTCAGGGTGGTGGCCGTGGTCTCGTGACCGGCGAGCAGCAGGGTGACCAGCTCGTCCCGGATCAACCGGTCGGTGTATTCGGGGCGGGTGTCGGCCGCCTCCAGCAGTACGTTCAGCAGGCCCGGCCCGTCGGGTCCGGCCCCGGCTCGGGCCGCCGCGACGGCCCGGCTCGCCAGGGCGTCGATCCGGGCCAGTTCGGCGGCGACGGCCGCCTCGGCGGCCGTCGCGTCCGCGGGCAGGCTGGGCAGGGCGGCCACCACCGCGGGCACGGAGGCCAGATCGTGTTCCACAGCGGGGTCGAGGGGGTGTCCGGTCAGGGCCCGCCAGATGGTGTCCAGGGCGAAGCGGCGCATCTCCTCGCCGACGTCGAAGACCTCGCCGGTCGCCGCGTACCCGTCCCAGCGGGCAGCGGCGACCCCGGCCGCGACCGCGATCCGTTCCTCGTACCGGCGCATGCCCCGGCCGGTGAACTGGGACTGGAGCAGCTTCCGCTGCCTCTTCCACGCCTCGCCCGTCGCGGCCAGCACGCCGTCGCCGATGAGGAGCCGGGCCCGGTGCGAGCGCTTCACATAGCGTTCGGGGCGGAGCGCGAGGACCTGCTGCACCGCCTCGGGGGAGGTGACCAGCACGGTCGGGCGCGGCCCGAGGGGAAGCGCGGCGAGTCCGCCGAGCCGCTGCTGCGCCTCGGCGAACAGCTCGACGAGCTCTCCACCGGCGGCCCGCCAGCGTCCGACGACGGCGGGGTCCAGCGCGGGCACCGGGCGCCCGGCCGGAGGGGGCGGGCCGGGGCGGACGGAGGTGACCACGGGTCTGCTCCTCTTCGACAGGGGGTACGCCGTCACGCACTGTAGGGGAGGGGACGCGGCGGGCGACAGTCCGGGCGGTCGCCGCCGGCCGGTGTCCGGGCTGCCGCCCCCACTCCTTTCGGCCAGGGGTCCGCCGCGGGCCGGATACCCTCAACTCCCTTGCCGAAACGGGTTGTTCCTCACGTACCGAAGACGCTTCACACTCTGCTCAACAGCACTTTTCCCGTTCGCTCTTCAGTACGATCATGGGCAGTCGCCCGGCTCCGGCCGGGCGATTTCTTCCGTCCCGATCCGTATCGGAGAGGCAGATCATGCGAAGAACCCCCCACAGCCGGCTGCGTACCACCGCGGCCGGTGCGCTTGCGATGATCCTCGGCACCGCCGGGCTCGCGGCGATCCCCGGCACCGCGAACGCGTCCGGCACCACGGGTGCGCCCCGCACCGCGAGCACGGTCCCCACCACCGTGGCGTCCACCTCGGGCAGCACCCTCGCCGTGCAGTACCGCACCGGCGTGAGCGGTGCCACCGCAAGCCAGTCCGCACCCTGGTTCAAGATCCGTAACACGGGTACGGCCGCCGTACCGCTCAGCAGTGTCAAGCTCCGCTACTACCTCAAGGCCGATGCGGCCACCACCAACTACCGGTTCGCCTGCGACTGGGCGGTCCGGGGCTGCTCCAACGTCACCGGCTCCTTCGGTACCCTCGCCCGGCCCACGGCGACGGCCGACCGCTATCTGGAGATAGGTTTCTCGGCCGCCGCGGGCACCCTCGCCCCGGGCGCCGACTCCGGTGATATCCAGGTGCGTTTCCACCGCACCGACTGGCAGCAGCTGGTCCAGAGCGACGACCACTCCTTCGGGGCCGCGCAGTCGGCCTACGCGGACTGGCCGAAGGTCACCGCGCAGCTGTCCGGCACCACCGTCTGGGGCACGGAGCCCGGCGGTCCGGTCGATCCGCCGCCCGCCCAGACCCTCTTCGACGACTTCGCCTACACCGCGGCGAACGATCCCCGGCTCACGGCGAACGGCTGGATGATCCGCAGCTGGGGCGGCGGCCCGGGGGTCCCCGGGGCCACCTGGTCCCCGCAGAACATCGGCTTCGGCACCGAGGGCGGCAGCACCCTGCTCAAGCTGAGCACCTCCACCGAGGGCACCGCGGCCAGTACCCGGCAGGCCGAGATCTCCACCAACACCATGAAGTTCCGCAACGGGACCTACGCGGCCCGGGTGAAGTTCAGCGACGCCCCGGTCAGTGGTCCCGACGGCGACCATGTGATCCAGACGTTCTTCGCCATCAACGACCTCAAGTCCCCGATGGCCGACGACTACGCGGAGTACGACTTCGAGTATCTGCCCAACGGCGGCTGGGGCGAGACCTCGAACGCCTTCTTCACCACGTCCTGGGAGACGTACCACCCCACGACCGGGCAGGTCCTGAACACGCACACCGTGGAGCGGCAGAGCTTCGACGGCTGGCGCGATCTGGTGTTCACCATCGACGACCAGGACATCCGCTACTACGTCGACGGCAGGCTCTTCGGCACGCACAGCTCCGCCTATCTCCCGGAGCGCGGGATGCTGATCGCGTTCAACCAGTGGCTGACGAGCCTCGCGGGCCAGACGTCCACCGCGCCCAGGACCTACGAGCAGCAGGTCGACTATGTGCTCCATGTCAAGGACCGGGTCCTGACCCCGGCCGAGGTCGCGTCCCGGGTGGCGGCCTACCGCACCGCGGGCACCTCGTTCGAGGACACCGTGACCGCGAACTGACGGCACCGCGGCGGCCGGACCGGCACCGCGAGGGTGCCGGTCCGGTCCCCCGGGCCCGTCGTCCGTCCGTCACCGGCCGACGGCCGCCGCCCGGTCCCGCAGCGCCCCGGTCAACGCGGCGAGCAGGGGATCGTCCCGGCGGCGGCCGATCACGGCGATCCCGATGCGCCGGACCGGCTCCGGCTCCGCGACCGGAACGGCACACACTCCCGGGGGCATCTCCTGCGCCAGCGCGATGGACGGGACGAGCCCCACTCCCAGCCCCGCGGCGACGAGGGAGCAGGCGAAGAAGTAGTCGGTCGTCGTACCACGCACCTGCGGGGCGAAACCCGCCCGTGCGGCGTAGCGCCGCAGATACTCCTCGGTCCTCAGACAGCCCAGTACCCAGGGCTCGGACGCCAGTTCACCGAGGTCGAGTGCGGTACGGTCCGCGAGCCGGTGACCGGCGGGCAGGACGATGCGCAGCGGATCGTCGAGCAGCGGGATCCATTCCACTCCGGCGCGCCCGCCCGGCAGGGGGCCGTCGAAGCAGTAGGCCAGCGCGAGCTGTACGGCCCCCTGGCGGACCTGTCGCAGGGCGTCCTCGGGTTCGGCCTCCCGCACATGGAGCATGGCGTCGGGGCAGGCCGCCGTCAGCGCGGCGAGGGCGCCGGGCAGCAGAAACCTGCCGCCGCTGGTGAAGGTCGCGACGGTGAGCCGGGGGCGGCCCGAGCCCAGCAGATCCACCTGCCGGCGGGCGTGGGCGAGTTCGGCGGCGACCGACTCCGCCGCGGCCACCATGATCCGGCCCGCCTCGGTGAGAGCGGCCCCCCGGGTGCTGCGGGTCACCACGGGGGTACCGACGGTCCGTTCCAGCGCGGCGATGTGCTGGGAGACCGCGGACGGTGTGAGCCCCAGCGCCGCCGCCGCGCGATTGAAGCTCCCGCACTCCGCCACCTGCCGCAGCACTCGGAGCCGCTGCACATCAATCAACAGTTTTCCTTTATACACATCCAGTAACAGACCAGTTCCACTGAGGACCCTAGGACTTCACGATGAGGGCATGCAAAGAATCTGTGTGATCGGCGGCAGCCGATACTTCGGCATACTCCTGGTCCGGCGCCTCCAGGCCGCCGGGCACCGGGTCACCCTCGTCAACCGGGGTTCGACCCCGCCGCCTCCGGGCGTCGACCACGTCGTCGCCGACCGCAACGACCCTGCGGCGCTCGAAGCGGCCCTGGGGTCCCGTACCTTCGACGCGGTCTCCGACCAGTTCTGCTACAGCCCCCTCCAGGCGGCCGAGGCCGTCCGTGTCTTCGGCGGGCGGACCCGGCGGTACGTCATGACCTCGACCATCGAGGTCTACAACCCGGCGACGACGGCGCTTCCGCCCGTACCGGAGGACACTCTTCTGTCGGAGGGGACCGTGAACCCGGTGGGCCGGCCGGTGGACCCGGGGCTGCCCTGGCGCGACCAGGAGTTCCTGGACGCGCACTACTCGGAGGGCAAGCGCCAGGCCGAGGCCGTGTTCACCCGTGAGGCGCCCTTCGAGTTCGCCACGGTACGGGTCGCCCATGTACTCGGCGGGGGCGCACAGGACTTCACGGGCCGGCTGGCCCACTACACCGACCGCATCGTGCGGGGCGAGGAGATCGCGGTCCACGCACGGGCGCTCCCCTCGTCGTTCGTCCACCACGAGGAGATGGCGGACTGCCTGCTGTGGGCGGCCACGGAGACCGATTTCACGGGCCCGCTCAACGCCTGCTCCGACGGGACCCTCGACGTCCACGGCCTGACCGCCGCCGTCACCGCCAGGACCGGCCGCGCCCCCCGATTCCGGACGGTGGCCGAGGGCGAGGAGGCCTCGCCGTACTCCTTCGACCGCCACTACGCCATGAGCAACGCCCGCGCCGCGGATCTGGGATTCCGCTTCTCCCCGGTCGGGGACTGGCTGCCGTCGGCCGTCGACGAGGCCCTCGCCGCCGCCACCCTGCCGGCCGGCTGACCGGCCGGTCCCGCTGCCCGCGGCCCGGTGCCCGGGGCCGTGTCCGGGCGCGGGGTCCGGTCCCCCACCGGCCTCCGCGCCCGGTGCCCGCGTCATCCGCCGCTCTGCCGCCCCGTCACACGCCGGAGCCGTCCGGTCCGGCGTGCGGGTCGGCCGCAGGCGGTTCCGCGACGAGCATCATGCCGATCCGGCGGAAACCGAGGCGGGCATAGAGCCGGGCGACCGATTCGTCCGCCGCCGAGAGCACCACCAGCGAGGCTCCCGCCGACCGGGCGTCGGAGATCAGCGCCGCCGTGACGGCGAAGCCCAGACCGCGCCGGCGCGCCGACGGCAGGGTCGCCACCCCGACGATCTCGGTCGCCCCGGCCGACGGCAGATGCTGCCCCGAGCAGAGGATCTCCCCGTCCCCCGTGACGGCTGCCGCGACCCCGAGCAGCCCGGCCCGGATCCGGTCCTCCGTACGGGAGAGGGTGCCGTCGGCCTTCACCCGCTCCGCCTCCGCCACCAGCAGGGTCCGCTCCTCCGGTGCCGTACCGTCCGCGGCGGGCCGGGAGCCGAAGACGAGCCCCGCCACGGCGAGGGCGCCCGGCAGCTCCGCGTCACCGGCCCGGAGCACCCGTATCCGCGCCCCGTCCGCGAGCTCCGGCACGGCGGACGACGCCTCGCCCGGTGCCAGCACCATCAGGGGATACTCCTGGACCGCGAGCCCGGCGCCCTCCGCCGCGGCGCGCAGCGCCGGTGCCGTTTCCGCGACCCATTCGAACCGCTCAGGCGCCCCCAGCTCCCGCTGCCGGGCGCGCACCCGGGTCACATCGGCGGACGTGATACGGCTCCCGGGGGCGGGGCGCGCGAACCGGGGCCAGCCCCCTCCCGGGCCCCCGGGCACGAAGAGGGTCAGCGCGCCGAAGTCCTCGGCCCGGGCGGAGGAGCGGGGCACCGCGTCGAAATACGCTTCCGCCGCGGCGCGCAGGAACGAGTCGTCGTGAACCCTGTCAGCCATGGCCGCATCCAACCAGACGCCACTGACAGTGCCCTGGCCCGTGCGGCCGGGCGGTCGGTGGTGCGGACCCGGACGGGTTTCCGAACAGGATTCCGGACGGTCGGGGCGGGTTCGGCAGGGGTAGACCGAGACGGGGCGGATGCCCCGGCGACCACGAGAACAAGGGCGGAACACATGCCGGAGATCAGCGGGTTCCTGGAGCGGAAGCTCGCACGCAGGTTCCTGACGTACGACACCGACCGTGACGGTTTCATCGAGCGCGAGGACTTCGAGACCGCGGTGCGCAGGCTCGGTGCCGCGTTCGGCCGGGAAGAGGGGGCAGCGGACCTGGAGCGGCTGCGGGGCCTGGCCGTGGGGCTGTGGGAGCACCTGGTGCGGGTGGCCGATACCGACGGGGACGGAAGGATCGACGAAGGCGAGTACCGGGCGGCGTTCGCCGCCGGGCTGCTGGTGACGCCCCAGTCGTTCGACGCCGGATACATACCGTTCCTCGACGCCCTGATGGATGTGGTGGACGGGGACGGCGACGGACGGCTGACCCGTGGTGAGCAGGTCCGCTGGACGGGCGCGCTGATGGGCATGCCGGAGGCCGACGCCCGGGAGGTCTTCGGGCGGCTCGACGGCGACGGGGACGGGCTGATCCACCGGGACGATCTGCTGGAGGCGATCCGCGGGTACTACTTCGACGAGGACCCCCACGGCCCGGGCGCCTGGCTGCTGGGCCCGCTCGACGTCGGCTGACGTACCGCCGCGGGGCGCCCGGGGCCGTACCTCCGTACGGTGCCGGGCCGGGCGCCCCGGCCCCGCCCGTATCCCCCGAACGCGCGGCCCGGGCGGGGCCGTACCCGGATCCGCCCCGGAGCGCCGGGTTCCAGTCAGCTTGGACCGGGCGGGATATCCGGCCCGGGTCCGGGGAAAAGATCATCCCGTCCCGATCCTCCGCCGACCGAACCGGAGCAGCCGCACCCGCCCAGCCCCGTATCTGCGCGACGCCGCGAACGGCACGACACGCACCGCAGCGACGCCGCAGCACCACAGCATGGTTCAGAGCACGTCCTTCCCGGCCGTTCCATGACCGAAAGGCTTCTCTCCTTGCGTGCCCAGACCCCCAACTCCGCCGGCGAACCCTCCCCCACGGTGTTCGAACGGTTTCCCCTCATCCAGCGCGGTCTCGACCGGCTGGAGCGCAGGCCCACCGCCTTCGGGCTGACCATGTGGGCCGCCGGACTGGTCAAGCCGGTCTTTCTCGACCATATGGTGGTGCCGGAGCCCCGCGCCGAACTCACCCCGGTACGAGAGTTACTGGAAAAGCACCGCGATACCTATGCCGAGCGACTGACGGGCTTTCTGAGCCTTGCCGATCTGCTCGCCGGGATCTCCGTCGAGGGGAGGGAGCTGGGCACCGTCCCCTACTGGGGCAACACCTGGCTGCCGCCCCTGGACGCCCTGTCCCTGTACGGTCTGCTCGCCGAGACCAAACCCGCCAGGTATCTGGAGATCGGCTCCGGCAACTCCACCAAGTTCGCCCGCCGCGCCGTCGACGACCTCGGGCTCACGACCCGGATCGTCTCGGTCGACCCCCGCCCCCGGGCCCCGATCGACGCCCTGTGCGACGAGGTCGTCCGGGTGCCGCTCCAGCGGGCGGACCCCGCGGTCTTCGAGCAACTGGAACCGGGGGACATCGTCTTCCTCGACGGGTCGCACCGTCTGCACATGGGCTCGGACGTCATGGTGTTCTTCTTCGAGCTGCTGCCCAGGCTGAAGCCCGGAGTGCTGATCCAGGTCCACGACATCATGCTGCCGTCGGACTATCCGGAGTCCTGGCGCTGGCGGCTCTACTCCGAGCAGTATCTGCTGGCGGCGATGCTCACATCGGCTCCCGAGCGCTTCGACGTCCAGCTGCCCAATGCCTTCGTCCACGGCGACCCGGAGCTCCGGGCCCTGCTCCGTCCGCTCTGGCACCGGCTCGGGGTCACCCGGCACTTCCGCCCCGCCTCGTTCTGGTGGCGTCACCGGGGCTGACGCAGCGCACTGCCGGGCACCTGCCCCGGGGAGCGGTGTCCCCCGCTCCCCGGGGTCCTTCGGGCCTCGGCGGCGGCCGTACGGCCGACCGCATGGCGCAGGAAACCGACCGGGTGGCTCAGTGTGGCGCCACAAGTGTGCCATGATAGGAGAATGGAACTACGGGAGTACGTCGAGTCCCTGCGCGACGAACTGGTCGCCGCCTCCGCGGCGGGCGATGCCGAGACCCGCGCGGCGGCCGAGCGGCTCGTCGCTCCACTGGAAGCGGCCGTCCGGCTCACGCTGCTCAAGGTCCTGTCCGACGCGGCCGACGAGATCACCCGGGACCTGGCCCCCGGCTCGGTCGACCTGCGCCTGCGCGGGATGGAGCCGAGCTTCGTGGTGACCCCGCCCCCGAGTGACGGGGCTCCTGCCGGGGACCTCGCGGACCCGGCGGACGACATGGCGAGCGAATGGACCACGGGAGCCTCCGGCGGAGCGGCGAGTGGCGCCACGGCGCGGATCAACTTCAGGCCACCGCAGGCGATGAAGGAGCAGATCGAAGAGGCCGCTTCGCGGCAGGGCATCTCGGTCAACGCCTGGATGATCCGTGCCTCCGCGGCGGCGCTGGCGAACAACCGGCGGGCGCCCCGCGGCAAGCAGCAGTTCAACGGCTGGGTGCGGTAGCACCGCACCGTTAAGCCACTGCAGCGCTGAACCGCTGAACTCCTGCTGGCACGGTCGCGTACGGAACGCTCGGTTCCGTACGCGACTGCCTCCGTCAGGCCCGGTGGACCGTGATGTCCCCGTACGAGGTCTTCCCCCGGACCGCGATCGACTGCTCGGACGATTCGGCGACGCTCTCCAGGGTGTTGAACACCCGCCCGAACCCGGTGGACAGGTCCAGTTTCGCCGGGAGGCCCGCGCCGAGCCCGATCTCCAGATCCCCGGTGGCGGTCTTGAGCTCGACCGTACCGCGGGTCACCTCCCCGATCCGGATGCTGCCGTTCGCGGTTTCGGCCTCGGTGCTCGCCCCCCGAACGCGCTCGACGGAGATGTCGCCGTTCGCGCAGCGGATCCGGACGTCGCCGGTGACCTCGCGGATCTCCGTATGACCGTTGGAGTTCCTGGCCACGACGGAGCCGTCGACCTCTCCCACCCGGATCCGCCCGGTGCCCGTGGCGAGCTCGGCATCGCCGTCGACCCCGGCCACGGTGATCCGGCCGCCTCCGGTCTTCAGGCGCAACGGTCCGGTGCGGTCCACCTGGATGTGCCCGACGGAGGTCTTGTACGTGCACTCCCCGAGGCGGCCGGAGCAGCGGAGGTCCGCCGCCTCCGCTTCGCCGCGCAGGGCCGAGCCGCTGGGCACCACGATCGACACATCGACCGAGCGGGTCTTCCGGGAGAGGTCCAGCTTCCTGGACTTGGGGGTCCTGATCGTCAGCACTCCGTCGGCGTACTCGACGCTGACCTGCTCGGCGGCCTTCACATCCGACTCGTCGGTGTCGTCGCTCGGCTGCACCTCGACGACCGTGTCGGTCCGGTCATCGGCGATGATCTCCACATCGCCCGCCCCCATGTCGATCGTGACGGAGATCGGTTCGGGAGTCTCAAAAGCAGGCATGGCTGTTCCCCTTCTCGCACTGTCCCACGGCCGTCCCCGCACTTCACCGACGGGCACTCGCATGGCGCCATTATGGTGCGCATATTGCGCCACATCAAGTCGACTCGGCTCGAACGGTATCGCCGCGGCCCCGCGCAGAACCGGCGGCGCCGTCGACGCCACAGCAACGCACCTGATGGCCACGGCAGGGCAGCTTTCACAGGGGGCGGAGGACGTCCGCCCCCTGCTGTCGTCACAGCGGGGGCGGACATCTGTCGCGGATGGCGTGATCCTGCACCCACCCGCCTCTGATGGCGCCTGGGTGGCGCCATCAGAGGCGGGTGGGCCCGGCATCGGGGCGCCGGGCTCCCGCGGTGTCCGGCCTCAGCCGACGGGCAGGCCCAGTCCGGCGGCGACCGCCCCGGTCCGGGTGAACACCGACTTCAGATGCTCCGTGTCGCAGTACTTGTTCCCGGTCGAGACCACGCCGATGACCTTGCCGCCGGCGATCAGCGGGCCGCCGGAGTCACCGCGGCAGATGCTGTCGGTGGTGCCGGGCCCCGGCAGTCCGCAGACCTTGAGCGCCCCGGAGTCCCCGGGCTCGGTGAACGGCTCGCACTTCGCCAGCGGCCCGAGGGTGAGCACGGCCGACTTCAGCCGGGTGCCGTTGGTGTCCCTGGCGGTCAGCCCCCAGCCGATCGCCTTCGCCGTCTTGCCGTGGGTGTACAGCGCCGATTCGTTCGGCCCGGCGACGGGCAGGGTGGCGTACGGCATCGCGGAGCCGAGGGTGATGACGGCGGCGTCGTACGCGAAGGTGCCCTGCGCGTACTTGGCGTGGAGCTTGATGGACGAGATGGCGCGTACGGTGCCCTGGGTGCTCTGGATCTCGGTCCGGCCGCCGATCACCTTGAATTCGCGCGCCGTCGGTCCGGCGACGCAGTGGGCGGCGGTCAGCACCTTGGTGGGCGCGACCAGGGTGCCTCCGCAGACATGGGCACCGCCCTTGTTGACGATCCGCATCGCGTACGGATGGTCGGTGACGGTGGTGTTCTGGCCTCCCCGGACGGCGACGGCGGGAGTCACGGTGGCGGCGGTCCCCACCGCCGTGAGCAGGGTCGCGGTGAACACGGCGGCGGTGGTACGCCTGTTGGACCTGGGCATGGCAGCCTCTCCTGAAACGGGCGAACGGCCGGGTCGGCCGTACGTCCCCCCAGCAGGACGGCACCTTCGCCCGCCGGGTTCGTCCGCCCCGCCGACCATGGCATTCCTCTCATCAACACGCCCTGGGCAACCGTTCGTTGGGGCTGGAGAAGTCCGAGGTCCGGGCCGGTCCGACGGGCTGATTCAGCCCGCCGCACACCGTGGGGCGGAGATCGAAGAGGCACGGTCCCGGCCAGGGCTCAGGCCGCCGGAGGACGGACGGCGCCGAGCGGAGGGGGGTGGCCGGTGCCGTGCCGCCTGCCGTGGAGCTGGAGGTAGAGCAGGGCCACCGACTCCTCGGCCCCGTAATCGAAACGCTTCAGGACCTTCCCCAGCGGATTCCAGCGCCGCCCGTCGGGCATCCGGACGGCCAGCGGCTGGCCGAACAGCTCCCGCTGCTCCGCCCCCAGGTCGACCCAGAAGCCGCCGGCCCGCCGGACCATCACCTCGCCCGCGTAGGCACCGAGCCCGAAGAGGGTCTCCACGGGCCGGGCCCGTTCGGCCCCGCCCCGTCTCAGGCCGTCCACCACACGGTCGACCACCCGCAGACTCCGTACCGAGTAGTCGAGGGGCAGCCGCGCCCGTGCGTTGACTCCTTCCACGAACTCCGCGACATAGCTGCGTACGTGAAGTGCCGTAGGTACGCGATAGCCGATCGGCTGCATCGGTGATCACCCTTCCCGTCGCGACTCGGGGCGCCGTACGGCCCCCGGTGGCTAAGCGGACGGAACCGTCCCGCCATCACGCGGGGATGGCGTGATGGCCCGCACGGCGGGGCAGCGTCCAGGGGGACCCGCGACCGGACCGGGAGGGGAGCCCCATGGGTTCATGGAGCGGAGAGCGGCCGGTCACGGCCCGCGAGGCGGAGCTGGGGAGGGCGGTCCACAGGGCGCGGACGGGCGACGAGAACGCTTTCCGTGTCGTCTACGCCGCCGTCCAGCCGGGCCTGCTGCGCTATCTGTCCGGGCTGGTGGGCGCGGACGCGGAGGACGTCGCCTCCGAGAGCTGGCTGGAGATCGCGAGGGATCTGGGCCGGTTCCGGGGCTCCGGAGCGGGCTTCACCGCCTGGGCGAGGACGATCGCGCGACACCGCGCCGTCGACCATCTGCGCCGTCAGCGGAGCAGGCCGAGGACGACCCTGCTGGACCACGAGGTCCATGAGGTCCCCGGTCCCCGGGACACGGCCCGGGAGGCGCTGGAGAGCATCTCGACCGAGCGCACGCTGGCCCTGATCGCGATCCTGCCGGAGCGGCAGGCACGGGCGGTCCTGCTCCGTACCGTCATCGGACTCGACACGGCGACGGCGGCCCGGCTGCTGGTCGCCCGCCCCCCGGCGGTACGGTCCGCGGTGCACCGGGGTCTGAACGGCCTGGCGCGCTACCTCACCCTGACGGGCCAGGCCCCGGTGCGGCCGGACGGCGCCCGGTCCCGCGGCGGGGAGCGGGGCCGCGGGACGGCCCGGGCCGCCGGGAGCCCGCCGGAGCCGGATCCCGGGAGCACCGGCCGGTGAACACGGGCGACGGCCCGCCGGAAGGTCCGGCGGGCCGTCGCAGGCTCGGTGCCTCCTATCCGGGCTGCGGCAGCTCACTGAAGAACGGGCCGTCCGGCGCGAACTCGCGTGCGCTGATGGCCAGGTCCTCGTCCTCGTCGCCGAGATACGCGAACATCCAGGCGTTGAACGTCATCGCGTACTCGGTGTAGACGAACTCGTCCCTTTCGATGACGGCGACGGCCCAGGCGTCCGTTTCGTCGCGAGGGACCTTGAAGTACGCCTTCTCGGAGGATGCCGAATGCGCCCAGGGGAACACCTCGCCCGGGCCGGTGCCGAAGGTGCACGGCGGCCGGTCCTCGTCGATGTCCTCCCAGAGCTCCGGCTCCTCCCGGATCTCCTGGCCCAGGTTGTACCAGACCGTCGCGGGGTGAAAGATCGTCAGCTGATTGTTGATCAGAATCGCCCCGTAGGCGTCGGCGAACCGCCGGTAGTCCGCGGGGAACCGGATGCCCAGCTCGGTCTCCAGTTCCGTCCAGGGCCGCGGGTCCGTCCACAGGAAACGGGGCTCGCCGAGCAGTTCCCGCAGATCGTCGAAGGTCGGCGCTAGGTGCATGTGGTACCACCGGTCGTCGGCTGGTTGATGATGGTGCAGCGCACCGCTGACGAACCCATGATCCTGTAGGTGTAGTCGAGTTGGGTCGGAACCCCCGAGTTGGCGTTTCCGTAGACGGGTTTCACATGGACCGTGGTCCACTTCTTGGCCAGCATCGCATTACGTATGTGCTTCTCCACCTTGTGGTACATCTCGGGGTAATTCGTCTTCTTGTGCAGGGGCACCAGGTTCCTCGGATCCCGTCCGGAGCCCCGCATCACATAGCCGATGAGGTGCCCGATCTCCGGTGTACCGCCCGATGCCCGGATCTCGCCCATGCCAGGCGGGTCGTAGGAGCCCGTCTCGCATTTGTCGCAGGTCCCGCGCTTCGTGTAGTCGTCCGGACCGACGAAGGCGTAGGTTCCGGTCGCCCGGCACCGCTTGTTCCCGCTCCGGTCGGTGAACTCCTCCGTGGGCAAGTACAGGCGGTTCCCGTCGAGGGACGGGGAGCTGTTGCAGGTGCTGCTCTGGTTGCCCGTCCCACGCGGCTGCGGCCTGGGCGCCGGCCCCGGCGACGGCCTCGGCGTGGGGCCCGCATCGGGCCGGGAGGAGCCTGATGAACCGGACGAGGAGACGTCCTGGGCGGACGGCATCAGCCGGCCGATGGCCTCGGCCGCGTCCGCCAGGTTCTGCTGACCCTGCGGGGTCGCCGCGTAGGCCGCGGTGCCGAGGGCCGCGGCAGCCGCATAGTAGACGAGCGGGATGACGAACCAGTGCCCGTCCATCTCCACGTTGGAGACCGGGTTGCCGCCGGTGAAGGCGTACCGGCTGCCGGTGAACGGATCCGATCCGAGCCCCATGTCGGTCAGGGCGCCGTTGTACATGTCCCGGCTGGTGAAGCGGTTGAGGCCGGGGTTGTAGTCGCGGAAGCCCATGTCGTACGTGCCCGAAGCGGAGTCCCAGCGCTTGGCGTTGTAGCGGTAGGAGTTGTGGGCCTCCTTGCCCGGGTTCGCGGCTTCGGGCTTGTCGATTCCGGTGAAGTCCTGGACATCGTCGGAGCCGTAGGCCGTATAGCCGTAGGTGGCCGTGCTGTCGCCGTCGGAGCCGGTGAGCAGCTCGACGTCCGAGTGGCTGTTGTAGCCGTAGTAGCCGGACTCGGTCGTGCCGTCGGTGTTGTGCTTCACCTGGGAGAGCCGCTCGCCCCACGGGCTGTACTGGTAGGACTTGGTGAGAGCGCCCGCGACCTCTTCGTTGAGGACCTCCTGGGAGAGGCCGAGGTAGGTGTAGTCGGTGGTCTTGGTGCCCTCGGTCCGGGACGCGGTGCGGTCGAGCGGGTCGTAGCTGTAGGTGGTGGAGACGAACGCGCCCGCCTGGTTGCGCTTCCGTGATTCGACGACGTGGTCGAAGCCGTCGTAGACGCTCCGCTCGACGATCTGTCCGCCGCGGGTGACGGTGCTCTGCCGCCCGAAGGGGTCGTACGCGTACGTGGAGGTGGTGCCGCCCGCGGTGGCCGACACCAGCCGGTTGCGGTCGTACGCGAAGGTGGTGGCCGTCCCCTTGACGTTCTGGCTGACGACGTTCGCGTTGTCGTCGTGGACATAGGTGTCGGTGCCCGCGCCGTGTCCGGTCCGCGCCGCGCGGGTGAGCCGGTCGGCCGGGTCGTAGCCGTATTCGGTGGTGGTTTCGAGCAGGGCGGTGCGGTTGTCGGCGTTCATCTTCTTCGCCGTGTCCCGCGCCTTGTTGCCGTTGGCGTCGTAGTCGTAGGTGTGGGAGGCGACGAGGGTGCCGCCGGGCTTCTTCTCCGTCTGGGTGTGGACCGCACCGTCGAGGTAGTAGGTGTAGTCGACGACGTTCCCGTTGCCCTTCGTCTGCCGGAGCTTCTCCCCCCGCGGGGTGTAGGTGTAGGAAGAGACCTTGGGCGTCGTGTCCTGCGGGGAACGGCCCACGGAGACCGAGGACACCAGATCGCGCGCGTCGTAGGTGTAGACGGAGTGCTGGTCGGGGTGGGTCACGCTGGTGGGGCTGCCGTTGGCGTCGTAGGTGTACGCCGTGGCCTTCCGCTCCTGGCCCGCCAGCGCCTCGGTCACCCTGGTGACCTGGTTGAGCCCGTCGAAGGCGATCGTGTACGCGTCGATCTTCCGGCCCGACGAGGTGTCGTCGATCGACGTCATATTGCCGTTGGCGTCATAGGCGTAGGCGAAGGAGCGCCGCTCGTCGTCGGGCTCGCCGGTACCGGCGCGCACCAGCTTGACGCCGTCGGCGACGACGGTGCCGGACTGGTTCCGGAACAGGCGGAGCTTCGCCCCGTTGTCCCGGGTCAGGGTGTAGCTGCCGATCGCCACCCAGTTGCCTGCGCCGGTGCTCTGGTCGCGGACGATGTCCGCCGTCGTACCGTCGGAGCGGGTAAAGGTGTACTTCGCGGTGGTGGCGGCACCGCTGACCGGCGGGTACTTCACATAGGCGGTGTAGGAGCCGTCGCGGGGTACGTCGAGGTCCCAGGTGAAGGACTCGGTGCCGGTCCCGGCGGGGTGGGTCTGGTGGTTGTGGCCGTGCTGGCCGGTCGCGGTGGCCTTGGTCCAGGTCCCGGTGGCGGAGGTGGACTGGGAGTCGGAGTTGTCCACGACGACGACGGCGCTGCCGACCGGCACCCCGTCGTCCGTCTTGGTCCGCAGCTTCCCGTCCGGGTAGTAGGACCAGCCCATGGTGCGGGACGCGGTGCCGTTGGCGGATGTGACGGTCCGGGCGGTCTGCTGGCCCTCCTCGTTGTAGTCGAAGGCGGCGGCGATGTCCCAGGGGTCGGTGGACCGCTTCACCCAGCCGTTGTCGTAGTACTGGTGGTCGGTGTCGTTGCGGACGGTCTCGCCCTCCGACGGGGGCAGCGAGACCCTCGCCACCCGTCCGGCGGCGTCGTACGAGGTCTGGGTGTGGACCCGGGTGTTGTGCCGGGGGTCGGCCGGGTCGTACGGGAGGTACTGCCGCACCGGCCGGTTCAGCGCGTCGTAGGTGGTCTCGGACGCGAAGTCGTCGGGCGCCGGGGTGTTCACGCCGCGGGGGCTGATCCGCCGGGTCTCGTTGCCGACCTGGTCGTACTCGTACTTCGTGGTCCGGTGGGTGGTGCCCTCGTAAGGGCCGCGGACCTCGGTCCGGCGGGCGGCCTCGTCGTAGGTGATGCTGGTGGTGTTGTTCTCCTGGTCGGTGACTGCGGTGACCAGGGAGTCCTTGTCGTAGGCGCGGGAGGTGGTGCGGCCCGCGGCGTCGGTGACGATGGTGACCCGGTGGTTGAGGTCGTACGCGGTCCGGGTGGTGAAGTCGGTGGTGTCGGGGGTGGCGTTCTTCTTCGGGTCGGTGACGGTGACGACGTTCCCCACGTTGTCGTACTCGTACGAGATCCGGTCGCCGGCCGAGTTGGTCAGCCGGGTCAGCTGGTCGATGGCGTCGTAGGTGTGGACGGTCCGGAAGTCGTCCGGGTCGGCCGTGGTCAGGGTCCCCCGGGGTTCGGTCGAGGTGAGGAGGTTGCCGACCCGGTCATAGGTGTAGACGGAGCGGCGGACGGGGCCGGTGGGGGTGTCCTGCGGTGCCGTGGCCTCGGTGATCTGGTCGGCGGCGTCGTAGACCGCCGTGGAGACCGCGCCCGCCGGGGAGGTGGAGGTGGTGATGTTGTCGTTGGCGTCGTAGACCGGTGCCGGATAGGTGATGAAGACCCCGGCCGTCTGGTCCTTGGGTGCCTTGTTGACCAGCGGACGCCCGTAGACGTCGTAGGTCTGGGTGGTCTTCTTGCCCAGCGGGTCGGTCAGCTCCCGGACCTGGCCGCGCGCGTCGTACAGATAGGTGGTGGTGTGTCCGAGGGCGTCGGTGACGGTCGCCGGGTAGCCGTGCGGGCCGAAGCCTCCGTTGGTGGCCGGGTTCCCGTTGGCGTCGGTCGCGGTGGTGAGCTGGCCGTGCGCGTCGTAGGCGTAGGTGGTGGTGTAGTCGTTCGGGACGGACGGGGTGGCGACGCCCTTGGGGTCGGTCACCCGGGTCAGATTGCCGAAGGAGTCGTATCCGAACTGCCAGGCGCGGCCCTCCGGCGAGGTCCTCCGGAACAGGTCCGCCGAGAAGCCGTCGGCCCGGGTCTGGTACTCGAAGCGGGTCGCGTTGGCGGGAGCGGTGCCCGGGGCGCAGTCGGCGGCCGGCGGAACACCGGTCCGGTTCTGCTCCGCGTCGCGGGTCCACAGCGGATAGCCGGTCTTCGGGTCGTAGCAGTAGGCGGTCTTCGCGCCGTTGTGCTCCTCCAGCCGGATCACGTTGTGGTCGCTGTCCCAGTCGCTTCTGACGGTCTGCGAGAGGGCGTTGGTGTGCCGGATACCGCGCCCGGCGGCGTCCGTCACATAGACGGAGGCGCGCTGCTCGGCGTCGGTGACCGTGGTGTCGGTGTGGGCGGCGTCGGCGGCGTTCGCCGCGTAGGTGAAGCCGGTCGTGCCCTGGAGCCGGTCGGTGATGGTCCGTACCCGCCAGTTGTCCTTGACGGCGGTGGTGCCGCCGGGCACGTGGTGGGCGACGGCGGTGTGCTTGCCGCGCGGATCGGTGATCCGGACCAGCTTGGCGTTCCGTTCGGCCTGCGCCGGGTCGTAGTCGAAGGCGAAGACCTTGGGCTGGGTGGTGCCGTCACCGTCGGTGATCCGGCCGAGGAGGCCCTTCAGCGTGTAGTGGAAGGAGATCGTGCGGCCGGAGACGTCGGTCACCGATTTCACATGGTCGTGGATCCGGGGGTTGTTGAGCGCGGTGCCCGTGACCTTGGCGCCGGTGCCGTCGATGTACTCGTAGGTGGCGTCGCCCTTCTGCCAGTAGTCGATGGTCAGCGACTGGCGGTTGGCGGGGTCGGTGACATAGGTGAGGAATTTGACGGTCCTGTTGTGGGAGACCCGTTCCTCGTAGGTGAACTCCTGAGTGTTGCCGTTCTTGTCGACGGCTTCCGTCAGATAGCCGTCGCAGCCGAACCGGAAGCGGGTGCCGTCCGGCCGGGTGAGGGTCCAGGCGTCCGTGACGGTGTCCTGTGCGGGGGTGCAGGACAGGCCCGTCTTCATGGTGAGCCGGTAGTGGAGTCCGGCGGGCGCCTGCCAGCTGCCGTCCGCCTGTTTGCGGAAGAGGTGGGTGGTGCCGTCGCCGTCGGTGAGCCGGATCTCGGTGGGGCTGGTCCTGGGGTGGAAGTCGAGCGGTACGCCGAGCCGGACGGGCCCGGCGAGCTGGGCGGACCAGCCGTGTCCCAGGACCGAGTCGGAGGTGTCCTGCGAGTTGTGGGCGAAGCGGGCGAAGGAGGTGAGGCCGCGGCCCGGGTTGCTGAAGGCGTTGTACGACCAGACGCCGTTGCCCGCGGCCAGGTTGTTCATCAGGGTGGCGCCGGAGCCGGTGTTCTTCCCGGTGTACGGGTAGTACTTCTCCAGCCCCAGCTGGTGGGCCTTGAGGTCCTCGACGGCCACGTCCTGCCGCAGCGGCGGAATGCCGCCAGCGCCCGCGGAGAGCCAGGTTCCGTCGGAGACCTTGCGGATGTCCCAGTCGATGTAGTGCTCGGCGCGTTCGTTGCCGGTGGTGGTGATGTCGGGGGATCTGATGGCCGCGTTGACGGTCGCCGACTTTCCGGGCAGCAGCGCGGGGATCGGTGTCCGCTTCTGGTTGGCCGCCGTGGTGACGTCGGTGCCGTCGGGCAGTTTCCAGGTGTACGAGAGCTCCCGCTCACCGGCCGCCCATGCGGTCGGGGTGGTGTTGGTGATCGTGACGGCGCCCGTGTAGTCGGTGTTCGTCGTCATCCGGTGCGGGGTGTTCGGCGCGTAGTAGGTGTTCTCCGCGGTGGCGTCGACGTAGATCACCCGCAGCAGCGGGCGGAGCTGTGCGTCGGGTGCGCCGGCGGAGAGGAAGAGGGAGCGTTCCTGCGGTCCGGTGGCCGACTCGTCGTGCAGTTTGACCAGGGCGCCCTTGTTGTTGGCGGGGGTCCGTACCCAGCTCTGGGTGAGGCCGGTGGCGTCCCACCAGTGGCGGCCCAGGTCGGTGTTGACGGAGGGCACGTAGTCGGCGACGGCGGCCGAGTGGTCACCGCCGGGCGTGGTCCACGCGGTGGTGGCGGCCGCGTTGTTCCAGGTGGCGGCGGTTTCGGTGAACTCCCTGGTCAGCCCGTGCAGGTTGTAGCGTGCCTTGGCGGTGCCGGTGCGTTCGGTCAGGGTCCGCCAGAGGAACATCCGGCTTTCGAGGATCGTGGCCGTGCTGGGGATGGCGGTGGTGGGGAAGTCGACGACCGCGCGGGTTCTGCCGTAGGTGCCGGAGTTGTTGCCGACGCTCAGCCAGTGCTGTCCGACGGTGCCTTGTTCGATGGTGTTGAGGTTGGTGGTCGGCTTGGCCGAGGAGAGGGTGGTGTCCGTCTGTCCGGCCTGGATGAGCCGCATGGTGCGGCCCGCCTTGGGGATGGCGACCAGTCGTGTCGGTGAGCCGAGGAGCTGTCCGTCCCGGGTTCTCACGGCGATCTGGTAGTAGTACACCTTCCCGATCTCCTCGGGATGGCTGTCCGGGGTGGGGACCGCGGTGGTGTCGGTGTACCGGGTGAGCGTCCGGGCGACGGGCGCGATCCGGGTGGCGGACGAGGGCGTGAAGACCTGCTGGGTGGAGCGGTGCAGCTGGTACTCGACGAGGTCGAGATCGGGGTCGCCGCTGGTGTTCGTGTAGGCGGACCAGGAGAGTTCGGGCCCGGTGGAGTGGATGACCGTCGGTGAGCGGAGCGACGTGCCGACCTTGCCGAAGGTGACCGTCAGCCGGGGGATCGTGGAGGTCTCGCCGCCGTAGTCGTAGTCCCCGGCCTCGTAGGCGGGCCCGCCGAGCGGGGCGGTCGACGACTCGTCCACGCCCTTGACGACGAAGCCGTGGTTGGGAGAGGTGCCGTTGACCCACTTCTGGACGGTGTCGGCGACGGCGAAGTTGTGCCAGGAGTTGTATTCGCCGACGTCCTTGCGGATCTGGGCCGCGTTCACCAGCCGTACCGCATCGGCCATGGTCCGCCGGGCGGCATCGCCGGTGTCGCCGAGCACGATGCTGCCGGTGCTGCCCTTGGTGAAGTCGATCTGGGCGGTGCCGAGCCGGCGCCAGCCCGCGGTGCCGGTGGACTGGTCGACCGTGAAGTTCTGTACGGGCTCCGCCGAGTTCACCCGGTACGGGGCCGCGGTGGCGCCGTCGGTCTGGGGCGTGGTGTACACCTCGACGCGGTAGTCGGCCGTCTCGTGCACCTGCGGCTGGTAGGTGTACGACTCCCCGGTCGCCGCGTTCTTGTTGTACGTGTAGTCGCCGCCGGCACCGGTGCCGGTGACGCGCGGCCATTCGCCGACGGCGGCCGTCCCGGGATCGCCGTCGTCGAGCTGGACCGTGGTGGCGGACTGCTCCCCCACCAGGGCGTTGGTGTTGTTCCAGGTGGCGGTCGCCTCGTCCCAGGCGCCGGTGGCCCGGCGGATCTCCACGTCCACGTTGGTGCCCGAGGCGGTGTGGGTCTGGTCGTAGTAGAGGCCGAGCCGGGCGGCGTCGATCTTGGCGCCCACCGGGATCTCGGTCAGCGGGAACTTGATCAGGGAACGGGCGATTCCGGTGGCGCTGGTCTTCCCCGCCGCCATCTCCCAGGTGCCGTTGAAGTTGGTGGTGGGCTGGTCCGAGCGGACCATCACGTCCTGGGAGACCGATGCGGAGGGCGCGATGGTGATGGTCGGGTCGATGACCACGGGATAGGCGCGCTCCGGTGCGGCCAGCCACGACGCGTCCGGGGTGAGGGTGATCCGCCAGCCCTTGCCGTGGCGGCTGAGCTTCTGGGCCACCTTCGGGCTGAAGGACGTGCCGTAGGGGGAGGTACGGTCCTTCCGGCTGTCGGTCATGAAGGCCGGTGGGATCACCAGGACCGGGGTGCCCGGATCCTCGCCGAAGAGGGCGATCGAACCGTCCCGCCGCTCGGTCGGCCGGAGCGTCCCGGCGTCGAGGGTGAAGACGTACGACACCGGTTTCGCGGGCCGCCGGTTCAGGGTGATGTTCTCCTTCACCCGGCCCGCGCCGACCTGGTAGGAGACGTCCGCACCGGCGGCCAGTCCCTTGTAGGTGACGGTGTCGCCCTGCGCACCGGGCTTGACGCCGCGGGCCGCGCCCAGCAGCCCGAGGGTGACGGCTTCGCCCGTGGGGGCCTCGAAGCGCAGCAGCCGCCCGGGGTCCTCGCCGAACCAGGTCCGGCTGACGTTCTCCGTGTTGGCGAAGGCAAATCCCTTGCCCTTGACCGCCCTGACCGTGGTGTCGACGGACTTCCAGGAGGAACCCGCCCGATAGGAGACGGGGGCGGCAGATAATTCCGCCTCGACCCGCCCGTCGGAAAGCTGCCAGAAGCGTGCCTGCGGGGTTCTCCGGTCGGCCAGCTCCTTGACCCGCTTGGCCGGTGGCGCCTTCTTTCCCCGGGACAGCTTTTCCCGGCTGGGTATTTCGATCCTTCCGCCGGGGGGCGGTTCGGCATGTTCGGACTTCTTCTCGTCGTCGTCCGAGAACCAGCCCTTGACGGTGTCGAAGATGCCCTTTCCATCCCCCTTGCCCGATGGTGATGCCTGGGCGGCCTGGGCCGCCTGGGGCAGCACCGTGCCCACGATCGCCGCCGCCACCAGGCAGGACACAGTTCTTCCGTAGGGAATTCTCACCTCACGTCCTTCCGTTCCGGCGCCCCGCCGCCGCCTCCGGAGAGCGGAAAGCGGGCACGCCGAATGTGCTGGAGCGGAGATTTCCGCCCAGCCGGAACCCTTTTCTGCACCGCGTCCGGAGGATCGGGCGCATTCCCCCCTCCGGGCACGGCGGCGAAAGTATCTGACATATACCTGACAGCCTGTCAACCCTCCGGACATTTCGGACGGCCGGGTATTTCAACCGGCAAAGCCGGAGACGGTTCAGGAGGGCGGTGCGATCCCGGAGTGCGGTACGGGCCGGGGCCGGAGGGACCGGCGGATGCGGGGTGTCCGGTGGGGGGTGTCGGTGGGGGGTGGTTCCATTCGGCCCATGCCTGATGATCTGCACAGCGACAACGGTGTTGGGGGCGGCTCCGGGGACGTACCGGGGCCGGGGGACAGGGCTCCGGGGCCCGGGCGTCCCGGCGCGGCGGCGGGGCGGGCCGAGGGTGCGGGCCGGCCCGCGGGCGTCCCCGCGGAAGCGGAGTTCATCGAGGAGTGGGAGCTGTTTCCCGGCGGCCCGAAAAGGCGGGCATGGGGAGTCGGCGCTTGGAGCGGTGACGTGCCGACGGGCCGGTGGCGACTGTGGCGTCCCGACGGGATAGCCCTGGAGGAAGGCGACTGGCGCGACGGGCAGCGTCATGGAACTCTGCTGCGCTACCACGACGACGGCAGCCTCGCGGTCCGTGCCGAGCACCGCGACGGCACGCCGGCGACCGTGACGGGCCACCGCAGCGACAACCCCAGCAGCGACCCGTTCTCGTTCGACGGCTGGCCCCCGGCCGTCCGTACGATCGTCCACGATTTCGACGACGGGGGCACCAGGGTTCGCTGGGCCTGCTTCGCCGCCGACGGCAGCGAGGTGACCATGGCAGGCGATCCCGTGCCGGAGCGCCCGGCCGGGGTGCCGGAGGTCGCCACGTTCTGGCCGACCGGGAAGTGGTCGGCCCCGCGCTGGCGCGACGGCCGCCTCGAAGGGCTGGCCCGGCACTGGAACGCCGACGGGACACCGCATCTGATCGTCTACAACCGGGCGGGCGACGAGGTCGCGCGCCACGGGGACAGGCCGCTCGCCGAGGCGGCGCGTGACGGTGATGCCGCGTCGGTCGAGCTGTGCCTGGCCGCCGGTCTGGGGCGGTCACCGGAGGCGGCGCGGTATGCCGCGTACGAGGAACTGCCGGAGCTGGCGCTGCGGCTGCTGCGGCGGGAGCGGGCCGAAGGCGGGCAGCCGGAACCGGCCGTCGCGTACGAGCCCGGTCCGCCGCCGCCCGAAGCGCCCGGCGACACGGTGTGGGTGCAGGGCATGGAGTCGTACGTCCTCGGGGACGTCGACGAGGAGACCGGTGCCGCGGTCGGGACCTGGCGCATCTGGAAGCAGTCCCGCTACACGTCGCACTACGAGCACAGCTACCGCGAGGCCGATTTCACCGACGGTCGGCGGGTCGAACGGCGCAGCTACTTCTCCGGCGGCGCACTGTCCGCGCTGGAGCGCCGGAGACCGGACGGGACCGGGCTGAGACGCTCGTGGGACTACCGCCACCGCCTCGACCGCGAATCGGAGTGGGCTGCCGACGGCACCACCACGATGCGGTCGTTCCACCCCGACGGGGCCGTGCGCATGGAGCGCACCACGCTCGACGGGACCCTGGTGGTGGCGTCCTGGTTCGACGCGTCGGGGGTCCGTACCGCCGAGGTCACGGCGGTCGACGCCCCCGTCGACGGCGAACCGGTCGAGTGGTGGCAGGCTCTGGACGCGGCCGGTGCGGTCGTCGCGGAGGGGGCCGTCGAAGCCGGTGCGGGCGGCGGGCCGGTGGGGCCGTGGCGGCTCTACGGACCCGACGGCACCGGTCTCGGCACCGTGGCCTTCGACGGGCTCGACCGGGTCGCGGCCCACGCCGATCTGGGCCGTATCGCCCATGCCCTGCCCGGCTGGCACTCGGCACCGGCCGTACCCGAACTCGCCGACGCCGACCGGGTGCCCTGGGCGGGCCTCGCCACGTTCTACGGCGATGCCCGCCATCTGCCGTTCCTGCTGAAGGGGTTGACCCTCGCCGATCCGTACGCCTTCTCCACCGCGCTCGCCGTGCTGTCGAATCTGCTGTGGCACCAGGAGACCATCGCCACGGCCACCGGCCCGGCGTTCCGGTATCTGACGGCGCTGGTCGACCGGGTCGCCGCCGACGACGACCGGAAGCGGCTGCTGGAACTCCTGGTCGCCGTCGTCACCGTCGACAACGTGACCGGCGAGGCCGACGAGACCGTGAACGGTCAGGTCCGGCGGCTCAAGTCCGCCTTCGCCGGTGCACCGGCCCACGGTGAATGGTCGACCGACTACACCAACTACGACTGGGAGGACGCCTACCACGAGATCTTCACCAGCCTCGCCGGTGCGGTGCCGGTGTGGCGGGCCCTGGCCGCCCATCGGCGGGCCGACCTGCGGCAGTTGGCGGTCGTCCTGCTGGCCGCGGCACCGGGCGAGGTGGCCGCGGCCGTACTGGACGAGCGGCTCACCGCCGAACCCTCGGCCGAGATCCGGGCGGAGATCCTCCTCGGCCTGGCCCTGCACGAACCCGGCCCGCGGAACCGGCGGGCGCTGGAGCGCCGTCTCACCGACGACGACCCGCTGCTGCGCCGCTGCGCCGCGCTGAGCTGGAGCCGTCAGGGGTACGCCGCCGCCGGTGGCGCGGCCCGTACCGTCACCGCCCGGCCCGGTGACGACCTCGACCCGGACCGCTGTCGCGGTCTGAGGCTCGCGGGGGACGAACTGCTCACCGCGGCCGACGGGGTGGACACCGGGTCCTGACCGGATTCCGGTGCGGGAAGGGCGGTCCCCGGGCACGACCGTTTGATCAAGGGACCGGGCCCGTGTCACGATCGGCTCCCCTCCGCCGGGAGATGCGCCGCCGGATCTCACCCGCGCCGGTCCGGGCGTGCCGTGCCGTGTGCCGTCGGCACGGCCCCCGCCGACGGCGCGCGCCGGGACCGTCCCTCCCGGTGCGGCGGGCCCTTCCCCCTGTTGGCGGCTGGAGTCCCATCCCGATGTCACCGTCCTTCGACACCTCGCCCAATGTCCTCTTCGAGACACGGATACGCACGGTCCGCCGGCTCTCCCCCGGCTTCGTCCGGCTCACCCTGACCGGCCCCGGGCTGGCTGCCTTCGCCCCGTACGGCCTCGACCAGCGGGTCAAGCTGCTCGTTCCGAACGGCGGCTATCCGGCGGTCTTCGACGAGGACCTCCTCACCGAGGCGCGGTGGCGCAGGCGGTGGCGTGACCTGCCCGCCGCCGAACGTCCCGTCATGCGCAGCTACACCACGAGCGGCGTCCGGCCGGGGCTGCGGGAGGTCGATCTCGACTTCTACGCGCACACCCGGCCGGGTCCGGCGAGCGCCTGGGCGCTCTCGGCCCGGGAGGGGGAACGGGTGCTTCTCTCGGGTCCCGACGCCCGTCGCGGGAAGCCGTCCTACGGGGTCCAGTGGGAGCCCGGGCCGGCCACCCGGGTGCTGATCGCCGGGGACGAGACGGCGTTCCCCGCGATCCGGAACATCGTCTCCACGCTGGGCGGTTCGGTCGGCGCGGACATCTTCCTTGAGGTGGGGGACGGCGCCGATGCGGTGGCGGCGTGCGAGGGGCTCGACGGCCGTTCCCCGACGGTCCGGCGCCGCACCGCCGGTGACCCTTCCGGGCCGCTGTTCGGGGAGATCGACGCCTGGATCCGTTCGTACGGTGCCGAGGCGGCGGCCCTCGGTACGGGGTTCTACGCATGGCTGGCCACGGAGAGCACCCGGGTGGCCCGGCTGCGGGACCGGCTGCGGGACGCGGGCATCGCCTCCGACCGCCTCCACGCCCAGGGTTACTGGCACGACAGGGTCCGCACGTCTTAGCAAGTGGACGGTGGCGAGGTCCAAAACCAGCCATTGCTACGTTAGGCATGCCTAAGCTAACTTGCACTGTGGCCTCGCCCCCTCCAGGAACGGAACCACCCGATGCTGTCCAGAACCGGTCGCGCCCCGCGTCGGCTGCTCACGAGGCTCGCCCTCCCCGTCGTCGCCGCTCTCGCGCTCACCGCGTGCGGCGGTGACGGCGGATCGGCGAACAGCGGCGGATCCGGCGCCGCCGGGGGCGGGCACGAGGTGAAGCACGCCCGGGGCACGGCGAAGGTACCGGCCGCGCCGAAGCGCGTGGTGACCCTCGAACCGGTGCAGTTGGACACCTCCGTCGCCCTCGGGTTCGTCCCGGTCGGTGCCGCCGTGCTCAACGAGACCGCCGGAGTGCCCCCGTACCTCGGGAAGAAGGCCGCCGGGATCAAAACGGTGGGGACGGTCCAGGAACCGAACATCGAGAAGATAGCCGCGCTGAAGCCGGATCTGATCCTGGGCACCGAAGCCCGGCACTCGGCCCTCTACGAGCGGCTCACGTCCGTGGCGCCCACGGTCTTCATGGCCAGCCAGACCGACCCGTGGACCGAGAACGTCCAGCTGGTGGCGCGGGCGCTCGGTGACGAGAAGGGGGCCGGCAAACTGCTCGCCGGCTATCAGGCGCGCTGCGCCGAGGTCGCCGGGAAGCACGGCACCAAGGGCCGCACCGCGCAGCTCGTCCGGCCCCGCGACGGTGTGCTGACCCTGTACGGCCCCACGTCCTTCGCTGGCAGCACCCTCGAATGCGCCGGATTCACCACGCCCGAGCGGAACTGGGAGAACTCCATCTCGGTCGACGTCTCTCCCGAGCGGGTACGCGAGGCGCGGGCCGATCTCGTCATCGTGACCGCCGCGGACGTCAAGGCCGCCGACGCCGTTCCCGACGCGATCCGCGACAACGCGAAGACCTTCCCGGCGCCGCACGTGGTGGACCAGTCGTTCTGGATTTCCGGTGTCGGCCCGCTCGGCGGTATGGCCGTGCTCGACGACATCGACCGCATTCTCACCTCCTCGAAGTAGCCCTCCATGGCCCTGACACGTGTACGCGGGGGTGAGGCGGCCGCGCCCCGGGCTCCCGTGGTGCCCCGTTCGGCGCGGGTGACCGGAGCGGCGGCCGTCCTGGCCGTCGCCGTGGTCCTCTCCCTGCTGGTCGGCGCGGCTCCGCTGGCCCCTTCGACGGTGCTGGACACCCTGGTCGGCGGGGGCACCGACGAGTCCCGTTTCGTGGTCTGGGACCAGCGGGTGCCGCGTACGGCGGCGGGACTCGTCGTCGGTGCCGCGCTGGGCGTGGCGGGCGCCCTGATCCAGGCGTTCACCCGCAATCCGCTCGCCGATCCCGGGATCCTCGGGGTGAACGCGGGTGCCGCGTTCGCCGTCGCCGTCGGTATCACCTTCCTCGGTGTCACCAGCCCGTTCGGCTATGTCTGGCTGGCGTGCGCGGGCGCTCTCGTCCTGACGACCGTCGTGTACGGGGTGGGGTCGGCCGGACGGGACGGTGCGGGCCCGGTCCGGCTGACGGTCACCGGCGTCGCGGTCGGCGCGGTCTTCACGGGGCTCACCACGGGTCTGACGCTCACTCATCCGGACGCCTTCGACCGGATGCGGGGCTGGAGCGCCGGAAGCCTGCTGGGGCGCGGCTTCGAGGTGGTGCTTCCGGTGCTTCCCCTGGTGGTCGTCGGGCTGGTGCTGGCGGTCGCCGCGGCTCCCGGTCTGAATTCCGTCGCCCTCGGTATCGACGTGGCGCGCGCCCAGGGGGTGGACGTGAACCGGGTGCGGTGGGCCGTACTCGTCTCCGTCACCCTGCTCGCCGGGTGCGCCACGGCCGTCGCAGGGCCGATCGTGTTCGTCGGGCTGATGGTTCCCCATCTCGTCCGCTGGGCGGTCGGGACGGACCAGCGGCGGATCGTTCTCGGCTCTTTGCTGGTCGCTCCGGCGCTGGTCGTCCTCGCGGACGTCGTCGGCCGGATCGCGGTCCTGCCGAGTGAGATGCCCGCCGGAGTCGTCACCGCCTTCATCGGTGCGCCGGTGCTGATCGCGCTCGTACGCCGTCCGCAGGCGAGCGGCCTGTGAGCGCGCCGGCGCAGCGTCCCGGATCCCCGGTGCGGGCTGCGCTCGACGTCGGCAGGCGCCGTGTCGTGGTCGGTTCCGACCGGCTGCACGCCGTGCTGAACGTACGGTCCGCCGTGGTCGTCCTGGTGGCCGCCGCCCTGATCGCCGTACTCGCGGTCGTGGCGCTGGCCCTGGGCGACTTCCCGCTGACGACGGCCGAGGTGCTGGGCGCCTTCACCGGGCGGACCGGGGGTTTCGCCCGCACCGTGGTGCTGGAGTGGCGCCTGCCGCGCGCCGCTTCGGCGGTCCTGTTCGGGGCCGCGCTGGGTGTCGCGGGGGCGGTGTTCCAGACCCTGACGCGCAATCCGCTGGCCAGTCCCGACATCATCGGCCTGGCGAACGGTTCCTTCACCGGAATGCTCGTCGCGCTGCTGGCGCTCGGCGGGAGCTGGCCGCTGCTGACGGCAGGTTCGCTGATCGGCGGGCTGCTGGCCGCGCTCGCGATCTATCTGCTCGCCTACCGCGACGGGCTGCAGGGCTTCCGCTTCATCGTGGTGGGCATCGGCATCTCCGCCGTGCTCTCCTCGTTCAACACCTGGATGCTGCTGCGGGCGGAGCTGGAGACCGCGCTGTTCGCCTCCGCGTGGGGCGCGGGGACCCTCAACAGCGTCACCGTCACCACGGCGGTGCCCGCGGGGCTCTGCGTCCTCGTACTGCTGGCGCTCATGCCGTTCCTCACCCCGTCCCTGCACCAGCTGGACCTCGGGGACGATGCCGCGCGGGCGACCGGGGTCCGGGTGGGCCGGATCCGTCCGGCCGCGATCGCGGTCGCCGTCGGACTCGTGAGCGTCGTCACCGCGGTGGCCGGGCCGATCGCCTTCGTGGCCCTGGCCGCACCGCAGATCGCCCGCGGGCTCACCCGCTCCCCCGGTATCCCGTTCGGTGCGACCGGGGTGGTCGGCGCGGTACTGCTCCTCGGGTCCGATCTGATCGCGCAGCACGTCCTTCCGCTCACCGTGCCCGTCGGGGTGGTCACCATCGTCCTCGGCGGTGCCTATCTCGTCCGGCTCCTCATCCACCAAGCCAGAAAACAGACATGACGAAAGAGCCGTCCCCCGCCCCCGGCGGGCACCCCGCCGATACCGCCGGTTCGCGCCTGCGGGCCGACTCCCTCACCCTGCGCTACGGCCGCCGGACCGTCGTCGAGGATCTGGACCTCGTCGTACCGGCCGGGTCCTTCACCGTCATCATCGGCCCGAACGCCTGCGGCAAGTCGACCCTGCTGCGCGCCCTGGCCGGACTGCTGCCGCCGACGGCCGGGACGGTCGTCCTCGACGGTGCGGACATCGCCTCCTACCCGCCGAGGGAGACCGCGCGGCGGCTCGGTCTGCTGCCCCAGACGGCGACCGCGCCCGAGGGGATCACCGTCGCCGAACTCGTGTCCCGGGGCCGCTATGCGCACCAGCGCGTACTGCGGCAGTGGTCGCGCGAGGACGAGCAGGCCGTCGTGGACGCCCTCGCCGCCACCGGTGTCGACGGGTTGTCGGCCCGCCGGGTGGAGGAGCTGTCGGGCGGCCAGCGGCAGCGGGTGTGGATCGCGATGGTCCTGGCGCAGGAGACCCCGCTGATCCTGCTCGACGAGCCCACGACCTATCTGGACATCGCCCATCAGATCGACGTCCTCAATCTGCTCCACGACCTCAACCGGCAGGGCCGTACCGTCGTCGCCGTGCTCCACGACCTCAACCACGCGGCCCGTTACGCGACGCACGTCGTCGCCATGAAGGACGGCCGGATCACCGCGTCCGGCGCCCCCGGCGAGACGATCACCGCCGATCTCGTCCGGGAGGTTTTCGGGCTTCCCGGGATCGTGATCCCCGACCCCGTCACGGGGACCCCGCTGGTCGTACCGGCGGACACCCGCACGGCGGGGTCCGGGGCCGGAACCTGACCCACCCCGGGGTCCGTGCCCCGCCACCGGACGCCCGTAGGTGCCGTCCGCGCCACCGGCCCCGTTCGTCGTACAGCCGTCGGTCACGTTGTCGTACATCTTCCGTAGGCAGCATGGGAGTTCCCGCCAACGGGAAGCGACCCCCTTGCGCGGGTTCGCCCCGGCGGCGTATCCCGGCCTGAGACGAACGGGGGGAAGTCGATGCGGAACGAGGATCGCGAACTGCCGCAGTGCTCCGACGCCGGGCACGGCATGTCGACCGGGGCGGGGGCCGATGTCCAGCGGCGGCTGGAAATGCTGGTACGGGACTTCCGGAGCAGCCATCCGCCGATGCCGGTGGTCGTCCTGCACACCGAAAGCACCGAGGTCGGCAGTGCCGCCGCGGGCCGGGACGGCACGAACACCACAGCGGCTGCCGCGGGTACGGGTACGGACCCGGAGGAACAAGTCGTCCATCTGGTGGAGGAGCTGTACGCGGGCCATGACGCGCACGGGTCGCGCTGCGCCGTCGCGCCCACCGTGCGGGAGGGGACGACCGAGGTCCGGCGCGCCGCCGGTCTGGTGCGCCACCTCGGCGACCCCTTGCGGTGGAACAGCCGGCGGGCCGGCTACCGCCGCTACTCCTTTCCGCGGGTCCGGCTCGTCGGTGCCATCGAGGACGCCGTCCGCGAACTGGACCCGGACTGGCCCCGGTCGCCCGCGTCCACGGGCTTCTCCCACGAGCTGCCCGACCCCGCGCAGAGCCTGCTCGACCAGCTGGCCCGGCAGCGGTGGCGGCCCCGGGGCTCCTCCCGCTGGAGCGACCGGCTGCACCTGTTCGACATGGCGCATATCCTGCCGGTCAGCCTGGTGGCCGTGCTCGGGGCCCTGGCCGCCCGCGCCGACTGGTTCATCGCGCTCACCTTCGGCGTGGGTTTCCTGCTGCTGCTGGTCCTGCTCGACAATGTGCTGCCCGGCCGGGCGCCGCTCTTCCTCTGGCTGCGCCGGGAGAGCCGCTGGTTCCTGACCACGACCTTCCTCCGGGCCGCCTCGCCCGGCCGCCCGACCGATGTCTCCCTGGTGCGCCCGGTCCGTTCCTGGAACGCCATCGCCGCCCGGGCCCACGAGGTCGCGGAGGCGCTGAAGTCGGGGGACGACTTCCAGCTCCAGTTGTACGTGCTGGCGCTCTGCGAGGATCTGCGCGACAACCACCGGCGCTGGAGCTGGGACCTCCGCGGTTTCAAACGGCCCCGCCCGCCGGTGCTCTTCGTGCCCCGGGCGAGCGCCGACAACGGCGGCATCGAGCTGATCAAGGCGGTCAGCGATGTCCGCAGCCGGCGCAGCGAACTCGACCCGCTGCTGCTCGTCGCCTCGGTCCGGGCCGCCGATGTGGACCGGCTGCAGCGCAGTTCCGTCCAGGACGCCGGCACCGCTCCCTGGACCTGGTACCAGGAGTGGGGGCGCAATCTGCGCGCCGGGCAGTCACCCAGCCGGGCCCTGGCCGAACTGCCCTGGGTGATCAAAGTGCCGCTCCGTGCGGACCGTCTGGTGGTGTCCGAAGAAGCGCGGCGGCAGTGCGTCCGGGCGACGGCCCGCCCCACCGCCGCCCGGCTGGTCTGGTCGGTCCACACCCTGGTCCTGGTGACCGCGCTGATCGCCACCGGGGTCGCCCTGCACGCCGGGGAGCTGGCGGACCGGTACTGCTCCAGCTCCCTGCTCTCGGCCAATCGCGACACCGTACGGCTGAGAGCGCCCGGTGCCTCCGAGCCGGAGTGCATCGGCATCGCCGCCGGGGACGTCCGCTTCTCCGACTGGCTGAAGGGCGGCGAGCAGGCGCCCGGACCCGACCGGCTCCCGTGGACCCTGGAGCAGCTGGAGGAGCGCATCCGCAAGGCGAACGCCGAGGTCCTCCGGGACAACCCGGACAACTACGTCACCGTCGTGTACGCGGGGCCCTTGAGCACCTCGCCCCGTGAGCGCACCTCCCCGGTGAAGGGCATCGAGGAGCTGGCGGGCGTCCATCTCGCCCAGGCCGTGATCAACAAGAGGAGGTCGACGGGGCTCCGGGTGCTGATCGCCAACGGCGGTGTGGACATGCGGCATCAGAAGGCGATGGCCGAGTCCATCGCCCGGTACGCCCGGCGGGATCCCACGCTCGTCGGGGTCATCGGTGCCGGGCGGGATCTCACCACCAGCACGGAGACCGCGATCATCCTGGCGAACGCCGAGCTGCCGGTGGTCTCCGGCACCAACTCCGCGAGCTTCCTGCCCCGGCAGCGCGCCAACTGGTTCAGTCTGGCGGCCCCCGACGACTGGCAGATCGAACAGCTCGGTCTGATCGCCCGGCAGCTGCGCACCCCGAAGGCCCCCCAGTACGCGCTGGTCCTCGCCCGCGACACCATGAACTCCGACGACCAGTACACCAACGAACAGGCCGCGTACAGCAACCTGATGCTGCGCCGGGAGGGCTACCGGGTCCTGCCCGAGCGCCGGTACGCCGTCCGGTCGGGCCGGGCCGAGCTGGAGGCGCAGACCGAGGAGATCTGCCAGGGTTCCCGGGTCCCGTCGGTGATCTACTTCGCGGGCCGGGTGGAGGACGTCGGCCCGTTGATGAGTCAGCTCAACACGGAACAGGGCTGCGCCCGCCGGAACATCTCCGTCCTCACCGGGGACGATCTGTCGAAGGCCGACTTCACTCCGCAGGGGGGCGAGGGGATGCCTGCCAATGTCACGCTCTACCACGCGGGTCTGGCCCGGCTGGCGGCGCAGGGCGCCACGAGTTTCTACCAGGACGCGGAGAACCATCTGCCCGGTCCGGACGGCCGGCGGGACTGGGCCGGGCCCGGTGCGGCCGTACTGGCGAGCGGTCAGACCGCCCTTGCACACGATGCCACCCGGGCCCTGCACGAGGCCGCGGGCGTCGGGGACCAGGCCCAGAGCCGGGCCGCGACCTGGGTGAACCTGCGGACGGTCGTGCTGCCCAATATGGCGACGGGGACCATCGACTTCACCGGATCCCGGCCGCGGCAGCCCCGTTCGGGCCACAGCATCGTGCTCAACAGGGTCCGCGGCGGCCCGGACGGAACGCCCGTCCCCCGCCCCTTGTGCGCCAGGGCGGCGGGGGACGTCCGCCCGCTGACGGTGGCGGAGTGTTCCATCCACCGCTGAGCCGCTCCCGGAGCGGGGCGCGCCGGTCCGCGGCCCCGGTCCTGCGCGGGTCAGAGGATGAGGCGGCCCAGGTCCCCGCGCAGTCGCTGGGCGCGGAGGACCAGTTCGAGTTCGAAACGGCGGTCGGGGTCGTCGATCTCGTCCCCCCACAGCTCCCGGATCTGACGCAGCCGGTAGCGGACGGTCTGCGGATGGACCCCGAGACGGCCCGCGACCTCGGGAGCACCGCCCCGGGTCTCCAGCCACGCGAGCAGGGTCTCGGCGAGCCGGCGCGCATGGGTCCGGCCGCAGTCGGCGAGCGGCGCGAGGGTGCGGCGGGCCAGATCGTCGATCAGCTCCTCGGGCTGGAGGAGCACCAGGGCCTGGGTGTGCTCGGTGGAGTACAGCACCTCCCCCGCCGGAAGCAGCCCGCGTTCCATGAGGCGTACGGTCGCCTCCGCCCAGCGCAGCGACTTCGCCGCGTCGACCAGCGGCACCGGCGGCCCGATCGCCCCGGCCCAGCCGGTCATGGCGCGCCGCAGCAGTTCGGGGCGGCCCGCCGCATCCGGATCGGGCACGACCATCCGCGGCTGCTCGGCCTCCATGTCCAGGAGGACCCCCTGGACGACGGCGGGGGCGACGGCCTGCCGGGCGGGGCGCAGCAGCACCCCGGCGGCGACCTTGGCCGGCAGCGCCCAGCCGATCCTGGCGGCCCGCTCCGTCAGGGCGGCGACGATCTCGTGCGGGCCGGCGGCCGGGCGGGTGCCGTGCTCGGCAAGCAGCAGGTCCATGAGCTCGCGCTGAAGCCGGAGGCGTTCACCGGCCTGCCGGGCGGCGGCCTCCGCATAGCCGCGTACCGACTGGTCGACGAGGCCGTCGAGATACTCGTAACCCGCGTCGACCAGTTCGTACATGGCCCGCGGCGGGATATCCACCCGCTGGCCGATCTCCGCGAGACGCCGCCAGGTCAGACGGACACCGAGACGGTAGATGGCCTGGAGGGAGTCGAGGCTGCGGCCGCCGATCCCCTCGCCCCGGCCGAAGTCCTGGAAGACCTCGGGATGGACGCGGGGCCGGTCCTCCGCCGTCTCCAGATGCATCACGAAGATCTCGATGGCGCGCCGGATGCCGATGAGTGACTTGGGTTCCCCCGAATCGTCGAGGACCACCGGGACGTGCGGGTACTCACGGCGGATCTCCCGCAGGATCTCCTCGGCCAGCGCCGGTGCCTCGGCCATGGCGAGTGCCGCGAATCGGCGCACCTGGCTGCGCGGTACGTCGTGCCAGGCCGAACGGGCCCCGGGTGGCGGCACGGTGCGGTCCCCCGTCGCGACGGAGGGCGCCGAGGCACCCGGGGGGCCGAGGGCTGAGGTCGAGGAGGGCACGGGTCAGCGCTCCCGAGAGGCCGTCTCGTAGGTGACGAGCGGGGTGTTGGGCTGTTCGGGCGTGGCGTTGAGCAGGGCCACGATACCGACGGCGGCACCGACGGCGAGGGCCGCGGCGGCCACGGCGGTCAGTGCGGCGGCGAGCAGTCTGGGCATGCTGGGGGTCCAGCCTTTCCGGTCGAAAGGTCGTCCCCACCCTGGATGATCCACACGATCCGTGCCAGTGCCCACGAACCCCGGTCGTGGGTGGTCACGGGTCCCCGGCCGTGCCTTACCCGTGGTGGTGCGCGCCGGCCCCGACCGGCTGGGGCCAGTGTCAACAATGTATTGACACCTAGTCAAGGGGGCGCCTACGGTTCCCGGCCCATACCGCGCCTGCACTTTTCCCACCCGCGCGCACACGTTCCGTCACCATGTGACCTCGGTTTTCCGACACCGTTTCGAGCCGTCTCGAACTCTTCTGGAGTGCCCGGATGCGACGTACCACCTCACCCCTTTCGCTCGTTCTGCTGGGCATCGGCACCTTTCTGCTGGTGCTGGCCGCGATGCTCGCCTGGTATGTCGAGCCGCGCGCCCAGCGCACCCCGATCGACACCGATGTGACCACGGTCTTCACCGGTCGGGGGAGCTATTTCGACGCCAAGAAGGTCGAGACCGTCGATGAGACAAACCTCACCATCACCCGGAAGGTCCGGGGCGATGTGGCCGACAGCGAGGACAGCGGCCGGGCGATCTGGGACGTGTCGACGAGCGTCGACACCGACGACACCCTGCCCGCGTCCGATACCCATGACTCGTTCCTGTGGACCGTGGAACGCTGGGTGACCGACCGGAAGACCAACGCCCCCGTGCACTGCTGCGGCGAGACCCCGCGTTTCGAAGGCGAGGCGTATCTGAAGTTCCCGTTCAACGTGGAGCAGCGGGCGTACCGCTGGTGGGACAGCACCCTGGGCGGCACCGTGGAACTCGCCTTCAAGGACACCAAGAAGGTCCAGGGCCACGAGGGATACCTGTTCACCGGCGAGGTCGCGCCGGTGAAGACCGGGACGCGGCAGGTGCCCGGGGTGCTCGTCGGCCAGAAGGAGCGCGGCCAGGTCCTCGCCGAGGAGTGGTACGCCAACACGGGCATCGAGCTGGTGGCGGACCGGAAGACCGGGCGGATCCTGTACGCCTCGATCAAGCCGAAGAAGACGCTGCGGGCGCCGGGCGCCACCACCGACGAGGGCGAGGTGGTGCTGCTGGAGAGCAGCACGGGCATCGCGTTCACCGAGGAGACCCAGAAGAAGCAGGTCGAGCTGGCGAAGGCCGACAACCGGAAGCTCCGGCTGGTGGGCGTCACGGCACCCGCGGGGGCGGGTGGGCTGGGCCTGCTGCTGGCCGTGGTGGGCTCGGTTCTGGTGTTCCGGGGGCGCCCTGAGGACCCCACTGTGGTCCCGGCTGCCGCTCCGACCCCGGAATCCGTCACTCCGTGATGAGGTACGGCGGGTAACAGGTCGGCAATTTATCACCTCGGTGAGTAGCCGCAGCGAACCACTGGGCGAAAACTGTCCATCCCACCCACCCGAACACATCATCCGTGCAAAACCCCCGGCACGTCCGAGCCGCCCCGGCACCCTCCGGGGCGGTCTCACCCCGGACCGGAACCCACCGGAACAGCACCGGGACCGCGCACAGCACCAGTTGCTCCCCGGCACGGTCCCGGATCCGGCCCCCGGCCCCGCCCGGACCCGTACCACCGTGCACCTCCCCGGTACCGCCCCATCCCGTACTACCCCGTACTGCCCCGCACCATCTCGCGCTACCCCGTATCACCTGGTATCACCTTGCATCACCTCGTACGACCTGGCGTGTTCCTCGCACTGCCTCGTAAGGCCGCGGTACTCAACTCCCGTACCCCGTAGCACCGTTGCGTCCCCGACCCTTTCATCCGTCCACCCTCCCGTGCCGGACGTGAACCCGCACCACGCCCACCGCACGGTTCCCGCACCCTCAGACCGAGTCGGAGCACCAATGCCCCAGCACGTGCCCGCTTCGCTGCGCACGGCCGCTCCCCGGCCCGCTCAGCCCCCCGCGGAGCCGCCCTCCGAGCCGCGCCGCATCGTGTTCCTCGCACACCGGGACCTCGGCCATCCCGCCGCCGGCGGTTCCGAGATCCTGGTCGACCGGCTGGCCGAAGGCCTCGGCCGCCTCGGCCATCAGGTCACCCTCGTCTGCGGCGGCCCGGCGGCCGACCGCGACTACCGCGTGGTCTCGGCAGGCGGCGACCTCGGTCACTTCCTGCGGGCCCGCAGGACCCTGGCCCGGCAGGTCGGTGCGTGCGATCTGCTGGTCGAGGTCTGCAACGGCATGCCGTATCTGGCGCCGCTGTGGCATCGCGGCCCCACCCTGTGTCTGGTCAACCACGTCCACACCGATCTGTGGGACATGCGCTTCGGCGGCCGTGCCCTCGCGCCCGCGGGCCGGCTCGGGCGGCGGCTGGAGCACTGGGCCCTCAAGGAGGCCCAGCGGCGGAACCTGATGGTCGCGGTGTCCCCGTCGACCGCCGGGGAACTGCGCGCGATCGGCGTCGAGCAGGACCGGATACGCGTGGTGCACAACGGCGTCGAGGAGCCCGGGCCGCAGGAGCCGCGCTCGCCGGAGCCGCTGTTCCTGGCGGTGGGCCGGCTCGTGGAGTACAAGCGGATCGACCTGCTGCTGCGGCTGTGGGAGCGGGTCAGGCCGGTGACCGGCGGGCGGCTCGTCATCGTCGGAGACGGTCCGGAGCGGGACCGGCTGATGAGGCTCGCGGGCCCCGGAGTGGAGTTCACCGGCCATATCACGGAGGCGGAGAAGCACCGGCTGCTCTGCTCGGCCTGGCTGCTGCTGCACCCGTCGGCCGTGGAGGGGTGGGGTCTGGTGGTCACGGAGGCCGCGATCCGGTCGACCCCGACGGTCGGCTTCGACGTGCCGGGGCTGCGGGACTCGGTCGACGACGGGGTGAGCGGGGTGCTGGCCCGGGGGGAGAGCGCGTTCGCCGCCGCCTGGTGCTCGCTGGCGCTCAGCCACGAGCGGCGGACGGTCATGGGCCGGGCCGCACGCGAGCTGGCGGCCGGATACACCTGGGCCCGTACGGTACGGGCGTTCCGCGACGTCGCCGTGGAGGCCGCCGCCCGGGGCCGGGTCCGGGAACCGAGCCGGCATCAGGGCCGGGGCCCGGTCGGCCTGTCCGACGGGCCCCGCCCGGACACTCCGCCCCTGACCGCCGCGCCGCCTCCTCCCCCCGCGGCGGACAGCCCGCAGGACGCTCTTCCGCACGGCCGCCGGACCGGCCACCACTCCGGCCGCGACACCGGCCGCGACACCGGTCGTGACACCGACCGTGAGCCCGCCGGCCACATCACCGGCGAATCCGTCCGGCCCGGCGGCCGGCGGGCCGAACCCCAGAACAACCCGCACCGCACACGGATCGCTCCGCGGGCCGCCGTGCGCACCCGCCGGAAGTGAGGACCCATGCCGGCCCCTGGTCCCAGAGTCCGCGCCGCCGCGGACACCCCCGGTGTCCCGCCGACGGGCGGCCGCGGCACCTCACCGAAAGACCCCTCGTTCGGACGTTCACTGGCCCTGTTCCGGGCCTTCATGCACGAACAGGACGACCCCGCGACCTGCTACCGGCTGCTCGCACGGGACGCCGCCGACCAGGTCGAGGCGTACGACGGGCCCGTCGCCGGGAAGACGGTCGTCGATATCGGCGGCGGGGGCGGGTACTTCACCGACGAGTTCCGCCGGCGCGGCGCCCGCGGCTTCCTCTTCGAACCGGATCTCCGGGAGCTGGGGCCCGAGCCCCCCGAAGGAGCGGTCGCCGCGGACGGCTATCTGCTGCCGCTCGCGGACGGTTCGGCCGATGTGTCCTTCTCCTCCAATGTCCTGGAACACGTGGACGATCCGCAGACCTTCCTCAGCGAGATGATCCGCGTGACCCGCCCCGGCGGGCTGATCTACGTCTCGTTCACCAACTGGCTGTCCCCCTGGGGCGGTCATGAAGGGGCGCCCTGGCACTATCTGGGCGCCGCACGGGCACGGGCCCGCTACGAGCGGCGCACCGGACGCCCCGCCAAGCACGTCCTCGGCGAGAACCTGTTCGCCGTGCACATCGGTCCCACCCTGCGCCAGGTACGGGCCAGGACCGATGTCACGGTGGTCTCCGCCCGCTCCCGGTACTGGCCGTTCCTGGCCGGAGCGGTAACCCGGGTGCCGGGCCTGCGTGAGTTCGCTACCTGGAATCTCCTCCTCATTCTTCGGCGGTGTCCATGACCAGTACGGCCCCAGCGGCCCAGCTTCCCCCTCCGGCGGCCGTCCGGACGACCGGTGCGACCCAGGACCCTCCCGAAGGGCCCCGGTCGCGGCGGTGGCTGCTGGGTTTCTGGGCCGTGGTGTTCGCGCTCTTCCTCGCGGTGTCCCCGGGACGCATGACGTTCGAGACCAAGCTGGGAGTCGCCACCGACCCCTGGCAGTTCATGGCGGACCTCGGACAGCTGTGGCACTCCCGCGGCGGCTTCGGCGGGCTCACCGACCAGTACATCGGGTACGCGTTCCCGATGCTCCCCTACTACGGCCTCGCCGATCTGCTGCAGCTGCCCGTGTGGCTGGCGGAGCGGCTGTGGCTGTCGCTGGTGGTGACCACGGCCTTCTGGGGAGCGCTGCGGCTGGCCGAACGCCTCGGCGTCGGCACCCGTTCCACCCGGCTCCTCGGCGCCGCGGTGTACGCGCTGTGGCCGACGTTCACCATCGTCGTCGGGTCCACGTCGGCCGCCGCGCTGCCCGGCGCGCTGCTGCCGTGGGTACTGCTGCCGCTCGTCGACGACCGCTACAGCGCGCGGGTCGCGGCGCTGCGCTCCGCACTGCTGATCCCGCTCATGGGCGGCGTCAACGCGGCATCGACCCTTGCGTCGCTGCTGCCGGTGGGGCTGTATCTGCTGTCCCGGCCCAACGGTCCGCGGAAGCTGAAGCTCATTCTGTGGTGGGCGGCGGGCGTCCTCCTGGCGACGCTGTGGTGGGTGATCCCGCTGCTGCTCCTCGGCGCGTACGGGGAAAACTTCCTCCCGTACATCGAGACGTCGCAGATCACCACGGACACCATGGCGGCGACGGAGACCCTGCGGGGCGCGGGCAACTGGGTGGCGTACCTGAACTTCGGTGAGGCCTGGCTGCCCGCCGGATGGAGCGTCGCCGCGTCGGTTCCGGTCGTCGTGTGTTCGGCGCTGGCCGCCGCGCTGGGGCTCGCGGGGCTCGCCCGGCGGGATCTGCCGGAGCGCCGCTGGCTGGTGCTGACCGTGCTGACGGTCGCGCTGCTCACCCTCTCCGGGTACGCGGGGAAGTACGGGGCGCCGTTCGCGGGGCCCGTACAGGATCTGCTGGACGGGGCGCTGGCACCGTTCCGGAACATCTACAAGTTCCAGCCGGGTCTGGCGCTCGCCCTGGTCCTCGGGCTCGTCCACCTCACCGCCGTCGCGGTGCGGGAGCGCGGGGCGCGGCCGGTGCACGGGGTGCGGTGGGGACGGCGTTACGCCCCGCCGATCGTGGCCCTGCTGGTGCTGCCCGGGCTTGCCCTGCCGTACGTCAACGGGTCGATCCTGCAGCCGGGTTCGTTCCAGAAGCTGCCGACCTACTGGGAGGACACGGCGGGCTGGCTGAAGAAGAACTCCCCGCAGAACCGGGCCCTGGTCGTTCCGGCGACCGCGCACGGCATCTACACCTGGGGCTCCCCCATCGACCAGCCCCTCGATGTGCTCGCCGACTCCCCCTGGGCCCAGCGCGACTATGTGCCGTTCGGTACGCCGGGCAACCGGCGCGCCATGGACGCCGTGGAGCAGGCCCTGCTCACCGGGGCCGCGATACCGGGGCTGCGGGACTATCTGAACCGGGCCGGACTGCACCATGTGGTGGTCCGCAACGACCTGGACCCGGACCAGATCGGCTATGTGCCGACGGCGACCGTGAAGCGGGCGCTGGAGCAGTCCGGCTACGAGCGGGTCAAGGGTCTCGGCCCGGAGATGACCGGCGGCCGGATCGCGAACGACACCCCGCTCCAGGTCGAGGGGCTGTTCCCGCGGCAGCGGGCCGTGGAGATCTATGCGCCCGCCGGGGGCCCGCGGGAGCCCGGCAGGGCCGGGATCTACGCCGCCGCCGACACGGCCGTGGTGTCCGGCGGACCGGAGTCGCTGCTGCCGCTCTCCGCCGACCCGTCGCTGCGCAACCGGCCCACCGTGCTCACCGGTGACAAGCACCCCGGCGTCGACAAGCCGGCGCTCCAGGTCACCGCCGACGGGCTGCGGCGCGCCGACACCCGGTTCGGTCTGGTGAACACCAACACCTCGTACACGTACACCGAGGACGAGCGCAATCACCCCGACAGCGTGCAGGACCCGGGGGACGCACCCCATCAGATCCTGCCGACGAAGGGCATCAAGCGGCAGACGGTGGCGGAGCTGCGCGGGGCGCGCGAGGTGACGGCGTCCTCCAGCGGCAACTGGCTGTTCCATCTGCCGCAGTACGACCCGGTCAACGCCTTCGACGGCAACCCGGACACGGCGTGGGCCGACGGTTCGTCCGGCAGCTCGAAGGACCAGTGGCTGCGCATCGCGTTCGACGAGAAGAAGGAGCTGCCGAAGGAGCTGGAGGTGACCCCGCTGCCCCAGGACGGGGTGCGGTCCGCCGCGACGCGGGTGAAGGTGGAGACCGAGCGGGGCAGCAAGGTCAGCCCGCTGGAGACCAACGGCAGGACCCAGCGCGTCGCCGTCGAGGAAGGCGAGACCCGCTGGCTGAAGATCACCGTGCTGGAGGCGGAGACCGGGCGGCCGGGGCTGACCGGTGCCGGGTTCTCCGAGATCGGCATCCCCGGTGTCACCGTGACGCGCATGCTGAAGCTGCCCACGGACGGCGCGGGCTCGGAAGCGGCGGCCGAGACGGTATCGCTGAACCGGCTCTCCGACCCGGGCGGGCTCTCCCCCTCCGGTACGGAGCCGGGGCTGCACCGCACCTTCGCCACCGGCGCGTCCGGCGCACACGACGTCAAGGCCAGCGCGGTGCCGGTGCCCGGCGAGGAGCTCGACAAGCTGCTGTACAAGGTGGCGCCCGGGCAGTCGCGGCAGATCGTCGCGACCGCCGACTCCACCGCCCGGCTCGGCACGGGCCTGTCGGCGCGGAACCTGACCGACGGCGATCTGACGACCGCGTGGATCGCCGGCAGCAAGCCGGTGATCCGTCTGAAGTGGTCCGGCGACAAGGTGGAGGTCGACTCGCTGGTGCTGGCCGGCGCGGGCGGTCTTTCGGCCCGGCCCACCAAGATAGAGATCAGCTCCCCCGACGGTGCGGCCGTCGCGAACGTCGACGACAACGGCTGGGCCCGCTTCGACCCCATCAAGACCAACGAGCTCGACATCACGGTCACCAGGACCGCGCCGGTGACCCTGCACAACCCGATCGCCGACGACGATCTCCAGCTCCCCGTCGGCCTCACCGAGCTGCATGTCCCGGCGCTCGCCGCGGGACGCACCGCGCAGCCCCCCGCCGACCGGCCGTTCACCCTGGCCTGCGGCGAGGGTCCGGACCTGGCGATCGACGGAACCCTCCACGCGACCGCCGCGACGGGCACCGTGAAGGACCTCGTGGAGCGGCGCCCCATCGAGGTGACGCTCTGCCAGGAGGGGCAGCAGCAGCCGAAGCTGGATCTCGCTTCGGGTGAGCACCAGGTCGAAGCCGGGGACGCGGGGCCGCTCGCGATCACCGGGGTGACCTTCACCCGGGGCGAGGCCGCCGCACCGGCGACGACCGGCCGGCAGCTCACCGTCGGCGACTGGAAGGACGACCGCCGCGAGGTGTCGGTCGGCGCGGGCGCCGCCTCGTATCTGACGACGTACGAGAACTTCAACGAGGGCTGGAAGGCCACCCTCAACGGCAAGGAGCTCAAGCCGCTCCGGCTCGACGGCTGGCAGCAGGGCTTCGCGATCCCGGAGGGCGAGGGCGGCAAGGTCGAGCTGGAGTACGGACCGTCCACGGTGTACGGGATCGGGCTGTTCGCCGGTGCCTTCGCCCTGCTCGCCCTGGCGGGTCTGGTGCTGTACCGCAGGCGTGAGGAGAACCCCGAGCACACGGCGGGAACCGTACCGGCGCCGGTGCCGGACGGGCCGGGCACGGCCCTCGGTCTGGTGGCGCTCACCCTGGTGGGCGTGGTGGTCGCCGGCTGGTTCGCCCTGCTGGTACCGGCGCTCGCGCTGGTCGCCCTACGCCGTCACGCGCTGCTGGCACCGATCGCGTTCGCCGCGATGGCGGGCGCCGGGATCGTGGCGGCCACCGGAGCCGGTGAGTCCCCGGCCGCCGGGGAGGGTGCCTTCGGGTACGCGGCCCAGGTCCTGGCGTTCACCGCCCTCTTCGCGGCCCTGGTGACCGTCGGCGGACTGGGACGGTTCGGGCAGGTGGCCGGGGCCGAACCCGGCCCGGGCACCGGCCTCCGCTCCGGATTCGGTACGGACCCGGAGCCCGGTCCGGACACCGTCGCGGGACCGCAGGGCCTGCCGGATGCGGGCCGTCCGGATGCGCCGGCCCCCGGCGCTCCCGGCCCGTCCGGCGCCCCGGGCGCTCCCGGAGGTGACGTCCGTTGACAGCTGTGGGCGGTGCCGCGCGTTCCCTCGGGGGCGCGCGGCCCGTCCTCGTCCCTTTCCCCGTCGTCGACGAGGTCGAACGGCACTGCCTCCGCGCGGAGGAGCCCGAGTCCATCCATATCGAGCTCCGGCTGCCGGGGCGGCCCGATCCGGTGCGGCTGCGGCAGGCGTTCACCGGGGCCCTCCGCCGGCATCCGCGCGCGCTGGTGCGCCAGGCGCCGGGCCCCTGGTACCGGCGCCGCTACTTCTGGGAGCTGACCGGGGAGCCCGATCCCGGGGTGGACGTGGTGACGGTTCCGGCGCCGGAGCCCGGGGCGCTGGAGCGGGCCAGGGAACGCTCGCTGGCCTCGGCTCCCCCGCTGGCGGTGTCCCCGCCGGTCCGGCTGGAGCTGGTCGACGACCCCGAACGGCCCGGCGGTACGGCGCTGTTCCTCACCGTCAACCACACTGCGCTGGACGGTCCCGCGTCGCTGCGGCTCCTGGCGACGGCCGCCGAGCTGTACGGCGGCCGGAGCAGCGCCCCGGCCGCGCCCCCGACCCGTACCGCTCCCGGGGAAGGGGCCGCGGGGGCGCCGGGCCCGTCCCCGTGGGCGCGCCCCGCCCGGGTGGCGCAGGGCAGCCCGTCCGGCGGTCCTGGCAACGGCGTGCTGGTGGCCGACCTGGCCGTACCGCGGCGCCCGCCGGGTGCCGCGTACACCGTGAACGACCGGCTCCTGGTCGCCACCGCGCTGATGATCGCGGACTGGAACCGGGCGCACGGCGCCCCACCGGGCCCGATGCGGATCACGATGCCGGTCGACGACCGGCCGCGCGGCGCCGATATGCCGATGGGGAACGGCACCCGGCTCGTCCAGGTCCCCTTCACCGCGGCCGAGCTGGCGTCCGCAGGGCGCGGCGCGGTGGATGAGCTGCTGTACCGGACCGCCGCCCGCACCCGTGCCCTCAAAGCCGTACCCCGTCCGCAACTCGGCTACGGGGTCGGGCTGTTGGCGGCCCCGGTGGTGCCGGTGGCGTGGCGTGCGGTCGCGGCCCGTGCCCTGCGGACGGCAGCGGGCCCGTGGACGTCCACGGCGCTGCTGAGCAACATCGGCCGGGTGCCGTACGCCCTGGACTTCGGCGACGCGGGCCGCGCGGACGCCGTGTGGTTCTCGGCACCCACCCGGATGCCCCGGGGCCTGAGCGTGACGACGGCGTCCAGCGCCGGGCGGCTGCATCTGGCGCTGCGCTGGTCGAAGGCGCTGCTCGGCCGGGAGGACGGGGCCAGACTGCTGGAGCTGTTCGAGCGGCACCTGGATGCGACGGAGAACGCCACGACCGGGTACGGCGGGGCGACGGAAGGAGACTCGCGATGACGACACCGGCCCGGTCCGGGACGAACACGAAACCGGACGCCGGTACCGCACCCCGAGGGCTTCGTGAGTTCTACGAGAACCCCGCCGTGCCCGTCGCCTCCGGGGACGCCCGCAGCCTGCGGCAGGCCCGGATGCTCGCCGCCGTGCTCGGCCCTGCCTCGGTCAGGCCCGCCGTCGTCCTCGACGTCGGCTGCGGTGACGGTACGGCGGCGGCCACCGCCGCGCCGCTGCTCGCCGGGCACCGCGTCATCGGCGTCGACTGGTCGCAGGACGCCCTGCGCCGGGCCCGCACCCGGCTCACCGACGTGGTGCGCGGTGAACTGAGCGACGGAAGGCTGCCGTTCAGGTCGGGCGCGGCCGACGCCGTACTCTTCAGCGAGGTCGTCGAGCATCTCGTCGACCCGGACAGTGCCCTGGACGAGCTGCGGCGCGTGCTGCGCCCCGGCGGCCATCTGATGCTGTCGACCCCGAACCTCGCCGCCTGGTACAACCGGGCCCTGCTGCTCGCCGGTGTCCAGCCCGTCTTCTCCGAGGTCAGCCTGCGTGCCATCCACGGCCGCCCCGGCAGTGAGGTCGTCGGACACCTCAGGCTCTACACGGCCCGCGCGCTGCGGGAGTTCGTGGCCGCGTCCGGCTTCGAGGTGGTCCGGCTGGCGGGCGCTCCTTTCCACGGGGTGCCGCGCCCGTTGCGGCCCCTGGACCGGCTGGCGTGCGCGGCGCCTTCGCTGTCGTCGATCCTGCTGCTGCACGCGCGGAAGACGTAGGCCGTGTGGTGGGGGGTGGCCGCCGCACTGCTGGCGAACGTGCTCTACAGCGCCGGATTCGTCCTGCAGAAGAGGGCGCTCGGAAGTATGCCCGCCGTATCGGTGCGGGAGCCGGTCCGGCTGCTGCTGCGGGTCCTCGGCAGCCCGCTGTGGATCGCGGGCGCGCTGGCGCTGGCCGCCGGGTTCGGGGCGCAGCTCGTCGTCTACCGGACGCTGCCGATCGCCGCCGCGCAGGGCATCTTCGTCTCCGGTCTGGTGCTGCTCCTGGTGCTGTCGGCACGGCTGCTCGGCGAACGGATCCCGGGGCGGGAGCGGCTGGCGGTCGGGGCGATCCTCGTCGCGCTCGTGATGGTGGTCCTCTCCCTGTCCCCGGACACCGACACCGTCGGCGCCGGGGCGCCGGTGCCGGTGATCCTGCTGGTCTGTGTGCCGTCGCTGGCAGCGGGGATCTGGTGGTACGCGGCCGCCGAGCGCCGGGCCCGGCGGCAGCACCGGAAGCCCGCGACGGGCGTCGAGTACGGGGTCGCCCTGGGACTGCTGTACGGGGTGAGCTCGCTGGCGGTCAAAGGGGTGTCGGTCGAATCGGCCGGGCTGCTCGACCGGCCCTCCGCCGCGCTGTTCGGCGTACTGGGCTCCCCGTACCCGTACCTTCTCCTGTTCACCGGCGCGTTCGGGCTGGTGATGTCGCAGGCGGCCCTGCAGCGGTGCCGGGTCTCGCTGATCGTGCCGGTGTGCACGACGGTGACGAGCGTGTTCACCGCCGTACTGGGTACGTTCGCCTTCGGCGAGGCGCTGCCGGGCGATCCGGTACGGCTGGCGCTGCGGGTCACGGGCACCCTGCTGGCGGTGCTGGTGCTCCTCGCGATGCCGAAGCACGACCCGCCGGAGCCGCCCGCATCCCGCGACCCGACCGACCCCCCGCCCCTGAAGACATCCGCCAAGGAGTTCACCGCTCATGAACGCCGATGACCCGCTGCTGGACATCCTCGTCTGCCCGCTGGACAAGGGCCCGCTGCATCTGGTCAGCTCCTCCGCCACCGTCCCGTCGAGCGGTTCCGGTGACGCGCTGTACAACCCCCGTCTGAGACGTCTCTACCCCATCATGAACCGCGTTCCGCAGCTGCGCCCGGCATCCGGTGAGCCGGTGTCCGACGAGGAACACGAACGGCTGACCCGGCAGGGGCGGTAGTTCCGGGATCCGTTCGGGAGTTCACGGTCAACTGCGCCTTTCACGACATGGACCCGGCCCGGCCGTCCGGATTGAGCCGGGCCCGGACGAGTCCGCATTGACAGTCGCCGGGATCGGCGCCACGGTGAGGGTTCGCCTGTGACCCGAAGCCGGAGGTTCCCCCTTGGCCGGTTCATCAGCATCTCGTACAGAAACCGACCTCCTGGACCGCGTACGCGCGTTGCACCCGCTCATCCGCTCGCACACGGCAAGCGCCGAGCGGCAGCGGCGGGTGACGCGCGAAGTCGTCGAGGCTCTCGGGGACGCCGGAATCCTGCGGATGAACGTCCCCCGGCACTACGGGGGTTATCAGTCCTCGTTGCGCACGCAGGTCGACGTGCTGAGCGAGATCTCCGCGGCCTGCGGTTCCGCCGGGTACCTGGCGCTGAGCCAAGCCGGGTCCGCCTTTATCGCGGCACTGTTCCCCGACGAGGTCCAGGACGAGATCTTCACCGGTCCCGATGTCCGGATCAGCAGCACGCTCGTCCCGGGCTCGAAGGCCGTTCCGGTGGACGGCGGTTACACGGTGAACGGGAAGTCGCCGTTCGCGAGCGGATGCCAGGACGCCGACTGGCATCTCCTGACCGCGCTGGACGACACCGGGGAAGGCCCGCCGGAGCTGCTGTGGCTGGCGATCCCCATGACCGAGCTCGCGATCCTGGACGACTGGGACTTCTCCGGACTGACCGGGAGCGGCAGCAATACGGTCGTGGCCCGGGACGTGCAGGTGCCCGCCCATCGCGCCCTGCGGGTGGGGCCACTGCTGGAGGGGGAGTGCCCGTCACAGCGGAACAGCGCCGACCCCTTCTACCGGATGCCGGTGATACTGATGTTCTGTGCCTGGACGGCCGCGAGCGCCGTCGGGCTGGCACGCGGGGCCCTGGCGGAGTTCGGGGAGCGCATCCAGCAGCGGGGCATCACCTACACCTTCTACCAGCACCAGCACGAGGCTCCGGTGACGCATCTGCAGTTCGCCGAGGCCGAGATGAAGGTTTCCGCCGCGGAGCTGCTCTCCGGCGATCTGGTGCAGGTGATCGAATCCCGGGCGGCTGCGGGAGAGCCGTACACGACGGCGGAGCGGGCGCGGATCAGGGCGCAGTGCGGGTATGCGGCGCGGCTGTGCAAGGAGGCCGGCGATCTGGTCGGGTCCGCTTCGGGCGCCTCGTCCCTGCACCGGGAGGTGCCGGTCCAGCGGATGGTGCGGGATCTCAACGCTCTGAACCTGCATTCGTTCGTCAACCCAGCGGCCAATCTGGAGCTGTACGGCAGGGTGCTGTCGGGGCTCGAACCCGATACGCCCTTCCTCTGAGCGGGAATCCCTCCGGACCTCGCGCTGCCCCCGGCCGTCGCCGGGCCCGTTCACCACGCGCGCCCGGCACCGCCGCCGGTCGGGGCGGCGGCCTGCGGGTGCCGCAGCATAGACGCCACCCGCACCGCGACTCAACTGAATTCGCCCCGGCCCATCAGGTCTCATAAGACTCCTTCGGCACACGTCTCGACTTCCGGATCAGCCGTGGGGAATTCCGCCGCCGACCGGCCCGTCGCAGGGTTGCGCATCCCTCCGGGCAGCAGCGAGACTGTGGCGGTCCACGGCAATGGGGAATCCGGCGGGGGGCCGCTGAATGGTCATGGCGAACGGGGACACTCATGCCTATGCGGCGACTTATGAATCGGATGCCGCCGCATTTCGCGCGATGATTCGGTTTCTGCGCGACCACTTCAACCCGAACATCGGAACCCCACCGAATCCCGATGCGCGGTTCGTCCGGGTCGATTTCGAACTGGACTACGGGGCCAAGGCGGTCCGGGTCTACGTCCTGAAGCGGAATCTGTACGTCCAGGGCTGGTCGATCGGGCACGTCGGCACCGCGGAACGGTATCTCGCCGCCCGCGGAAGTCAGGTCGCACCCGAGCAACCGGTGCCCGTCCGGACGGATCAGCGTGTTTCATCGAATTACTCCGAGGCCGCCCCGGACTTCGATATCGGAGGGTTCCATCTGATCACCGACCTGGAAACCCTCTACAACCATGTGGACAAAGTGGTGAGGACCGGATCGGGAGCACCCGGAAAGGCCGAGGAGGCGTTTCACCGGCTCATCATCATGACGGCGGAGATGGCCCGGTTCGGCGGTTTCTGCGAGAGCTTCCTCACCGCATGGCCGGAACTCTGGTCCCAGTACACCCGGCTGCCGAGGCCGGACGGCACGGAGACCATGTACTTCAACGAAGCGGTCAAGAAGTGGGACGACCTCTCGGCCGTGGTCCGCGGGACGAAACCCGGCCTTCAGTACGCCGGACGCGAGGTGGGGCCGGCCGAAGCCGGACAGATCATGGGGAACGGCGCTCTGCACCAGTAGCCGACGACGGGAGGGTTCCGATGGATCTCGATGCCCTGGAAGCGCACCTGACGAGCCTGGGGGAGTCTCCCGTACTGCGCACCACGGACACCGTGCTGCCCCCGCAACTCACCGACATGCTGGGCACCTTCCCGGACGGTGTCTGCCGGGGCACGGCCGGTTCGCAGGTGCCGCGGACCGACCCGGGGCACACCACGCTGACCTTCGGCCTGAGCTGCGCGTCCACCGTCTGGCCCGTCGGCGGGCGGGTGACGCTCGCGGTGACCGGCGTGACGGTGACCGTGGCGGCGGACGGCTCCGTCGCCCTGGTGCTCAGCGGGGCGTTCGACTCCGTCGCGGTGGTGTGCACCGTGGCCGAGGGAGAGGACGGTCGCCTCACCGCCGCCGTACGCCCACGGCAGCGGGGGGCCTTCGCGGACGCGCTGGACGAACTGGGGGAAAGGCTCAGCGACGCGTCGGTGTGGGAGAGCGCCCGGCAGGGGCTGCGCGCGCTCGACTTCGCCGCCCGCGACGTCGCCGGATTCGACTTCCGGCTGGCCCCGAAGGACGGTGCCGTACCGGCCGGCCGCGAAGTGACGTCCATGGCGGTCGTCGCCGCGCTCGACATCAAGGCCCTCGCGCTGGAGATCTCGGTGTGGCTGCCCGATCTGCGGGTCACCGGCCGGCTGCGGGACGGCGAGCCGCTCGGCGTCCGGACCCTGCTGGAGTCGTTCGGGCTGCCCGTGGGCGAGGTGCCCGCGGCCCCGGCCGTCAGCGAACTGTCGTTCACCGCGAGTCTCGGCAGGGCGTTCCTGGTCCGGATGAAGGCCACCGGTGACTGGGGCATCGGCCCGTTCGCGCTCACCGCCCTCTCCGTGGCCCTGTACTACGATCCCGCCCGCAAGTTCGTCGCCCGGATCGGCGGCACGGTGTCGATCGGCCACTCCATCGACATCGAACTGTCCGCCTCGCAGACCGGCGGCGCGCAGGGCGGCTGGGCCTTCAGCGGCGGGCTCGCGGCCGGGGAGATCGGCGTGGGCGAGGTGATCGACGCCCTGCGGCTGCCCGATGTCCCCGGCCCCCTCCGCTCTCTGGAACTCACCGCACTCCGGCTCTCCCACACCACCGGCACCAAGGTCTTCGACTTCCTCTGCCGGGGGCGGATCGCGATCGCGGACGGGATCACCGCCTCCCTCGCGCTGACCGTCACCCGGGACGACGCCGCGATCCACTACGGCGGCCGGCTGGCCGTCGGCGACCTCTCCTTCGACGTCGTCTTCGACGAGGAGAGGACCGGCACCGGTCTCCTCGTCGCCACCTTTCACTCCGCCGACGGCGACGCCCGGGTCGCGCTGCGGGACCTGGTCGCGCATTTCTCCGCCGACCTCGCCTCCGATGTCCCGGAGAGCCTGCGCATCGGGCTCCAGGAGGCCAAGTTCGTACGGGTCGCACCGGCGAACGGCCCGGCCGTGTTCTGCGTCGGGGTCGATCTGTCGGCGTCGGTCGATCTGAGCGGGCTTCCGCTCGTCGGCGGATTCCTCGCCGGGGCGGGCGGCGAACTCGCCGTCGACAACCTCCAGGTCCTCTACGCGTCCGGGGTGTTCGACACCGCCGCGGCCGGAGCCGCCAATGCGCTGCTCGCGCAGGCCGGGGTGGTGGAGTTACCCGGGGGCGGGCTGAAGGCCGGACCGGCCGCCCTGGCCGACCTCCGCATCGGCACGGAGCGGACACCCGTCGCCCTCGGTCTGCCCGCAGGCCCGGCCGCCTCCGGCCGCTCCGCGCCCACCGCGCCGGATACGCCCGCCGCCTCCAGCACGCCCGCCACGCCGGGCACCCCGGCCTCCAGCGGTGTCTGGTTCGACGTCCAGAAGCAGCTCGGGGTCCTCCAGATCAACCGCATCGGGGTGATGTACCAGCACAATGTGCTGCTCTTCGGCCTCGACGCCGGGGTGCAGCTCGGACCGCTGGCGCTCTCGCTGGACGGGCTTGCCGTCGGCTCGTCGCTGGAACGATTCGCCCCCGTCTTCCGTCTCGACGGCCTCGGCGTCGGCTATGTCTCTCCTCCGGTCGAGATCGCAGGCGCGCTGCTGCACCTCCCCGACGACCGGCTGGAGAAGGGAGTGGCGTTCCAGTTCGACGGCACCGCGACCATCGCCGTACCGGACTTCTCCCTGGCGGCCGTCGGCTCGTACGCCCAGCTGACCTCCGGACAGCCGTCGCTGTTCGTCTTCGCCCAGCTCGAAGCGCCCCTGGTGGCGGCGCCGCCGATCCTGGTCACCGGTCTGATGGCCGGGTTCGGCTTCAACCGGGAACTCGTCCTGCCGAGCGCCCGGGAGGTGTCCGGCTTCCCGCTGCTGGTGCTGAACAAGCAGGGACCGGACGCCGATCCCCGGCCGTCCGCCGTCCTCGACGTTCTGGAGGGGCGCCGGGCCGCGGTGCCCGGAGGACCGCTGCGGGAGTGGATCGCCCCGCGCCAGGGCTCGTACTGGCTGGCCCTGGGCGTCGAGTTCACCGTCGCCGAGGTGGTGAACGCCAAGGTGCTGCTGGCCGCCGAGTTCGGGCGGGAGACGGCGCTCGCCGTGCTGGGGATCGCGACCCTCCAGCTGCCGATGCCCGCCGAGTCCGCCACCCGTACGTACGTCTACGCCGAGCTGGGGCTCGAAGCGGTCGTCCGGCCCCTCACCGGGAGCTTCGAACTGGCCGCACAGCTGGCCCCGGTGTCGTACGTCCTGACTCCCGCCTGCCATCTCACCGGCGGTTTCGCCGCCTCGGTCTGGTTCGGCGACCATCCGAACGCGGGACAGTTCGTGGTCACCCTCGGCGGCTACCATCCGTCGTTCCGGCGCCCCGCCGACTACCCCGACGTACCGCGCCTCGGCATCGACTGGGCCGTCAGCGACAACCTGACGATCACCGCACAGACGTATCTCGCCGTGACCCCGTCGTGCGCGATGGCCGGAGGACGGCTGAGCATCGTCTTCCACGCGGGGGACTTCCGGGCGTGGTTCACCGCGCAGGCGGATGTCCTGCTGTCCTGGCGGCCCTTCTTCTTCACCGCCCGGGTCTCGGTGAGCATCGGCGCCTCCTACCAGGTCAACATCGGGATCCTGCACAAGACCATCAGCGTGACCGTCGGCGCCGATCTGGAGCTGTGGGGGCCGCCGACCGGCGGTTCGGTGACCGCGCACTTCCTGACCTTCTCCAAGACGATCAGCTTCGGCCCCGGGCCCTCCGGAGCGGACACCGAGCCGCTCGGCTGGGACGAGTTCGCGGACATGCTGCCGGAACCGGCGGACGTCGTCAGCATCGCCCCGGTGAACGGCGTGGACAACACCACCCCGGACACCGCTGCCACCACAGACACCGCCGGGGAGCCCGGCAGCAGCGGTAAGGTCTGGTACGCCCGCGCCCGTGACCTGCGGTTCTTCACCCAGTCCGCGGTGCCCGCCAGCCATCTCCGCCTGGGCGACGCCCCACTGTCGCCGCCCGGCCCCGAGGACGGGCCCGCGGTCGACATCAGGCCCATGGACCACACCGGCCTGGTCGGGGAGCACCGTCTGGAGCTGTACTACGAGGGCGCGCCTGCGGCACTGGACGGCTGGACGGCGACCGCCCGCACCCACAACGTTCCCGCCGCCCTGTGGGGTGCCCCGCCGAGTCCTTTCAGCCACACCCCGGACGCGCCCGGCGCCGAGGTGCTCCCCGGCCGGCCCGTCGGCTACGACCTCCGGGCGCCCCGGCCCGTACTGGCCGCCTCGCGCGGGGTCTTCCCGCTCGGCGAGTACACCGAGGACGAGATCCCGCCCGGCCTCGCCCCGCTGCCCTCGTCGCCCGTTCCCGACCGCGGCCACCTCTGCGTACCCGACGACTCCTCCGTGGACCGGATCGGGGGCATCGACCGGGGTACGGCCCGCACCGGGCGCGATCAGCTGTGCGCGGCGCTCACCGACGCCGGTCTGTTCAGCGGCCCGGCGGACACGCTGGCCGGGCTGGCCGCGGGGGCCGCCCACCTCTACAGCCGGGCCCCGCTGGTCCGGAACCCGCCCCGGGACTGATCTCCGGTCCCAGGCCGCCGCGCCCGACCCCGCCCCAGGACCGAGGGAGCTTTACGTGAGCCCGAGCCCGCAGCACCCCGCCCGCGACACCATCCCCGTCGGGGACGTCGAACTGCACGACCACTATCTGCCCGCCCTGCCCGCGGGCGACTACCGGATCGAGGCCACCCACACCCTGCGCACCGGCCCCGACGGGGGCGCGGGAACCGTCGGCGGTCCGTTCCGGGCCGTACAGCGGTTCACGGTACGCGCCCCCCAAGTGGCCGTCGACGCCTCGGCGGTGCTCGCCCGGCAGCCGCCGGACTCCGCCGACGGCCGGTTCGCCGAAGTGCTGCCGCACGTCGTGCTCGGCGACCCGCTGCTGCCGTGGGAGCGCCCGCTGCGCGGAGCGGACCGCACCACTCCGTGGCTGGCGCTGCTGGTCCTCACCGACGACCAGATCGCCGGGGGCACGACCACCCCGGCCCGCTCCGAGCCGACCACGGTGGGCGGGTTCCTCGCCGCCGACCCGGACGTGCTCAAGCCCGCGCTGTCCCCGGAGGCGGACATCGGGCCGGACGATCCGTGCGAGACGGTCCGGATCCCCACCGCCGTCTTCCGCCAGGTGGTTCCCCGGCTGGACGAACTGCGGTATCTGGCGCACTGCCGGGGCGCCAACACCGGGGACCGGCCGATCCTCGGCATCGAGGAGGACGGACTGTTCTCCGTCGTCGTCGCGGGCCGCTTCCCGGCCGCCGCACCGCCCGGATCACCCCCGGAGGCGCGTACCAAGAACATCGTCCATCTGGTCTCCCTGGAGGGCCACGAACCGCTCCTGAGACCGGACCCGGACTTCCGGGGCCGTACGTCGGTCGCGCTGCTGTCCCTGTGCCGCTGGACGTTCTGGGCCCACCCCGACGCCGGGGCGCACTTCCGTGACCTCGCCGAAGGGCTCACCCGCAGCCCGGACCGTTCGCGGGCGGCGACCCGGGACGAGATGTGGCTGCGGCTGCCGTCCCCGTACCGGGACACCGACGGCACCCCGGAGGCCCGGCGGCAGGTGGCCCGGCGGATCGGCGCCGGCTATGTGCCGCTGCCGTACCGGATCCGGTCGGGCGAGCGCACCTTCGGCTGGTACCGGGGGCCGCTGACGCCCGTACTGCCCGCGGCGGTCGACCGGGTGGCCTCCGCCGGCACCGCCGATTCCCTGCTCGGCTACGACCCCGCCTGGGGCAGCTTCGACGTGTCGCTCGCGACAGCGTTCGAGACGGGCCGGGCGCTCGCGCTCGCCGACTCCGCGTACGTCCGGCAGCTCACCGCCTTCAAACGCGCCGCCCACGGGCTGGCCGACACCCTCTACCACCGGGCCACCAGCGGCCATCTGCCGCCGGACGGCGACGAGGAGCGGCCGCACACCGCCCGTGCGGCCTTCGCGGCACTCCTCGACGGGCCGTTGCTCACCACCCTGGGCGCGACCCCGGCCCGCCCCGCAGGCGCCTGGTCGCCGCCCGCGCCGGAGCCCGCGCCGGACGATCCGAGCGGGGACCTGGACGCCTTCCTGCGGTCCGACGCCGCCCGCGCGGCCGTCACCCGGGCCCTGGACGAGGACGAGGGCCTCAAGGAGCGTCTGGCCCCGGTGGTGGACTGGCTGGGAGGTCTCGTGCTGCTCGGGGCGGTGCCGTTCGGCCATCTCGTACCCGACGGGCGCATGCTGCCGCCGGAGTCGCTCCGCTTCTTCCACACCGACCCGAACTGGACGGCCGCCCTGGTGGGCGGGGCGCTGGGAATCGGCGCCCAGTCGAGCCGGGACACCCTCCAGGACCAGGTGGTGGCCGATGTCGTACGGAGGAAGGCGGCGGAGTCGGCGGCGGCCCGACGGGACGTCGACCGCGGGGTACGGGCCGGTCCCCCGGACGATACGCCCGCCGTCCTCGGTCCCGTCGGCGGTCTGCTGCTGCGCTCGGCCTTGGTCTCCGGTTGGCCCAACCTCGCCGTGCGCGCCGTCGGCGCCGACGGCCGGCCGCTGCCGGTGCTGCGGATGGACCACCTCTCCCCCACCGTGCTGCTCTGCCTGTTCAACGGGGTGCCCGCCACCCTCGAACTCGCCGCGCCCCAGGAAGGCTTCCGCTTCGGAGTCGAGGACGACGGTCTGATCCCGCTGCGCAGCATGACGGCGCCGGACACCGGTCCGCGGCTGCCGCTCGGTGAGCAGCTCGGCCCGGACCTCACCTTCAGGGTCCTGGACCATCTCCGCCCGTCCGCCGACCCCGCCGTCCGGGTTCTGGACCTCGGTTCGCTCGTGCCCGCGCTGTCCGCCGCGCTGAACACCGCGCACGGCACCGCGCTCGGGCCGTTCGGCCCCGCCGACCTCGCCCTCCAGCTGGTCAAGGTGCCCGAGGCGATCCGGTTCGACGGCCCGGACGGCGACCGGTTCCCCGCCCGGGAAGCCCGAGCAGCCCGAGCAGCCCAAGAAGCCCGGGAAGGAGACCGGGGATGAGTACGCGCCCCGCCCTCGTCGTACCGGTCGCCCTCGACGCCCTCGTGGTGTCACCGGCCGTACTGCGCCGGGACGGCTTCCGTTCCTGGCGCCGGAACTACCTCGCCCTCAACGACTACATGAGCCCCGAACCCGACGAGGGGGACCGGCAGACCGACGACCCCCTCTTCAGCCACACCGGGGTGCATCTGCACTGGACGCTTCCCCGGGGCCTGCGCCACGGCGTGGAGGACCCGGCTACCGGCGAGGTCGACTATCCGCTCGTACCCAACCGGTGGCTCGTCACCCGCTTCAGCGGCACCGGCACCCGCCGGGTCAGGGCCTGGGTCGTCGAAAGCGACTGCCCCCACACCCCGTACGCCCGGCAGCAGGGCCACCCCCTGGAGCACTCCAGCCCCTATCTGGTCACCGGCGACACCCTCGGCGCCTGGTCGGCGAGCCCCGACCCGTACCGCAACGCCAGGACCTCCAAGGCCCACCAGGCGGCCATCGGACTGGCCTTTCCGCACGGCGACGACACGCCCTGGACGGAACGGGCCCCCCGGGACCCGCTGTTCCTCACCGCCATGGACGCGGGCGACCCGCACTTCACCACGTACGTCCCGCACAACACCAATGTCTTCTCGTTCCTCGACGACCTGTCCGACGTCCCCGGTCCCGACACCCTCGGATACCAGGTCGTCGGCTGGTACTCCGACCCCGCCGCCGACGTCCTCGCCGCCCTGCCACCCGGCAGCTCCTACGCCGACCAGCTCGACCGGCTCGGCTGGCGGGATCCGCGCCTCACCGGCAATCCCGTCCTCGACGCCGACCTCGCCCCCACGGTCCGCAGCCTCTACCAGGGCCTGGCCCTGTCCGTCCCGTGGGACCCGGCGGCCACCGGCGCCCCCTCCCCCGACCCGCTCCACACCGTCAGGGACAGCGGCGCGCTCAATGTCGCCATCGGCACCACCACCGAGGACGCCTTCACCGCCCTCGCCGGGCACGCGCTCCAGGCCACCGGCGCCCGGCCGACCGCCACCGATCTGCAACTCCTGCGCGCCTTCCTGCACGACCTGCTGCCCGTCGCCGACGAGAAGGGCGGCGACGAGCGGGTACGCAGGGCCGTGCACGCCGCGTCGTTCGGCGCGTCGGCGGGCGGCTACCGCTGGACGGTGACACCGCCGCCCGCCGACCCTGCGGCCGAGGGAACGGCCGGGGGAAGGCCACCCGAGCCCTTCACCCCACCCGGCTGGCTGACCACCCTCAACGACGACCAGCACCGGCTGGACGGCCTGCTCGGCGAGGTGCACGCACTGCAGTGGCGGCTCAACTCCCTCTGGCTGAAGAACGGTCTGCTCGGCATCCTGGACCCGCCGCCCGCCCACGCGCCCGACCAGGACGACATCCAGGCGGAACTCGACCCCACCCGCGAGGGCTCCCTCGCACATACCGTACGGGCGAGGACCGCCGCCGCCCGCGCCCTCACCGGCCTGGTCCCCCAGCCGGACCGGTCCGCACCGCACACCGGCGCCCATGACGCGCTCCTCGCCGGGATCAGCGCCTTCGGCCGGGCCAGGGGGCTGCCGGACGGCGCCGTCCTCAAGGCCGTTCCCCGGCCTTCGTACTGGCACGGCGTCAACCCCGTGGTCAGCGTGTCCGGGATCCTGCCCCCGGCCGACACCACCGTCACCGACACGCCCGTACCCGTCCGGCCGCTCACCGACGACACCCCGACCCCGCTCGTCGGCGCCGTCACGGTCGACGGCAGGACCGTCACCGCCTCACCCGGGCAGGGGCCGATGCCCGCACTCCCCGGCCCCGGCTCACTGCCGGGCGAAATCGCCGGGCTGCTCACCGAGTACTTTCTGCTCGACCCCGGCAACGCCACCGCCCTCGCCGCCGTCTGCGGACTGCCGGAGGCCGACGTCCTCGCCGTCCTCGCCGCACACCGGCCGGGCGACTTCACCGGCACCCTGCCCGCGCTGGGCACGGCCCCCTGGGTCCAGCCCTGGGAGCCGCTGTTCATGGAGTGGAAGACCGTCTACCACCACATCCCGCACACCACCGGCGGACAGAGCTGCTGGGCCTTCGACGGCACCGACTACCGCTATGTCCCGGGTACGGCACCCACCCCGAAACCGGTCGTCGTCAAGGGCGTCTCCGAACTCGGCCCGCACCCCCGCGCGCTGTTCGCCGCCCGGCTGAAGGAGTTCGTCTCCCGGCACGGCTCCGCCGACCAGCGCGACCGGCTCCCCGCCTGGCTGTCGGCCGTCGGCGACTGGGGGATCCTCGCCCAGGAACTCACCGGGTTCAACGACCGCCTCGCGGCCCGTGACACCCGCGCCTTCCGCCGCCCCACCGCCCAGGACCGGCACTTTCCCGAGGTCGCGGGCCTCGCCGGCTACCCCGACGCGGCAGGCGACGACGCCCTGCCCGAACGCTACCGGGGCCGGGTCACCAGCGTCCCGTACCTCCCCGGCGGGGAGAGCGGAACGTTCCACGAGACCCGGCAGGGCCAGATCCACCTCGAAGAGCTCTTCCTCTACGACAAGTTCGGCCGCGTCCTCGATGTCGTCAGCTCCGATCTGGCGACCGGCGGCCTGCACGACTACCGCAACTTCCCGCTGATCGTCGACACCGCCCTCACCACCGAGTCCTCACTCGCCCCGACCGTCGCCGCCGTCGCCCAACTGCCCCCGCGCCCCCTCCAGCCCGCCCGGCTCGACTTCGACCTCCTCGACGCAGCCACCGGCACCCGGGTGGTGGAGACGGCCGCCGACCCCGACCCCGTCACCGGCTGGCTGCTCCCCGACCACCTCGACCGCAGTCTGCTGCTGTACGGCCCGACCGGCCGCTTCCTCGGCACGTACCGGCTCCTCACCAACGCCACCGGCACCCGCACCGGCCAGTGGGAGCCCCCGCCCGACGGCACGGTCACCTCCCTTGCGCAGGTCGAGGCGCTCGCCCCGACCGTCGCCGGTCTGCTGCGCTCCCGCGCCCTCTCCGACGAGGCCAACCTCAGCGCGTTCCTGGACGTCATCGACTCGACGCTGTGGACGACCGACCCCCTCGGCGACCGTACGGACCAGACCCTGTCCGTCCTCGTCGGACGGCCGCTGGCCCTGGTCCGGGCCCGGCTGCGGCTGTCTCTCGACGGCCCGCCCCGGTCCGACACCGGCTGGGCGGCGACCCTCCGGCCACCGCCGTCCGCGTTCACCGCCGACACGTTCGCGGTACGGCTCGGTGACCAGGCCGCCCGCGACGACGGACTCATCGGCTACTACCGGACCGCGTCCGGCGGGGGTTACGACTACGAACGGTTCGACAGCGTCACCGCTCCCGACGCAGACCAGAACCTCGTCGTCCGCATCGGCCCGCCCGGCGCGCCCGACCCGGCGCGGCCCCCCAACGCCCGGACATCGAACGCCCCGACATCGAACGCCCCGACACCGAACTACGTGGCCCTGACTTTCGGTGACGCCGAGCCCACCGGGCTGCTCCTGCTCATGGACCCGCGCGCGAGCGTCCACGCCGTCAGCGGTATCACCCCGGCGGTCTCCGTCACCGTCCCGCAGCAGCACGTCGACGGCGCGCTCCGGCGGCTCGGGGCCGTCTTCCGCTTCGGCCCGGTCCTCGGGGGCGGCGGTGAGGGCGGCGCACTGACGTTCCCGCAGCCCAGTACCCGGCACGGCACCTGGTCATGGCTGCGCCCGCCCCCGCCGCCGGGCGGCTCCTGGACGCCGTACGACCTGGCCCCCGCGCCACCGAACGCGGCGTTCCCGGACCGTCCCCCCGTACTCGAAGACGGTCTGCTCCGTCTCCTCACCGAACCCGAAGCCGAAGCCGAACCCGCTCCTGAACCCGAGCCCGAACCCGAACCCGGCACCGAGCAGCAGTAACCACCCCTCCAGCAGACGTATCAGGAGGCACGCCATGTCCGATCAGCTCCCCCTGCTCAGCTACCGTCTCTCCACCAGTCCGACCCCGCTCCAGGCGAGCACCCCGGAGACCGCGACCCAGGGCCGTATCAACGTCGCCGTCACGGCGGACCGGGACGACGTCTACTGCGACTGGATCCAGATCGCGGTGCCGGGCGACGCGCAGAGCGGGGGCGCGTACTTCACCGAAGGGCCGAAGTTCTCCACGGACAGCAGCGAGTGGGCCCTCGGCTCGATGGTCCAGGTGTCCGGGAAGCACATCGGTCTCGCCACTGACGCCCTCTTCTACCGGGCCATCTTCCGTTACGCGGGCGACGACAGCGCTCCGATCGACGGCACCGTGCACTTCGGCCTCAGCGGGCCGCTCAGCTCCGCCACCGGCATGCTCGACTACCACCTCGCGGAGCACTCCGACACCTCGTCCGACCCCGAGGACTACCTCACGAGGCGGCAGGTCCTCCCCCTGCCCGTCACCCCGCCCGTGTTCTATCTGCACACCTTCCTGGCCCGCGACGACGCGAGTGCGAGCGCTCCGAAGACGCGGTTCCGCGCCGGAAGCAGCGTCTATCTCTCCTGGGAGAGCAACGGCTCCGACTTCCGGCTCTTCGACGGGGACGGCAACCTGGTCCACGACGGCCCCGAAACGTTCTTCACCCTCGCGCCGGGCTCCCTCACCCTGGACACCACCTTCACGCTGGAGGGGTCCATGGCGTCGAGCGCGGGCGGAAGCGGTTTCGACCCGGTGTACCAGTACGCCACCCTCACCCTCACCGTGCCGGACCCGACCCTCGCCGCGCTGACCGTCCGGGGCGACGTCGACGCCCTCTCCACCCTGGAGGTCCACGGGGACGCGTCGCTGAAGTCCTCCCTCACCGTCGACGGCTCGGCCGGGATCGGGAACGCCCTGACGGTCAGCGGCTCCACCGAGGCAAGGAGCAGTCTCACGGTGGGCGGCCGTCTGACCGCGCGGAACAGTGTCGAGGTGGAAGGCGGTCTGGACGTCGCCGGCACCCTGAACGCCAACGGAGTCCTCAACGCCCGTGACAGCCTGAACGCCTACGGACAGGTCGAGGCGGTGAGCAGCGACCACTACGTGCGGATCCGGGAGCTGCGGGGCCCGTACGGCGAGAAAATCTCCCTCAACAGCAACGTCGAAGTGCTCGCGGAGTGCGATGTGACCATCCACGAGCGTCTGTACGTCACCAAGGACATAAAGATCAACAACTACGGGGTGCTCTCCGACCGGGACCAGATCGGGCTGTACAACACCCACTACGGCGGCTACCTCTACGCCAGCACGTACGAGAAGGACAGCGACCGCCGCATCCCGTACGTATGGGAACCGGGCGACCGGGTGACCGAGTCCTACTGGCGTATCTCGCGCGACTGACCACAGCCGCGCGACGACGGCCGGGCGACACGGCCGCGGGCCGGGCGCCCCCGAGGGCGCCCGCGCCGATCCTCCTTCCGTCCCGAACGCCGCCCCGAACGCCGTCCCTGCGGCGGGCACCTTACCGCCGCAGGGTGACGAACGTGTCATTGACGACATAACCATCCAGGCCATGGAGTTCGCCGTACGCGATCAGATCGCTGGTGCGGTTGATGAACCCGCGCCCCGAGTAGTTGAGGGAGGTGTTGCAGAGGACGCTGAATCCGGTCAGCTCGCCGAAGGCGGTGAGCAGCCGGGCCACTCCCGGGTTCGCCGCCGGGTCGACGGTCTGGGTGCGGGCCGTACCGTCGACGTGGGTCACCGCCCGCAGATCGCCTGACCGGACCTCGCTGAAGTACAGCATGTAGGGGTCGGGGACGCCGCCGCCGAACCATCGGCCCGCGTCCTGTTCCAGACAGATCGGGGCGATGGGGCGGTAGCTCTCGCGCTGTTTGATCCTGTTGAGCCTGACCGTCGTCTCCTCGGTGAAGGGGGCGGCCAGGATCGACCGGTTCCCGAGCGCACGGGGGCCGATCTCCCAGCGGCCCTGCGCCCAGCCGATGATGTTCCCGTCACGGAGGTAGCGGGCGACCTCGCCGTGGGCCAGCGGCCGGACGTCGTAGCGCTGCGGGTCGAACTCCATGTCCTCGACGAATGCGCCGCCCGCGTAGACGTCCCAGTCCAGGTCCGCCGATCCGGTGTAGAAGTGCTGGGCGTCGATGGCGGTCCCGATCGCGGAGCCGCTGTCGTTGGGGCACGGCGGGACGAACACCGCGGGGAAGAGCCCGCACTCCCGCCAGCGGCGGTTCCACTCGCAGTTGAGTCCGCAGCCTCCCGAGATCAGCAGCGGGAGGCCCTCCGTCAGCTGCTCCCGGGCGTAGGCGTGGAACCGGTCGAAGATGGCGTCCGACAGACGGGCGGCGAGACTCTTGTACGCCTCCGATTCCACGCCGATGTTGTGGAACGGGGAATCGGTCATCCGGTTCTTCAGCCCGCCGGTGATGACCGTTCTCTGGCCGAGGATGAAGTCGACGGCCTTCTGCTCCTCCGGGGTCGCCGGTCCCCTTCCGGCGAAGCCCGCCAGGGCCATCTGCTTGCCCGCGTCCTGGAAGCGGACGAACTCCTCGTGGGGACTGTAGCCGGGGTCGGCGAGGGCGAAGCCGTAGGAGTACTTGTTGCCCGGGTGGTTGAGCACCTCCTTGAGATGGGTCACCTCCCCGTGCTCGTCGATACGGTAGAACGAGCCGATGTTCCCCTCCCACACCAGGCTGTAGAAGGGCTGGTCCCGCCGGAATGCCGACATTCCGTAGGACGTCATGATGTGGGAACGCTCATGGGTGGAGGAGAAGACGCGCACGTTCTTCCCGAAGAACCGGCCGGCCTCGTCCGAGATCGCGGAACCGCCCACACCGTAGTACCCGGCGCGCGCGGGTTGGTCGGTGGCCTGGGTGCCCTTGATCCAGCCGCTCATCGCGATGACGTCGGGTTGCCGGTCCAGCCGCTCCGCCGCCACGGCGAACACCTCGGCGGTCAGGCCGCTGTAGCGGATGAACGAGTCCTTCTCCGCTTCCAGGGAGAACAGCAGCCTTCCGTCGTCGACGGCCGCTATCGCCCCGTCATGGCCTTCCTTGAGGGAGAGAATCAGCATGGTGGTCCGTTTCTCCGTTTCTCTGTGGATTGCCGGTCTGTGGATTGCCGGTCCGACAGTTCTTGCAGGGCGAGCCGGTGCAGCAGCGGGTTGGCGGAGAGGGCGCCGGTGCCGCTTCGGGGCGGGGCGCCCAGGAGATCGGTGCAGACTCCGCCCGCTTCCTCGACGAGGATCTGGACGGCGGTGATGTCCCAGGGGTTCACGACCGGTTCGGCCGCGATGTCGAGGGTGCCCTCGGCCACCATGCAGTGCTGGAGGAAGTCCCCGAAGGCACGGTCCTCCCAGCACGCTGCGGCCAGGCGCAGATAGGCGGCGGACGAGTGGAAGACGTCCCAGGTGCGGGTGCTGGTGGTGGACAGATAGGCGTGGTCGAGGCGGGTGGCGCCGGAGACCCGCAGGGGCAGGGGGGTGCTGTCGGCGGGCCCGCGCCGCAGCCGGGCGCCGCTTCCGGCCGCCGCCCACCAGCGGCTGTGCAGGGCGGGGGCGCTGATCACCCCGACGGTGGGCCGGCCGTCCTCCAGCAGGGCGATCAGGGTGGCCCAGACCGGGATCCCGCGCAGGAAGTTCTTGGTGCCGTCGATGGGGTCGACCATCCAGGTGCGCCCTGCGGTGACGGTCCCGCCGGTCTCCTCTCCGGCGAAGGCGTCGTCCGGGCGGGCGGATCTCAGTGCCTCGCGTACTGCTGCTTCGACTGCGGTGTCCGCATCGGTCACCGGCGTACGGTCGGGCTTCTCCCGGATCCGCAGGTCACGGGCTTGGAAACGCCGGGTGGTGATGCTGTCGGCGGTATCGGCCAGTTGCAGGGCCAGTTCGAGATCGGCGTGCGGTGGCATGGCGGGCCCGTCACTTCGGGTGCAGTTCGAGGATGTGGTACTCCATGACGCGTACCTCTTCGATCCGGCGCACACGGTGCAGCAGTTCGCACCGCATTCCGGCTCCGTCGGCGAGGGCGTCGAGCCGTTCGCGGTCCCCGAGGTCGGCCGTGCCCAGCAGGAGTCTGCCGCCGTCGGCCAGATGCTCGGGGGCGCCGGTGATGTATCTGGCCTGGCCCTGGTAGCCGGGGTCGAAGACGGCGGTGTGCAGATCGGTGGAGAGGGAGAAGTCGTCCTCCACATAGGTCCAGGGCACGTTCCAGAAGATGGTGTCGAAGCGGTCGCCGGGACCGAGCGCCGTGTACATATCGCTGTGGAGGACGCGTACCCGGTCGGCGACACCGTGCCGCTCGGCGTTGGCGATCGTGTTGGCCACGGCCTTGTCGTTGATGTCCAGTGCGGTCACGGAGGCGCAGCCGTGGAGCGCGGCGGTCACGGAGATGACGCCCGTACCGCAGCCGACCTCCAGGAACGAGCCGCCCTTCGGATAGGGGACGGTGGAGGCCATGACCTCCGTGGCGGCGCTCAGGGTGCCGGGGAAGACGCCCCGGTGCAGGTCCCATTCCCGTCCGAGCAGGGTGAAGGAGTCCGGCAGGTCGTCGCCCAGAAGGGCGTGCTGCAGGGCTTGCGCCACGGTCTCGGGGGACTCCTCGAAGGTCATGGTCTCCGCCTCTTTCGTGGTGTGGCTCATCGGGACGGGCCGGCCGCGTAGCGTACGAGCGCTTCGCGGTGGCGGCCGATCTTGCGGAAGGCCTCGGCGTACTGGTCGATGAGGGCCCTGTCCTTCGGCCAGTCGGTGAAGGTGGGCAGCGACAGCGCGTGCTGTTCGACGTACGCGGCGTGCGAGCCGGACTCCGGTGCGGTGCCCCGCTTCGGCACTCCGGGGAAGAGGGGGTTCTCCGGGCGGGCGTAGAGCGGCAGGGTCGACAGCCGGGGGCCGGAGGGGGCGCCCACCTCCAGGCCTTCGGCGCGCAGCGCCTCGACGAGTACGGAGCGGGGGACGCCGCCCAGTGCCTCGGGGCGGTAGAGCGGCTTGTAGCCGTACCAGGCGCCCATGTCGACATGGGCCGCGACCTGCACCGGCTCCAGATAGGGCACGTCACCGAGTTGGTCCCCGAAGTGGCGCAGACAGCGGTGCCGGGCCTCCTTGCGGGCCGGGAAGGCCGCGAGCGCGTGCCGGGCGACGATGGCGTTGAACGGCGACATCCGGAGTTTGAGGCCGAAGCCGGTGACCCAGTGCGCGCGCAGGTCCTCGTCGAGGACGGTGTCCCGGGAGCGGTCCCGGTAGTGCCCGAGGAGTGTGGCGCGGTCGTGCACCTGGGGGTCGCTCGTGACGAGGATGCCGCCCTCCCCCGCGTAGACGGCCTTGTTGGCCTGGAGGGAGAAGACGGCGGCGTCGCCGAAGGTGCCGACCGGTTTGCCCTTGTAGCGGCTGCCGTGGGCGTGGGAGCAGTCCTCCAGAACGCGCAGCCCGTGCCGTTCGGCGATCCGCGAGATCGCGTCCATGTCGCAGGGGTGGCCCCACTGGTGGACGACGGTGATGACCTTGGTGCGTTCGGTGAGCGCGGCTTGAAGGGCCTTGGGGTCCAGTCCCCGGGTGTCGGGGTCGATATCGGCCAGGACCACGTCACCGCGGAGCGCGAAGACGGGGCTCAGCGCCGCGTGGTAGGTGAGCGCCGGTCCGACGACGTCCACGCCGTCGCGTACGCCGAGTGCGAAGTAGGCGGCGAGGAGGGCGCTGGTACCGGAGTTGAAGGTGACGGCGTAGCGTGCTCCGCCGTCGAGGAAGGCGAGGAAGTCGGTCTCCAGCCGTCCGATGGGGCCGCTGTTGCCCTTGATGGAGATGTCGGTGTTCCGCTGTCCGGCGATTTCGGCCAGTTCCGCTTCGTCGGCGGGGGGCGGCCAGATCTCGTGCGGCAGTGGCTGGTCGACGGCGGGTGCGCCCCCGAGGAGGGCGAGTCGTTCGGCGGTCGCCATAGGTCCTTCCTGCGGTCGCGGGTGGGCTCGGGGTCAGGCGCAGCGGTCTGCGAGTTCGTTCCGCTCGCGTGACCGGTCCCGGTAGATCCGGTCGATAGTGCGTACGACGGCGAGTTGGCGCCGGAAGTGGTCCTGGCGGTAGGCGCGGTCGTCCAGATGCCCCAGATGGTGGGTGATCATGGAACGTACGGTGTCGGTCTTGGGGCCTTCCCAGGTGTGGCGCTCCAGCGGCGGGCCGCCGACGGAGTGCAGGACCGCGGCCCCGGGGGCGACGTTCAGCGCACCCTCCGTACCGAGTACGCAGAGGTGCTCGGTCTTCTCGTAGTGGTGGCGTGAAATGCGCAGTGAGCCCACCAGTCCCGTGGAGGGGTAGCTGCACATGAGGCTGACGAGATCCTCCAGCCGGCGATCCCGCATCTCCTGGTAGTGGTGCACGAAGGCGGAGTGCACGCGGGCGGGTTCGGGGAACATTCCGCTCAGCACGTCCATGAGGTGGTAGCCCATGTCGAGGAGGACACCGCCCATGGCCTGTTCTCTGGAGGCGCGCCAGCCCGCGGTCGGGCGGGCCAGGTTGAAGTGGTAGTCGTAGGAGAACCAGTAGGGCTCCCCGATCCGGGCGAGGTTCTCCCGGGCGAACCGGAACACCGGGTTGAAGTTCCGTTGCAGCAGGGTGAAGACGCTGCGGTCGGCCCGTTGCGCCAGGTGTATCAGCTGCCGGGCTTCCTGTTCCGTGACGGCGAACGGCTTCTCCTTGATGACATGTATGCCGTGCGTCAGGAGTTTCGTACAGACAGGGAAGTGTTCGCTGTGCGGCACAGTGACCAATGCGGCGTCGAAGTCGGCCTTTTCGAGCGCCTCACCGAGGGTCCGATAATGGGGGAATCCCCATGCGGCGGCGACTGCGGGGGCCGTCGGGGCGGGGTCGACTCCGCCGACGACGTCCGCGGTCTCCCGAAGGAGCGGGAGATACTCCTTCCCTTGATGTCCGGCAAATCCGATCACGAGTACTCGGGATCGGGGACGACTGTTCTTCGATGTGTCACCGGGCATCCGGAATGGCCCCTCACAGAACATCGTTCGAGGATGGAGCAGGCGGCCGGGAGAGGTGCGCGGGGCCCGGCCGGTCCTTGGCCGCAGACGGTTCAGAGAGTTCCGTTTCTCTTCCCCGAGGCATCGGCGAGCCAGTTGTGCGCCGCGGTCACGGTGTCTTTGATGAAGGTGCTCCCGCTGCGCCGCGTGTTCTCGTCGAGCAGTGAGACGTCTGCCGCGGCTATCCAGGCGAACTCGGTGTGCTTGTCCCGTTCGAGTGCGGGTGACGAGAGGTCCCCGTCCACCTCGACGACGTAGTCCGTCTCGATATGCCGTAATCCGTCCGCCGTCCACTCCTCGTGCGCCACCCGGGCGAGGACGCGGCGCAGCCGCCATCCGGTCTCCTCCGCTATCTCGCGGTGGAGTGCGTCCAGAAGGGACTCCCCCGCCTCCACGGCTCCGCCGACGACGTCCCAGCAGTGGGGGAAGAGCCGTCGGCCGGCCGCGCGGCGCTGGACGAATATCCGGTCGTACGGGTCGCGGATCAGCGCGCCCACCACCAGTCGGGGTTCGCTCGTCCCGGCCATATCAGCCGTTCACCGCGTCCGGTCGACGCATGCGGGACATTCTTTTCCTCATTTCACCTGCACACAGACTCAATGCACCGCACACCGGATACAAGATGCAGACATGGCTGCACATCTCGAACGGCAGCAGGGAAGCGGTCCGAATTATCACCGGCCCGCGATGTTCAAGGTACCCGCGTTTTCGCCCGGAATACCATCCGCCATCGTGGGTGAACACCGGTTCGCGTAGGACTTCGGCCGTCTCGACTTCTCCCCGATCCGGCATTTATTCATATGGTCATGAATGAAGGCCGGTGGGGTGCCGTGGATGCGGAGGGGCGCGGGTATTCGGGCAGTCCGCACGGACGGGGAGGCCATTGCTGTCCCGGTATGCCCGCGCCGCGGACGGGAAGTCTCCTCATCGTGCTCTCCCCAAACGGTCGCTTTCCTGCCACTACCGGCCCTGTCGCGGTCGTTGACGCTGGCCGGATCGGCGGGGGTCTCCCCGCCTGGTGTCCGGAGAGTCTCCCCGGGTCTTTCTTTCACGGACGGCGGGCGACCAGGAAGACATAGCCGATCTGCGGGAGGGCGCCGAACCGGGGCAGGGAGCGGGTGAAGGTGAAGAACTCGTGATGGCGTTCGTCGGCGGAGGGGGCGATGTCCCCGAAGGCATCGGCGAACGCCTGGTAGGTCCGCCGGACCTGCTCTCCGATGTCGTTGAACTCCACCAGCTCCAGACCGGCGCGGTCGAGGGCACTGCGGAGCTCTGCCGGTTCGGGCAGGGACGGGGACCGGAACGCCCGGCACGTCCGGCGGACCAGGTCCGCGGCGTCCCCGGTCACCGGCGACCGGAGCAGCACATCGGTGACGACCAGCGGGCTGCCGGGCCGCAGGGTCCGGGCGATTTCGGAGAGGGCGGCGACCCGGTCGGGGATGTGCATCATGGACTCGATGGCCCAGGCACCGTCGAAGGACGCGGCTTCGAAGGGCAGTGCGCAGGCGTCCGCGTACCGGAAGTCCACCCGGTCGCCGAGCGCGTCGGCGTCCGCCCGGATGCGGGCGAGGTCGATGTCCTCGTGGCTGACGGAGATTCCCGACACCCGGGCGCCGGTGGCCCGGGCGATCCGCAGAGCGGGCCGGCCGGTTCCGCAGCCGACGTCCAGCAGATGCCTGCCGGGTGCGGCGGCCAGCCGCCCGGCCACGAGGTCGGTGAGCCGGTCGGTGGCCTGGTCCAGCGTGCGGTCGTCCGCGGCGCCGTCCCAGTAGCCGACGTGGATGTTCCCGTCGGCGGTCGCGCCGTCCGCGATCCCGGCCGTTTCGTCGGGCAGTCGGCCGCTGTCGGGGGACGACAGGGCGGTGTGGTGCAGGGACGAGTCGTCGGTCATGAGGGTTCTCCCGGACGCGAGGGGGTGTGGGGATGTGGGGGTGTGGGCCGGTGAAGGGCCCGGCTGCCGTACTGCGCCGAGTGAACGGCCCGAGGGCTTCGGGGGTCACGCGATGCCCTGTCTGCGTACGGTGGGGCCGGGGGCTGCCGTCCGCGGTGGCCGGCAGGGTTCCACCACGGAGGCGGCACCGTCGGTCGACGACGCAGCAGGTCGCGACGGTGCGGGTGGCCGTTCGGGGAGCACCGGGGTGCCGCGGTCCGACCCCGGTGGTGGGTATATGGGGGCCATTGTCCCGGAGGTCAGGAAGTCCGTCCAGGACGCCTCGGGCGGCCGCGGCACCATCGGCCCGGCCTCGGGCACCTCGTGGCCGTCCGTCTCCGCCCGCGGAAGGGGAAACGGCTCCGGTAGGGACGGACCGGCCCGGACGGTGCCTCCGGGTTCCGAGTGGTGGGCGGGGCGTTGACAGGAGGAGACGCATCGGGAAGGGTCTGCGGGCATGCAGCCACTGGGTGACCTGCGGGTCCGTCTTGTGGAGCGCCGCCACGTCGACCTGGTCCGTGTCGCGAGCGCCATCTGTCGTCGCGTCTGACGCACCCCGCCGCGCCCTGAGGCCTCGGCGGCCTTCCGGTTGATCCGGCACGCCCCGGATCGCATCCCTCCCGGCAACCCCGGTTCTCCGTCTCCGCGTGCGGTGTTTCGCGCATCGCGCGGAGCCCTTCACTCCTGCCCTGGAGCACCCCCGTGACCTCTTTCGACCCCTCTCCGTCCCGGCGCGCCTTCGGCGGTACCGCCGCCGGGGCCGTCGCGGCCCTCGGCCTGTCCGCCACGGACGCCTCGGCCGCCTCGCCCGCCGGCGCCGGAACCCTGCCCGCCGAGCGCCCGTTCCGCGCCGCCCCGGCACGCGGCCGGGGCGCCCGCCGCCCCAACGTCCTGTTCATCCTGGGCGACGACCTGGGCTGGGCGGATCTGTCCTCCTACGGAGCCCCCGAGATCCGTACGCCGAACCTGGACCGGCTCGCCCGGCAGGGCGTGCGGTTCACCGACGCGTACAGCGGCTCCGCGACCTGCTCGCCCACCCGCTTCAGCCTCTACACCGGCCGCTATCCGGGTCGTACGAAGGGCGGGCTCGCCGAGCCGATCGCGGACCGTTCGGTGGGGCTCGAACCCACCCATCCCACCCTTGCCTCCCTGCTGCGCGACGCGGGCTACCGGACCGCGCTGATCGGCAAATGGCACTGCGGCTACCTGCCCGACTACAGCCCCACCCGGTCCGGCTGGGAGGAGTTCTTCGGCAACTTCGGCGGGGCGCTGGAGTACTACTCCAAACTGAGCTCCGGCGGTGAGTACGACCTCTACGAAGGCGATGCCGAATACCGTGACCTGCGCTACTACACCCGCATCCTGACCGAGCGGGCGGTCGAGTACGTGGGCCGTGACCACGGCCGCACCCCGTGGCTCCTCAACCTCAACTTCACCACCCCGCACTGGCCGTGGATCGCGGACGGAGACGAGGAGACCAGTGCCGAGATCGTCCGCCGGATCAAGGCGGGCGACCGGCGGGCGCTGTGGCACCAGGACGGGGGATCGCTCGCGAAGTACCGGCAGCTCGTCGAGGATCTCGACCGCTCGGTCGGCAAGGTGCTCGCCGCCCTGAAACGGTCCGGGCAGGAGGAGGACACCCTGGTGTTCTTCGCCAGCGACAACGGCGGCGAACGCTTCTCGTACAACTGGCCGCTCAGCGGCAACAAGGGGTCGCTCCTGGACGGCGGAATCCGGGTGCCGTCGATACTGCGCTGGCCCGCGCGGATCGAAGGCGGGCAGGTCAGCGGGGTTCCGGTGTACTCCCCCGACTGGACGGCGACCCTCCTGGACGTGGGCGGGGCGCGGCCCCATCCGGCGTACCCCCTCGACGGCGTCAGCCTCAAGGGCTATCTGCTGCACGGCGCCGAGGTGCCCGCGCGGGATCTGTTCTGGCGGGTCCGCGGCGAGCGGGCACTGCGGCGGGGCGAGTGGAAGTACTACCGGGGCAAGGACGGCAGGGACCGCCTCTACCGTCTGTCGGAGGACGTCCGCGAGCAGGCCGACAAGGCCTCCGTACGGCCTGAGCTGCTGACGGAGCTGAGGGCCGCGTGGGAACGGATCGACCGGGGACTCCTGCCGTACGTCTGACGGGCACCGCTGCACGACCGGACCCGGTGCGTGCGCTGAATGCCCGGGAAGTGTGCGCTCGTTGCCAACGACCTGCGGGAGGCAGTAGGCCATGGTGACCGCACCGCTGCGGCTGCTTCAGGAGGGCGCCGGGCACGTCCGTACCGCCTCGGGGAACCTCTCCGCCGGGCGGCCACGAACGTGTCCGGCGCTCCGGATCCCGGATCAACCACCACGGCGACGACAGCGACAACCCGCGCTGGACCGTGGAGAACACGGCAACCGGAGCCGTACTGCGCAATGTCACGGCCCCGAGCGGTGAACTCGGCGCCCTCACCACGGGCTCCGGCAACACCGTGCTGACCCTCTCCGATCTGCACGGCGACATCACGGTCGCGCTCCCGCTGAGCGGGACGGCCGCGCCGGAGGTGCGGGAGTACGACGAATTCGGTACGGCCACGGCGGGCTCCGCCACCCGCTACGGCTGGCACGGCGCCCGACTGCGCTCCTCGGAGACCCCCACCGGCCAACTGCTGATGGGTGTACGGCTCTACCAGCCGTCCGCGGGCCGTTTCCTCCAGACGGATCCGGTCCTGTACGGCAGCGCGAACGCCTATGACTACGCGGACCAGAACCCGGTGACCAATACGGACACCACGGGGCTGTTCCGGATCAAGCTCTGCTGCAAGAAATGGCACGGCATCGGCGTACGCTTCGACAGGGACGCCACCCGGGCCCTCTTGCTGCTCAGACCGGCCATCGGCGTCGTGCTCCACAACGTTCCCCCTCCCTTCAGCCGGATTCTCGCCGGCATGCTCTATCACGCCTCCCGAAACGCAGCACAGGCGATCAAGCAGAGGCGGTGCGCTTACGCCAGGGTCTACATCTGGGGAGTTGTCTCCTGGGGCAACACCCCCTGCTTCCGACCGAAGCCGCCCCCGACCACGGAAGGGCCGTCGTCCGGTGCCGCATCAGCCGGTGCCGGACGACGGCCGTCTCCACCGGTTACCCGGCGGCCTTCCCGGTCAGTAGACCGTCGCGCCGTAGGTGGCGAGCGCCTCCCCGAGCGGCTGGAAGAAGGTGACCCCGCCCGTGGCGCAGGAGCCGCTGCCGACCGAGGCCATGCCCAGACCGGTGGTCCCGGCGAACAGCGGCCCTCCGCTGTCGCCCGCGGCCGAACAGATATTGGTCCTGATCAGACCGTGGACGGAACCCCCGGCAAGGCTCACCGTCCAGTTCAGACCGGTGACCTGCCCGCAGCCCCGGCCGCTGGTGCTGCCGCTGAAGCAGACCGGCTGGCCGAGCGCCGGATCGCCCGCGGTGGTGATGTCCTGGACGGTGCCGTTGTGGAGATTGACGCTGCCCAGGGCGTCCTGCGGAGGCTGGAGATAGCGGATGAGCCCGAAGTCGTTGCCCGGATAGTCCACACGGACGACCTGGCCGAGCGGCGGCTCGGGCGGAGGCCAGGGCACCCGCCGTTCGTAGATGTACTGGACGCGGAGGATGCAGTGCCCGGCCGTGATCACGTACCAGCCGCTGCCGATACGGACATTGAACGCGAAGGTGCACGGCCCCAGACTGCTCCGGAACCCGTCCCCGCCGAGCGGGCCGCGCTCGGCCAGCCGGCCCGGGGCGCGCTCCACCCGCAGAGCGTCCGCGAGCGGCCCGGCGGCACTCCGGAGCTGCGCCAGCTGAGCCGCCCGTACGGTGTCGTCCGCCAGCACCTGCACCACGCCGGCCTTCCGGTCGACCGCCCAGGCGATGCCGGTGACCCCGGACCCGTCCAGGGCCCTGCCCGCCGAGGTCAGCTGGGCGGTGCTGAACACGGTCGGGGAGCCGTCGCGGGCCACGGCCTCAGGACCGAAGAGGACCGTCCCGGCCAACAGCCCCGTCACCGCGGCGAACAGCCGCCACCGTCCGGGTCTCCGTCTGCGGGGATGCGTGCGCTCATGTGCCATGAGGTTCTCCAGCCGTGAGGACGAGAAGCATCAGGAAGTACTGAGCGATCAGAACGCGGAGTTCGCAACGTGCTGAGGGGCGTGGCGCGGCACAGGGGCACGCGCCGGTACGAGGACGCCGAACCGCGTTCCCGTACGGGACCCACCGTCCCATGAGCGGACCGGTGTCAATAGCTCTCTTCCGGCCATGGCACCGGCCCGGTCTCCGAGAGCCGCGGCCGGGAGACCGGGGGCCGGGACGGGGAACGGTGCGGAGGCCGAGCCTCGTACGGACTCCACCGGCACCGGTGGGTGATCCGGCCCCTTCGAGGTTCTAAGGTGGCCGAACGCACCGGCACCGGGGGACCACATGGGATCGGCCGACGGCACCGGCGAGCCTCTGTCCGCACTCGCCGCCGCGCTGAGAGCTTTGCGCGCCGAGCGGGGCTCGCCGCCGCCGCGGGCCGTCCTGCGCGCAGCGCACCGGCACGGGCTCCACACCCTCACCCCGAACGTTCTCGACAACGCCTTCACCGGGCGGCGGGCCCTGGACGCCGAACTCGTCGTCGACCTGGTCCGGGCCCTGATGCTCCACGGCGGCGGGCACCGGGAACTGCTGCCCGCCGACGATCCCGCGCTCCGGCCGTGGCGCGCCGCCTGCCGGACCCTCCCCGCGTCGAAGGCCGCCGCCGTCGGTTCCGTACGGGAACCCCATTGGTACGCCCTGTCGTTCGGAAGGCACTCCGGGGCCGTCGGCTCCCTCGCCTTCACACCGTCCGGCTCCCTGCTTGCGACCGCCGGCTGGGACCCGGTCGTACGCCTCTGGGATCCCGGCACCGGACGGGCCGTCACACCCCCGCTCCAGGGGCATACGGGTCCGGTATCCGCCCTCGCCTTCGCCCCGTCGGGCTCCCTGCTCGTCAGCGCCGGATGGGACCCTACGGTGCGGTTCTGGGATCCCGTGTCCGGGGAGCCCGCGGGCTCCCCTCTGACGGGCCATGACGGCAGGGTGCGGTGCCTGGCGTACTCGCGCGACGGCCGGATGCTGGTGACGGGGGGCAACGACGGAACCGTCCGTCGCTGGAACGTCTCGACCCGCCGTCCGGTCGGTGCACCGCTGCCGGGTCATACCGGCCCTGTCACCCGGCTTCTCTTCTCCCGCGACGGCCGTGCCCTCGCCACCACCGGGGAGGACCGGACCGTACGGCTCCACCACCCCGTCACCGGACAGCCGCTCACGGGCCCGATACCGGCTGATGCGGCGGGCCCGGACGCGCTGGCGTTCTCGCACGACGGCCGGATGCTGGTGACCGGGGGCCGCGACGGCACGGTGCGCCGCTGGAGCACCGGCACCGGCCGGCCCGTGGGCAAGCCGCTGACCGGTCATACCGGCCCCGTCACCCAGGCAGTGGTCTCCCCCGACGGCCGGACCCTCGCCACCACCGGACACGACGGGACCGTACTGCTCCGGAACCCGGCCACCGGACGGCCGGCCGCAGGTCCGCTGACCGGCCACACCGGGCCCGTCGGCCACGCCGTGTTCACCCCGGACGGGCGGCTGCTGGTGACCGCCGGCACCACGGACCGCACGGTACGGGTGTGGCACACGGCAACCGGTGCGGCCCTCGGCGAGCCGTTGACGCACTGTACGGCCCCCGTCGTCTCCCTCCTCTGCTCCCCCGGCAGCACCCTGCTGGCCGCGGGGAACCGGGACGGGACCGTCGGAGTGCACTTCCTGCCCCCGGACCTCCCCTGAACCCGCCGCGTGCGCCGGGGGTGCGGCGTCGGCTCCGAGGGCGATGCCGGTGTGGGCGGCTCGGTCGACGAGGTGTTCGCGGCAGCCGCGGCCTGCTGTTCACAGCTTGAGGTACAGGGCAAGGGCGACCCAGGCGGCCACGGCGAGCGTCAGGGCGGGGATGAGGTCCGGGCGCAGGACGGCGATGATTCCGGCCAGGGCAGCCCCCAGGAGGGCAATCGCTGTGCGGTCTCGGTCGGCGGGCATGTCTCTCCTTCGGGAGGGTCCGTCGCCCTGGTCGCGCGACGGTGACGGTCGCGGAGCGCCGGGAGTTGTCCCGGCTTTCGCGTCCGTCACCCCCTACACGTTCGGGAGGGCCCGGATCCGGATGCGCGTGCGCCGGTTTGTCCGGTCGGGGTTCGGTGCGGCGCGGGACCGAGCCCCGAAGACGGTCCGGTCGCTGTGCCCGGCGGCGGAAGAACATCTTGAGAAAGTCCGGCGCAGGCATCCGGATCCGGGGCGTCGGGACGTCTTAGGGGGTGAAGGCGTGTCCTTCAACCGCTGAAGTTCTCCGGAAGGGAGGCTGAGCCGATGGCTTGGCCCGCGATGGCAGGAGACGGGAGCACTGGTCCCCCGTCCTGTCCACTGGGCGCCCGATCCACGGCGTCCTTCCCCTCGTCGAGGGGAGGGGCACGTGACTGAAGAAATGTGCCCCGACCTGCACAACAGCGACCCACAGAGTCGCTTTGCGAAACTGAGACAACCTCTGCTTCGCGCAGCGTATGCGCAGAGCAGCGGCGACCGTCATCTGGCGGAGGACGCCGTCCAGACCACGATGGAGAAGGTGTTCAAGAAGTTCTTCCCCGAGTTGGCGCATGTCAGCCCGGACCGGCTTGAGGCCTACAGCCGAACGGTCCTCAGAAGAGTCCTTATTGATGAATATCGCAAGAATTCCAAGGTGGCCCTGATCCCGGTCTCTCCGGAAGCCCTTCCTGATGGCATCTCATCCATAGGACTTCCGGAGGAGGCTTATAAGGAATTTCGGGCAGGCATTGATGATGTTGTAGCGAAGCTGCCCGAGCGCCAGCGAGAAGTTGTTGAATCCTGCGTGCTCAAGGATGTGCATCCCTCGGTGGTCGCAGTGAACATGGGCGTTAGCGAGGAGACCGTAAAACGGTATCTGCGAGCAGCGCTCACACGTTTGGAGAAGGTTATGACGGCGTCGCCGGAGGAGGGGGTGTCAGCATGAGCATTTGGTTTTCCCTGAGGGAGCGTGACGCCCTCGCCAGGCTGGTCCTGCTGGAGCTCTTCCAGCAGGCTCTGTGCGACGACCGTCGGCTGGGAGAACTGTCGGACCGTGCGGGGGGGCGGCCTTCGGGCCGGCCCCCGGCCGGGGAAGCGTACCTCCTGATCCAGGACTCTTTCCCGACGTCCACGTTCAATCATTTCCGCGAACTTGCGGAACTCCTGAAGCGTTCGGACGACGAGGGTGTCTGCGCCGCCGAACAGCGACGTGCGGCAGAGCTGTGGGAACTTCTCAACGAGCAGTCCTATGCCAATTACTGGTGGCAGAGGGCCGCCGATTCGGGAGACGAGGACGCGAAGGACTACCTCGAAATCCTGAAGGCGGAGAATAAATTCAGCTCGGGAGCTGGACTTGTTTCTACCGAAGAACGCCTCGCGGACTGCGTGAAGGCGCTCAACTCTCAACGGCTCGGGCTTTCCCGTGGGGACCTCCCGCAGGTCACGAAGAGGGACGTCGAAATGATGTTCGCGGAGATCGAGAAGATTCTCACCAACCCGGACCAGGTAGCGGACGGGGGCCGACGGATCTAGCCGTGCGGGAAGAGGCATGCTTCGGACCGGGGCATCGAAGGAAGGTGCAGAAATGAACTGTTGAACCCGTGAGTCGAGTTCGAGTGACTTGCGGGAGGAGAACTTCAGCCAAGTGCGGCGGTCGCCACCTCGGGGGATGGGCGACCGCCGCGCTGCCGTCTGCGACCGCCACCGGGCACCGTGTCGGTGGGGCTGCTGGGGCTGCTGGGGTGCACGATGCGTACGCGGATGCCGACCCGTACGACCGCGGCGATGGGCGGTCATCGAAGCGAGGACGGCCCTTCCGGGTCAGACGGTGAACTCGTCGACGGGCAGCAGTACTCCGTCGAAGGTGGTCAGCACGGAAACATATCCGCAGTGCACATCCGTCGTGGGAAAGCTGGTGAGGCTCCAGGGCGCGTCGACCACTCCGGGGCCGCACGGCAGATGGCCCGCGCCGGACGGCATGGCTATCGGCATCAGCTGGAGAGCGCTGAAGCTGACCGGCACGGTGGTACCGGCCGGTTCGGTACAGGTGTAGATACCGCCGATGGTGAGAGTGCCGAAGATCGAAGGATGCACCGCGGGGTCGGCGTTCGCCCACTGCACATCCATCGACTTGCCCGACTGGGGCTGGGCGGCGGCACCGGGGGCGGTGACGCCCAGGGCGGTCAGTGCGGCGGTGGCGAGTGTCGCCGCCCAGCGTGATCTTAAGGTCAGGCTCATGACATTCTCCTGATGGGTGCGGGCCGGTTCGGCCCTACGGTCGAGGAAGTCCAGATCTACCCGTGCCCGGCAGTGGCCGACAGTCGCACGGCACGGCGCGCGGGGGCAGAGGCTCATGCGGAGCGCCTGGACCGCATGGTCCCCAACTGGTCCCCATCGCATCAACATCTGCCTGCCCACGGCGGGGACGCTGGACGTCACCAGGAACGATCATGAGGCGTCGTACGCCCCGTTCTCCCGGCGCCGGGAGCGTCTCCGGCCCGGCCGTGGGTCGGGCCGGAGACGTGACCCGAAGGGTCGGGAGCCGTAGGGCTCAGATGCGGACTTGTGCGCCGGTCCACTGCGCGGAGCCGGACGCGACATAGCCGCGGTGCTCCCAGCCGCCCCGGTTGTCACCGCCGCGGTTCAGGATGGTCCGCAGGCTGCCGTTGGCGCCGATGACGAGGTAGTCGGCCCTGTTGTCGGCGTTGTAGTCACCGAATCTGACCTGACTGCCGGTCCAGTGCGAGGAGCCGGAGGCGACGTAGCCGAGATTCTCCCAGCCGCCCCGGCCGTCACCACCACGATTCAGCAGGACACGCACACTCCCGTTCGCGTCGATGATCAGATAGTCGGCCCTGTTGTCGGCGTCGAAATCCGCGAATCTGACCTGGCTGCCGGTCCAGAGCGACGAGCCGGACGCGACGTAACCGAGACTCTCCCAGCCGCCCCGGCCGTCACCACCACGATTCAGCAGGACACGCACACTCCCGTTCGCAGCGACCACGAGATAGTCCGTGCGACCGTCCGCGTCGAAGTCCGCGAACCGGAGCTGGTCGGACGTCCACTGCGAGGACCCGGAGGCGACCTGTCCGAGGTCTTCCCAGCCACCCCGGCCGTCACCGCCGCGGTTCAACAGCACACGCACACTCCCGTTCGCAGCGACCACGAGATAGTCCGTGCGGCCGTCCGCGTCGAAGTCCGCGAATCTGACCTGGCCGCCGGTCCAGAGCGACGAGCCGGAGGCGACCTGTCCGAGGTCTTCCCAGCCACCCTGGCCATCGCCGCCGCGATTCAGCAGGACACGCACACTCCCATTCGCACCGACGACGAGATAGTCCGTGCGACCGTCCGCATCGAAGTCCACATCCCCGTCGCCGAGGCTGAGGGCAGCTCCCGGCGAGGGCGGCGCGACCGTGACGTTCTCGGTGATCCCGCCCCGTACCTCGGCCCTGGCCAGGGTCTCGGAGAAGGCCCGTGCCATCTTCTTGTAGCCGTTGTCGTTGGGATGGAGCCCGTCGGGGAGGTCGTGCGTCTTCAACGTCGGGATGTTCACCTGGAACACCTTGCGGCCCTGCGCCTGGCGCGCGGCGACCAGCCCCGGCAGCGCGCTGTTGAAGGCTTCCACCCGGGCGGACACTCCCGGGCGGTAGTTGGGCACGATGCCGGCGACGAGGATCGTCACATCGGGAGCTGCGGCCAGGATCCGGTCCATCAGGGCGCCCAGACGCGCGGGGGCGGTGGCGACCTCGTGGTTCCGGTTGATGTCGTTGCTGCCGAGGTGAAGCGTGACCACATTGGGCTTGGCCGCGTACAGCCACGATTCGACGTCCGCGGCGACCTGTTCGATCAGGAAGCCCGAATGGCCCTCGTGCTGCGAGTCGGGCCCGTTGCCGTGCGCGAGGGAGCCGACGAAGTCGAGAACGCCCGCACGCCCCTGAAGATGGTTCCGCAGGTAGTCCCGGTATCCGTTCCCGTGACTACTGCCCACACCTTGGGTGATGGAGTCACCGAGCGGCATCACCGTCAGCCGTGGGACCTGCCAGACCGGCTGGGTACCGCCCATACCCGGGGTGTCACCGTGGTACGTATAGGCGTTGAGGGCGTTGACGGTGGTCAGCGGGCTCGGGTCGCCGTCCTTGTACTGGTCGACGGCGAGGAAGTTGGGCTTCTTCCGGGCGGCGGGCATGCAGAAGCGTTCGGCCCGGTTCTGGAGCTTTCCGTTGTCGATGGTGTAGGTCGGGGACAGCGGAGCGTCACGGAAATGGTTCATCACGAAGAGACGGCGGAACTTCGGCTCCTCCTTGGTCAGGGGAATGTCGCTCCACCTGCTGAAGCACCGCCAGTTGGAGTTGCCCAGCCCGGCCCCCATGGACCAGTAGTTCTCCACGGTCCAGTCCTTGCCGGACATCACTCCGAAGGCTTCGCGAGACCCCGCATCGCCCTCCGACTTGTCGGAGAAGATGAGCAACCGCTTGTTGTCGTTGATCATCTCGGAGCGCCGGGGCCACCCCCTTTCGTCGACCTTTTCCGTACGGGGGTTGTAGACGAGGCTGCTGAGCGCGCTCTGGACGGACGGATGATCGAAGGCAGTCTTCATCTCGGCCGCGGTGACACGGTCCTCGATGAAAAGGGTGACGATCTCGTTCCGGCTCTCAGGTCTGTTGAGCCATTGGGTGATGTCCGCCAGAACGTTCTCCAGCGGCCGTATTTCGAGGGACGAGCAGGGCTTGTGGCAGACGCCGATCAGCCCGTGATGGTTGTGGACGTCGATCATCAGGCCGCGTACGCCGTGGTTGAGCTGCGTGACGATCGAATGCGGCTGAGCGGGGCCCATGACCCCCGGGATGTCCTCCGTGTTCTGGTAGGCGTTGTGCGTGGTGAGGAAGGTGAGCTGATCGAAGGTGGGGTCCGCGAGGTCCTCTCCGGTCAGCGGAGTCTTCGTCGGATTGACCGGCGTGACGTACCACTCGGTGGTCTCGTCGGTGACGGTGCTGAAGAAGGGCCACGCCACGTTGTCGTCGGTGGCCGGTCCGCTGGTGAGCCGTTCGGTGCCGCCTGGGCCGGTGAGCAGCGCGTACCTCTCGCCGCCGACGCTGTGGAGCCACCAGCCGCCCGTGGCGTCACCGCACCCGACGAGACGCGGCGAGGTGTTCGCCGCGCTTCGCCCGAGGCACTGCCCGCTCCGGCTCGTACTCCTGATCCAGTGCGAGCCGTCCGGCCGTGCGACGAACTCCCACTGCTGGTGGTCTTCGTCGCCCTTCGGGGGACGGGCGTCGACGTTGTTCTCGGCCGCCGAGAGGGCGAAGCCGTGCTTGACGTTCTGGATGTAGTAGGCGCCGGGCGGACCGCCCGGGGCCGCGGCGGCGGTGCCGGCGCCGGCGAGCAGCGCGCCCGCGCTCAGCAGCCCCGCGACGAGTGCCGCCACCAGCGTGTGCACCACCACGCGGAGGACCGGTTCCTGCCGTCCCGGGCGCAGCGGACGGCCCGGAGCCGTGGTCGTTCTGTCGGCGTGTCTCAAAGAAAACCCTTTCCTGCCGGATGCTTTCGGGCCTGAGGGCTTCTCATGCCCTCAGGAGAAAAGCACCGGAGGCTGCCTCTCGCCCGAACAATGGCGTGTTCCGAGCAGGTGCGACCGAAAGTCGCCGTTCTGCACGCCCGGGAGCGGTGGCTCACCGTCGGTCCCGGAGCTCCTTGTCCAGGAATCGGGTGATCGTGCCCATCACCTTCTGTGTGGTCCACTTCTTTCCTGCCTCGGGATCACCGAGGAAGGCCAGGTCGCCGTGGTCGGCCCCCTTGATGACATAGCGCGTGCCCGGCACGCGCTTCGCCTTGAGGGCGTCGAGCATGATCAGTGACTGGCTGGGCGAGATGATGCGGTCGCTGTCGCCGTGGAGCAGGGCGAAGGGTGCCGATGACGGGCTGAGGTAGGTGGCGGGGTTGGCCGCCCGGTTCGCGGCGCGGTCCGTCAGGACCGTCCTGTCCGAGTTCGGTCCGAAGACATAGGCGTTGATGGAGCTGTTGGGGGCCATGATCAGGGCCTTGGTCTCCGCGTCGAAGTCGTCGGCGGTCCTGGCAAGGTCATGGGTGCCGAACTGGTCGACCACGGCCTGGACGTCGCTGCTCCGGTCGAGGTGGTCGCCCTGCTCGAACTGTTCCCTGCCGTTGGTCGCGCCGGCCATGGCCGCCAGATAGCCGCCGGCCGACTGGCCCCAGACAGCCACCTTGTCGGTGCTGATGCCCAGAGTGTCGGCATGGGCCCGCAGATAGCGGATCGCCGACTTCACATCCGCGACGCCGTCCCGGTAGGTGGAGCCGGTCCTCGTGGTGCGGTACTCGATGCTCGCCACGGCGTAACCCTGCTCGGCCACAAAGGTGCGCTGGTTGAGGTTGTTCGTCTTGTCCGCCATCACGAATCCGCCGCCGGTGATGTAGACGACGAGGGGCTTCGGGCCCTTCGTCCGCGGGATCTGCAGATCCAGCTTCAGGTCGTGCCGCACGCCTGCGACGGTGGGCGACGCGTACACGATGTTCTGATGCATCGTCACCTGAACCGTCCCGCAATGGATCTGCGGACCGTCCGGAACGATGACCGTGCTGGATCGCGTACTGGTCGGCTTGACCGTCTTCGCGATCGGAACGCTGCCTCCGGGCGGCCCGCCGGGGGCGGTGGGGGACTTCGGGCATTCGGCCGTCTTCGTCACGGCCGCGATCTTCAGAGCCTCGGTGGAGGTCACGGGCCCGGCGGACGAGTACGCCGTCACCCCCAGGCCGAGAAGTGCGATTCCGGCGATCACGCCTAACCTGCGATATGCAGCCATAGCGGCCCCTCCAGTAAGTGGAGAAGGTATCTCCATTTAGCGACCGTAGCACCGCCGGGTCCGGAGTGCCAGCAACCCGCCGCCGAAGCAACGGCGTTGAAGGCGTCGTTCCGGGAACGCTGAGCCGCACCGGGCCGGGATCCACCACGGCGGGGCCGTCGCGAACCGCACCTGATCGGCGGGACTATCCTGTGCCGCATGACGGAGAGTTCCCGGCAGAGCGACCCGACAGAGGGCGGTCGCCCCCTGCGCCGAGACGCCGCCCTCAACCGCGAGCGCATCCTCCGCGCGGCACGCGAGGTCTTCGGCCAACAGGGGCTCGGGGTCACGCTCGACGGCGTGGCCCGCCACGCGGGAGTCGGCGTCGGGACCGTCTATCGGCGCTTCCCCACCAAGGAAGTCCTGATCCAGGCCCTGTTCGCCGAGGATGTCCGGATGCGCCAGGAAGCGGCCGACAGAGCCCTCGCCCACCCCGACCCCTGGCAGGGGCTGGTCGACTTCCTGGTGGAGATGGCGGCCGACCTCGCCGAGAACCGCGGCCTGTACGAAGTGCTCATGCTGGGCGCGCACACATCCGCCCCCATCGACTCGGCACGCGACGGCATGCTGCCCCTGCTCCAGGCCCTGATCCACCGGGCCCGGGAAAGCGGGGATCTCCGTCCCGAGGTGACTCCCGCCGACATCCCCGTCATCCAGCACATGGTGTACGCCGCCGCCCGGTTCACCCACGGCCAGCAGCCGGACACCTGGCGCCGCTACCTCGAAATCCTCCTCAACGGCCTTCGCCGGCGCCCCGACGATCCTCCATTGGTGACCCCGAGTCTCAGCGACGAGATGGTGGAACAGGCGATGGGCATCAGCAGGGCCGAGCAGGTGTCACCCGGACACCGCCCCTGACGCCCCCGAGCCGGGGGCTTCCGGCGGTCCGTGTCACTCGGGGCCGCCGCCGGGCCGCCCCGCCGGCTCGATCGTGCGCTTGCTGCCCGGTTCTCCACCGGGTGGGGCACTCGCGATGTCCTCGACACGACGCCGGTCGTCCGGGACCGGGCGGCGGAGGTCGGCGTCGGCACAGCCCGGGATCGCGGGTCCGGCGGCACCCTGTCCGGCCCGTCACCTGTTGGGTTCGTCCAGTCGGCCGGGCTCGGTGGCCGTGGCGGCGGCGTAGCGGCGGGCGAGTGCGGCGCAGGCTTCGTGGAGCGCCGGCGGGCCGATGACGTGCAGGTTCGCGTCAAATCGGCCAAGGCCTGCAGCAAGGGCGGCCCAGGACCAGGATCCCGTGATCACGCGGCACCGTGTGGGCCCGAGCGGTTCCACGATGCCGTCGGCGGTGTGGGGGAGGACTTCCGAGGCGGGGAGATCCAGGATGGCCTCGCCCTGGCAGGGCCAGGCGGCTTCAGTTCCGTCGGAGCCCCGGAACCGGCTGGTGACGAACGTGGAGACGTCCCCGCCGGGCAGCTCACGTACGGTGAAGCGCGGACCGGTCGGCGTGCGTAGGGTCATGCGGTCGGTGCGGAAAGTACGCCAGTCGTCGCGGTCGAGGTCCCAGGCCAGCAGGTACCAGTGGGTGCGCCGGGCCACGAGGTGATGGGGCTCCACGCAGCGTCGCTGTGGTGGGGCCTCCTGATGTGGTGTGTAGTCCAGGCGCAGTACTTCGCGGCGCTGGATCGCGGTGCTCACGGTGGTGAGCAGATCCAGGGCCCGGGCCGGTGGGGCGCCGGGATCAGGTGGGCGCACGGTGGTGACGTGGAGTGCGTCCATGCGCTGCCGCAGGCGCGGAGGGAGGACGTTCCGGATCGTCGCGAGCGCCCGGTCGGCGTCCTCCGCGATCGCGGGGTGGGCGGTGCTCTGCAGCGCGACGGCCAGAGCGATGACCTGCTCGTCGTCGAAGAGCAGCGGTGGCATCTGCGATCCGGGACGCAGACGGTATCCGCCGCCCGGGCCCTTGTCCGTGGCGACCGGGTAGCCCAGCGCGCGAAGACGGTCGATGTCACGGCGCACGGTGCGCACGGTGACCTCCAGTCGCTCGGCCAGGTCGTCTCCGCTCCACTCCGGTCGTGCCTGGAGCAGGGAGAGCAGGGCCAGGAGCCGCGAGGACGTTTTCTGCATGCCTCCATCATGCGCCAAGTACAGGACACAACCTGTCCTGTATGGGTGGCATGCTCCATCACAGATCCCAGAGAGGGGCATTTCGCCCGTCAACCGCATGCGTCTCATCCGGCGCATTCAAGGTAGGAGCAGACCATGTCCGTCACCACCACCACGCATCTGAACTTCCGCGGCTCGGCCCGTGAGGCGCTGGACTTCTACCAGTCCGTCTTCGGTGGGCACACCGTCGCGGTGACCTACAAGGACGCCGGCAACGTTCAGAACGAGAACGAGGCGGACTGGGTGATGTGGGGCCAGGTCCTCGCCGACAACGGCTTCCACGTCATGGCCTACGACGTGCCCTCGGCGATGCCGTACGAGCAGGGCGCCAACCCGTTCTTCGTGTCCGTGCGCGGCGAGGACGCGGACGAGATCACCACCCTGTGGCAGCGACTGGCCGACGGCTCGAACGTGCTGCGCCCGCTGGAGCCTGCGGCATGGGCCCCGCTGTACGGCATGCTGACCGACCGCTTCGGCGTGACCTGGGTCCTGGACGTCACCGCCCCCTACAACGGCTGACCACTCCGGGGCGGGCACCCGCAACGGGTGCCCGCCCCGCCCGTCTTCGCCATCAGCACGCCGACGGCAGTCGGCCCACTGGGAAGCGGACTCTGTCGTGCGCATACGCATGCGCCAGCTCGGCCGGACCGGCATCGAAGTCAGCGCCTACTGCCTGGGCGCCATGATGTTCGGCCCGAACGGCAACCCGGATCACAACGCATGCACCCGCATGGACGCCCCGAGCAGCAACGCCCGCATGCGCCGGGTCCCCGGGCACCCGACCGATCCCCGCAGGCTCGACGCCGTCGAGCAGCTGATCCCCCACGCCGAACAGGCCGGCCTGCAGCTCACCCACCTCATGCGCCGTACCGTCCACCTCGTCACCGCCACCGACGCGCTCACCTGGCGCGCCTGCTTCCCGGCATCGACACCGCCCATGTCGCTGAATCCACCTGAACCGCAGCATTCCTGCCTGCAGGTGCGCCACAGCTGAACGCCGGGCGGGGCCGTCACTCCCCCCAACCCGCGCCCGGGGTGGGAGCAACGTACGGCCGAGCCGGGTCGGGGACTGGCACGGCGGCCTGCGGAGGCTCCGGTTCCAGCACCTGGCCTCCGCCTATCGCAACACCCGTCCGAGGAAGCCGCGGAGGTAGCCGGCGACGACGTCCAGGTGGCTCTCCAGGAGGAAGTGGCCGCCGTTGATCAGGTGCACCTCCGCATCCTTGGCGTCGCGGGCGAAGGCGCGAGCGCCTTCCGGGCCGAAGATCTCGTCGTTGCGGCCCCAGACGGCCAGCACCGGGACCTCGCTGGTGCGCAGGAATTCGTGGAGCAGCGGGTAGAGCGGGCGGTTGTTCTGGTAGTCGCGGAACAGTGCGAGCTGGACCTCGTCGTTGCCTTCACGGGAGACGAGGGTGACGTCGTGCTCCCAGGTGTCCGGGCTGACCAGGCTGGGGTCGGGCACGCCGTGCAGGTACTGCCAGCGGATGGCGTCGAGGCTCAGCGCGGCGCGGACGGCGGGTTCGGTGTCGGGGCCGGGGTTCGCCCCGTAGACCCAGAGGTCGTTCCAGAACGACTCGACGAATCCGTCCTCGTAGCCGTTGCCGTTCTGGGTGACGACGGCGGAGATCCGTTCGGGGTGCTTGAGCGCGAGGCGCCATCCGATGGGGGCGCCGTAGTCCTGGACGTAGAGGGCGTAGCGGTCCAGGCCCAGTTGGTCGAGGAGCTGGGAGGTGATGTCGGCGAGGGCGTCGAAGGTGTAGGTGAACTCGTCTGCGAGAGGGGCGTCGGAGTGGCCGAAGCCGAGGTGGTCCGGCGCGATGACGCGGTAGTCGTCGGCCAGTAGCGGGATGAGTTCGCGGAACATGAACGAGCTGGTCGGGTAGCCGTGCAGCAGGACGATCGCGGGGGCGCCGGCGGGGCCGGCCTCGCGGTAGAAGATCTGATGGCCGCCGACGGTGGCGGTCCGGTGGTGCACCGAGCTCATATCTAACCCCTTTACATGCCTGATCTGGTTAGCCATTCGCCATGCAAGCACGGATGGGCTAACCTGTCAAGCAACTCAATCCGGTTAGAGAGGGGTGCTCGATGGATGCGCTGCTGGACCTGCTCAACAGCAGGCCACTCGTCGGCGGCGAGGAACGGGACGCACTCGGCGACCCGGCCGACGGCAGGCGCTGGGCGCGGGAGCACGGCGGTGACGGCAGCCTCGCGGAACTGGCACTGCTGCGCGAGGCGCGGGACGTCCTGCGGGACGTAGTGTGCGGAGAGAGCGCACCCGCCGCGCTGGGCCCGCTGCTCGAAGGGGTCCACCAGACCCCGGAGATCACTTCGGACGGCCTTCAGTGGACGGTCAGGACTCCCCCGCACGCCCGGCTGGCCGTCGAGACGGTTCTCGCCTGGGCCGCCACCGAGGAGCGGATGCCCGGCCGATTGCGCCCCTGCGCCAATACCGAGTGCCGGTTGTTCCTGCTCGACCGCAGCCGCGCCAACCGCGCCCGCTGGTGCTCGATGGCCGCCTGCGGCAACCGCGAGAAGGCGCGCCGCCACTATGAGCGCACCCGCTGACCCGAGCCCGGCGCGAGCGGAAACGGATCGTCCGGCTTGCCGTCAGGCCCGCTGACCAACGGTGCCGACCGCACACTGCGATGGTTCATCTCGGACGTCCGGGGGCACCCGCACCGGAGCGGCGGGCCTGACGGCCTTCGCCGTGACGCGGCAGCAACCGTCCCGCACCTCACCGGCCGAAAGGGCTGCGGCCCCACGCACGGCCTCGACCATGGACTGTGATCATCCACAGCTCAAGATCGACTTTCGAAGAAGGCCTAGAAGACGTCGCGCAGGGTTTTCAGGAGGCGGGCGATGTTCGCTTCGTCGCGGCGGTAGTAGGTCCACTTGCCCCGCCGGGTGGCGACCACCAGCCCCGCTTGCCGCAGCATCGTGAGGTACTGCGAGGTCGTTGGCTGACTCAGACCCGCACGCTGCTGGATATCGGTCACGCAGACGCCGATCTCGACGTCGTCGGGCTCCTGGCCGGGGAAACTCATCGGCTCCTTGAGCCACACCAGCATCTGGCGGCGGGCCGGATTGGACAGGGCCCGGAACACAGCCAGCAACTCCGCCTCCGAAAACACGGGCTCATCCTAGCCCAGTTACATATTGACGATTTGGAATATGTCAATCTATGGTGGCCGCATGTCGACTTCGATGCGTGTGATGGAACTCGTCCGCTTCGGTGGCGCGGACACCGCGTTCGCCGTCCGGGAGCGGCCCAGACCCACCCCCGGACCCGGCCAGGTGCTGGTGCGCGTGCTGGCCACGTCCGTGAACCCCCTCGACCTGCAGACCCGGCGCGGCGACTACCGCGACCAGGTAGCGCTGCCCGCGGTGATCGGCAACGACGTGTCCGGCGTCGTGGTCGAGACCGGCCCCGGAGCGGGCGACTTCCAGCCGGGCGACGAGGTCTGGTACCTGGCGCCGATCTTCGCCGGGCAGGGAACGTACGCCGAGTTTCACGTGGTCGACCAGGCCCTGGTCGCCCGCAAGCCCGCGCGGCTGTCGCACGTCGAGGCCGCCGGTCTCGCCCTCGTGGGCGTGACCGTGTGGGAGGCGCTGGTCGAACGCGCCGCGGTACGGGTCGGGGAACGGGTCCTGGTGCACGGCGGAGCGGGCGGGGTCGGCTCCGCCGCCGTCCAGCTCGCCGGCGCGCTCGGGGCCGAGGTGGTGACTACCGCACGGTCGAAGGATCACAAGTTCGTCACCGGACTGGGAGCCGACCACGCGATCGACTTCTCGACCGGTGACTACGTGCCGCGGGTCCGCGCGCTGGGCGGGGTGGACGTCGTACTGGACACGGTCGGCGGGGACACCCTCACCCGCAGCCCGGAGGTCCTCGCCGACCGAGGCCGCGTGGTGTCCATCGTGGACACCCCCGAACCGCAGAACCTGCTCGCCGCGTGGGGCGTCAACGCGACCTACCACTTCCTCTTCGTCAGCCCCGGCCGGGCCAAACTCGAAGCCCTCGGCCGCCTGGTCGACCAGGGCAGACTCCGGCCGGTGATCGGCACCGTGCTCCCGCTGGCCGACATTGCACAGGCCCACGCACTGCTGGAAGGCGGCTTCACCGGCGCAGGCCGCAAACGCCCCCGCGGCAAGATCGCCATCGCCGTGCACCCCGTCGACGAGCCACCGCACCGGACGACGTCTTCGTCTTGAGCGACCCAGCCGCTTCGGCCCGGGCCGGCTGCCGGTTGCCGGTGCGGCCGGGCTCCGCCTCGCGCACGAAACTCCCCATGGCCAGAGCCCGTCCCCATGCGGCCCGACCCGCCCCCCGAAGCCGTGGCGGCACCGGACGGATCGCGATCGCGGAGGTGCCCGATCCATCCGGCCTGCCGTCATCCCTTCACCCGGCCGTGGGGAGGCGAGTCCGGGTGGCACGCGCCCGAAGGGATCAGTCCAGGAGCGCGGTCGTCTCGACCTCGACGAGAACGTCCGGCTCGAAGAGGTACTCGACGCCAATGAGGGAGGCCGGAGGCATGGGAAGCCGGAGACCGATCTCGTCGGCGACGGCCTCCACGCCCGTCATGAAGTCACCGATCTTCTCCGGGCTCCACCGGGTCACGTAGAACGTCAGACGCAATACATCCGTGAACGACGCCCCCGCGCCCGCCAGCCCGATGGCGGTGTTGCGCAGCGCCTGGGCGACCTGCCCGGCCAGATCGCCGGGCGCGACCCGGGACCCGTCAGCCCGGCGGGCGACCTGGCCGCTGACGTGGACGTGCCTCGTCCCGGTGCCCACGGCAACGTGGTGGTACGGGGCCGGCTGCAGCATGCCTTCCGGGGTGAAGTGCTGAACGGTCATGGTGGCTCTCCTCCGAAGTAGGTATCTGTAAGCTACCTAGTAGCAGGAAGACACTTCAACGAGACCAGGTTTCGCCATGGATACCGACGACGAGTTCCGCATCGACGCCCCACACCGCGAACTGCTCGACCAGATCCTCGACAAGTGGTCGCTCAGCGTCCTCAACGAGCTCTGCGAACGCCCCTGCCGCTTCAACGAACTGCGCCGGGCCATCCCCCAGGTCACACAGAAGTCGCTGACCGCGACGCTCCGGCGACTCGAACGCAACGGCGTGATCGAGCGCGAAGTCGTCTCCACCCGCCCCGTGGCCGTCAGGTACCGGATCACCCCCCTCGGCAAGACCCTCCGGCACCCCGTCGACGTGCTGCTGGCCTGGGCCTCACAGAACATGCCCGCCATCGAACACGCCCGCAAAGGCTTCGACGTGCAGCAGGAAGGAGCCGGCCTCCCGTAAGACCGCCCCCTGGCAGGTCGATTTCCGGGCGATGCGGACCGCCGCCGAATGACGATCAGCCGTCACGCTGCGTACGCGGCCACAAGAAGTGGACCAGCACCGCAACTCACCGACAATGCCAGGCTTCGGTGGTCCTGGGTGGTGAGACATTCGCCGGGTGGTGATGGGGTCGGCGCCGAGATCCGCGCGAGAACGAGTCCGTCACCGGCCGGGCGGCGCGACGGCCGACGTGAGTCCGGCGCTGGTAAGGTCGGGGGCACGCTCGCAGACAACCGGGGCCCGTGCCGGACAAGGCACGGGCCCCGTCCCGTTCAGAGCACCGAAATGAGGAAGGACCCCATGAAGGCGAAGCAGCCGTCCTTCGGCCGCTCCGGACCGGGCAGGTCTGATCAGGAGAGGGCCCCGCAGGGCGAGCTCTCCGTGCCGGGGACGTCGGCCCCCGGGCTTCCGCCGGCCGTGTCCTTCGCGGAACTGGAACTGCCGGTCGAGCTGGTAAGGGTGCTGGCGGAGCTCGGAGTACGGGATCCCTTCCCGATCCAGGCGGCCATCCTGCCCAGTGCGCTGGCCGGCCGGGACGTCCTGGGCCGCGCGCGGACCGGATCGGGGAAGACCCTCGCCTTCGGGCTGGCGCTCCTCGCCCGTACGGCGGGCCGTCGCGCCGAACCGAAACGCCCTCTCGCGCTGGTCCTGGTGCCGACGAGGGAACTCGCGCAGCAGGTGAGCGAGGTGCTGGCGCCCTATGCGGAGGCGCTCGGACTACGGTCGGTGACCGTAGTCGGCGGGCTGGCGATCAACCGGCAGGCGGCGGCGCTCCGGGCGGGTGCCGAGGTCGTGGTGGCGACACCGGGACGGCTGGCCGATCTCGTTGCCCGGCGGGACTGCCACCTGGACCGGGTACGGATCGCGGTGCTGGACGAGGCGGACCAGATGTGCGACATGGGCTTCCTGCCGCAGGTCTCGCAGACCCTGGACCAGGTGCCCCCCGGCGGGCAGCGGATGCTGTTCTCGGCGACGCTCGACCGGAACGTGGATGAACTGGTCAGGCACTATCTGAGTGAGCCGGTGCTCGCCACGGTCGACCGGGCGGAGGGTTCGGTCGCGACGATGGAGCACCACGTGCTGAACGTCCATCCGGCCGACAAATACGCGACGGCCACCGAGATCGCGGCCCGGGACGGGCGGGTGCTGATGTTCCTGGACACCAAGCACGCTGTGGATCAGTTCACCCGCCATCTGCGGAGCAGCGGCATCAAGGCAGGTGCTCTGCACAGCGGGAAGTCGCAGCCGCAGCGAACGCACACGCTGGCCCAGTTCAAGGACGGCGCGATCACGGTGCTGGTGGCCACCAACGTCGCTGCCCGTGGCATCCACGTCGAGCACCTGGACCTCGTCGTCAACGTGGATCCGCCCTCCGAACCCAAGGACTACCTCCACCGCGGCGGGCGCACCGCGCGTGCCGGCGAGTCCGGCAGCGTGGTCACCCTGGTCACGCCCGGCCAGCGCCGGGACGTGAACCGGATGATGTCGGATGCCGGCATCCGGCCCACGGTCACCCAGGTTCGCTCCGGCGAGGAGCGGCTGACCACGATTACCGGCGCGAAGCGCCCGCCGGTGCAGGACCGGGCAAAGACCGGCAACGCGGCGTTCCGGGGTCTGGGCACCCATGCGGGCCGCCCGCCGAAGGAATCCCGGAAGGCCGCGGAGGCGCGCATGATGGCGGAGGCCCGCAAGGCCGGCCGTGTGCGCAAGGCCCGCTGACGGGCGGTGCGCGCCGCCGCGGTCAGCAGACACAAGGAGGCACCCACTGCCTCACGTCGAGTGGAGCGTCAAGGAGTGCCGATGGCAGGCAGGGTCCATCAACCCCAGGAGGACGCCGAGTTCGAGTTCATCCTGGCGAGGGCGGACGTCCCGGTACTCGCGTACTTCCACGGTACGTGGCCCAAGGCCGTGGCAGCATGCAAGGAAATGGAGCCCCTGGTGCGGGAGGTGGCCGACGCCTACCAGGGGCGGCTGATCGTCGTGCGGGCCGACATCGCCAGGTGCCCCGGCCCGGTACGGCGGTACGGCGTCACCGGCGCGCCCTCCTTCGTGCTGATCGAACGGGGCGAGGCGACTGCGGCCGGGAGCGGCCCGATGGCCCGGGCCGCGCTCGGGGAGTTCCTGGACGCCCACCTGTGAGAGGCCGCATCCCGGCCGGCGAGATGGTGTCCCGCCGCACTGAGCTGTGCGAAGAGCCGGGCCTGGCCACCCCTTCCCGTGCAACCACCATGGCCCCAAACACACGAAATGCCGTCCTCTCATGGCTGAGAGAACGGCTTCCGACCGGCCAAAGAGCTGGTCGGGACGACAGGATTTGAACCTGCGCCCCCTTGACTCTCAATGCAAGTCAAAGGCACTTTCCAGACATAGCAGACTTATTCCGGGCGCAAGTTGTGCGTGGAAGCATGCATCGTGCACCACCGTGCGTAGCGTGTGGTCCCCGTGGTCTGCTCCGCGACACGCTCCAGCTCCTCCGCGGAAACACGAACGTGCCGCTCCCCGTTCTCCGTCTGCACCACGATCTCCAGCATGCGCAGTCTCTGACACACCCTCTGACAACAGACCTGCCGGGGAATGCTCGACTCGGCGATCTCTACAGGCCGCCCAGTCGCGTGTTCATCGTGTCGAGTGTCGGCCAGGGAGGACCGCCGCGCAGTGCGCGCAGGAGCTCTTCTCCGAAGCGCCTCCCGTTCGGAAACTGGTCGCCAAGCTCCCAACGCCACGCGGCGACCATCGCGAGAACGAGCTGTCGGCACTCGTCCAGAAGCCCTTGGTCAACGTTCGGGTAGTGCTCGCAGACCGCCTCGGGAACATGGGCGAGGTCGAACTCGACGGGTCCACGGCAGCACGTCTCAAGGTCGATGAACAACGGGCCGATCCTCGTGCTGAGGACATTGCCTGGATGCGGCTCGCCGTGGAGCAGCTGCTCCACGGCGCCGCGCTCCTCGATCGCGTGTCGCAGGCCGGCCAGCCTGCCGCTGAGGAAGACGCGGTCTGCGTCGGCGAGCTCCGGCGAGCGGTCCGGGTCGGCGACAACTTCTTCCGCCTCCGTGATCCGGTCCGTGAACCTCGGGCTCGGTACATCGACGTTGCGCATGCCTGCGTGCAGCTGCTCCAGCGCCTCGGCATAGTCGACCGGGGAGAAGTGAGGTGCCACGGGCTCGTAGTAGGTCCACAGTGTCACTGCGAAACCATCGAACGTGTACACACGCGGGTCCGCCCGAGGCTCCAAGGGGCACATCGGACTTCCGACCTCGGTGAGCCGCTGAGCGAGCTCGACTTCGAACCGTGCAACCTCTTGTCCCACAGGGGCGACCCGGGCAAAGACGTCGCATGGAGTCAGCCGCAGTGCCAGCTTGTTCGAGTTGTGGAGAACGATCGCGTCGTCGGCCGGCAGGCCGAGCGATGCGGCGACCGAAGTCGCAGCCGCGATCGCACGCATGACGTCAGTGATCTCCACCCCGCGAATCCTGGCACAGATGAGCGAGAGTGGTGCCGACAATCATGGCCTGGCACATCAGCCAGGACCACTCGCTCAACCTTCGCTGAGAATCGCTCAACCTTCACTGCGACAGGTCAGGCCTCTCGGTGGCGAACCTGGTCTACAAGCGGGTCTCGACCGACCAGCAGTCGACCGCCCGCCAGGACCTCGTCCTGGACGAGGCCGGGATCGAGGACCCGTTCGTCTTCGAGGAGGACCCCGGCACCTCCAGCCGCCTCCACCCCTCCAGCGCCCGAAGTTCCGCGCGCTCCTCGGCTACGCCCGGCCCGGGGACACCGTCCACGTCGCGCGACGCTCGCCGCCGCCCGCACCGGTGGTGCGGCGATCTCCTGTTCCGGCCGCGGCCGGGCGGCGCCTTCTGGTAGAGGACAGGCCCGTGGTCGGTGGGCCAGGTGGTGGAGGCTCGCGGACCGGTCTGGTGACCGCACCTCCACGCGTACTTCGCCACTCGGGGAAGTCTCGTAGTGCTTCCTCCCCGGCCCTCCTGCGCCACAACGCCCTGGACCCCGAACGGCCCGGATCCTGGTCCAACGCCCCGTGAAGCTGCCCGGCCCGCTACGGGGCCCCTCAGCAGCAGCGGCCGCCACTTTGGGACGCGGTTCCTTCCGTCCGGCAGAAGCACGATGCCTCGACCGGCACGTCCGCCAGGGCCGCGGCCGTCTTCAACTGCTCCGCGACGATCAGCGCTTCGGCCGAACGCCCGAGCCGTACCAGACACTCGTGAAGGCCGTGCAGGGACCATACGTTTCCCGGGTGCCGACAGGCCCGGGGGAGGGTCTCGTCGAGGCCCAGATCCGCGCGGTAGACGGCCTCGGCTTCGGTGATGCGGCCCTGCTCCAGCAGCAGGGCACCGTAGGCGTGCCGGGGCGGCTGCATCCAGCCCCAGGGTTCGTCGTACGGCAGGTTGTCGGTCAGTTCCACCGACCGCTGCAGGGCGGCGAACGCGATATCGGTGCTGCCCCTGCGGTACTCCAGCTCGCCGTCGAGCATGGCGGCGGCGACGGCGAGGATGTCGGCACAGGTGTTGTTGAACAACATGCGCGTCTCCTGGACCCTGCCGGTCGCCTCGCGGAACAGCTCCCGCGCCGTCTCGGCCTCGCCCACCCGGCCGGTCGCGGAGAAGGCGACACCACGGGCGTAGTGCAACATCGCCGTGGAGGTGCTGTACAGCTCCTGGTCATGAGGGAGAGGAAGCTCCAGGATGTCGGACCAGCGACCGAACCGGATCAGCACATGGACCCGCATGGCGAGGAAGGCCTCCAGCCAGTCGGCCATCGGCGGGCTCTCCACCCGTAGCAACTCCTCCGGAACGGCCGCCTCCAGCTGGTCGGCCGCCTCCAGAGCCACTTCGGACTGTCCGAGGAACATCGCACCGTAGATCTTGAAATGAATGTTGTGGCACCGGTAGAGGGTGTAGAAGTTCATCGCGCCGGACCGCTCAAGGGCCTTCGCGTCGACGGCGATGGCGGCATTGCTGTCCGACACGACCCGCCTGTAGTCCCCGCACAGCACCTCCAGATGCGAGGGCATGTGCGCGAGGTGCCCGGCGTCGGGCACCATTCCGCGCAGCCGGTCGGCGACGCGCAGCGCTCGCTCCGGATACGGAGACATCTCCATCAGATGGATGTAGAGGTGCACCACCCCCGGGTGATCCCGCCCGCCGGAGGTGGCGAGAGCCCGCTCCAGGACCGCCTTCGCCTCGGCGGTCCTGGCGCCCGCCGCAGGCTCGCCGGTCCGCAGATCCCACAACTGCCACGGCGTGAGATTCATCAGCGCATCGGCGTAGAGGGCGGCGACGTCGAGATCGTCGGGGGCCTGCACATAGGCGGCGCGCATGCTCTCGGCATACGGCTCGTTCCAGACGGAGCAGTCCTCGACCGGGCGCGCCTGCGGATACCGGGAGCGCAACGCCCCGATCAGAGCCCGCTCGACAGTTGTGGCACCCGCGGCCTTCTCCTGCGCGCGCCCGGCCGCCGCATGGGTACGCTCGACGGTCATGGCCAGGTCCCGAGCGTCGAAAAACTCCCACGGCTTGTTGTAATTGGGTCCGAGTGCGTAGGCGATCCCCCAGTACGCCATGGCGCAGTCGGGGTCGGCCTCGGCCGCCTTCTCGAAGCAGCGGACCGCTTCCTCATGATGGAAGGCGTATGTCCAGACCAGCCCGCGGTCGAACCAGCGCTGCGCATCGGGGGATGTCGTGCTCACCCGCCGGGTGTGCGTACCGAGGTCGTAGTAGTCGTCGGACAGTTCCTCGTCCCGTACCCGATCACCCATGTGTCTCCTCCCGAGCGGAGTGCCGCGCCGGACGTGCCGGCACCCAACGTAGTCGTGATCGCATGCATGCTGCGGAGGATCGGCGGGACACTCCCTCACGGCCCCCTCCGGGCCGAACCCGAGGAGGCCCGGGTTACCCGAGGGATTCAAGGCCGCCTTCGACCAGGGCCCGGGGAATCAGCGGCGGATCGTGCAGGGCGAGAAGGTCATCGGCGACGGCCACCATCGCCTCGTGGGATGCGGTACGGCCGTCGGCGGAGTGCCGGCCGGACGCCCCCGCACGTCCGATGACGGGCGGGGGCGGTGAAAAGGGGTCCTCGGCCGAGGGGTCTCAGCCGGTGGCCGTGAGGGCGCGGACCGCGCGGACCAGGGCCGCGTTGTCGGGGGCCGGGGTGCCGTCGGGAAGGTCGGTACCGTCCTCGTATCCGATGCGGGCCTGGTGGCCGTCCTCCTGGGCCGCGCGGACCAGGGGCCAGACCGTGGCGCCTTCGCCGTGGTAGAGGATCGGGCAGGTCACTCCGGCGGCGACGATACGTCCGGCCATCGCGCGGGCCGCGGCGACCGCCTCCTCCGGGTCCTCCTCGACCGGTTCGATCAGGATCCGGACATTGCGGTGGAGGGTCGGCGAGGCGAGGAGGGCGGGGACGTCGTCCATGGTCCAGACGGCGCTCTCCAGCACCATGCCTCGCGCCACGACGAGTTCGGCGGTCTCGGCCGCGCCCTCTTCGCAGAAGGCGACCGATGCGAAGTCGGGCATCGGATCCCACGCCTCGACCAGCTTGTACCGCTCCTCGGGGCCCGAGCAGGTCCACAGTCCCGTGGTGGTGCCGACCACGGCGTCGGGGGCGGTGGCACGGATCGCCCGGAGCACCTCGGCGAGCAGGTCGGGGCGGATGCTCTGGCCGCCGTCCGGGGTGCGGACGTGGAAGTGGACGACGTCCGCTCCGGCGGCGAGCACCGCCCGGGTATCGGCTGCGATCTGCTCGGCGGTGACCGGGACGGTGGGGCACTCGGTCGGGGTGCGCCCGCCGTTGACGGCGGCTTTCAGAAACACGTTGGTCCTTTCGGGGATGAGGGGGGACGGCCGGGTCAGCGGGAGGCGGTGAGCCGCCGCAGGGTCTCGGTGGCGCCGGTGAGGGCGCCGAGCGGGGCGCCCGCCCACAACTCGGCGATCAGGGCGGGTTCCTCCGCGTCGTCGACGAGTGCCTCGTCGAGGACGTCGGCGAGCCGGCCCGCCGGGGCGATGATCAGCCCGTTGGCGTCGCCTAGCACGATGTCACCGGCGTGGACGGGGACCCCGCCGCAGGTGACGGGGGCGCAGAGGGAGCCGTCCGCGAGGCCGTGCAGCTTCGTGGTCAGGGGGGTGCGGCCGTACGCGTACACCGGCAGTCCCACGGCCCGCAGCGCGTCGATGTCGGTACAGAGCCCGTCGACGACCGCCCCGGCGGCGCCGCGTGCGGCGAGGGCGTTGACGACGACCTCGCCCAGCGGGGCGTGCCGGCGGTCGCCGCCGGTGTCCACGACGACGACGTCGCCGGGGCCGACGAGTCCCGCGGCGTGGTGGAGCAGGGTCGAGTCGGTGGCGGTGGTACGGACGGTCACGGCCCGGCCGACCAGTTTGCCGGTGCCCGCGACCCGCTGGAGGGCGGCGTCGCAGAAACCTTCCTCCAAGTAGTGGCCGAGGGTGGGGAAGTCGACCGTCCGCAGCCGTTCTGCGAGTGCGGTGTCGAGCGGGGCGGGCAGGTCACGGATGGAAAGCGGCATGGCTGCGGGTCACCTCGGTCCGATGATGATGCGGCGGTTGCGGAGGACGGGCAGGATGGTACGGGCCCGGTCGATCCGGTCCTTGTCGGCGTCGACGACGAGCAGCGACCGCTCCTCCTCGCCGAGTGCGGCGCGCACCACTCCGAGGGGGTCGACGGCCATCGACATACCGATGCAGTCGGGGGTGGTGAGCGACGAGGCGACGACCCAGCAGGTGTTCTCGATGGCCCGGGTGCGTACCAGGGTCTGCCAGTGGTCTTCCTTGAGGGGGCCCTTCACCCAGGCCGCGGACACGGCGAGGAGATCGGCACCCATCTCCACCAGGGACCGGGTGAATTCGGGGAAGCGCACGTCGTAGCAGTTGACGAGTCCGACGTTGAAGTCGCCGATGCGGACCACGACGGGGCCGGTGTCGCCGCGCTGGATATGCCGCGACTCCTTGTAGTCGAAGGCGTCGTAGAGGTGCATCTTGCGGTAGAGGCCGATGACCTCACCGGTGGCGTCCACGGCGGCCATGGTGTTGTACGGGAGGGCCGTGCCGCTGTCCTCGAAGCCCGCGGCGACCATCGCGACGCCGTGGGTCCGTGCGGTGCGGGAGAGCCCGTCGACGAAGGGCTCCCAGTGGGCGGTGGCGAGGTCCCGGAGCGGGATCCCGGTCTCGTCGGAGGCTTCGGACGGGAGCATCGACTCCTCGGGGAAGACGACGAGCTCGGCGCCCGCGGCGGCGGCTTCGGCGGTCATCTCCTCGATGACCGCGAGGTTGGCCGCCGCGTCTGCGGTGGGGGCGAACTGTGCTGCGGCGACCTTCACGGCCGGATCTCCTTGCGGGGGTGATGGGGGCGGTCCTGACCCTGGTCGGGCCGGGTGGGCCGGGCGGCGGTGGTCATTCGGCGAGCAGCCGGGCGCGGGCGGAGTCCCAGCCGGCGGTGACGGGGTCACCGGCGGCGAGGCCGCCGCGGTCCGCGCCGCCCGCCTCGGCTACCAGGGACGTCCCGTCGGCGAGGGTGAGGTGGTAGCGGGTGGCGTTGCCGAGGTAGACGGTCTGCCGGAGGGTGCCGTCGAGGACGGCGTTGCAGCCGGGCGGGCGTTCCCCTGCGGGGGCGAGCCGGATGTTCTCGGGCCGCAGGGCGAGATGGGCCTCGGTGCCGTCGGGGAGTCCGTGGCCCTCGGGTACGGGGATCCTGCCGAGGCCGGGGACGCCGATCGCGGTGGTGTCCACGGTGCCGGTGAGGAAGGTGGAGGTGCCGATGAAGTCGGCGACGAACCGGGTCGCGGGGCGTTCGTAGATCGCCTCCGGGCTGTCGACCTGGAGCACCCGGCCGCCGTCCATGACCGCGATGCGGTCGGACATGGTCAGGGCCTCCTCCTGGTCGTGGGTGACGGTTACGAAGGTCACCCCGACCTCGCGCTGAATCTTCTTCAGCTCCAACTGCATCTCGGCCCGGAGCTTCTGGTCGAGGGCGCCCAGTGGCTCGTCCAGCAGCAGCAGGGACGGCCGTCCGATGAGGGCGCGGGCGATCGCGACGCGCTGCCGTTGGCCGCCGGAGAGCTGGGCGATCGACCGGTCGCCGTAGCCTTCGAGGCGGACCAGGGCGAGGGCTTCGCGGACCGCGTCGCCGATCTCCGCCCGGGGGCGGGACCTGCGGACCTTCAACTCGAAGGCGACGTTGTCCGCGACCGAGAGATGGGGGAAGAGGGCATAGCTCTGGAAGAGCATGTTCAGGTCGCGTTTGTGGGGCGGGACGGCCGTGGCGGGGACGCCGCCGAGTTCGACGGTGCCCTCGGTGGGGGTCTCGAAGCCGGTGATCATCCGCATCAGGGTCGTCTTGCCGCAGCCGGAGGGCCCGAGGATGGAGAAGAACTCGTTGCGCCGGATGTCGAGGGTGACGTCCCGCACGGCCGGGGTGTCGCCGAAGGTCTTGCCCACGCCGGTGAGCCGTACGGCCGGGACGCCGTGGTCCCGGGCTGCCGCCCCGGGGGCGGTCTTCGTGTCGGTGGTCATGATCAGGACGCCTTCACCTTGGTCCAGCCCTGCTGGAAGTGCTTCATCGCGGCTCCCGGGTCGAGCAGGAAGTCCGCCTTGGCGACGGCTGCGTCGGGGGCGTAGACCGCCGGGTTCTCCAGCGCCTTCTTGTCCTTCACGAACTCCCGCGCCTTGGCGTTGGCGCTGGCGCTGCCGCCGTCGTCGGTGGCCATGGCCGCGATCTCGGGGCGGAGCAGGAAGTTGATGAACTGGTAGGCGGCGTCGGTGTTCTTGGCGCCCTGGGGAATGGCGAGGCCGTCGGTCCAGAGGGAGCCGCCCTCCTCGGGGAGTACGTACTCGACGTCCGGGTTGGCGGCGACGACTTTCGCCATTGCCGTACCGCTCCACGCCTGGGCCGCGCACGCCTGCCCGGAGGACAGCAACTGCGGGTAGTTGGTGGAGTTGTAGCCCGCGAGCATCTTCTTCTGGTCGGTCAGCGCCTCGGTGGCGTCCTTGATCTCGCCCTCGTCGGTGCTGGTGGCCCGGGAGCCGGTGACCTGGAGGCCCGCGATGTACGCCGCCAGCATGTTGTCCAGCATGTAGACCTTGCCCTTGTGCTTCTCGTCGAAGAGCGTCTTCCAGCTCGTCGCCGACGGGATGCACTTCTTGTTGTACGCGAAGCCGGTGGTGCCCCAGATCCACGGGACGGAGTACTTGTTCCCGGGGTCGTACGACGGGTCGCGGAACTTGTCCGCGATGTTGTCGAGGCCCTTGATACGGGAGTGGTCCAGGGGCTGGATCAGCTTCTGTCCTACGAGCTGCTGCACGCTGTACTGGCTGGGCTCCACCAGGTCGTATCCGGCCGAGCCCGAGCTGAGCTTGGCGGTCATGGTCTCGTTGCTGTCGAAGGTGTCGAGGGTGACGTCGATCCCGGTCTCCTGCTCGAACTTCTTCACCACGGTGTCGGGGATCTCCCCGGCCCAGGCGTAGACGTTGAGCTTCTTCCCGCCGCCGCCGGATGAGGATTCCGAGCCGCCGCAGCCGGTGGCGACGAGCGCGGTGACCGTGGCTACGGCGACCGTGAGGACGCCTCTGGAGACGCTTCTTACGCGCATGGTGGTGCCTTTCGTACGGGGCGGACGGACCGCAGGGGGAGGAACCGGGGCCGAAAGCAGGGGGGTCAGGAGCGGCCCGCGCCGAGCAGGACCCGGCGCATCTGCCGCAGTCCGACTCCGAGGATGATCAGCAGAGTGAAGAGCACGAGGATGGTGCCCAGGGCGTTGATCTCGGGGGTGAGGCCGCCCTTGAGCATCGAGTAGACCCGCAGCGGCAGGGTGGTGCTGCCGACGCCGTTGGTGAAGGTCGACATCACGATGTTGCCGAAGGAGATGGTGAAGCTGAGCAGCCACGCGGCCAGCAGCGGCTGCCGGAGCAGCGGCAGGGTGACCCGGCGGAACGCCTGCCAGGCGTTGCACCCGAGGTCGGTCGCGGCCTCCTCCAGCGCCGGATCGAGCGCGTTGTAGGCGCCGAGGACGATCAGCGCCGCGTACGGGAGGGTCACCACCAGATGGCCCAGGACCAAGGTCTGCGTCCCGAGGTCGGCGCTCATCGCGCCGAAGACCGAGAGCAGGGCGACGCCCAGCACGATCTCCGGGACGATCAGCGGCAGGAAGAGCCCGCCCGAGAAGACCGCCTTGCCCCGGGACCGCAGCCGGGCCATGCCCATCGCGGCGAGCAGTCCGCAGAGGGTGGCCAGGGTGGCGGAGATCAGCGCCGTCTCGGCACTGACCCGCAGGGCGGCCAGCAGTTCGGTGTTCCGCGACAGCTCTCCGTACCAACGGGTGCTGAACCCGGCCCACTTGTAGGTGACCTCGGAGTCGTTGAAGGAGAGTACGACCACGACGACGATGGGGATGTAGAGGAAGGCGATCACGCCGCGGGCGAGCCATGCGGTCACGGTGTCGAGAGTGTGCTTCATGCCGACTTCCTCCTCAGCCGCCGGGCGGCGAGTCCGAATACCGCCATCGAGGCCACCATCAGAAGCAGCAGCACCACGGACGCGGCGGCGCCCATCGGCTGGTTACGGAACTCGGTGTAGAGCGTGACGATGAGATTGCCGACCAACTGGTCGCGTCCGCCGCCGAGCAGCACGGGGATCACGAAAACACCGAGGGTCGGGATGAAGGTGAGCAGTGCCGCCGCCAGCATCCCGGGCCGGGCGATCGGCAGCAGGACCCGGGTGTGCACCCGCCACCAGCCGCAGCCGAGGTCCCGGGCGGCCTCGCCGAGCGAATGGTCGACGCTGCGCAGGGCCGCGTAGATCGGGAAGATCGCGGTCGGCAGGAAGGCGTACACCAGACCGACGAAGGACGCGCCCTGGCTGGGGATCCACTGGGTGGCGCCGTCGGTGAACCCGATCGCGTCGGTGAGGCTGTTCACCGGGCCACCTGGGCTGAGCAGATTGATCCACGCGAAGGTGCGGACCAGGAAGTCGGTCCAGAACGGCACGATGATCAGCAGGAGCAGCAGCATCTGGCGCTGCGGGGACCGGCTCGACAGGTAGTACGAGACGACGTAGCCGAGCACCAGGCAGACCGCGGTGTTCAGGGCGGCCATGCCCAGGCTGTAGGAGAAGACCTTGAGATAGACGGGGTCCATCAGGTCCTGGTAGTTCGCCAGGGTCCAGCCGCCCCGGATGCCGCCGTAGGCGTCGGCCGAGGCGAAGCTGTTCCGTACCACCAGGAGCAGTGGCACCAGCACCAGGCCGGCGACGGTGATCCCGGCCGGGGCGAGGAGCAGGGTCGTCACCGCGGCCCGGCGGGCCCGTGGCTCCCGCGCCGGCGGGGCGGGGGGCTCCCCCGGCCGCCGGGGCGTCGCGCCGGTGCCGGCCGCCGCGACCGTCACCGCGGGGCCCGGCGGGACGGCCGGTCGGGGGGAAGGGGGGTCTGCATGGCGCTGAACTCCTTGTCCGGGGGCGGTTCCGGTCCGGGCCGGTCGCCGCCGGGCTCGTCGCGGGGTGCGGCGGCCGAGAGGCGGTAAGGGAGCCCGGAGCCCGTTCGGCGGCCCTGACCGGGCCGGCGGAGGCGGGGGTATCGGTTGGGGAAAGCGTCGGTTAACGGACCCCCCGCCGGAAAGATGAAACCGAAACGAATCCCGTGGAAAGACCGCCCGATTTCCGCGCATCTCGCAGCCCGGGATGTGACGGGCGACATTGGAGGGTCAGTAGAGAAGGTTCATGATGGTGCTGACAGAGTCCGCTCCCGCACCCGATTGGAGGTCCCCGGTGATCGACGACCTGGACCGCCGGATCATCGACCAGCTCAGGGTCGACGGCCGCAGCTCCTTCGCCGAGATCGGCCGGACGGTCGGCCTCTCGGAAGCGTCGGTACGCGCCCGCTACCAGCGGCTCCAGCGCAAGGGCGTCCTCCAGGTGGTGGGGATGACCGACGCGGTACGCATGGGCGAGATGGAGGTCCATCTCGCGGTACGGGTCCATCACATCCCGGTCGCCCTGGCCGCCCATGAGCTGTCCCGGATGCCGGAGGTGCGGTACGTCGCCTCCTGCGTCGGCCCCTACGACCTGATCGTGGACGTCCGCTGCCGCGATCTCGAACATCTCGCGGAGCTGCTCACGGAACGGGTCCGCCGGGTCAACGGGGTCGCCCACGCCGAGGCACTCACCGTGCTGGAGGTCATCAAGGACTCGTATCTGTGGGAGGGGTTCCGGGAGGTCCCGGTCCGGCCGGGGAAGCGGATCATCCCCGGCTGAGCGGGGCGCGGGGTGCGCCCGCGCCCGTACGGGTGCGGGATGCGGCCGGGGCCGTACGGCGGGGGCGCCCGGAGCCCGTACGGCACGGACGGCGGCGCCCGGAACCCGTCCCGGCTACTCCTCCGAGACGCCCTGGCCCACGGCGCTCGCCAGTCCGCTCCAGGTGTAGTCCTTGAAGAGTTCCAGCAACAGCAGGACCTGGACCCGGGAGACCCCCGGCAGCATCCGGATGTCGTCCAGCAACTGGACGAGCTGGGCCTGGTCGCGGCAGGTGCCTTCCAGGAAGATGTCCTGGCTTCCGGCGCAGAGCGCGACATGGTTGATCATCGGCATTCCGGAGAGCGTTTTGGCCACCGCTCTCGGGGTGAGATCGCGGACGCGGATCATCAGCCGTACCGACTGGTGCCCCAGTCGCAGCGGATCGCAGAGCGCCACGATACGCAGCACACCGCTCTCCTGGAGCCTGGCCACCCGCTGGCGTACGGTCCCCTCGGAAACGCCCAGGTCGCGGGCGAGGGCCGTATAGGGCGTTCGGCCGTCCCGGGTGAGTACGCGCACGATCCTGCGGTCCGTATCGTCCAACACACTCCCACCATGTCACCTTTGATAGCTTTAAAGCATCTCATGTGTTGGTGGTCACATTTCCGGAATTCCGGCTGATGCGCGCCATCGGGCAGTCGACCTGGATGCAGCGGAACCGGGTGCCGGACCAGCGCGGCGACGGCACGGCGATTTCGGCACCCGGCAGCCTTTCGGACAGACGCCGGCCCGGGACCGGATCAGGAACCGGCGACGGGTGGCCTGCTTCGCTATCCCGAAGCAGGGCGGCAGCGACCGCCGGGCGCAGCCGGAGACCAGGATGTAGATGATCGCGGCGAACGGCGACTCATCAGGGGCTATCCTGCGCCCCTCCACCCTGCGGCCGGACCCGCGAGGGCGCTACTGGTGCTGGCCATGAGGTTGGTGTCACTGCTCGTGTTGACCTTCGAGTTGGTTGAAGCTCGATGATGGCGCGGTGCCAAATGATGAGCTGATGCCGATCGGGGCCTTCGCCCAACGCAGTGGTCTGACCTCCAGTGCGTTGCGGTTCTATGCCGACTCCGGGCTGCTGCGCCCTGTCGAAGTCGACCCCGTCTCGGGCTACCGCTACTACAGCGCCGACCAGGTGGTGCAGGCGACCGTGCTGCGTCAGCTCCGCGAGCTCGCTATACCCCTCACCGCTGTCGAGGCTGTACTTGGTTCCGGTGCTGATGAGGCATCCCGGCTACTCGATGAGCATGTCGCAAAGGTCGTTGGGAATGCGGCGGCCGCGCAGCAGAAGGCTGCTGTCATCAAGTCCGCGCTCGGCAACGTGCCAGGCCTGCCCATTGCAGCGGTAAAGGGCCCTGTGCTGGCGGACGCGGTCGAGCAGGTCCTGACCGCGACCGCGTATGAGCACGGGATACCGGCACTCGCCGGTCTGCGCATCGAGGCAAGCTATGAGGCGGTCACCCTGACCGCGACGGACCGATACCGGCTCTCCACTCGAACTCTGGTGCCGGCTGAAGCACCGGGGCAGACGTGGGCCGGCACGGTCAACGGCAACGAGCTGCGGGTCGCGGTTGCCGAGATCCGCCGCAGTCCGCTGGTGCGACTGGAAGCGGTGCCGCACGGACTCTGGCTCCGCGTGGCCGGCCGGGAGGACCGGCACTGCCGGTTGCTGCCCGAGGAATTCCCCGACTACCAGCTGATGCTCGCTCCACTGGGCGACGTCACTACCCGTGTGACGGTGCCGAAGGAGCTGCTCCTGCGAGCCTTGGAAGACCAGCCCGGGGAGCGCATCACACTGCACGTTTCCGACCACGGAATGCACGTCCGGTCAGCGGATGACGAAACCGATGAAAACTCGGACATCTGGCTCCCGGCCACGGTGACGGGCCAGGCCCTCCAGATCTGGTTCGAGGTCACCACGTTCTATCCCGCCGTGAGCACCGCGATCGGCCCCGACGTCTTGCTCGACCTGCGGGGACACGACCTTCCCGTCACGATCCGCTCCGCCGACCGCGGGGATCTCACCACCCTGGCCATGCCCATCAAGTCCGACCACTCCGCCTGAGAAATCCGCCTGAGAGACACCGAGGAACAGCCCATGACCACCGCACCCACCAGCTCCGACCCGACCATGGAGGCCATAGGCCACGCCGTCGCCGAGGGCAGATCCGGTGACGGCGCCTCCGCCCGCCGGAAACTGCTGGGCCTGTGGTCCGCGATCGGTGTCACCGGTGACCCGCTGCACCGCTGCTCTCTCGCTCACTACCTGGCAGATCTCTACGAAGATCCCGCCCAGGCCCTCGCCTGGGACATCCGGGCCCTGGACGCTGCCGATGCCGTGACCGAGCAGCGAGTCCAGGAGCATCACGCCGGCCTTCACATCGCCGGCTTCTACCCCTCCCTGCACCTCAACCTCGCCGACAACTACCGTCGGCTCGGCTCCTTCGAAGCCGCCACCGAGCACATCAACGCGGCCAGAGCACACACCCCCAGCCTTCCTCAGGGTCCCTACGGTGACCTTCTTCGTGGCGCCGTCCAAGAGGTCGCCCAGGCCATCGCCGGGCGGGACCGGTCACGGCGAGCCTCCGCGCCCGGTTCCGCCGCGTGACGCACAAGAACGCACCCCTCACCATTGAGGGACGGCGTAACCAACGTCATGACCTCCGACAGCTGGACGGTGCGGTCCCCACCTGGTCTCCAAGAACGACGACCTGGACACCGGCCAGGACACTCAGAGGAACTCCGCTACCGCCGCGCCACCGGTCCTCGTTGGGCTGTTCACATGGTTCAAGGTCCAGCTGACTGTCGGTGAGCAGCCCCCGCCACACCGCGCGGGGAAGAGTGCGGGCATGTCCGTCCTGGTCATGGCCACCATCGAGGGTCCGCAGGTCGGGAACGCCACGGGCCATGGCGAGAAGGCGCAGGTTGCGTTCCCTGTCGCGGTCGTCATAGGCCAGCCATGCGGCCTTCTGTGCCCCTGCGGCGAGCCCCAGTTCCTCGCCGAACCGGGCGTCCTGTGCATCATGGACGTCCTGGGGCCAGTAGCTTCCTCCCGATTCGGGCTTCGGCCCGACCTCCGCCACCCATGGCTCGATCACACCGGCGGGAAGGTCCGATGGGCCGGCGACGATGGCTCCCTGCCGGCCTTGGGCCAGCCGCTTCCGCAGGACCGCGTGTGGCAGAGTCTCGACTCCCTCTCGGCGAGAAGACGACGTAGAACTGGTCTGCGTAAGACACAGCCGTATGGAGTACACGCAGGTGGTCCTCAGTGACGGGGATTCGGTCGAAGACTGGCGTGTCGTCGAAAATTCCGGGTCGGATACGGCTCTGGCTGTTCTCTTCACGAGCCTCCGACCGGCCGCCCCCTTCGGCATGCGCCTCAACATCGACGAGAGCTCCATGATCGGTCAGCCGGTCTGCGATGACGGCGGGCACTCGGAGAGTGACAACACGGCGTCCCCAGTCGGCAGCAGTGAGACAGGTGACCAGGACGCCGATGGTCCATGGATCCAGTGCGTCGAGGAAGCCCCCACCGCCGCGGTGGCTGCCTTCGTCTCGGATCCCCGGCAGGCCGACAGTCACCAGGCGGACGGGGGCGGACTGCAACGACGCGGCGGCTCGGGCCTGTTCCTCCCAGGACTCGATGAGGGCCCGAGCGCCGGCAAGGGCGTGATCACGCCCCTTCCGATTACTCCGGATTCCGTACACAAGGCTGTAGGCAATGTACGAGCGTTCGCCGGCACGACCCCAGCCGTCCTCTGCTTTGCTGCGCCACTGCCGCCACAGCGACTTCAGCCCACTGGTGATCTCCTGACTCTTTCCGAGCACCGCGAACGCATCATCGTCTACCGGGAGTTCCGGATCATCCATGCAGGCCACCGCAGCGGCGGTCAGAAGCCCGTCCGTGCAGACGAACTGCGTCGCCTGCGTCCGCAGCGTCTCCAGGTACTGCTCCTTCAAGGCCAACTTCGGCTTCGCCCACTCCTCCAACCACGGAAACTCCGCCGCAGTCGCCTGCGCCCGGTGCAAGCTTGTCGCCGCCCCGCGCCACGCGGAGAACACCAGATCCCGAAGCCGTGCGGCATCCTCACGGGCCTCCCGCGCGTCGGGGGCAGCTTCCCCGTCCTCATCCGATTCCTCGGGGCACGAACGCAGGAAATCAGCTGCGGCCTTTACCTCATGGCCATTCCATCTCTCGTCCTCTCGGGTGCCGTGTAGGACTGCAGCTGATAGAGGAGCCCAAGTCCACCGAGCGACTCCAGAAAGACGCCGAGCCCGGTCGTCGGCCGAGCCCGGAAACCCCGTTCCGCACAGCGAGTGCACATGCGGTTGACCATCGCCGCGTCCAGCGGAACCCTCATCGTCACCACATCGCGTGAGCGCAGTTGGGTACAGCTCACCGAGGAGTGCAGCTTGGTGTTCTTGCCTCTGGCTGAATGAGCCGTGACCAGTGCTCCCTCCAACGGGCCGAGCGGGACGGCGGCGATCAGTCAGCCGGTGCCGGCCCCGACCTCCGGCACGCGCAGCGGCCGGCCAAGCGGCCGGCCTGAGAAACGCCTCAGGTGAGGACGGGTGAGAGGCCAGCGAGGACAATGACCGCGATGAAGAACAGCTGAAGCACCGTGCAGGGGACGATTGAAACGCCCTGGGCTACGTGTCGCCGGGCGGCGGACGACCTCGGCGAACAGGAACTCGACCGGGTCGATCTCACCACGCAGCAGTCCCGGGCAGTCCCGTCCGCGCCAGCACAGCCATGAGCCGGGCATCCCGGCCGCGCAGTCGCGTTCACCCCCTGGGGATCGAGCGGGGCCAGTCGATCAGGTCCGCTTCACCGGAGCGTGGGTCCGGGGCGGGCCGGGCGGCAGGCCGTCGTCGTCCTGGTCCACCTCGGCATCGGTGCTTCTCGGGGCGGTGCCCCACGCCCGTCCTCCGCCCGGATAGGCGCCGGTGCCTACCCGGAACGGGCCCGCTCCGCCCGCCGACTCCCGTTCTCCTGACCTGCGCTGTGTGCTTTGCGCTCTGTGTCCTGCGTCCCGTGCCTGTCCTCCTGCGAGGCGGTCCACCTATGCTGCGGGCATGCCGGATCCGCTCTCCCTCCAGGAATACCTCGTCGAACGCTGCGAGAGATGCGACCGGGTCGGCTTCACCCTGCATGACGGCCGCGAGTTCCTCGGCTGGGTGACCGAGGTCACCGACAGCCTGGTCCTCCTGGACTGGCCCCCAGCCCGATGGACCTGAACCCGCCCGCCGAGCAGGACCTTCTCGACGAATCGGGTGAGTGGCTGTCGCTGGACGCGATCCTCCCCGGCTCCGCCTCCCACTACGAACGCGGCAGCCGCACCTGGGTGCCCCGGCCCTGCTGAGGGTCGCCCGGTCGTCGCGGATCCGATCGGCTGGGGCGGGTGGCCGAAGGCGCGGGTCCCGGCCCGTCACCCGGCCGAACCGTCCGTGCCGATGGTTCATGGGGGGGGCTCCCCGGTGGGACGCGCGGTCAGACTCCCGTGGAGGAACCGGCCCTGGCGCCGCGGTACGCGAGGCGCGTCCTGGCGGTGGCGGACGGGTTCACGGCAGGGCGAATGACCGCGGATCGGGGCGAGCCGGAGCCAGTTCGGCAACCCGGGCGGAGCGACCACCGGGCCGGGCCGGGTCAACGGCCGGCGCCGGAGTTCTGTTCTCGCGGACCGTCAGGGCTCAGGTGTCTCCGAGGTGTGTTCTCCGAAGTCGGGGCCGGGTCGCTGCAGACCGTCAGCCCTGGCCGCCTGCTCGGCGGCATGTCGGGTCTTCGCCTCGTCAAGCGCGTCGCCCATGCGGCTGTACAGCGCCTCCCTGCGCCTGACCGCGAGGGCTCGTGCGGCGTCGAGACGTTCGAGACTGCCTTGAAAGTGCGGGGCGACCTGCTGCGCGAACAGTTCGAAGTGCTGACGGGTCGCGTCTGCCCTCGCCCATTCGTGCGCCATCATGAGGTAGCAGCCGAAGCCGTGGGACTGCTCTTGCAGCAGTCGGATGTGCCGGATCGCGTCGTCCGGTGTGCCGATGACGCCAACGCCGGATTCGTTGATCCAGTCGATGCGTTCCTTCAGCGTCGAGCCGCCGGGCTCGAAGTGCGGTACCGCAGCTTCATACTGCAAATAGCGGCACCAGTCGTCGAGTCCGTACGCGACGTCCTTGTAGGCCTGTTCTTTCGTTTCGGCGATGTGCATCGGTCCGACCAGTCGCCATGCGGCGCGTTCAATAATGGTGCCGAACTGATGGGATCGTTCTTCCATCACGCTCCAGTGCGCGGTGAGCATGTCCAGGTCGCCGATCATGGTCGCGCCGATGGACAGCAGCGCCAACCCATGCTTGCCTGCGATCCGTGGGCCGGACGGCGAGGCGATCGCCGCGATGCCGACTTCAAAGCAGGGTGTGGTGTACGGGCGTAACTGACATCTGGCTTCGACGAGGTTGTAGCGGGCGGTCTTCTTGGTAACGGGTTCATCCTGGGTGAGCAACTGGATGAGGACCTCGGTGTCCTCTTCCAGCGCAGACCTCTGTGAGACCGGGTCGATGCCGATCATCGTCGCGTCCGTCGGGAGGGAGCCGGGGCCGAGGCCGAGCATGAATCGGCCCCGGGTGAGGTGATCGAGCAGGATCGCACGGTCCGCCACCCACAGTGGGTTGTGATACGGCAGAGAGAGCACGCCGGTTCCCAGCTTCATGTGTTTGGTCTGGGCTGCGACGTGCGCAATGAAGATCTCTGGGCTGGCGATCAACTCCGATCCGCCGGAGTGGTGTTCGCCGATCCAGGCTTCGTCGTAGCCGAGCTCGTCGAGTTGCTGAAGGGTGGCCACGTCCCGTGCGAAAGCAGTGAGGGGGTTCTGTCCCCGAGCAGTGTGAAACGGTGCCATGAAGACTCCGAAACGCATCTCATGTCCTTCCGTCAGATCAGATACAGGCCAGGCGACCCACCGCTGAAGGGCGCCCTCGCGTGGTGCTCAGTCTCCGGGCCGTTCTGGTCGAGGTCTCCGCATCCGCCGACAGCCTGCCCGCCCAGCGCGATGCCGGCACCTCCACCGAATCCGCCACCGGCGCCTGAGGAATCCCGCCGGTACGCTCGCCCTGATCCCGGTCGTACGGGAGAACGGGCGCGACGGGCGACGGGATTCCCTGCACGGCACGCACCCCCGCGCGCCGGCGGGGATGGTCCCCCTGATCACCTCGGCGTGGTCACGACCCGGACCATGGCCCCCGCTCACGCGGGGGTGGGTTCGCCCTCGCCCCGCCCCGATGACGGGGCGGGGCGAGGGGGTTTCAGGTGGTGGTCGGGAATGGTGGGGGTCAGGGGATGGTGATGAAGCGGGCGGTGCTGGGGACTCCTTGGGCGTTGAGGGCGAAGAGCATGTAGGTGCCGGGGAGGACGACGCCCCTGTCGGCCGGGATGGAGACCGTATGGGTGTTGGCGCCCGCGGGGGTGGAGGTCAGGGGGACGCGCCGCTGGTCGTTGTCGGTGGAGTGGGTCGCGGCCGCCGCCCGCATCAGCACGAAGGAGGCCACCGGGCCGCCGGTGGTGACCGTGAGCGAGGTGCCCGCGGCGGCCTGGGACGGTACGCCGCCGGTGATGGCGGGACGCGGTTTGGGTGAGCCGTCCGCGTTGAGCAGGTACGGCGGGGTGAACACGGCTCCGTCGGCGTGGTTGGTGGCGCAGTCGCCGCAGAGGCCGCCGCCGCCGGAGAAGATCCGGCCGTCGGGCAGCAGGTTTGCCACGCTGTGGTAGTTCCGCGGGATGGCCATGGTGGCGAGCGGGGTGAAGCTGCCGGTCGCCGGGTCCCACAGTTCGGGGGTCAGTACGGAGGTGGCGTCGCTGAACGGCACGGGGTACGACTGGCCGCCGAAGACGGCGACCTTGCCGTCGGGCATGACGACGCTGTTGGCGAAGGCGCGGGCCTGGTCCATGTCGCCCGTACGCGCGGCCTGGACCTGGCCGCCGTTGACGCTCACGGTGTACGCGCGCCGGGTGGCGGGCACGTTGTCGTACGCGGGCGAGCCGCCCAGGGTGAGCAGTTTGTCGATGTCGTACGCGACGGCGTTGCCGGTCATGGCGTCCTGGCTGTCGGCGCGGGGGCCGGCCGGGGTGATGCTGCCGTTCCCGGCGGTGGTGATCCAGTTCATCTGCTTACTCGGGCCGAGTTGGAGCACCTTGCCGCCCGAAGTGGCGTACAGCCACATGTGGTTGTCGGCGCGGTAGGGTCCGGCTGGGTCGGCGGTCATGGTCGAAGTGGCCGGGACGCCGGGGAGCTTGCGCCAGGTGGAGGTGTTCGGGGACCAGACCTCGCCGGCCTTGTCACCCGGGGCTCCGCTCCAGGACCCGCCGAGGACGAAGGCCTCGCCGGTGGAGAGCAGGGTCATCGACTGGTAGCCGCGGGCGATGTTCATGTTGCTGGTCGCGGACCAGGTGTCGGTGGCCGGGTTGTAGATGCTGGCCTTCTCCGCGTTGCTGCCGCCGGTGACCAGGACCCGGCCGTCGGCGAGCATCGCGATGCCCGGGCAGAACATGTCGTGGCCGGTGTTGTCGACGCGGCGCTGGGTGACCTTGCCCGTCTTCAGGTCGAGGATCGCGGTCTGGGTGTAGCCGTTGCTGCCGCCGAAGCGGTCGACCGAGTACGCCGACCAGGCCAGGAGCTTGTCGCCGGGCAGGACGGCGGTGGCCACCGGTACGAGGGGGAATCCGGTGATCCGGCCCCAGGCGCCGTGCGTGGCCGGGTTGGCCGGTCCGCTCAGGCGTATCTCGGCGGCCGTGGTCCAGGGCCCGCGGTTGCCGGCCTCGCCGGTCGCGGTCAGGCGTACGTAGCGGGCGGTCGCGGTGCGGGTGAAGGTGGCGGTCTTGACGGTGTCGTCGTCGCGCCAGGTACCCGCCGCGACCGGGGTGCCGAAGGTGGTCCCATCGGTGCTGGTGGTAACGGTGTACGCGCCCGCGCGCCCGTTGGGGCCGTCGTTGCGGGGCTGGTAGACGAGGGCGGAGACGGCCGTGGTGCGGTTCATGTCGATGGTGATGCTGTGCGGCAGCGGGGCCGAGGTGCCGGCATACCTGCTGTGCCAGATGGTGGCCGCATTGCCGTCGAGGACGTTGGCCGCGCGGCCGTTCTCGGCGGCGGTCTCCTCATCGCTCGCCGTGGCCGTCCATCCGGTGCGGGGCAGGTCGACGGTGGCGGCCGGGGTTCCCGGGTCGCCGAGCAGGTTGAGCTCGGCGGCGGTGGTCCAGGGGCCGCGGTTGCCGGCCTCGGTGACGGCGGTGAGGCGGACGAACCGGGCGCCCGTCGGGGCGAATCCGAGGGTCTTGGCGGCGGCGTCGTCCGCGAGGGTGCCGGTGGCGACGGGACTGCCCCAGTTCTGCCCGTCCGCGCTCATGCTGATGCTGTACTCGCCGACGCGCCCGTTGGGGCCGTCGTTGCGGGGCAGGTAGACGAGGCCGGAGACGACCGCCGTGCGATTCATGTCGATGGTGATGCTGTGCGGCAGCGGGGCCGAGGTGCCGGCATACCTGCTGTGCCAGATGGTGGCCGCATTGCCGTCGAGGACGTTGGCCGCGCGGCCGTTCTCGGCGGCGGTCTCCTCATCGCTCGCCGTGACGGTCCATCCGGTCCGGTCGAGTAGCGGAGCCGCGGGCTCCATGGCGTTCGCCGGGGCCACGGCATGGTGCGGCGACGCCTTCGCCGCCTGCTGGCCGACTGGTGCGGACGCCGGCCGGAGCGCTGCCCCGTCGGGGCCGCCGCCCGGCCCGGTACTCGCCACGCCGAGCCATGGCGTGGCCCCGACGAGCAACGAGCCGAGGGCAAAGGCGATGAGCAGAGGGGAACGGCGTAACGCTCGGGGGAGAGCGGAGATACGTCTGGGCTGCAATCGGACCTCCTGGGCAGACCGCGGGAGCGGAAAGGGAACGGTGAAGCGCCGACATCGGCTGTGAGTCCGCTGTGAACCCCTTGAACATAAGTTCGTCGCACATTAACTCGGGTGCAGAACAAGCGAGTTGACGCAAAACCTCCGCCCTTGTACGCGAAGCCGACCCCTCCGCCGGATGAAACCCACACCACCCATGCCGCCCGGACGGCGAACGCCCTCTGCTCGCCTCGTTCACCAGCGGCGAGCACTCCCCGGCAGCCCCGCGGGGGAGCGGGCGCACATCGCGCACACGGATCCGCCGACCGCCCCGCACATCACCAGCACGAACGTCACCATCAGATGGATACGGTCACGACCGAGAACGACATCCGGGCCGTATGCACACCCGTCCCTCTCCGTAGGTGGGTCGTTCCCGACGATGGGTCATAGACCCGGTCCCAAGGGCCGAAGCGTTCAGGCAGGTCACGCCACGGAGCCCCAGTGCGGGTTCGCCACCGTATGCCGTCGATCAACCGCCGCCGAGGCCAGACCCGAGGCCTCCCTGGCTTCTTGCCCACCGGCAGCAACGGCTCCAGCCGAGCCCACTGCTCGTCCGTCAGGTCTCCACGTCCCACGCCAAGATCATCACAGACCCTGCTCAGGAGTTTCCGCCACCGGAAACACCGGGTTTCCGTCCTCGCCCGTGAACGGCGGACGGGGCGGCAGGTACCCCAACGCTTGCCAGACGGCATGGGCAGCAGCGAACTTCACGTCGCCCGGACCGGTATCCGCAGGAGCGATTGCAATCTCTGTGACCTCCACCAGCAGGCTGCGGACACCGGCGGGCAGTCCCCTCAACGCGTACCAGGCGCCCTCTCGCGCTTCCGCCTCGGCACTGCCAACGGCAGCTGACGGGTGACTCCAGCGAAGTACGTCCGCACGAACCACGACCCCGGCACTCGCCGCCGGGACCAGGCGCACGCTGACCTCAGCGAAACGCGCCCAGCGGTTGGTCTGGCGCCGCAGTCGAAAGATCCCCTCCATGACCTGAGTCTCCCGTACCGACAGGGCACCAACCTCCCCGAACAACACACCTAGCCGTTTGAACCCCATCCTGCATTCATCCCTCTTGCCCGCCGGTCACCCCTCACACCTGCGCACAAAAGCGATGAACGCGACCTACCATCCTGCACTTGTCGACGGTGAGACGGGGCAGCAGGCCCTCGCCGGGGGGACGTCTCGGTCGAACGTCTGCTCCGTCGCGGTCACACGTCGCGCTGGCGGCGTTCTCGGTGAGCCGGCCGAGATACCCGTGGGCGGCCCGGCGGTCGCCGTCCGGCCAGCACAGCGTGTTCAGCGCGAGGTCGAGGTGGACGCTGAAACCTGCGACGAGCAGGGGCGCGGACCGCCGGTGTGGCGTCTGGGCGCTGGTTTGTTGCGGTGAGGTCGGTGTGGCGAGGGTGGCCTCAGGTCAGTGGGCGGGGAGCCAGCCCTGCTGGACCGAGCGGACGCCGGCCTCGAAACGGCTTCGTGCACCGAGGCGTTCCATGAGGTCGCTGGCCAGGCGGCGGGCAGTCCGGGGGGACACGCCGAGGCGGTTGGCGATGGCTTCGTCAGTGCAGCCCTTGGCGAGGAGGTCTATGACGCTCTGCTCCTGCGGGCTCAGCCCCAGGTCGTTGGTACCGGCCTTGTTGCCCAGGGGCCGGGCCGCGTCCCAGATGTGCTCGAACAGCGCGCAGAGTGCCGTGAGCGTGCCCTGGCCGGTCAGAACGACGGCGGCTGCCGCGGTGTCGTCGCTGCTCACAGGGATCACGGCGGTGGTACGGTCGACCACGATCATGCGGGTGGGCAGTGAGGGGACGGTGCGGACCTGCCCCCCGAGTTCAGCGAGCCAGTTCACGTAAGTGACGGTGTGGGGGCTGTTGCGAATGCTGTCCAGGTAGACGGTGCGCATCCGGATGCCGCGCTCCAGCAGGTCGCGGTCGAGGGGCTGAGCCGCCTCGATGTGTTCGAGCTTCTGCGCACCGGCTGGTGCGAAGGTCATGACCTCTTCCTGGACCTCGCGGGTCAACCGTGCCAGGCAGTCGCGGATCTGGTCGATGCCGATGAGTTGTTCGACACCCGGGTTCGTGCTGGCGGGGCGTAGATCGGCGTACTCGGCGATGAGCTGGGCCGCTGCGGCGCGGGAGGCTTCGATCCGCATCTGCTGGGAGGCGAGCTCGGCCTGCTGTCGTGCCATCAGGATCTCCATCCCGATGTCTGGGGAGACGGCTCGCAGTCTTCCTTCCTGTTCTCCGGACTGACGCAGCAGCGACAGCTCGCTCAGGGTGTCCAGGGCCTGACGGACGGCAGTCTCGGTGGTTGCGAGACGCTCGGCCAGGGAGGCCACTCCTTCTTGTGGATGAGCGAGCATGCCGCGGTACACGGCTTCCGACATGGCATCGAGGCCGAGTGCGCTGAGCATACAGTTCCCCCCTCTTATCAGATGCTGATCATGGTACGAATCTGTGGAAGAACCGCAGGTCCTGGCGGTGGACGGTTGCGGCCACGGCCGGAAACGCTATCAGCGGCGCTCTGTGAACCCGTTGGGTGATTTGGGAACCTCGCTGCCATGCATCTGATCCACGCCGCGTTCCGGCCGCTCGTGCCGGACGCGGTTCTCCCTGCACATCCGAGCGAGCTGTTCCTCTCCGCCGCCCGGCCCGACGAGCGTGTCGAGCATGTGGTCACGCACCCCCACGCCCGGCCGCATCCCGTGATCGGCGTCTTCCTCCTCGCGGACTCGCTGGACGAGGCGGAGTCACGCGCAGAGGCGTTCCTCCGCCGCGTCCTCACGACGGAACCATCCCTCACTGCATGGGAACTCGTAAGCGCCACGGTCCCCTTGATGACTCCCCTCTACGAACGTCTGCTGTCCTCCCCCGGCCTCGCTGGACAGAACCGTCCACGGCCCATTCCGTCCACCTGATTGCTCTTCCACCCAGCCTGAACTGTGAAGAAGCTGAATCTGCCAACCAGGAACACCGCGCTGGATCACACCACCGGAAAAAGCGTCACCGCGGGACGCGGTCACCGGACCACCCATCACTTCACGCGCCAAGGACCACAGCCATGCTTCGCACCGTTCTCGTCAGGGCCGTCGCGGCGGCGACTCTCTCCCTCGCCGCCTCGGCCGTCCACCTCTCGTCGGCCCAGGCCGGTAACGGTCCTCCCTCCGACACTGTGTCCGACGCCAAGCCCAACGACAACATGATCTGGGGATAGTCACCGGGCCTGTGCCCAAGCCTCACCGACGCCGCACCACGCGGAGGAACCCGCTCATGAAGTCCGTCAGCTCCGGCACGCGGCCGCGGCTCACACCACCACGGCGACGCCCGGCGCACGCACGACTTCACCGCGCACCGCGCCAACGACACGCCCCGTGCCGTCCGGAACGCAGCAGCGCCTGCCCGAAGGGCGAGTGACGGTAGACGACAAGGCCGAGCTGACTGCACGGAACACCGGCCCCCCGGCTCGGTCGCCGGCCGCCCGGAGCACTTCGAGCCTTCCTCCCGTGCCGGGGTCCGCCCCCTGCCCCATCGCCCGTACCGCCAACGGTGACCTCGGGGCCACATGGCCACAGATGACGGCACTTTCACCGGCTCCACCAAGATCGGCTACGGGTACGACATCTACAGCTGACTTCCGGCTCCACGGCCGTCGAGAACACAGCTCCACCCAGCGACACGAGCGGCGGCCACACGGTCCGCTCCGGACCTCCGCCGCGCCCCACTGATCCACCAGTCCCCAGACTCTCTCAGCGAAGGAATTCCCATGCCTGTGCGCCGATTCCTCAACGCCGCCCTCGTCGTGGCGATCTCAGCGGGAACGCTCACCCTCGGCACCTCCGGCTCCCACGCCGCCGGACGCCCCGACTTCCAGCTCCCGGCCCCCTGCGGGGAGACGTGGACCGCCAGTACCTACCCGGGCCACAACCCGAGCAACTCCGTCGACCTCAACCGGTACCCCGGCGACGACACGGGGCTGCCCGTGTCGGCCAGTGCCGCAGGAACGGTCGAGGTCGCCGGAGACAGCGGAGGCTGGGCGGGCATACACGTCCGCATCAACCACGGCGGCGGCTGGACCACTCACTACGCGCACCTGTCCGCGGTCGACGTCAGCGCGGGCGCGACGGTCGCGGCTGGCCAGACCGTCGGCAAGGTCGGCAACACCGGCAACTCCCAGGGCGCACATCTGCACTTCGAGGAGACCCTCAACGGTGTGGGCCAGGCCGTCACCTTCGACGGAGTCGCGTACAACGGCGGGACACAGGAGTTCGTCAGCAAGAACTGCGGCGAGACAAAGCCTCCGATGGCCGCGGGGGTGCCTCCGGTGATCGGAGTGGGTGACATCAACAACAACGGGGTCGGGGATTATCTCGCCCGTGATACCGCGGGTCGTCTGTACTCGTACATGGGCAAGGGCGACGGCACGTTCACCGGCCGCACTGACCTGGGCGGTGGCTGGAACCAGTACGACGTGATTATCGGTGTCGGGGACATCAACAAGACGGGCAACCCCGACGTGCTGGCCCGCGGCACCGACGGCCGTCTGTACTCGTACATGGGCAAGGGCGACGGCACGTTCACCGGCCGCACTGACCTGGGCGGTGGCTGGAACAAGTACAACCTGATCGTGGGCGCGGGCGACATCAACAACACCGGTGTCGCGGACATCGTGGCCCGTGACGCCAACGGTGATCTGTGGGCCCACATGGGTGTCGGCGACGGTACCTTCACCGGCCCCACCAAGATCGGCTTCGGCTGGGACCAGTACGACACGATCGTCGGCGTCGGGGACATCAACAAGACCGGCAACCCCGACCTCCTGGCCCGCGGCACCGACGGCCGTCTGTACTCGTACATGGGCAAGGGCGACGGCACGTTCACCGGTCGCACTGACCTGGGCGGTGGCTGGAACAAGTACAACGCCCTCACCGGCCCCGGTGACATCAACAAGACCGGTGTCGCCGACCTCATCGCCCGGGACGCCAACGGCGACCTCTGGAGCCACATGGGCATCGGTGACGGCACGTTCACCGGCCCCACCAAGATCGGCTTCGGCTACAACATCTACGCCTGAGGACCGCCATGCACATTCGTCGAGCCGCGGTCGCCGGCATCTTCGCGCTGGCGGGCCTGATCGCACCGCTCTCCTTCCCCGCCCAGGCCGACACGGTCAGCCCGGCATCCGCACCCGTGCTGCGCTTCCTCAGCTACAACATCTGCGGCAACTGGGAGAAGTGCAGCTCCACCCCCGACGAGGTCGCCCCCCGCGTCCAGAAGGTGTACGACGAGACCGTGAGCTGGAAGTCGGACGTCGTCCTTCTCCAGGAGGTCTGCCGCTCGCAGTTCAACGCGTTGGAGGCCAGGCTGGGGACGCTCGGGTACTCCGGTTCCTTCACGGAGACCCAGACCCCCGCCAGGGACAACTCCCAGGACCTCTGCAAGGACGACACCGCTGCGAACCCCGTGGAGGGCGACTACGGCCTCGCCGTCTTCACCAAGGGACCCGCCGCCAACCCCCAGGTCGTCGATCTGGCCACAGGGCTGGAGGGGGGCACGGAGCGCTGGACGACCCTCTGCGTCGACGCGCCGCTCCAGGGAATCACCACCCGGAGCTGCTCGGTGCACCTGTACTCCGACAGCACGACCGTCGCGAAGCAGCAGGCCGTGAAGCTCGCGACCGTGGCGAACACCTGGATCGACAAGGGCATGCCGGTCGTTCTGGGCGGTGACTTCAACCCCCGGTACAGCGGCGGCCAGGCCGACGCGCCACTCTCGCCGGTCCTCGACTCCTTCTACAGCCACTCCGGTGGTGCGGGCCGGTTCCTCGAGGCCGACGAGACGGACGCGAGCCGCTTCACCGCGGGGTGCACCGCCCTCAGCCCTCCCTCGGGCCACTGCCGCTCCGGCGCCCCCACGCTGGTGGCGAAAGCCCCGGACCCGGCGGCCAAACTCGACTACATCTTCCTCAGCAAGGACCACTTCAAGAACGTGGCCGGGGACGTCCAGGCGCTGTCCTCCTCGGTCTCCGACCACCACGCCTACCGGGGCGCCGCCACCTGGTCCTTCTGCAACAACCGCGACGACGGCCTGGCGGACATGCTGCGTCGCGACGCGTCAGGCGACCTCTGGCGGCACTTCGGACGCCCCAACGGCGTACTCGCCCCCGTCCCCTGCAAAGTGGGCGCCGGGATGAGCGACCTCCGTCTGATCGGCCGCGGCACCGACCACAACGGCGGTGGCGAGGACCTGTACTCGATCGACCACGCCGGTGATCTCCACTTCCACCCCGGCCACACGACCGAACTGTTCTTCTCCACACCCCGGAAGGTCGGCTGGGGATGGTCGGCCGCGACAGCGCTGAACTCCACACCCGACATGGACGGGGACGGCCTCGCCGACCTGCTTGTCGCCTTCGACAACGGCGACCTGTACCTCGTCCCGGGCAACGGTGACGGCACGGTCGATGCCAAGATCCGCATCGGGCAGGGCTGGGGCGTGTACGACACGGTGCTCACCCCCGGTGACGTCACCGGTGACGGCAAGGCCGATGTCGTCGCGCGAGACACCGCCGGAGCCCTGTTCGTGTTCCCCGGAACCGGGACGGGCACGCTGGAGGCCCGAACCCAGATCGGCCACGGCTGGCAGGTCTACAACACCGTGTTCGCCCCCGGCGACGTCAACGGGGACGGAAAACCGGACCTCCTCGCCAGGGACAACGCGGGAACCCTCCAGTTCTACGCAGGAACCGGAAGGCTGAACGGGAACGCCACCTTCGCCGCCATGGTCAAGGCCGGCCAGGACTTCTCCACCACGGACCTACTGCGCTGAAACCACGCCCCGCCCCTTCTCTCACAGTCCAGTTCACGACGCTGATGCCCCAGGCTCCGGCCCGGGGCATCGACGTCGCGCTTCGTCAGTCAGGCAGTCAGCCGAGCGATCAGAAGGAACGGCTCCGGCACCACCCGCCGATGGGCTCGCCCCGGACATCACGGGAAATCACCGGGGAACCCGACACTCCCGTCGTCCGACTACCTCGATGACCGGGCTGAAACGCGGCTGGAGCCGCTGCGCCACGGAGGGATCGGGGGACATGCGATGGGCGGGGCGGACATACGGATGCGTGAGGTGGTCTGCCGGCACGGGCGGGTGAATGCCGTGGCTGAGGTGGACCTCGACAACGACCCGGAGAAGCTGAGCGCCGAAGTCGCCCGACTGGCCGGGCTCTTCGGCACCGAAGACATCGCCGCGCAGTGGAAGAAGGGTTTCGACGCCGAGTACGCCAAGCTGAACAAGGACCTCCGGGCGGCCTGGCCCGGCAGCAGGAGCCCGGCCGTCGTTAGCCACGTCTTCACCACGTGGGCGGCGGAGTTGGCCGGCGCCACCACCGCCGACATGTACGGCCCCGAGGCAGTGACTCCGGGCCGGCTCTCGGAGCTGTCGGCGATGAAGCCCGCGCTCGTCCTGGACAACGCCCACATGTCGACCGGCACGGTCCTGCCCGACTCCGGGGCGACACAGGTGAAGATCGCCAACTATCCGTCGGACGACCTCGACCTGTTGTCGGTCTACCGCGACGCGGCGGCCGAACTGAAGAAGGCCATGGAGGAAATCCGATCGCGGTAGTGGGACCCGAATCCACGATCGTCCGACTGGGGAATGCCCAAGCCGCCATACGGCTTGCGGCCGGCAAGGTGGCCAAGGGGCGGCCCCTTCGATGGGTTGCCGGATCCCGCAGCTACCCCCGCCTGCGCATCTCGCCGGACGCTACCACCGAGCGCTCAGGGCGCACCGCCAGCCCACTGGAGCCGCGCGTTCCCGAGCCCGACGTCGTCCGCGCACGTCAGGCCCTGGTGGATCACCCTGGCATCCGTCGCCCGCTCGCACTCCACGATCACCGGCGCGCCGTTCTCGTCCAAATCCAGCGAGTCGATCCGTCCGCCGTGAACCGCCCCCGTGCTGTACTCGTTCGCCAGGAACCACACCCCGAGCATGATCTCCATATGCGCCTCGACGAAGCCCTGCACGTTCGCCTCTGCGTCCGTTGGATATTGGCCTTCCTGACGCCTGTGGGTGGCCTTATAGCAGGTGATCGCCGGTTTCCGTAATCGGGGATCTTACGGAGATTTGAAGGGTGAACTACCCGCACACGCACCCTTCGTCCACCCGCTCACTGCTATCCGGCCGACCCTCTTCTCAGGACTCCACACATTCCCGTTCGACTCCATCCGACATATCCCCCCCCCACACTGTGCCGGACGGACAGCTGTCCGGTGCCTGGTACTCGACCGCGGAGCTCGCCTGCCTCCTGCGTGTCGATCCGTCGACTCTCCGGCGATGGCGAACCGCGCATCCCCGGCAAGGCCCCCCGTACGTCCCGGTGACCGGGCGTGTCGTCCTCTACAGCGCCCGCGATGTGGAGGCCTGGCTCGTTGAACGCCGTGTCACGCCCGGTGCGGTGAGCTGATGGCTTACACCGAGTCTGTCCCGCTCGGGGTGCGGGTGGCCGGCGACATCGAGCACCGCCCCGACCGCCCCTCGCCCTACCGTGCCCGGGTCCGCTGGTTCGACCCCGCAACCAAGCGCCGCCGATCGCTTTCCGAAGGAAAGGACACCCACGACCAAGCCGAGGAGTGGATATCCGGCATCCTCAAAGCCGCGGAAGCCGGGATCGCCCCGAACGTGGCCACCATGTCCCTGGCCGAATACGGCACGGCCACCATGGATTTGGCGCTGCGCGGCCTGGAGCTGAAAACCCGCGACCCGTATCTCGCGGGCTGGCGCCGCCGGGTGGTCCCCGCCCTCGGGCACTTCCCCGTCCGGCTGATCACCAACGGTGCCGTCGACCGCACCGTTCACGGCTGGATTGCCGACGAGCAGAGCCGCTCGACCGTGAAGAACAGCCTGGCCGTTCTGGTCCGTGTCATGGAACAGGCGGTCCGGGACGGGCTGATCACGGTCAACCCGGCCCGAGTCACCGGCTGGCAGCGCGAGTACAAACAGGCCGAGGACGAACTCGACAACCCCCGCGCCCTCGCCCTGCCCGACTGGCCCACCCTCCTCCGCCTCGCCCGGGCGCTCGTGGAGCGTTCCCACGGCCACTACCAGGGGTGGGGGGAGGTCGTCGTCTTCGCCGCCGCGACCGCGGCCCGCATCGGTGAGGTCTCCGGCGTCCGCGTGTGCGACATCGACACCACCAACTGGATATGGACCGTCCGTCGGCAGACCACTCCCGCACCCGGCGGACTCGTCGACAAGAACACCAAAGGCAAGCGCGCCCGCCATATCCCCATCGTGGAAGAGATCCGGCCGCTCGTCGCCGCAGGCCCCGACCCCGACGCGCGGCTCTTCACCGGGCCTCGTGGCGGGCCCATCTCCACCGCCGTCCTGCGCGACGCCACCCACTGGGACGAAGTCGTCACCTCACTCGGCCTCGAACATCTGCGGCGCCACGATCTACGCCACACCGGACTCACCTGGTTCGCCGACGCCGGCGTCCCCGCCCACGTGCTGCGCAAAATCGCCGGACACGGATCCCTCCTCACCACCCAGCGCTACCTCCACCCCGACATGTCCCAGATCACCGGCGCCGGAACAGCCCTCACCGCCCACCTCAACCCCGTACGCGCACCCCTCAGCCTCGCCGTCCAACCAGCCCCCGGAAGGCGCCGCTAGACCATGTGGTCCCCAACTGGTCCCCAAGAACGGCGGAAAGGCGGCACCGGATTACTCCGATACCGCCTGCGACCTGCGAAAACACAAGTCGGGACGACAGGATTTGAACCTGCGACCCCTTGACCCCCAGTCAAGTGCGCTACCAAGCTGCGCCACGTCCCGTTACCCGTCTGACCTGGGGTTTCCCCCGGGCCGAACGCGCATGAGAACAATACCGCACTCCGAGCCGTGGTCACGAACGGCTTACCGGGCGTGACACGGCACGATCGGGCGGTCACGGTCAGTCGCGGTGCACGAGGCTCAGGGGACGGGTGGGGCCGCGAGGTCGGGGTGGGCCGTGAGGAGGGTGCGGGGGGCTGCCTGGCGCCAGGAGTCCAGCAGGATCGCGTACAGCTCGGCGTCGTCGTCCAGGGCCGCCAGGCGGACCCGCATCCAGGCGTAGTTGTCGTCGTGGCCGGGGCGCAGGAAGAACTTGTCCGGTTCGGCGGCGATCAGCTCGGCCCGCTCGTCCTTGGGGCACTTCACCCCCATCGAGCGGTCGTCCTCGTCGAGGGCGGCGAAGACCCGGCCGCGGTCGGCCAGCCGGAAGGTCGGCAGGCCCCAGGCGAGCTTCTCCAGGGCACCGGGCAGGGAGAGTGCGATACGGCGTACGTCGTCGGCGGTGGCCATGGCACGACGGTACGACGCGGCACCGACACCCGCTCCCGGGAACGGCGGGGCGGGAGCCCGTACCGTACGGATCAGATCAGGCCCTCCTCGCGGCGGTGGATCTCCTCCACCAGCTCTCCGGCCATGGCCTTGATGTTCTCCAGGCCCGCCCGGCCCCACGGCCGGGGCTCGGTGTCGACGACGCAGACGGTGCCGAGCGTCATACCCGTACGGTCGATCAGCGGGGCGCCGAGATAGGAGCGGACGCCGATCTCGTCGACGACGGGGTTGCCCGCGAACCGGGGGTAGTCGCAGACGTCCTCCAGGACCAGGGCCTTGCGGCGGACCACCACATGGGGGCAGTAGCCGTGGTCGCGGGCCATGACCCGGCCGACGCCGCCGGACGAGCCCGCGGCGGCCGCGGCCGTCGCCGTGAGGTCGCTGCCGCGGTGGGTGTCCGCGGGGGTGTGCAGCCCGGCGAAGAACTGACGGTTCTCGTCGATGAAGTTCACGATGGAGTACGGGGCGGCGAAGACGTCGGCCAGCCGGTGGGCGAAGGCGTCGAAGCAGGCGTCCGGACGGTCGCCGAGGCCCAGGGTCCGCAGCCGTCTGGTCCGCTCCGGTGCCTCGCGGTCGACCGGGGTGAGCAGCAGGCTGCTGGTCGGGTCGTAGATCACGAGGTCACCCCCCAGGTCCGGGCGGAGGCCGGGACCGCGGCGGCCGTCAGCAGGTACTGGACCAGGGTGACCAGGGTGCCGATACCGGAGCTGGCGATCCGGGCGTCGCACAGCACGATCGGCACATCGGGCTTGAGGTCCATCGCCGTGCGCACCTCCTCGGCGTCGTAGCGGTAGGAACCGTCGAATTCGTTGACGGCGACGGCGAAACCGATGCCGCGGGCCTCGAAGAAGTCGACCGCGGAGAAGGCGTCCGCCAGCCGCCGGGTGTCGGCGAGGACGACCGCGCCGAGCGCGCCCTCGGACAGTTCGTCCCACATGAACCAGAAGCGTTCCTGGCCGGGGGTGCCGAAGAGGTAGAGGACATGGCGGTCGTCGAGGGTGATCCGGCCGAAGTCCATGGCGACGGTCGTGGTGGTCTTGGATTCGATTCCGTCGAGGTGATCGGTGGTGACACCGGCCTGGCTGAGCAGTTCCTCGGTGCTCAGGGGGTCGATTTCACTCACGGCGCCCACGAACGTGGTCTTGCCGACGCCGAACCCGCCCGCGACGAGGATCTTCAGCGCGGCGGGGAAGGAGTCACGGCCCCCGGCGGGCCGCGGGCGGCCTCCGGCGGGGCCGCGGGCCGGGTCCGGAGCGGCGGGGTACGGCGCCGCGGAGCCGTACCGGGCGTTTTCGGTCCCCCGGCCCGCGGGCGGGACCGGGGTCCGGATCGGTGGGCCGTCCGGTTCACAGCCGTCGTCGTAGGCCATCGAGCACTGCCTCCAGCAGAGAACGGTCGGTGGGGTGGTCGTGGTGGTGCGGTGGCCGCACGGTGATCGCTCCCCCGTCGACGAGGTCGGAGACGAGGACCTTGGTGACGGCGACGGGCAGTTTCAGATGGGCCGAGAGTTCGGCGACCGTGAGGGCGCCGCGGCACAGGGCGAGCGCCTGGAGGTGTTCGGGGCCGGTCTGTGCGCCGGGGGCGGCTCCGGTCGCCAGGACCAGGCTGAGCAGGTCCAGTGCGGCGGTGGGGCGGGTACGGCCGCCGCTGACGGTGTACGGACGGATCAGTTTGCCCGCCGCGTCGTCGAGCAACGGGCGGTCGAGGGGAAGCGGCACCGGCCTCAGTGCCCCGGGACGCCGACGGGTCCGGCCTGCTGGCGGGCCGGGGTGATCAGATACGGCCGTACGCTCTTCACCAGCATCGCCATCTCGTAGCCGAGGACGGCTGCATCGGCCTCGCGGCCCGCGAGCACCGCGAGACAGGTGCCGGAGCCCGCGGTGGAGACGAACAGCAGGGTGGAGTCCAGTTCGACGACCACCTGGCGGACCTCGCCCCCGTCGCCGAAGCGGGCACCGGCGCTGCGGCCCAGGGAGTAGAGGCCGGAGGCGAGGGCCGCCATATGGTCGGCGGCGTCCTGGTCGAGGCCGTGGACCGACTTCACGAGTCCGTCGGAGGAGAGCAGGACTGCGTTCCGGGTGTACGGCACACGCTGGACGAGGCCGCTGAGCAGCCAGTCGAGATCCGGCACGGGGCCGTTCGGCACGTCGCTCGCCATCGTGCATCTACTCCTTGGTGGTGGGGTCGTTGCGCCGCGGATCGCCGGGCGCGGTCGGGGGGGCGTGCGAGGCGGTCGGGGTTTCGAGGGGCGGCGGGGACGGGTGCTGCCGCTCCTGGCGGTGTTCGGCGTCCGCGGCTTCGGCCAGGGTGATGCCGCGCTGGAAGGCGGCCATCAGTCCGGGGTCGTGGACGGCGTTCTCGTCGGGCCGCCGGGGCGGCGGGGGTGTCCGCAGCTGCGGAACGATGTGTTCCTGGATGCGCCGCCGGGGCAGCCGGGGCCGCTCGGGTTCCCCGGGCCCGGCCGGGGCGGCGTGGCGGGGTTCGTAGACCGGTTCGTAGCGGGGGAAGTCCTGCTCGGCGAGGGTGCGGAGCGGGCGTTGCGGGGCGCCCGTGAGTGCGGCGGTGGCCGGGTTGCGGCGGGCGGGGTTCTCGGTGCGGACGGGCAGCGGCCCGGCGGGCCGGGGTACGGGGTGCGGCGCGGGCCGGAGTCCCGTCCCGCCCTCGCCGGCCGGTGCCGGGACGGTTGCGGGTACGGGGAGCGGTGCGTCAGGGCGGGTACGGGACCGGCGGGTGCGGCCCGAGGGGGACGCCGCGAGGCTGCTGCCCGTCCGCAGTCCCTCCGGGTCGGTGCCGAGGAGCCCCTGCGGCAGGACGAGGACGGCCTGCACGCCACCGTAGATGTTGGTCCGGAGCCGTACGGCGATTCCGTGTCGGCGGGCGAGGGCGGAGACGACGAAGAGTCCGATGCGCCCGTCCTGGAGGAGATGGGCGACGTTCACCTGGTCGGGGTCGGCGAGGAGGGCGTTCATCCTGGCCTGTTCGTCGGAGGGCATGCCGAGGCCGCGGTCCTCGACCTCGACGGCGAGCCCGGCCGTGACGTACTGGGCGCGGAGCAGTACCTGGGTGTGGGGGGCGGAGAAGAGGGTGGCGTTCTCGACCAGTTCGGCGAGGAGGTGGATGACGTCGGCGACGGCGTGGCCGCGGAGGGTGCCGTCGATCGGCGGGACGAGTTTGACCCGGGGGTACTGCTCGACCTCGGCGATGGCGGACCGCAGGACCTCGGTCATGGTGACGGGGTTGGACCACTGCCGGCGTGATACGGCCCCGCCGAGGACCGCGAGGTTCTCGGCGTGGCGGCGGATGCGGGTGGCGAGGTGGTCGACGTGGAAGAGGCCCTTGAGGAGTTCCGGGTCCTCGACCTCGTTCTCCAGATCGTCGAGGAGCTGGATCTCCCGGTGGACCAGCGACTGGAGCCGTCGGGCCAGATTGACGAAGACCTCGACCTTCTGTTCGTTGCCGACGCTGGTGGAGAGCCGGGACGCCTGGACGACGGCGGCGACGGCGGTCCGGCCGAGCCGGCCCAGCTCCCGCGCGAGCAGGTCGAATTCGTCGTCGCCGGAGGCCTCGGGGGCGGGGGTGCGGGCCGGAGGGGGCCCCTCGCCGCGGCGGATGCTCTCGACGACGGCCGCCAGCTCGGTCTGGTCGCGTTCGGCGGTACGGCGCAGAGCGGCGGCGTGGGACAGCACGGCGGTCGCCAGCCGGTCGGCGCCGATCGCGGCGGCGGCGACGGAGGCCATGGCGAGGAGGGCGGAGGCGGCCAGGGTGGCCCAGAGGCCGGCGGAGGGTTGGGCACCGGTGGTCTGGACGGTGAACGCCACGGCCGTGGCGCCGCTCAGTGCGGCGGCGAGCGTCGGGAGGACCGCCGTGCGCAGCAGCTGCGGGCGCAGACCGGGGGCCGGGTACGGGGGGCGGGTCCGCGCGGGCCGGGGTCCGTCCGCCCGCGGCCCGGGCCGGGCGGTCTGCCTGCCGTGCCGTCCGCCGCCGTCACGGCCGCCGGTCCGGGGGTCGGGTGGGCGTTGTTGAGACATCCGTGTCCTCGGTGCGTGGTTCCCCAGGCCTCGGCGTACCGCGTACTGGGTGATGGGCACGGTGACCGGGTCCCGCTGGTCGGCTCACGGCGTTTCACGGCCTCCGAGATGACACACGTTGTTGATCACCGGCAACACACGGTAGTCGCGCCGGGGTGGGGCGCGGAGGGCAGTTGCCGAAGTTGACCGCCGTTCGTCCCGCTCTGGTATGAGGGCTCGCACCCCAGCGCGAATCCGTCCCGGGGGCGGGCCGGTCGCCACGGTGCCGGGGCGGTCCGCGCCGGATCCTCGGCGGGAGCGGCGGGTACGGCGCTCCCGCCCGGCCCTTCGGTCGCCGTCGGCCGGACGGGGCGGGCAGGGCGGGCGGGGTGCCCTGGGTGTCCTCGGGGGCTCCGGCCGCGCGCGGGGGCGCTCGCCCCGTCCCGTACCGGCCGGGGAATCGCGGCGCTCCGGGTCGGGGGCGTAAGGGAATCGCCCGCCGCCGGGCACCCGACACGGAGCGTCACTCACCCGGGCGGGTGATCCGGAAGGCGGCGGGCGGGGGCGGGCTCAGGCGGAGGGGGCCACTTTCCGGCCGTCCGTGCCGGGCGACGGTTCGTCCGGGGCCGGGGCGGCCGGGGCCCGGGTGGTGTCGGACGGGGCGGGCCAGCCGCCGACGGGTGCCGTGGCGACGGCACGCCACCACTGGTCCTGCGGGACGTCCCCGGTGGTCGGTTCGAAGGGCCGGCCCGGGACCGGCAGGGCGAGCCGGGCGCCGACGGGGGCGGCTGCGGCGACGGTGCCCTCGCCGGGCTCCGCCCAGGGGTGCGGGGCGAGATTGAAGGTGCCCCAGTGGATGGGGAGCATCACTCCGGTGGGCTCGGTCTGCTGGAGGTCGAGATGGGCGCGCATGCCCTCCTCCGGGGTCATGTGGATATCGGGCCAGTACTCGCTGTAGGCGCCGATCTGGATCATGGTGGCGTCGAAGGGGCCGTGGGCCGCGCCGATCTCCCGGAAGCCGGGGAAGTAGCCGGTGTCCCCGCTGTGGTAGACGCGGTGGTCGGACCCGGCGACGACCCAGGAGGCCCAGAGGGTGTGCTGCTGGTTGCGCAGACCGCGGCCGCAGAAGTGCCGCGCGGGGGTGGCGGTGAACCGCAGTCCTGCGATGTCGGCGGATTCGTTCCAGTCGAGTTCGCGGAGCCGGCCGGGCGGAACGCCCCAGCGCTCCAGATGGGCGCCGACGCCGAGGGGGACGGCGAAGACCGTCTCCGACGAGACGAGGGCCTTGATCGTGGGGAGGTCGAGATGGTCGTAGTGGTCGTGGGAGATCACCACGGCGTCGACCGGGCCGATCGCGGCGAGGGGCAGCGGGGCGGGGTGGAGCCGTTTGGGTCCGGCGAAGGAGAAGGGGGAGCAGCGGTCGCCCCAGACCGGGTCGAAGAGGACGCGGCGGCCTTCGATCTCGGCGAGGACGGTGGAATGCCCCATCCAGGTGAGCCGGAGCCCGGTCACGGGCGGCCGCGCCAGATCGGCGGCGGTGGTGGGGTGGACCGGGATCCGCCCGGCGGGGGATCTGCGGGCCCTCGCCTCCTTGTGGAAGTAGATCTTGGCGAACTCGGCCATCGACGCACCGGACGGCCTGGTCCTGGCCCCCACCGGATTCCGGAACGACCCGTCCTCGAAATTCGGCGAGCTCAGGATCCGCTCCAGCCGCGCCCCGGAGGGGTCGGCGCCGAATGCCTCGGAGCGCAGGGCGCGCAGCCGGGATCGCAGTGTGCGGGGTGAGCCGGCTCCGGTCACGGCACCTCCTGTGTCGGGTCTTCTCATTATGTGCGCGGCATACGACAGTGCGGGGGCGGAATCACCCGCACGGGCGGCCCGCCGGGGTGGCCGGGGCCGGTCGCCCCGGGTCGGTTCCGCCGTGCCCCCTCAACGTCCGTGCCGGTACGGATGTTCCTGGTCGCGCACCGTGAGCCGGTGACCGGCCCCGGCGTCCCGCCCGGCGCGCGCCCCTTCCGCGCTTCCACCCGCCGCCATGTCACTCCGACGGCCGATTGACGATCACATTGACACCGGACGGTCCGGGTTCTGATACTGAACGGTGATTCAGCCGGGTGTCTGTGCGGCCACCCGGTTTTCCCCTTCGCGCCGCCCTCGGGGAGCCCGCACGCCGGGCCGTTCCGGGGCCGGACCGGCCCGGTCGAGGCCGGGCCGCAGCGGGAGCGGGGAGCCCGACCCGACCGCCGGGGACCCGCACGCCGGTCGCCCCGGGGGCCGGACGCGGCCGCGGCCCTGCTTCCGGAGCACCGCCATGACCGACCGCCCTCTGCTCTCCCTCACCTGGACCGATCCGGTCACCGGCCGGCAGGGCCATCTCGTCGTCGACCGTCTCGTCCGCGGGGTGGCGAGCGGCGGACTGCGGATGCGGGCGGGCTGCACGCTGGAGGAGGTGGCGGGCCTGGCCCGTGGGATGACGATGAAGGAGGCGCTGCACTACGACCCCGAGGGCCCGGCCGGGAAGTATCTGCCGCTGGGCGGGGCGAAGGGCGGGCTGGACTGCGATCCCCGCGATCCGGAGGCGTACGGCGTCCTGGTCCGCTATCTGCGTGCCGTGCGCCCGTATCTGGAGACGGTGTGGGCCACCGGCGAGGATCTCGGTCTGACCCAGGACGTCGTGGACCGCGCCGTGCGCGAGGCGGGTCTGGTCTCGTCGGTCCAGGCCGTCTACCGGCTGCTGGACGACGAGACGGCGGCCCGGCGCCGGCTCGCGGACGCCTTCGCGGTGGAGGTCGACGGCATCGGGCTCGACGAACTCGCCGGGGGCTGCGGGGTGGCGGAGTCGGTGCTGGCCGCGCTGGACCGCGCGGGCGTTCCGTATCAGGGCACCCGGGTGTCCCTCCAGGGGCTGGGCACCATGGGCGGCGCGACCGCCCGCTTCCTGTCCCGGGCGGGGCTGCGGATCGTCGCGGTCGCCGATCTGAAGGGCACCGTCGCCCATCCGGAGGGGCTCGACGTGGAGGCGCTGCTCGCGGCCCGGGACGCCTACGGCACGGTGGACCGCTCGGCTCTGCGGCCCGGTGACCTCGAACTGCCGGGCGACGCCTGGTTGTCGGTGGACGCCGAGGTGCTCGTACCGGCGGCGGTTTCGTACGCGATCGGCGCCGCCGACGCGGCGCGGATCGGGGCCCGCTGGGTCGTCGAGGCCGCCAATATGCCGGTACTGCCGGAGGCGGAGGCGGTGCTGGCCCGGCGCGGGGTGACCGTCCTGCCCGATGTGGTGGTCAACTCCGGCACGAACGCCTGGTGGTGGTGGACCCTGTTCGGGGACATCGGGGCGGACGCGGACGAGGCCTTCGCCCGTATCCGCGGGTCGATGCGCGGGCTGGTCGGCTCGATGCTGGCCCGGGCCGAGGCGGACGGCACGACTCCGCGGGCCGCGGCGCACGCGATCGTGGCCGAGCGCCTGCCCGTGATCACGGAGCGGTTCGGGGATCCCGTCTGACGGTCCGCCACGCCGCGGGACGGTCCCGGCCGCCCTGTCCGGAAAGGGCTCCGGGGCCCGTCCGGCCGGGGCGGTCCCGAAGATCCGCTGTGTAGGGTGAGGACCGTGGCAAGAGTCCGGTTGAGCGTGGCACAGCGGCGCGAGGAACTCCTCGGTGCCGCCGTCGAGCAGATCCAGCTGCGCGGTGTCGCACATGTACGGATCGCCGACGTCGCCGCGTCCCTGGGGGTCAGCAACGCCCTGGTGCTCTACCACTTCTCGACCAAGGAACAACTGGTGGCGGCCGCGTTCGCGCATGCCGCGGACGCCGATCTCGCCCATCTGCGCAAGCTGCTGGGTCGGCGGACTTCGGCGGTACGGAGACTGCGCGCGGCGGTCCGCTGGTACGCGCCGACCGGAGCGGCCAAGGGCTGGCGGCTGTGGATCGAAGGCTGGGCGGCGTCGCTGCGCGAACCCGCCCTGCGCGAGGTCGCCCGCGATCTGGACCAGCAGTGGAAGGCCGCGCTCACCGAGGTCATCGCGGAGGGTGCGGCCGCCGGGGAGTTCCCCTGCCCCGACCCGGCCGCGGCCGCCTGGCGGCTGACGGCCTTCCTGGACGGACTCGCCGTCCAGATGACCTCGTACGCCGGATCGCTGTCCCGCGCCGCGATGCTGGAGTGGACCGACGAGGCGCTCGCCCGCGAACTGGGCCTGGAGCGGGCGGAACTGGCCACGGCACTGCGCTGACGGGACCGCACACCCGTGGCAGGGCTGAAGATCCACAAGCTTGTCATGTCCCGCTCATGACTTTGAGAATCCCTGCTTGAGCGGTCGCTCAAAACTCGATACGGTCCGTTTGAGCAGTCGCTCAAACTCGCCGTGACAAGGGGGACCGGCCTTGGGCCTCTATATCGAGACGCTCGTCCGCACCGACCTCGACACCCTGTGGAACCGCACCCAGGAACCGGAGTCGCACCGGCGGTGGGACGCACGCTTCACCGAGATCGCACCTCTGCCGGACACCGGGAACGGGGTCCTGCGGTTCCGATACGCGACCCGGGTGCTGCCGTTCCTCACGGTGGCCGGGACCGGGATCAGCGCCGGTGAACGGCACCGGTCCGACGGCGGACGGGTGTCGGCACTGCGTTTCGCGTCCCCGGATCCGCTCTCCCCGATCCGGCGGGGCAGCGGCTACTGGCGCTATGTGCCCACCCCCGACGGCATCCGCTTCCTCACCGGCTACGACTACCGGCCCCGCTGGGGGCGGTTCGGCGGGGTCGTGGACCGTCTGGTGTTCCGTCCGCTGATGGGCTGGGCCACCGCCTGGTCCTTCGACCGGCTCAGGATTTGGTGCGAACGGGGCATCAGCCCCGAGCGGGCCCTGCTGCGGGCGGCCGCCGAGGTGCTCGGCCGGCTGCTGGCCGTCGTGGTCGCGGCCCTGGTCGTGGGGCCCGTGGCGGTACCGGCCGCGGTCGTCGCCGTACTGCTGCTGCCGCCGGCCCCCGGCACCCCCGCGGCCCGCCGCTGTCTGCGGACCCCTCCCTCACCCGTCCGTACGCCGGCCCTGCTCACCGCGTTGGAGAACTCCGATGACTACGGCCCCCACCGCACTCTTCCGCACCGTCATGGGCGACGACTTCGAGCGGCTGCACCCCCGGCTGCAGCGCCGGTTCTCCGTCGGGCTCGACAGCGGGGAGGCCTGCACGGGACGGGGGGTGATGGACCGGGTGTGGCACGGCGGCTCCCTCGTGGTCACGCCCTTCCTGAAGCCCTTCCTCACCCTCGGCGCGACCCGCAACATCCTCGTGCCCCGCACCGGCCGGGCGATTCCCTTCACCATTGAGAACGTGCCGTACCGGGACTCCTTCGGACGGGAGACCGTCACCTTCGTCCGCACCTTCGCCTTCCCGGACGGGCCCCGGAGGTTCGACGCGACGATGGTCCTCGACCCGCGCGGAGACCGGATCCTCGACTATCTGGGGACCCATCAGCACCTCGCCAGCGAGCTCCGTCCCACGGCCGAAGCGGACGGCTCGCTGCTGATCCGCTCGGGGATCCACCGGTTCCGCGAGGGGCCGGTCGACGTCCGCGTACCGGAGCTGATCGGCGGGGACGCCGAGGTCCGGGAGGCGTACGACGAGACGACGGGGCGGTTCCGGATCCGGGTCCGGGTGACCAACCGCCGCTTCGGGCCGCTGTTCGGATACGAGGGGTCGTTCACCGTCGCGTACCACGACGTAGGCTCGTGCGGGGTGCGCGCCGGGCTGCGCCCGGTGCGGGAGGAGATCAGGGCGTGAGCCAGGAGACCAGGCTGAAGCTGCTGGAGGGGGCCCTGCGCACCGTTCGGGAGCAGGGCATCGCCAAGGCGTCGGCCCGGGCGATCGCCACCACGGCGGGGGTCAACCAGGCACTGGTCTTCTACCACTTCGGTTCAGTGGACGAACTGCTGGCCGAGTCCTGCCGGCACGGCGCCCGGCAGCGGGTCGAGCGCTACCGCGAGCGGCTCGCGGAGGTCTCCACGCTCGGGGAACTCCTGGCCTTCGGCCGGGAGATGCACCAGGAGGAGCGGGACCACGGCAGCGTGGCGGCGCTGGCCCAGCTGCTCGCGGGGGCGCAGACCCAGCCCCGGCTCGGGCCCGCGACCGCGGCCGGTCTCGACCTGTGGATCACCGAAATCGAGACCGTGCTGGTACGGGTGCTGGCGGACAGTCCGCTGGGCGAGTTCGCCGATCCCGCCGGGCTCGCCCGTGCCGTCTCGGCCTCCTTCGTGGGTCTGGAGCTGTACGAGGGTGTGGATCCGGAGGGGGCGGAGCGGGCCCTCGACGCGCTGGAGCGGCTCGCGGAGCTGGCCACCGTACTCGACGGGCTGGGGCCGCTGAGCCGGCGGGCCGTCCGGCACCGCATCCAGCGGCACACCGCGGGCTGACCGCTCCCGGGGCCGGGGCAGCGGCCCGGGGCAGGGCAGCGGGTGCCGTGCCCGCCCGGCGGCTTCCGGAGAGCGGTGGGTGCCCGCTCTCTGCCGTACCGGGAAGGCGGTCCGCCCGCCGTCCGTCCCGGACGCGCCGCGCACCCTCCGGCGGCGGCCCTGTTCCGCATCAGGTCTGGCGCAGCGGCTCGTACCCCTTCTCGTCCAGGCCGAAGGTCCAGGCCACACCCTCCTTCGCGGTGCCGGTCGACGGGGGTACCCGCAGCCAGTACGTACGGTACGTACCGTCGGGCTCCGGAGTGGAGTTGACCACCTCCACCATCACCACGTCCTCGTCGCCGTTCATCGGGATCCGCCAGAGGATTCCGGACTCGTCCTGGTGCACCGGCCGGGCGTCGGATTCTGCGAGGTAGCGGTCGTACCCGTAGAACTCCAGCATCACGCGGCGCAGTTCGGCGTTCTCCTCTTCCCGTATCCGGGCGGGGGTCAGGGAGGAGAGTTCGGCGAGGAAGCCGGCGGGGACCGGCATACCGCGCCAGGCGTGGAGGGCGAACCCGTCGGGGAAGCTCAGCGCGGGGCCCGAGCCGTGGTCGAGGCGGCCCGCTTCGTCGCGGTGGAGTTCGGTGGGGCGTTCGCAGATGACCACGGCCTTCTCGTACGGCCACCACCAGCCGGCGGCGGTCGCTATCCGCACCAGTGGTTCGAGCCGCTCGCTCCGTCCGTCGAAGGCGGCGAGCCACGCCGCGTCGTGCTGGCCGAGGACCGCATCGAGCAGCAGCTGCCGGGTCTCGGTCTCCACGGCCAGCCGCAGTTCCGGCGCGTCGTCGGACGCTTCGTCGATCCCCGCGGCCTCGGTCAGGCGCTCCAGGATCCCGGCCCTGATCCGGTCGGCCAGGGCGCGGGTGGTGTCCCAGAGCCGGGCGCCGGTGTCGTTCCACAGCTCCGTCCAGCCTCCGGGGCCCAGCGCGTCATGGACCCGGCGCCGTTCGTCGGCCCACGGCTTGGTGCGCACCCGGTCTCTGGCGGAGGGTCCCTTCTCGTCCCCGAGGGCCCGGACGATGCCGATCGCCTCCAGCGGCGAACCCGCCCAGAGGATCCGCTCCGGCTCGGGCAGCCCCGCGTCGCGGTAGGCCCGCCGGACGCCCTCCTCGGCCACGGCCCGGTCCGCCGGTCCCGTGGCCGCCGCCACGGCCCGCCACTTGCCCATCGTGTCGATGTCCTCGACCTGTCGCATCGGACTCCCCGTCCCCTTGTACACCCGGCACCGGCCGGGTTCGTCGTCGTTCCGCTGTTGCTGTGCTGCTGCTGTCCCGGTCCGGCACCGGCGGGACCCGCCGTCCGGCGGATGCGCCCCCCGATGAGCGCGGGGGCGCGGAGTGCGGTCAGTCGGCCACGATGCGGACCGCGCCCGGCAGGTACTCGCGCTGGCGTATCACCCGGTACCAGCCGCGGGGGAGGTCGATGGCGGCGTGCTCCTCGTGGACGACCTTCCCGCCCGTGGGCAGATGCAGCACCAGGGGCCCGAAGGGGCCCGGCTCGCGCACCAGCCAGCCGGCGCCCAGCACCGCGTGGGCGTGTCCGGTGACCTCGCCCAGGGCGAGCACCAGCCGTCCCCGGGTGTCGCGCGATTCGGCCGGGGCGTCGGCGACGTGCGCCGGAACGCTCTCCTCGGCGACGGGCACGATCAGCACGTCTCCCTGGCGGTACATAGCTCTCCCCTCGACGCTCGGCACCGAGTGCGCCGAACTGGTGAAAACGCTAAGGGGAGGGTCTGACAACGGCCTCGGAAGCGACTCCGAACTACCTTTTCACCAGCGGTGATTCCGGTCCGGTGCGGTCCGGGCCGCGGAGGAGTTCGCGGTCGGTGCAGTCGATGCCGGGGTCCTCCACGAGACAGAGGGCGAGGCCCCGGCCGTCCCTGCCGACCTGGATGAGGACCGAGCAGCCGTCCGCTTCGGCGGCGTCCGCCATGAGGTCGATGCTGTCGCCCCGGGCGAGTGTTCCGTCGGGGTTCTCGGCGGGTTCCGTATCCGCTTCGCCGGACACTCCCAGGAACTGCCAGGTGCCGCTCCATGCGTCGGGACAGCCGCTGTCCCCCGGCAGGCTGTGGCGCAGTCCGGTCCCGTCTGTCCGGCCGTCCGCCCGGAAGACGAAGCGGGTACCCGCTTCGTTCGCCCAGTCGCCGCCGAGGCCCCGGGCGTCGACCGACGCGGAGTGGAGGCCCTCGTCGCAGGCGACGGACGTCAGGGCCAGCAGGGCGGCCAGGGCCACCGCTCGAAGGGTCTTCGTTCTCATCCCCATGCTCCCAAGTGCCCGGCGCCCACCTTATTTGAACGCGTTCAATACATTAACTCCGCAGCTCCCGGGCGGTGCAGGCGGGACGGGCGGAAACGGGTGCCCGGGTCGCCCCCGGCCGGGGAACCGGCTCCGGGGACCCCGGAAGCAGCACATGTCAGTGCGGCTTGGTACAACTTCTGCCCATCGAACCGATCAGTTGATCGACCACCCTCGGTGTCTGGAGTTCTTCCATGAGCGATTTGCAGGAGTTGTTCGGCCTGCCCGTCTTCGACTTCCCCGCCAAGGGCAGGAAGAAGGCGAAGGAGACCCCGCTGCCCGAGGCGGGGACGGTCGCCTGGCGGATCGCGGTCGACGCCTACGACAGCGAGGAGCCCTGGGAGGACGTGTTCGCCCGCTTCCTGACCCAGGTCGAGACCACCGAGGTCCGGGCGTTCGTCGTCGGCGTCTGGTCGGAGGCGTACGACACCTCCCCCGAGCCGATCGTCAAGGCGCTGGTCGACGCCGCGGAACGGTTCCCCGCACTGCGCTCCCTGTTCTTCGCCGACGTCTCGTCCGACGAGTGCGAGATCTCGTGGATCAACCAGGGCCCGGTCACCCCGCTGCTGGAGGCCTTCCCGCTGCTGGAGGAGTTCGGCGTCCGCGGCGGTATGGAGCTGGAGCTGAAGCCGGTCCGCCACGAACGCCTGCGCTCCCTGACCGTCGAGACCGGCGGGCTCGCTGCCGAGGTGGTACGGGACATCGCCGCCTCCGACTTCCCCGAGCTGGAGATCCTCGACCTCTGGCTGGGCACCTCCGAGTACGGCGCGACGGCCGTGCCGGAGGACCTCCAGCCGTTCCTGACCGGCGCCCGGCTGCCGAAGCTGCGCCATCTGGCCCTGCACAACAGCGAAATGCAGGACGCCGTGGCGCAGGCGCTCGCGGGCGCACCCGTGGTGGCCCGTCTGGAGGTCCTCGACCTCTCCATGGGCACCCTCAGCGACGAGGGCGCCCAGGCCCTGCTGGAGGGGCAGCCGCTGACCCATCTGAAGAAGCTCGACCTCGGCCACCACTATCTGACCGAGGCCATGGAGGAGCGGCTGCGCACCACCCTCGGGGCCGCCGGGGTCGAGGTGAACCTCGACGAGAGCATGTTCGACGAGTGGGAGCAGGAGAGCGACTGGGACAACCGCTACGTCGCCGTGGGCGAATGACGCCATGACCGCGACGACGTCAGCCGCAGCACCGCACCCGGACCTCCGGATCGCGGTGGTCGGCGATCCGGCGGGCCGCCGGGTCACCCTCTTCCGGGAGGCCGCCCGGTCCGCCGGGCTGCCCCCGGTGCGCGTGGTGCCCTGGGCCGACGTCCTGCACGGCGGGGCCGGATTCCGGCCCGGCGAGTGGGTGCGGATCGAATCCCCCGGCGAGGACCCGGCCGCCGACGCGATCCTGCGCGGCGGCGACCCGACCCGGGTGGAGGGCAGCGGCCGCTGGTACGCGCGGTTCGTCGCCGCGGCCGCCGAGGTGTCGGCCGCCGTGACGGCCGCCGGTGCCGTCGCCCTGGACGACCCCGGCCACCTGGCCGTCCTCTTCGACAAGCGGCTCTGTCACGGCGTGCTCCGGGAGGCGGGGGTGCCGGTGCCCGATTCGCCGACTTCGGGCAGCGGGGCCCCGCCCGTCCGGGGCTGGGACGATGTCCGGGCCCTGGCCCGGGACGCCGGGCTGCACCGGATGTTCGTCAAGCTCGCCCACGGCTCGTCGGCGTCCGGGGTGCTCGCCGTGGAGACCGCGAGCGGCGGCCGGATCCGGGCCACGACGTCCGTGGAGCGCGACGAGCGGGGCAGGCTCTTCAACTCCCTGCGGGTGCGGAGCTACACCCGGGAGACGGAGATCGCCGCGATCGTGGACGCACTCGCCCCCGACGGGCTGCACATCGAACGCTGGCTGCCGAAGGCGTCCCAGGACGGCCGCAGCGCCGATCTGCGGATCGTCGTCACGGACGGCCGCGCCACCCATGCCGTGGTGCGCACCAGCCGCTCCCCCATGACCAACCTCCACCTCGGGGGCGCCCGCGGAGATCTGGCCGCGGCCCGGGAGTCGATCGCCCGCTCCGGGGGCGACTGGGCGGAGGCGCTGGAGATCTGCGAGCGGGCCGCGGACCGTTTCCCGGGGGCGCTGCGCGTCGGGGTCGACCTGCTGCCGCTGCGGAACTGGCGGGCGTTCGCCGTCGGGGAGGTCAATGCCTTCGGCGATCTGCTGCCCGGTCTCACCGGGCCGGCGGAGGGGCCCGCCGCGGGGCTCGACACCTACGGGGCGCAGATCGCCGCGATCCGGCGGCGGGCGGCGGCCGTGGCGCGCCCTTCCGACCGGACCGGTAGCCCGGTATCCGGCGGTACGCCGACAGGAGCGGCGTTACGGGCCGGGCGGACCATACCCCCGGGTGCGGCGCCCTCGGCTGCCGTACCGCCCGTGGCCGTACCGCGGAACACCGCGCTGCCGGACCCCCGTTAGCCGCCGCGGCCGGGGGATCACGGCAGCACACAGCAGCGCACGACAGCACCGCATCACCGAGCAGCACCGCACCGAGAGCAGGGAACGAACGTGCCGACGTCTGACACCACCACCGGGGTCCGCCCGCCGGACCTCCGGTCCCCCGGCCCCGAGGGCTCCGGGGACCCGGACATGAACGAGGTCGTCGGCCGGGACGATCTGCTGTTCGTCACCCTGGACACCCTGCGGTACGACGTCGCGCAGGAGCTGGCGGCGGCCGGCCGCATCCCGAACCTGGCCCGGCACCTGCCGGGCGGCGCCTGGCAGCGGCGGCATGCGCCGGGCAGTTTCACCTACGCCTCCCACCAGGCGATGTTCGCCGGTTTCCTGCCCACCCCGGCCGCGCCGGGCCCGCATCCGCGGCTCTTCGCCGCGCGTTTCGCGGGCAGCGAGACCACCGCCGGCCGCACCTGGGTCTTCGACACCCCCGATCTGGTGTCCGGTCTCGCCGCCGCCGGGTACCGCACGGTGTGCGTGGGCGGAGTCGGATTCTTCAACCGGCAGGGGCCGCTGGGCTCGGTCCTGCCCGGGATGTTCCAGGAGAGCCACTGGGAGCCGGAGTTCGGCGTGGCCTCGCCCACCTCCTTCGCGTCCCAGGCCGAGCGGGTGGAGGAGATCACCGCCGGTCTCCCGCGGGAGCAGCGGCTCTTCCTCTTCGTCAACGTCCCGTCCCTGCACCAGCCGAACTGGTTCCATCTGGAGGGCGCCACCCGGGCGGCGGGCGACTCGCGCGCCACCCACGCCGCCGCCCTGGAGTACGTCGACCGGTACATCGGACGGCTCTTCGCGGCCGCCGCGAGCCGCCGCCGCTGCTTCACGATCGTCTGCTCCGACCACGGAACCACCTACGGCGACGACGGCTACACCGGCCACCGCCTGGGCCACGAGGCCGTCTGGACGGTGCCGTACGCCCACTTCTTCCTCGACCCGCCGCCCGGGACCCCCGGTGTCCGGCCGGAGGCCGCCGTATGACCACCGCACCGGCCCCCCGGCCGTACCAGAGCTATGTGTACGCCTATCCGCACAAGACCGCCTACCGCCCCCTCGGGGAGCGGCGCCCCCGGCTGCGCGAGCTGTGGGCGGGCGAGCGGAAGGACGCGCTCTCCCTCTACCTCCACATACCGTTCTGCGAGGTCCGCTGCGGTTTCTGCAATCTGTTCACCCGTATCGGCGCGCCCGGCGAGCTGACGACCCGCTACCTCGACGCCCTGGACCGCCAGGCCGAGGCGGTCCGGGACGCGCTGGGCGACGAAGGTCCGGTACGGTTCGCCGCGGCGGCCTTCGGCGGCGGCACCCCCACCTTCCTCACCGCCGGTGAGCTGGACCGGCTCTGCGATATCGCCGAGAAGCGGATGGGCGCCGAGCTGGCGGCCGTACCGCTCTCCGTGGAGACCTCCCCCTCGACCGCCACCGCCGACCGGCTCGCGGTCCTGGCCGCCCGGGGCGCGACCCGGCTGAGCATCGGGGTCCAGAGCTTCGTCGCCGAGGAGGCGAGGGCCGCCGTCCGCCCCCAGCGCGGGGCCGACGTCGAGGCCGCGCTCGGCCGCATCCGGGACAGCGGCGTCCCCGTCCTGAACATCGACCTGATCTACGGAATCGACGGCCAGACCGAGCGGACCTGGCGCTACTCCCTGGACGCCGCGCTCGGCTGGCGTCCGGAGGAGCTGTATCTCTACCCGCTGTACGTCCGGCCGCTGACCGGTCTGGACCGGCGGGTCAGGGAGAGCGACCTGGAGTGGGACGCCCGGCGCCTCGCGCTGTACCGCCGGGGCCGGGACCACCTCCTGGCCCGGGGGTACGAGCAGGTGTCGATGCGGATGTTCCGCCGGACGGACGCGCCCGGGGCGGGCGAGGCGCGGGGCCCCGACGACTACGCCTGCCAGACCGACGGCATGATCGGACTGGGCTGCGGTGCCCGCTCGTACACCTCCCGGCTGCACTATTCGTTCGACTACGCGGTGGGCGCGTCCGAAGTGCGGGGCATCATCGACGACTACACCCGTACCGAGGACTTCGGGCGGGCCGAGGTCGGTTTCGCCATGGACGGTACGGAGTCCCGGCGGCGCCATCTGCTCCAGTCGCTGCTCCAGGCCAGGGGGCTGGCGGCGGAGGAGTACCGGGACCGTTTCGGCAGCGCGCCCGAGGACGACTTCGGCCCGGAGCTGGCGCGGTTCGCCGCGCTGGGCTGGCTGGACCGGGACGCGCCCGCCGGTCTCCTCCGGCTCGGCCCCGAGGGGCTCGCGCACTCGGACGCGCTGGGTCCCGAGCTGTTCTCTCCCGCCGTGCGTGCCGGGATGGCCGCCTACGAGCCGAAGTGAGGGCGGCGCCGTGGATCTGACGATGCTCTACCGGGGGCCGCTGGCCTCCTGCGACTACGACTGTCCCTACTGCCCGTTCGCCAAGCGGCGGGACAGTCCGGAGACCCTGCGCGCCGACCGCGCCGCGCTGGAACGATTCTGCGGATGGGTGGCCGACCAGCCGACGGCGCCCGCCGGGGGCCGTTTCTCGGTGCTCTTCACCCCCTGGGGCGAAGCTCTGGTCCGCTCCTGGTACCGGCGGGCCCTGGTGGAGCTGTCCGGACTGCCCCAGGTCGGGCGGGTGGCCGTGCAGACCAACCTGAGCTGCCGCACCGGCTGGCTGGCCGACGCCGATCCGGAGAAGGTGGCGCTCTGGTGCACGTACCATCCGGGTCAGACGCCGTACGACCGCTTCCTCGGCAAGACCCGGGAGCTGGCCGCCCTGGGGATCCGCTTCAGCGTCGGGATCGTCGGTCTGCCTGAGCACCGCGAGCCCGCGCTGCGGCTCCGCGCCGAACTGCCGGAACACGTCTACCTCTGGGTGAACGCGGCCGAGGGGCACACCTACACCGATGCCGAGGCCGCCGGATGGGCCGCGATCGACCCGCTGTTCGCGTACAGCCGCCATCCGCACGCTTCGGCCGGGCTGCCGTGCCGTACGGGAGAGTCGGTGGTCTCGGTTGACGGCGACGGGACGGTCCGCCGCTGCCATTTCGTCCCCGCCCCGCTGGGCAACCTCTACGACGGCTCCTACCGCGCTGCGCTGCGGCCGCGGGCCTGTCCGCTGGCGGTCTGCGACTGCCACATCGGGTACGTCCACCTCGAATCCCTGCCGCTGTACGACGTCTTCGCGGGCGGGGTGCTGGAGCGCATACCGGCTCCGGGGGTGCTCCCTTCCGGCGGCCCGGCCGGTCCCTGACCGCCGGAAGGGGTCACAGCGGCAGCAGATCGGGCCGCTTGGCCTCCACGTGGTCGCCGGAGCTCTCGCCTCGCAGCCGCCGTCCGATCCACGGCCCGAGGTACTCCCGCGCCCACTGGATGTCGTCGCGCCGGACTTCGAGGGTGCCCCGCACCGGTACGGGCGGCCACGCCCGGTCCGGGTCGGCGGACACCTCCAGGCCGAGGACCTGGGCGGCCCGCAGCGCGACCCGGGTGTGCCCTTCCGGCGACAGGTGCAGCCGGTCGGGGTCCCAGGCCCTGCGGTCCTGTACGGACCGGAGCGACCACAGGTCGAGCACCGGGCAGTCGTAGCGGTCGGCGATGGCCCGGACATGGGCCGTGTACGTGGCGATCCTGCCGCGCAGATGGCGCAGGACGGGCACGTTCCGGGTGTCGAACCCGGTGGTCACCATGACCGTGCCGACGGCGCCGGTCAGTTCGGCGACGGCACGTTCGAAACGCTCCGCCACATCGTCGGGGTCGGTGCCGGGACGGATGATGTCGTTGCCCCCGGCGCAGAACGACACCAGGTCCGGGGCGAGTTCCTTCGCCCTGGGGACCTGCTCCTCCACGATCTGGTCGAGAAGTCTGCCGCGTACGGCGAGATTGGCGTACCGGAAGGTGTGTTCCGGTCTGCGGTCGGCGAGCAGTCCCGCGAAGCGGTCCGCCCAGCCGAGGTAGGTCCCCCCGGGCCCCGGGTCCCCCACGCCCTCGGTGAAACTGTCCCCGATCGCCGCGTACGACCCGATTCCGGACTGGTCATAAGTTCTCGAATCGTCTCCCACGGAGGCCATCCTCTCTCCGCGGATGTGACCTACGCGACCGTAGGGAGGGGTTGACGGGCCGTGATCTATCCCACCGTGATCACCCGGGGTGGTGGGAATACGGGGAATCCCCCGCGACACGGGGTGTCGCGGGGGATTCGCCGGGCGCCGGGGCGGCGGGGCCCAGGGCCGGAGCTGCGGCGTCTCAGAGGGAGACGCCGTGGCCGCGGAGATGGGCGACCGGGTCGATGTCGGAGCCGTAGGCCGGTCCGGTGCGGACCTCCAGGTGCAGGTGCGGGCCGCTGGAGTTGCCGGTCGAGCCGGAGAGGCCGATCTGCTGTCCGCCGTCGACGGACTGGCCCGCCGAGACGGAGAGGGAGGAGAGGTGGGCGTACTGGGAGTAGGTGCCGTCGGTGTGCTGGACGACGACCTCGTTGCCGTACGCGCCGGCCCAGCCCGCGGAGACGACCGTGCCGGGGCCGATGGACCGGACGGAGGTGCCCGTCGGGACCGCGAAGTCGACACCGGTGTGGTAGCCGCTGGACCACATGGCACCGGAGGCCCGGTACGGGGTGCTGACCTGGGCACCGGCGAGCGGGGCGGCCCAGGAGCCGGAGGCGGCCTCGGGGGCGGGCTCCGGCGCGGGCGCCGGGGCGGTCTCCTGCCGCGCCGGGGCGGCGGGCTCGGCGGCGGCCGGGGCGGGGGCGGCGGGACGGGCACCGTCGCGCGAGGCCCGCTCACCCTTCTCAACCGTCTGCGCGGGCTCGGCCGCCTCGGCCTTCTTGGCGGCCGGGGCCTCGGGGGCGCGCTCGGCGCCCTTGCCGTCGAGCACCAGCTTCAGACCCGGGTGGATCAGGGACGGGTCGTCGCCGACCGCGGCGCGGTTGTCGGCGTACAGCGCCTGCCAGCCGCCCTCGACGTCCCGCTCGGAGGCGATCTTGGACAGATGGTCCCCGGCGACCACGATGTACGTGGCTGATCCGGCGGACTTCTCGGCAGCGGCGGCGGGGGCGGCCGCCGGGGCGACGGCGGCGGTCGGGGCGGCGGGGGCGGCCTGTTCGGCGGCATGGGCGCCGGTGGCCCCGATCAGGGGCAGGGCGATGGCGGCACCGCCGGTACCGGCAGCGACGATTCCACGAGTGATGACCGTCGACTTGGGACGGCGGTGCTTACCCTTTCCGGGCATGGCGCGTTTCCTCTCCGGCGCCTGCGAGGTGAGCTGTCGGGTTCGGGCGGGAGGTGCCCGGTCGCGCACGGCGCGACTTCACCCCGAGCCGGACGGTTTCCCGTCCGGCGGACTACCTGGGTCCCCCGCTCCTGCCACGTGCTTCGGGTGAAGGGTTCCGGACGGCGGCAGGATTCGGCGGTCCGACCGGAGTGCGGTGACCGTAGACCGGCCATAAGAGCAGGAACAAGCCACTCACCCGGCGACGGGCGGAGCCGATCTTGAGGACGGGCCGACCGCGGTGACCCTCCGTGGGCGTCACCCCGTCAACTCCCGCCGGGCGTCCGTATGCCCCTCCCGGGCCACCGCCACACACCGTCACGATTGTGATCCTGCTCATGAGCCGCTCCCCATCTCCCAACGAGACAGGGCATGTTCCAACGAAGAGACCATGACGGACATAGGGGACAGAAGCTGTTCATTCGACAGTCGGTGGCACGTCCGGGCGCCGAGCGCCCACCATGCATTCACCGTGCAGTTCATGACCATCCGATGGAATGATTGCCTGAGGAATCAATGTCGTATCGTCAAGGTCATGCCACCGTCGGCGACCGGCGCCGACGGCCGTGACTGCCCAGGGAGCCGTTGTGACGCAGCAGGTGCCGCAGGTCCCGTCGACCGAGCCGGAGCTGGCCGGGATCCGCAACTTCCGCGACGTCGGCGGACTGCCGTCGACCGACGGCCGTGCAGTGCGCTTCGGACGGCTCTACCGCAGCGGCCATCTGGCCCATGCCACCGCGAGCGACGCCGCTTTTCTCGCCGGTCTCGGACTGCACACGGTCTTCGACTTCCGCAATGCCGCCGATATCCGCATCGAGGGCCCGGACGTGACCCTGCCCGGGGTCCGGAATCTCAACCTCCCGCTGAGCGACCCGGCGGACGGCGCCGAGTTCTGGCAGGTGGTGCGGCGGGGTGATCTGTCACAGCTGCGGTCCCTGCTGGCAGACGGCCGGGCGGCGCAGCGGATGGTGGACGCGTACCGGACGATCATCACCGGGCGGACGGCCGAGCACAGCCGGGTGCTGCACGCGCTGGCCGAGGACAGCGTCCCCGCGCTGATGCACTGCGCGGCGGGCAAGGACCGGGCGGGGCTGTCGGTCGCGGTGACCCTGCTCGCGGTGGGTGTGGAGCGGGAGGCCGTCGAGGCGGACTATCTCAAGTCGAACGACCCGCACCGGCGCTACCGGGTGCGCCGGGCGGAGGACGCCCCGGAGGGCATGTCGCCGGAGGTGATGGAGCTGCTGAGCCCGCTGTTCGACGCCCGCGCGGCGTATCTGCACGCGGCCTTCGACGCCGTCGACTCGGTATGGGGCGGTACGCCGCGCTATCTCTCCGAGGGGCTCGGCCTCTCTTCCGCGACCCGGGAGCGGCTGCGGGAGAGGCTGCTCGGCACGGACTGAGCGGGCCCCGGGCGTCCGGAGCGGGCTCGGCTCTGCGGTGCGAGCGGGGCCCCTGCCCGGCCGCAGAGCGTCGCGCCGGGCGCCGGGCCGGTGCCGGGCGGATCGCGGTGCGGCCCTCAGCCGCCGGCCGGGCGGGCTGCCCCTGGTTCGGCCCCGGGGTCCGGGCGGTCTACTTGGCCCCGACCTCGAAGAGCAGGTAGAGGAAGCCGGCGAAGACGTGTCCGGCGACCAGATAGGCGAAGAGCCGGATCCAGATCCCCTTCGGGAACTTGCCCTCCTCGTTCTTCGCACGGGGGGTGGTACCGGCGGCCTGGGCGCCTTCGGAAGCGGCGGGGTTCTCGACCATGACGGCCTCTGCTTTCTCCGGCGCGACGGCCGGGTTCCTCCGGCGCGGGGCCGGATCGCATCTGCACGGGCGGGACGGTGCGGACCGTCGGGCGGCCCGGGCCCTTCTCCCGGACCGGGCCGGATCGGCAAGATCCGGAAGACCGGAAGACCGGAGAGGGGACCTAGAAGTGCGGATGGAAGATGTCGGGGCTCTGCAGCAGGGTGTGGACGAAGATCATCTCGGCTCCGTCGCGGGTGGCGGCGGCGATCCGGTGCGGGGTCAGCGAGTCGTAGTGCGCGCTGTCGCCGGGGCCCAGTTCGTGGACGGTGTCACCGAGACCGAGCCGGACCCGGCCGTCGAGGACGTAGAGCCACTCCTCGCCGGGATGCTGGCGGACCAGCTCGCCCTGGGCGCCGTACGGCACGATGAGGCGGAGCGTCTGCATGGCCCGGCCCGGGCTGCCGACCTGGTGGTAGGTCCAGCCGTCGGCCTGGGAGGGTTCCCGGCTGCCGGCCCGGATCACGGGGTCGTGCTCGGGTGCCGACTCGCCGAGCAGCTCGGCGACTGTCGTACCGTAGATCCTGGCGAGGCCGAGCAGCATCGGCAGCGAGGGCTGCCTGCGGCCGGTCTCCAGCCGGGACAGATGCGCGGGCGACAGTCCGGCGCGGTGGGCGGCGGCCTCCAGGGTGAGCCCGCGCCTGCGGCGCAGATCGCGCAGCCTGGGTGCCACGTCCGGCAGGGCGTCGGGCGCCTCCCCGGCGGCGGGGCCGCCGGGCGCCGTGGATCGGAGGTCCGGGGGGTGGCCCCCGGGAGGACTCTGCATGACTCCATTGCGCCAGGAAAATGCCTCCGAGGCAAGTTTCTTGCCCCGGAGGCAAAAATTTCCCGATCGTATGATCTCAGCGCTGGGCCACCGCCTGCTTGACCAGCGTCTTTCCAAAGTCCCAGAGCAGTCCGCCCCCGGCGTGGGCCTCGTCCATGACCGCCGTGAAGGCGGTCACGAAGCGGTCGACCTCCGGCTCCCCGATGGTCAGCGGCGGGATCAGCTTGATCACCTCCTGGTGGTCGCCGGAGACCTGGGTGAGGATCCGGTGCTTCTGCAGCAGCGGAGCGACCACGATCTGGGCGAAGAGTCCCTTGCGGGCCGCCTGGAGCATCGCCCACCGGCTGCGCAGGGCCAGCGAGCGGGGGCGGCCGAACTCGATGCCGGTCATCAGACCCCGGCCGCGGACCTCGTGGAGGAATTCGTACCGGTCGACCAGCGCACCCAGACGGCCGCGGAGCAGATCGCCGGTGGCGCGGGCGCGGGCGACCAGCCCTTCGTCCTCGATGACCGCGAGGACGGCGAGCCCGGCGGCCATCGCCTGGGCGTTGGAGCCGAAGCTGGCGGAGTGCACCAGCACCCGGTCCATCGACGAGTAGACCTTCTCGAAGATCCACCCCTTGCCGAGGGTGGCACCGACCGGCACATAGCCGCCGGAGAGCGCCTTGGCGACGCAGACGAGATCCGGCTCCACCCCCGGCTCGTGCTGGTAGGCGTAGAAGTCGCCGGTCCGGCCGAGACCGGTCTGCACCTCGTCCGCGATCAGCAGCGCCTTGTGCCGGTGGAGGAGTTCCTGGGCGGCGGCGAGATAGCCGGGCGGGGACGCGTACACCCCCTTGCCCTGGATGGGCTCCACCACCAGGGCCGCCACATCGCCCCGGGCCAGCTCGCGCTCCAGGGCGGGCACATCGCCCAGGGCGACGGCGGTGTCGGGCAGCAGCGGGGCGAAGCCGTCGCGGAAACCGGACTCGCCGTTGACCGAGAGGGAGCCGGTGGTCAGCCCGTGGAAGGCATGGTGGCAGTAGAGGACCCTGGGCCGTCCGGTGGCGTACCGGGCGAACTTCAGCGCGGTCTCCACCGCCTCCGTACCGCTGTTGGAGAAGAACACCCGCTCCAGATGCGGGCTGTACGCCAGCAGCCGCTCGGCGAGGAGTCCGGGCAGCGGCGGGCAGTCGAAGCGGGTGAGATCGGGGAGGGAGGCGTCGACGACGTCGTGCAGCGCCTTGCGGACCACGGGATGGTGGCGGCCCAGGCCCATCACCCCGAAGCCCGCGAGCATGTCCAGATAGTCGTTGCCTTCGGCGTCCCAGAAGTAGGCGCCCTCGGCTCGTACATAGGTGCGGTCGAAGCCGATGGTGCGCAGCATCCGCGGCAGCTGGGGGTTGAGGTGGCGGGCGTGCAGGGCGTACCGCTCGCCGCCGCGTTCGGCCAGCAGTCCGGCGAGGTCGAAGCTCCCGGCCGGAGCGGCGGCCCCGGGCGGCGTCGGTTCCGGTGACGGGGTCGGGGTCGGGGTCATGGAGCGGGGTTCTCCTTGGCTGCCAGTACGGCGCTGATCCGGCCGGCGGTCTCCACCGGGGTGAGACGGCACGGCCGGCTGTCCCTCTCGGTCTGCGTGCTCCGCTCGCAGTGGCGGCGGGCCGCGGCCCGCCGCCACTTCCTGCTCCGCCGCGGGCCGGGCCCGGGCGGGCTCCGGGTCAGCTCCGGCTGCCCGACACGCTTTCGCGGGCGGCCCTGAGGGATTCCTTCAGGGAGCCCATGGTGGCCAGGACCGCGGTCGGTTCGTAGCCGCAGTGCGCCATGCAGTTGGCGCAGCGGGGGTCCTTGCCGCGCCCGTACTTCTCCCAGTCGGTCTCCTCCACCAGCTCCCGGTAGCTCGGGACGTAGCCGTCGCTCATCAGATAGCAGGGGCGCTGCCAGCCGAAGAGGGAGTAGTTCGGGATCGCCCAGGCGGTGCAGGGGAAGTCCGCCTTGCCCTCCAGGAAGTCCAGGAAGAGCGGGGAGTGGTTGAGCCGCCAGCGCTTGCGGTTGCCGCCGGCGAAGGCTTTGCGGAAGAGTTCCCTGGTCTGTTCGACGCCCAGGAAGTGCTCCTGGTCGGGTGCCTTCTCGTAGGCGTAGGCGGGGGAGATCATCATCTCGTCGACCCGGAGGTCGTCGTTGAGGTAGTTGAGGACCTCGACGACGGTCTGCGGGGTGTCGGTGTTGAAGAAGGTCGAGTTGGTGGTGACCCGGAAGCCGCGCCGCTTGGCCTCCTTGATGGCCTCGACCGCCTCGTCGAACACCCCTTCCTTGGCGACGGACTCGTCGTGCCGCTCGCGCAGTCCGTCGATGTGCACGGCGAAGGCGAAGTACGAGGAGGGGGTGAACTTCTCCAGTTTCTTGCGGAGCAGTACGGCGTTGGTGCAGAGGAAGACGTACTTCCGCCGGGCGACGAGCTGCCGCACGATCTCGTCGATCTGGGGGTGCATCAGGGGTTCGCCGCCCGCGATGGAGACCATCGGCGCCCCGGACTCCAGCACCGCCCCCACGGCCTGGGCCACCGGCATCCGCTGCTTGAGCACTCCCGCCGGATGCTGGATCTTTCCGCAGCCCTCGCATTTCAGATTGCAGGCGTACAGCGGTTCCAACTCGACGATCAGCGGAAACTTCTCCCGCCTGCGGAGCTTCTGTTCGAAGAGATACGTTCCTACCCGGATGGTCTGACGGAGTGGCATGGCCATCTGGCTCACCTCCTGGGGAGCAGCAAAGAACGGTGCCATTCATGAAGAGCGGGAAGCACGGCACGGAGAACACGGAAGGCTGATATTCCACCGCGTACCGTGCCGATTCGGACGAGTTCATGCTCCGGGGCGTCCACGACCACCCGGACGGCGGCAACCGCGCGGGGTCCGGCGGCCAGTGCGGTACGGAGTGTGGCCGCCGACTCCATATCGGCCGCGATCGCGCCGGTGGCCAGCAGTTCGGCCCGCTCCGGGCCGCGTACGACATGGTCCGATCCGGTCAGCGGTCCGCGGTGCACCCGGTGGCCGGGCAGGGCCCGGGCGACGGCGTCCGCGAGCCGCCCGGTGTCCGTGCAGACCACGGGGGAGCCGTCGCCGCCCCGGGTCTCCCCCGCAACGACGACATCGCCGGGGTGCATCCCGGGGGCCAGTCCGGCGCAGAAGCCGGAGGCGACCACTGCCGCGTGCCGCAGCGCATCGCCGGTGAGCGCCGCCCGGACCGCGCGCTCCGCGTTCACCGGCCCCATCCGGGTGCGCAGCACCGTCACCGGTCCCCGGGCACCGCTGTGGTCGCCCCCGCGCAGGGCCAGCCGCTCGATGCCGAGCGCACAGGCGATCAGCAGCGGCGCTGTGGCGTCAGGGGGGGCCGGGGCGGCCGGGGGGCCCGCCGGGCCGGCGCCGGCCATCAGCTTCCCTTACGGGCGGTGACGGCGACGGCGCGCGGCGTCCCGGCCCGCGGTACGCCGCCCACGGGCGGCTCGCCGTGCACATAGCGTCCGAGCGCGGTCAGCGGGAACACCTGCCGGTAGAGGTGGTAGTTGATGGAGAAGTCCCAGGGGAAACCGGTGCCGGTGAAGTACGGCTCGTCCCAGCCGCCGTCGTCCCGCTGCGCCTCGACCAGCCACCGCACCCCGCGTTCGGCGGACTCGGAATCCCGCTCCCCCGCCGCCAGCAGCGCCAGCAGCGCCCAGGCGGTCTGGGAGGGGGTGGAGGAACCCTGCCCGGCCCAGGCGCCGTGGTCGTACGAGCGCAGGTCCTCGCCCCAGCCGCCGTCGGGATTCTGCACCGAGCGCAGCCAGTCGACGGCGCGCCGCAGGGCCGGGTGGGCGGCCGGGATGCCGGCCGCGACCAGGGCCGGGACCACCGACCCCGTACCGTAGACGTAGTTGACGCCCCAGCGGCCGAACCAGGCGCCGCCCGGCTCCTGGTGGGCGAGCAGCCAGTCGACGGCGCGCCGGGCCCGGGGGGTGTGGGCCCGGCCCTCGTACGCCAGCATCTCCAGGACATGCGCGGTGACGTCCGCCGACGGCGGGTCGATCACCTCCCCGAAATCGCAGAACGGCAGCCGGTTGGGGAACGGGCTGGTGTTGTCGGCGTCGAACGCCCCCCAGCCGCCGTCGCGCGACTGCATCCCGAGGGTCCACCGTCCGGCACGGGCCACCGCAGCGTCGACCCGCGCCGGATCGGGATGGGCCACCCGGCGCAGGGCCAGCACCACCTCGGCGGTGTCGTCGATGTCCGGGTAGTTGTCGTTGTGGAATTCGAAGGCCCAGCCGCCGGGGGCCAGTCCGGGGCGGCGCACCGCCCAGTCACCGGGGCGGACGATCTCCTCCCCCAGCATCCAGTCGGCGGCCCGCACCAGCGCGGGATGGTCGGGGGCGAGACCGGCGTCGGCGAGGGCGACGGTGGCCAGACAGGTGTCCCAGACCGGGGACTGGCAGGCTTCGATCATCCGGACCGGGGCGCCGGTCTCGGTCTTCTCCCAGATCGCGAAGCGGTCGAGGGACTCGATTCCGGCCCGCATCACGGGATGTCCCAGGTCGTAGCCGAGGAGATGGAGCGCGATCAGGGAGTACACGGCGGGCGGCTGGATGCCGCCCCAGCAGCCGTCGTTCTCCTGCCGCTCCACGATCCAGCGGGACGCGGCGGCGATCGCGGACTCCCGTACCCTGCGCGGCGCCACCCGGTGGTAGCGGTGCAGGGCCCGGTCCGCGCGCTGGAAGAAGCCCTCCCAGCTGTTCGCGGGCGCCAGCGGGCGGGGAGGGTTCGGCAGCAGGGGGTCGGTGTGCAGCTCGTCCAGGGCGAAGGGCGCCGGACGCACCGGGCGCCGGGCCGAGACCACCGTCAGCGGCACGATGGTCTGCCGGGCCCAGCAGCCGAAGTCGTAGATGTTCAGCGGGAACCACTTCGGCAGGAAGATCAGCTCGGGGGGGACGACCGGCAGGTCCTCCCACCGCCACCAGCCGAAGAGCGCCAGCCAGATCCGGGTGAACACGCGGGTCGCGGCGATTCCGCCCTGTTCCCTGACCCAGGCGGCGGCCCGGGCCATATGGGGGTCCCCCGGCAGGTCCCCGGCGAGACGGAGGGCGACGTACGCCTCGACGGTGGCGGAGAGTTCGCCGGGACCGCCGTAGAAGGTGGCCCAGGTGCCGTCGGCGCGCTGCCGGCCGCGGATGAAACGGGCCGAGGCCTCGGTGACGGCCCGGTCACCGATGCCGAGGAACTGACGGAGCAGCAGGTCCTCGGCGTCCATCGTCACATTGGTTTCGAGGTCGCCCTTCCACCAGCCCTCGGCGTCCTGCCGGGCCAGCAGATGGTCCACGGCCCGGTTGACGGCCCGCCGGGCCGATCCGGTCCGCTCGTCACCCGCGGTCCGCTCCCCGGGGCGGCCCGCGGGAGCCGGGGCACTCGCTGTCTCACTGTCCGCGGCGGCGCGGGCCCGCACGGGCCCGCCGCTTCCGTCGGTCGTCGCTGTCATGGCTTCCCCTTCGGTGCAGTGGTCGTGCTGCGCTGTACTGGGGGTATGCCGTCGGCGGGTGAAACGGTTGTCCGGTCACCTGCCGGCGACTGCGATGCGTATCGGCGTATAGGTGATGAGGATCATCTCTTCCGTGAAGGATTCCGTCATAGTTGCCCGAGGGGCGCTTTGTCGAGGGATCGGCCGGATGGACGGGCCATCCGTCTCCCGGACAGGGCCGGCCCCGGAGCGGGACCGGGCCCGGTCAGCGCTTGCGGACGACGACGAAGTCGGCGAGGGCGATCAGCTGCTCCCGCACCCGGCCGGGCATCTCGACGGCGTCGAGTGCCTCGATGGCGATCGTGTGCTGGCGGCGCGCCTCCTGGGAGGTCCACTCGCGGCCGCCCGCCGCCTCGATCAGCGCGGCCCGGGTGGCGAACTCCTCCTCCGAGAAGGAGTCGAAGTCGCTGCTCTTGGCATCGGCGGCGAGCAGCTCCCCGAGCCGCCGGGACGCCTCCCCGCCCTCGGCGAGCGCCGCCACCACGGGCAGCGACTTCTTCCGCTGGCGCAGATCGCTCCAGGTCTGCTTGCCGGTGGCGTCCGGGTCGCCCCAGATGCCGAGGATGTCGTCCACCGCCTGGAAGGCGAGGCCGAGGTGGTAGCCGTAGCGCTCCAGGGCGTCGGCGGTCCGGTCGTCGGCACCGCCGAGTACGGCGCCGATGGACACGGCGCAGGCCAGCAGCGCACCGGTCTTGTTGCCCTCCATCTCCAGGCACTCCTCGACGCTGACGCGCTCGCGGTGCTCGTAGGAGATGTCCTGCGCCTGGCCGTCGATCAGCTTCCGGGTCGCGGTGGTCAGCCGGCGCGTCGCCCGCCCCGCCTCCACCGTGCCCAGCTCCAGCAGCACCTCGTTGGCGAGCGCGAACAGCGCGTCGCCGACCAGGATGGCCTGGGCGGGGCCGTGGACCTTCCACACCGTGTCGCGGTGGCGGCGCTGCTCGTCGCCGTCCATCAGGTCGTCGTGCAGCAGGGAGAAGTTGTGGACCAGTTCGACGGCGACGGCACCCGGGACACCCGCCTGGGGCGGGGCGCCCGCGGCCTCGGCGGAGAGCAGGGCGAGCGCCGGGCGCACGGCCTTCCCGCCGTCGCCGTCGGCGGGCCGCCCCTGGGCGTCGATCCACCCGAAGTGGTAGGCGGCGACGGTGTCCATCGGAGGGGCCAGCCGGTCGACGGCAGCCCGCAGGACCGGTGCGGACATCTCCCTGGCACGCTCCAGGAGCGCCGCGATGTCGACCCCGGCCGCGCCGTCCGCGCGCTCGATGCCGGGCGCGGTGTGTTCCGCCGGGTTCGCCGAGGGCACTGTCGGCACGGTCTCTCTCCTGATGTCGATTGCTTCGCTGGTCACGGTGGGTCCGGTGCGCAGGCTCACGCCGCCTCCTTGAGCGGATGTTCGTGGGGGCGGCCCAGGGCGGCGAGGGCGGCGCCCGCGGCGGTCAGTCCGCTGCGCACGGCGCCCTCCATGGTCGCGGGCCAGCCGGTGGCGGTCCACGCCCCGGCGAGGTAGAGGCCGGGCGCCCGGGTGAGGGCCCCGGGGCGCAGCCGTCCGACGCCGGGCGCGGGCGCGAAGGTCGCAGTGCGTTCCCGGGTGACGAAGAAGTCGCGGACGACCGCGGTACGGGTGGGCGGCAGCAGCCGCTCCAGCTCCGGCAGATAGCGGGCGCGCAACTCCGCGACGGGTGCGTCGATCTCGTCCTGGACGGCGGACTGGGACAGGGCCAGATACTGACCGCCGTCGTTCAGCCCGGAGGCGTCCGTACGGTCGAACACCCACTGCACGGGCGAGCCCAGGGCGGCGAAGAAGGGCCGGCGCAGGACCGGGCGGTCGTAGACGACATGGACGTTGAGGATCGGCGCGGTCCCGATGTCGAGCAGCCGGTCGGGGGCGTCGAGCGCGCCCTCGGGCAGCAGGGCGTGGGTTTCGCGCTGGGCGGTGGCGAGGACGACGGTGTCCGTGTCGAGCAGTTCCTCGTCGGTCTGCACCAGCCAGCGGCCGTGGCCGTCGCGGGCGACGTCCTTGACCCGGGTGCCGGTCACCACGCGGACTCCGGCGGCTTCGAGCGCCGTACGGGCGAGGGTGTCGTGGAGGTCGCCCAGGGGCACCCGGGCCCAGCCGATGTCGGCGGCGCCGGGCTCGGACAGCAGCCCGGTCTTGAAGACCATGGCGGCCAGGCCCAGGGAGGCGTCGGCGGCCCGGGCGTTGAGGGTGGCCACTCCGACGAGGTCCCAGAGCGCCTCGACGGTGCGCGGCGACTGCCCGTGGCGGTGCAGCCAGGAGGCGAAGTCGATGCCGTCGAGTGCCGGGTCGGCGGGGTCGAGGCCGCGGAGCGCCAGCGCGGCCCGTCCCACGGAGGCCCGTTCCGCGAGGGAGAGATGGGGGTACGTGGCCAGGCTCGCGGCCAGGTGCAGCGGGACCGGCAGTGCCGTGCGCCGCAGTCTGCCGAGCCGGGACCCGGCGGGCCGGTCGGCGTCCACTACGGGCACGTCGAGCCGGTCCTGTACGGGCGCCAGCGCCGTACCGCCGATCCGGTCGAGGAACCAGCGGTAGGCGGTGCAGCAGCGCAGATACACATGCTGGCCGTTGTCGACGACGAGGTCGCCGCGGCGGAAGGAGAAGGCGAGGCCGCCCAGCCGGGGGCGGCCCTCCAGCAGGGTCACGCCGAGTCCGGCCTCGGCGAGCCGCAGGGCCGCGGTCACCCCGGCGAGACCGCCGCCGACCACGACCGCGGCCATGGTCGGCGGGTTACCGGTCCGGTCCGTCATACGACCTCCCCTCGGGCCGTCGAGTGCAGGGACGCGTCCCCGCCGCGCACGGTTGCCCGTGGCGCGGCGGTGCGGTGCCGGTGGCGGCGGGGCATCAGGCACGCCCCCTGAGGCTCTGGCGGCTGATGTGCCGGGTGTCGATTCCGGAGAGTCCGCGGATCGCGACGTACGCCTTCTCGTGTCCGGGCAGGGAGACCCGGCCGCGGAGCACGGCTTCGGGATCGGCGGCGATCCGGTCCAGCAGCCGCCGGTAGATCCCGGCCATCGCGGCGACGCAGGCACCGCTGCGGCGGTCCAGCATCGGCAGCAGCCGGTAGCCCTCGGCGAAAAGGGCACGGGCGCGGCGCACCTCGAAGTGGACCAGGCCGGTGAAGTCGGCGCCCGGTGGCGGGGTCTCGGTGTGGAAGCCCGCCGAGCAGCCGAACTTGGCCAGATCGTCGGCCGGGAGATAGACCCGTCCGTTGGCGGCGTCCTCGCGAACGTCCCGCAGGATGTTGGTGAGTTGCAGGGCGAGTCCCAGGGTGTCGGCGTACTCGGCGGCCCGTTCGGCGCCCGGTACCCCGGGCTGGGTGCCGAAGACGCCCAGCGAGAGCCGTCCGATGGCGCCCGCGACGCAGCGGCAGTACGCGCGCAGATCGTCCCAGGTCTCGTACGTCTCACCGTGTACGTCCATCAGAACGCCGTCGATCAGCTCGTCGAGTCCTTCGAGCGGGATCGGGAAACGCGCGGCGGCGTCCGCGAGGGCGACCGCGACGGGGTCGGTGTCGTCCTCGGACACGGCTCCTCTGCGCACCCGGTCGAGCACCTCCCGGGTCCCTTCCAGACGCTCCCTCTTCTCGGCCCCGCCGAGGGGTCCGTCGCCGATGTCGTCCACCCGGCGGGAGAACGCGTACAGCGCGGACATCGCCTGCCGCTTGTCGGTCGGCAGGAGTCTGATCCCGTAGGCGAAGTTACGGGCCTGTGCTCCCGTGACCGTCTCGCAGTAGCTGTACGCGGCCTGCACCGCCGCCGACACGCTGGCCGGTCCGTCCATCCTCCGGCTCACCCCTCTCTACGCGCTCGCTGCATCACGGCCCCCACGGAGCGCAGCAACTGTGTCCTGGCGGGCTTGGGCGGCCCGGGCAGTACGTCGAATCCGGCGGACGCGATCGCGTCGACCGCGGCGAGTCCACCGCCCACGAAACCGGCGAGCAGCAGCCTCAGCCGCCCCCGCACGCTCCCCACCAGCGGAACTCCTTCGAGCAGCAGCTTCCGGGCGCGGTCGGCCTGGTACGCGATCAGGCTGCGTACGGAGGCGGACGCGGACGGGGCTGCCAGATCGGCCTCGGTGACATGGAACCGCCGCAGATCGTCGGCGGGCAGATAGATGCGGTCGCGGCCGAGGTCCTCGCGCACGTCCTGGAGGTGCTCGACGATCTGGAGGCCGGTGCAGACCGCGTCGGAGCGGCGCAGCCGCTCCGGGGTCAGGGTGCCGCTGACCTGGAGGACCAGGTTTCCGACGGGGTTCGCGGAGAGTTCGCAGTAGGCGACGAGTTCGCCGTAGTCCGCGTACCGCCGTACCCGCTGGTCCTGCCGGTTGGCCGCGATCAGGCCGAGGAAGGGCTCGGGGGTGAGGGCGTGGCGGCGTACGGCGGGCACCAGACCGCGCAGCAGCGGATGGCGGGGCGGCCCGTCGGGATCCGCCGCGCCCGGGTCGCCGGCGGGCACGGAACGGCCCGCGGCGGCGAAGGCGCGCCGCAGATCGGTCTCGAAGGCGTCGAGCGCGGCGAGCCGGTCACCGGCGGCACCGGGTGCGAGCCCGAGGGCGCGCAGATCCGCCCCGCCGGGGTCGAGGTCGCCGTCACCGATGTCGTCGACCAGCCGGGCGAAGCCGTACAGCGCCATCAGGTCGTCGCGCCAGGCGGACGGCAGGAAGAAGGGGGCCACGGGGAAGTTCTCGGCCGCGGCCTTGTCGAGGGTCGCCCGGGCCGGGTCCGCCGGACGGGGCACACGGGGCTGCTGGTGTCCGCTCATACGAAACTGCCTGGTGCGGGGACGGCCAAAGCCTCACGGGGCTGGAGATTGTCGATCATTGCCGTCACATCCCCCGTTCTACACTGCCGATCCAATCCATCCTATTTCGGACACGCCGCCGGTGGTCGCTCCCGCGTGGGGACCGTCCTCCCGATGAGTCGCCCGGGACGGATCGCCCCACTTGCCGTGAATCGGCACCGGTCCAGCTTACGTCGTACGGCGCCGGGCGATACGCCCGGGCCCCGTGGTCACCGCCATCGCACTGCACCGGTGGTCAACCATCCTCTCAGCATGACGTTTTGGCGTTTTGGTTCCGACCCCGCACGGCCGTCCGGCCACCGGGGCGCGGCTCCCCGGCCCGAGGGGAGCCGGTACGGCCCGTAGGGACAAGGACGCGACAAGGCCCCCGTCCGGATGTCACCGCGGGGGCCTTGGCCGGGCCGGACGTCGATTCCGGTCCCGGAGTCTCGGGCCGGACAAGGGTCCGGCCCCGGGTCTTCCGCTCACCGCATGCCCCGGCATCAGCCGCGGCCGTAGCGCTCCTCCGCCTTCCAGAAGTACACGAACCCGGCGGCGCCGAAGAGCACCGCCCAGCCCACCGCGAACGCCCACACGTGCGGCGGCAGGTTCTCGGAGCCGTAGCCGTCGATCAGCGCGAACCGGATCAGGTCCATGTAGATCGCGGCCGGGTTCCACTGGAGGACGTCGGCGATCCACGCCGGCTTGTCCGCCAGCATCACCGGGATGGAGAACATCACACCGGACGCGTACATCCACGTCCGCATGATGAAGGGCATCAGCTGCGCCAGGTCGGGGGTCTTGCTGCCCAGCCGGGCCATGATCAGCGCCAGGCCGGTGTTGAACCCGAACTGGAGCACGAGCGCGGGCAGGATCAGCAGCCACGACAGGGACGGGAAACTGCCGAAGGAGACGGCGATCACCACGAGGACCGCCATCGAGAACATGAGCTGCTGGAGCTGCTGGAGCGCCAGGGAGATCGGCAGCGAGGCCCGGGGGAAGTGCAGCGCCCGCACCAGACCCAGATTGCCGGAGATCGACTTCACGCCCGCCATCACCGAACTCTGGGTGAAGGTGAACACGAACACGCCCGTGACCAGGAAGGGAATGAAGACCTCCTGGCTCATGCCCCGGTCGGCGTTGAGGATCAGCCCGAAGATGAAGTAGTACACCGCCGCGTTCAGCAGCGGGGTCACCACCTGCCACAACTGCCCGAGCTTCGCCTGACTGTACTGCGCGGTCAGCTTGGCCTGCGAGAACGCCAGGATGAAGTGCCGCCGGCCCCACAACTGCCGGATGTACTGGAACAGGCTCGGCCGCGCACCGCTGACCGAGAGACCGTACTTGGCGGCGAGCTGCGCCGAGGTCAGTTGATCGTCCACGGACGGACGGGCGGGCGCCGTCGCGCCGCCGGGGGTTGTCTCACTCACGGGAACTCTCTCTTAGAGCCGGTATCTGCGCCAAGGGCCCCGGGAGGCGGGCGGAGGGGGGACTCCTCCGCTCCGTCCCCGGGGCCGGGGATCACTTCAGGCGGCTGGAGGCCAGGATAGACACCAGGTGCAGCAGCGTCTGGAGCACGGCGATCCCGGCGAGGATCGCGATCCCGAGGCGGGTGAAGAACAGATCCCCCTGGACCGTGTCCAGCACCGCGGCGGCCAGGATGAAGAGGCTGGCCTCGATCCCGCCGACGAGACGGTGGAACTTCAGCGCGGCCGCCGCCCGGCGGGCCAGGGCCAGACCGGAGGAGCGCGGCACCGACGCCTCGTCCTTGACCGCGGCCAGTCCGCTGCGCTGGCGGGCCACGTCGACGAGGTCGGTCTCGGCCTTGATGAGGATCGCGCCCAGGGCGGCGACGGTGCCGAGGAACGCCCACAGCCACTCCGCGCGGCCGTCGCCGAGGACGTCGGCGCCCCGGATGCCGAAGCCGACCAGCAGGGCCGCCTCGCAGAGGTAGTGGCCGATCCGGTCCAGGTAGACACCGGTGACCGAGGTCTGCTTGCGCCAGCGGGCCACCTCGCCGTCGACACAGTCGAGCAGCAGGTAGATCTGGAACAGCACCGCCGCCAGGATCGCCCCGGTCAGCCCGGGGATCAGCAGCGCGGCGCCGCCTATCACCCCGACCACGACCATCAGATAGGTCAGTTGGTTCGGGGTGATACGGGTGTTGACCACATAGCGGTCGACACGGAGGGAGATCTCCCGCATGTACAGGCGCCCGGCCCAGTGCTCGCCGCTGCGCCGGTCCTTCACACCCTCCGGGTGAACGACCGGGCGGAGTTCAGCTACGGATGGTCTTGGCATAGTCGGCGTACGCGTCCCTGATCTGGTCGGTGGTGAGGTCGAGGTGTTCCAGGATGGTGAAACGTCCGGGGCGGGTCTGCGGCGCGTACGCCACCGCCTCGACGAACTCCTCCGCGCTGAACCCGATCTCCTCGGGGAGCACCGGAAGCCCGTGGCGGCGCAGCACCTCGGCGAAGAGGCCGGACCGCTCCTGGTCGCCGCGCAGATGCATGGCGAAGGCGGCACCGAGGCCGACCTGTTCGCCGTGGCTGGCGGCCCGCTGCGGATACAGCAGGTCGAAGGCGTGGCTGATCTCGTGGCAGGCGCCCGATGAGGGGCGGGTGTCGCCGCTGATGGAGATGGCGATGCCGGTCAGCACCAGGGCTTCGGCGAGGACCGTGAGGAACGCGTCGTCACCGATGCCGCCGGGGTGGCGGAGCACCGACTCGCCCGCCGTCCGGGCCATCGCCGCGGCCAGGCCGTCGACCTTCTCGCCGTTGATCCGCTGCGACAGCTCCCAGTCCGCGATGGCGGACAGATTGGAGATGGTGTCGCCGATGCCGGAGCTGATGTAGCGGGCCGGGGCGGAGCGGATCACGTCCAGGTCGATGACGGTGGCGATCGGGGTCGGCAGTCCGTACGAGCCCCGGCCGTTGTCGTTGTCCAGGGTGGCGACCGGGGAGCAGATGCCGTCGTGGGCCAGATTGGTGGCGACCGCGACCATCGGCAGGCCGACCCGGGCCGCCGCGTACTTGGCGACGTCGAGGATCTTGCCGCCGCCGAGGCCGACGACCGCGTCGTACCGCTTGCCCTTGATGGCGTCGGCCAGCTTCACGGCCTCGTCGATGGTGCCGCCCGCGACCTCGTACCAGTGGGCGCCCGGCAGGGCCGGCTCCAGCCGCTCGCGCAGGGCCCGGCCCGAGCCGCCGCTGATGGCGACGGCGAGCGTGCCGGAGGACGAGATCCGCTGGTCGGCGAGGATGACCGCGAGGTCGTCCAGGGCGCCGGGGCGGATGTCGACGACGACCGGCGAGGGGATCAGCCGGGTCAGTACTGGCACGCGATCTCACGGCCCTTCGCGAGGTCGTCGTGGTTGTCGATCTCGACCCACTTCACATCCCCGATGGGGGCGGTGTCGACGGTGAAGCCGCGGTTCACCAGCTCCTGGTAGCCGTCCTCGTAGTAGAGGTCGGGGTCGCGCTCGAACGTGGTCTTCAGCGCGTCGGCCAGCTCCTCGGCCGCCTCGGGCTCGATGAGGGTGACGCCGATGTACTCGCCGGTGGCGTCGGCCGGGTCCATCAGCTTGGTGATCCGGCGCACCCCGGGGCCGTCCTCGGCGACCACCTTCATCTCCTCGTCGGCGAGGTTCTTCACCGTGTCGAGGGCGAGGATGATCTTCTGTCCGTTGCCGCGGGCGGCGAGCAGGGTGCGCTCGACGGAGACGGGGTGGACGGTGTCGCCGTTGGCGAGGATCACGCCCCGCTTCAGCTCCTCACGGGCGCACCACAGGGAGTAGGCGTTGTTCCACTCCTCCGCCTTGTCGTTCTCGACGAGGGTGAGCTTCAGCCCGTACTTCGCCTCCAGGGCCTCCTTGCGCTCGTAGACGGCCTCCTTGCGGTAGCCGACCACGATCGCGACCTCGGTGAGGCCGATCTCGGCGAAGTTCGCGAGGGTCAGGTCGAGGACCGTCCGCTCGCCGTCGACCGGCACGAGGGCCTTCGGAAGCGTGTCGGTGTAGGGGCGAAGACGCCGTCCGGCACCGGCTGCCAGTACGAGGCCGATCATGCGGTTTCTCCTTCGTCGTGTACTGCGGGGGCGGCGGAGGACACCCAGAAGCGGATGCTCTCCACCAGCACCACGAGGGCGACGGCGACCGCGAGCACCGTCAGCGCGATGGTGAAGCCGGCGCCCGTCAGCAGGGCGGCCAGCAGGGCGACGGCCAGCGTCCGGCCCTCGTGTCCGCCGGTCAGCCTGACCAGCAGGCGCGGGGGCGCGCCGGAGCCGCCACGGATGCGGTACACCGTGTCGTAGTGATGGTAGGCGACCGCCGCGACCAGGCCGAAGGCCGCGGGCAGCGCCCCGGGGACGTCCGCGCGGGCGGCCAGGGCCAGGACCGTGCCGTACTCGGCGGCCCGGAAAATCGGCGGGACCAGCCAGTCGAGGGCGCCCTTGAGGGGCCGGGCGACGGCCAGGCCCGAGGTGAGGACGTAGACCGCGGCGGCGGCCACGGGCGCCCAGGAGCCGTAGGGCGCCAGGGCCGCGGTGGTGACCACGGCGGCGCCGCCGAGCAGGGCGAGGACCGGCACGGCGAGCTCAGGCAGCCGGGCCGCGACACCGCGCCCGGCGCGGGCGACGGCCTCGGCGAGCGGGCCGGAGTCGGCGAGGTCGGCCAGGGCCAGGGCGGCCCGGTCGGTCCTGCGGGCCTTGCGGGTCAGGGAGCGCAGCAGCCGTCCCGCGGTGGTGTAGCAGGCGGCGAAGGCACAGCCGGCGAGCAGGGCGTAGAAGACGATCCGGGGGGTGGTCACCGCGGTCAGCACGGCGATCATGGCCCAGCGCTCACCGATCGGCAGCACGATCATCCGGCGTACCCACACCGTCCAGCCGACGCTGTCGAGGCGGTCGGAGAGTGCGGCGGTGGGGCTGGTGTTGGAGACGGCGTCGTGGTTGGCCTCGTTGAAGGAGAAGTCCACGACGTGGCGGCAGGTCTGGAGGACCATCGCGGCCAGCGCCAGGGCCCATACGTCGTCGCCGCCGCGGGCGGCGCCGAGGGCGAGGCCCGCGTAGTACGCGTACTCCTTGGCCCGGTCGAAGGTGGCGTCCAGCCAGGCGCCCATCGTCGAGTACTGCAGCGAGTAGCGGGCGAGCTGCCCGTCCGTGCAGTCCAGGACGAAGGAGAAGAGCAGCAGCAGTCCGGCGGCGACGAAGCCGCCGCGGGTGCCGGTGGCCGCGGCCCCGGCCGCGATCAGCGCGGTGATCAGGGAGGCGGTGGTGACCTGGTTGGGTGTGTAGCCGCGGCGGGCGCACCAGCGGGCGAGGTAGCGCGAGTACGGGCTGATCGCGTAGGTCGTGAAGAAGCCGTCGCGGGCCTTGACCGCGGAGCGCAGCCGTACGGCCTCGTCGTCGACGGCGGCGACGGCCTGCCGGGCCTCGTTGCGGGCCTGCGGATCGTCGGGGACGGTCGCCACCAGCGATCCCAGCTCGGGCCTGTGGACGGCGGTGCCGCCGTCCTCCAGCGCGGCCGCGAGGGCGTCGGGCAGCGGTTCCGTCCGCTCGGCGGTCCGCTGCGAGGACGGTACGGCCCCAGCCTCCGTCCCGGTGGCGGCGGGTGCGCCGTCGGCCGTCAGGGCCCGGGTCAGCGCGGCACGGGCCCCGGGCTGCGCCGTCAGCGCGCCCGGTACGGCGGCGGCGGGGAAGCGGGGGTCGGTGAGCGCGAGCCGGAGCGCGTGCACATGTCCGACGAAACGTGCGTCGACGACCGCGACCCGCTCTGCGGCGGGAACGTCGGCGAGCAGTGCGGCGGTCGCCCCGGGGTCATCGGAGTCGGGGGCGATCAGGACGTCGAAGCCCAGCGACCGCAGATCGCCATCGAGTGACGATCCGGGTACGGGCGGACCGGTGAGGATGGCGGTCGACAGACGAACTCACTCCTTGGAACCGAGGTGTGGATGCGCGGCGGCCCGGCCCGTGGCGCACGGGCGGCGACTCGTCGGCAGAGGCTATCGGATGCACGGGAACGGGAGTTCACCGGCCGCGAACGCCCCGGCACGGCCCCCCGGGCCCGGCGAGGCCCCGTCCGGAGATCATCATTGTCGATCCTCGCCCCTGCGCCAAACCGCGCCCCGGCGGCCCCGGGCCGGGCCGGCCGCCGAAGCGCGGGCGTCCGGGTCCGGACGGCCCGCGCGCCCCGGGGACGGCCGCGCTCCGGGGCGCGCGGGAGCAGGCCATAGGGTGGGTGGTATGACATGGCTGATCACGGGTGGGGCGGGCTATATCGGCGCGCATGTGGTGCGGGCGATGGCCGACGCCGGAGAGAAGACGGTCGTCCTCGACGACGTGTCCTCGGGGATCGCCGAACGGCTGCCCGCCGAGGTTCCGCTGGTGCGCGGCAGCATCTCGGACCGCACGCTGCTGGCGGACACCCTCCGCGACCACGCGGTGACCGGTGTCGTCCATCTCGCGGCGAAGAAGCAGGTCGGGGAGTCCGTCGAGCAGCCGCTGCGCTACTACCGGGAGAACGTGCACGGGCTGACCGTGCTCCTGGAGGCGGTCGTCGACGCCGGGGTGCGGCGCTTCCTCTTCTCCTCGTCGGCGGCGGTGTACGGGATCCCGGACCAGGAACTGATCGCGGAGACCGCGCCGTGCGTGCCCATCAATCCGTACGGCGAGACCAAGCTCGCCGGGGAGTGGCTGGTCCGGGCGGCCGGGCGGGCGCACGGCATCGAGACGGCCTGTCTGCGCTACTTCAACGTCGCGGGCACGGCGAGCCCCGAACTGTCGGACACCGGGGTCTTCAACATCATCCCGATGTTCTTCGACCGGATCACCCGCGGCGAGGCTCCCCGGATCTTCGGTGACGACTATCCGACGCCGGACGGCACCTGCATCCGCGACTACATCCATGTCGCGGACCTCGCCGACGCGCATCTGGCCGTGGCCCGCAGGCTGGCCCGCGAGCAGGGCGCGGGGGACCTCACGGTGAACATCGGACGCGGTGTCGGAGTCTCCGTACGGGAGCTGGCGGAGCTGGTGGCCGAGGTCACCGGGTTCGACGGGGAGCCGGTGGTCCGTCCGCGCCGCCCCGGGGACGCGGCCCGCGCCGTGGCCGCGGTGGACCTGATCACCCGGGAGCTGGGCTGGACCGCGCGCCACGGGGTGCGCGAGATGGTCGAGTCCGCGTGGCAGGGCTGGCGGCTCCGCCGTCCCGAGGCGTGTTAGCCGCCCCGCCGCGCCCTCCGGCGGCGCGGACGTTCCGGCCCGTGCCTCCCACGGCGCTCTCATTTCGGCCCCGCCCGGGTGATTCCCGGCCGGGGCCGACTGCTGTCCCGCGCGGGTGGTCCCGGACGGGGCCGACCGCTGTCCCGCGCGGGCCGGGCCGATGCCGTACGGCCTCCGCCGAACCGGGGTCGGCCGCGATCTCCACTCCTCTGACCTGCGGATCGTTTCCGCAGGTCAAGGGGATGACAACGGTGTTCAATGCCGTGTTGCCACATACCCCCCACCCGTAGTTCACTGGGGCTCGGCAGGGCGATCTCTCCCGACGATCTGGAGGCCGTTTCATGGGGGCTGGGCACGACCACGGGCATACACACGGCGGACCGCCGCCGACCGGGACCGCCGCCGCCGCGTACCAGGGACGGTTGCGCGTCGCACTGACGATCACACTCAGCGTGATGGTGCTGGAGATCGTCGGCGGTGTCGTCACGGGGTCGCTCGCCCTGGTGGCGGACGCCGCCCATATGGCGACCGACGGCATCGGGCTGGGCATGGCGCTGCTCGCGATCCACTTCGCCAACCGGCCGCCCAGCACCAACCGCACCTTCGGACTGGCGCGGGCCGAGATCCTGGCCGCGCTCGCCAACTGTCTGCTGCTTCTCGGCGTGGGCGCCTACCTCCTCTTCGAGGCGGTCGAGCGGTTCATCACGCCCGCCGAGACCAAGAGCGGGCTCACCATCGTCTTCGCGCTGGTCGGTCTGGTGGCCAATGTGGTCTCCCTCGCGCTGCTGATGCGCGGGCAGAAGGACAGCCTCAATGTCCGCGGCGCCTATCTGGAGGTGCTCAACGACGCGCTCGGCTCCGTCGCGGTCCTGGTCTCGGCGGTGATCATCCTGCTGACGGGCTGGCAGGCCGCCGACCCGATCGCCTCGCTACTGATCGGTCTGATGATCGTGCCGCGGACGGTGAAGCTGCTCCGGGAGACCCTGAACGTCCTGCTGGAGGCGGCGCCCAAGGACGTCGACATGGCCGAGGTGCGGCGGCACATAGTGGCGCTGCCCGGAGTGGAGGACGTCCACGATCTGCACGCCTGGACCATCACTTCCGGAATGCCGGTGCTCTCCGCGCACGTCGTCGTCGCCCAGGACGTCCTGGACGCGGTGGGGCACGAGCGGATGCTGCACGATCTCCAGGGCTGCCTGGGGGACCACTTCGACGTGGAGCACTGCACCTTCCAGCTGGAGCCGGTGGGCCACGCGGAGCACGAGCCGAGACTCTGCCACTGACGCCACCGGAGCCGGCCGGAGCCCACCGGGCGATGATCGGATCAACAGTTCGAATGTCGTACGCGGGGTTCCGGGGGTTCCGGCCCGCCGGGCCGGGGCACGATCCGGTACCGGGAGCCCCGGAACGTCCCCGGGCGGGCCCGTCCGCGCCGTGCGCCCGCACGCCGCGACGGTCCCGGCAGGGACATGCCCGGTCGGCCGAAGTGCGGACAAGCCGCTTTTGTGCGGCAGACTGGGCGGGGCCCCCAGGGCCGAGCACCGATGCGAAGGATGGTTATGCCGACCTCACCAGTCACCGCCTCTCACAGCGCGTCGAACGGCGCCCCGCCAGCGATCATGCTTGAGCTGGTGGACGAGCACGGCACCACCATCGGTACGGCGGAGAAGCTCGCCGCGCACCAGCCGCCGGGGCAGCTGCACCGGGCGTTCTCCGTGTTCCTCTTCGACGAGCGCGGGCGGCTGCTGATCCAGCGCAGGGCGCTCGGCAAGTACCACTCCCCCGGGGTCTGGTCCAATACCTGCTGCGGGCACCCCTACCCCGGCGAGGCGCCGTTCGCGGCCGCCGCCCGGCGGACCCACGAGGAGCTGGGGGTCTCCCCGTCCCTGCTGGCCGAGGCCGGGACGGTGCGCTACAACCACCCGGACCCGGAGTCCGGGCTGGTGGAGCAGGAGTACAACCACCTCTTCGTCGGCATGGTGCAGGGCGCTCCGGACCCGGACCCCGAGGAGATCGGCGAGACCGCCTTCGTCACCCCCGCCGAGCTGGCCGAGCGGCATGCCGCGGCACCGTTCTCGGCATGGTTCATGACCGTGCTGGACGCGGCGCGCCCGGCGATCAGGGAGCTGACGGGGCCGGCCGGCGGCTGGTGACCCGCACGGCGGCGGCACCCGGCCCGTGAGGGGCCCGGGTGCCGCCGCCGTTTCCGGGCACTGCCCAGGGGTGCGGGGCGCGGTCTAGGGATGCAGGGGCAGCTCGGCCCAGATGATCTTGCCGCCGCTCGGGGTGTGCTCGACGTCGTAGTGCCCCCCGGCCTCCCGGGTGATCTCCCGTACCAGCAGCAGACCGCGGCCGCCGGTCTGGGCCCAGTCGGTCTCCAGGGCCGCCGGCCGGTAGGGGTGGTTGTCCTCGACGGACACCCGGACCCGGCCCGCCGACAGGGCCACCTCGACGGCGAGCTCCGGGGAGAGCACCGCGGCGTGCTTGACGACGTTGGTGACCAGCTCGGAGACGATCAGCAGCAGACCCTGGACCGTCTCGCCGACCGCTCCCCCGGCCGGTACGCCCTGCTGTTCCAGCAGCTCCCGGACCGCGTACCGGGCCCGGGGTACGGAGGACTCGGCGGTCGGCGCCGTGAACCGCCAGACGCCCTCGCCCACCGGTGGCCGGGGCGGTACGGGGCCGGGGCCCTCCGCCGTACCTCCCGGGCCTCCGTACGGCGCCGCAGGCCAGGCCGGGACGCTTCCGCGGCTCTCCATCAGTCCGACCCCCACCCATGGCGCATCCGCCACAACGTCCGCTGCCCACCGATGTCGGCTGACTCCGGGGTAATAAGTGTTGCGGGGTACGGCCACCCCCCGCCGTACTGAACGGAATCAACCGGCAATCGACGGCTTTTGACCGGCTCCGTACGCCCCCGTCAGCCGAGCGGCCGCCCCTGACCGTTCCCGGGCCGGTCGTCCGGCGCACCGGTCGGATCCGGTTCCGTCACCATGCGGACGATCCGCCGGCCTCCGACCCCGATGGCGATCAGCCCCAGACCGTCGAAGAGCAGCGCCAGCGAGAAGAAGAGCCCGAGGACGTATCGGCTGCTCTCCGGCCAGTTCCCCAGGACGAGGATGCCCAGCACCAGCAGTACGGCGCCCTGGAACAGCGTCCAGCCGAACTGCGGGCCCCGTACCACCAGGCTGCCGACCAGCCGGAACAGTCCGCCGGTCAGGAAGAGCAGGGCGGCGAAGAGGGTCAGTGTCTCGGCCGAGCCGGTGGGATGCCGGATCACCACGATGCCCGCGGCGATGTTCAGCGCCGCGACGATCACGGCCAGCCAGAAGTAGTCGCTGCCCCGGGACGAGACGGCCTGCACCAGACCGACGAGCCCGCCGATCAGCAGCAGCCAGCCGAACAGGAGCATCGAGGTCAGGGTCGCAAACCCGGTGTAGACGAGCCCGACGATCCCCGCGATCACCAGGATCGCGCCGAGCACGGTCAGCACGCTGAAGCTGCGCTTCAGCTTGCGGGGCTCCGCCGGCCCGGCGGAGCGGGTGGTACCGGCCATGGCTTTCCGCCTCCTCGCACCCCTTCCTGATCGTAGGTCCACCCGCGGCGGATAGCATCCGGCGCATGGAGTCAGCCCGCTCCGGCCCGGAGCCCCGCATCGTGTGCACCGTCACCGACGGGGTCGCGAAGGTCGTCATCGACAATCCCGCCAAACGCAACGCCATGACGAAGGCGATGTGGCGGGCCGTCCCGGAGCTGCTGGCCCGGCTGGCGGTCGATCCCGCCGTCCGGGTGCTGGTGCTGACGGGCGAGGGGCCGACCTTCTGCGCGGGGGCGGACATCGCATCGCTGCGGGGTGCGGACACCTCCCAGGAGCCCGGGTGTACCGACGGATCGGGCGGATCGGACGGATCGCGTGGTTCAGGCGGTGCGGACGGGTCCGGTACGACCGCCGGAACGGGCGGTGCGGACGAGACCCCGCAGGCGCTCGCCGTTCTGGCGGAGGAGGCTCTGGCCGCCTTTCCCAAGCCGACGCTGGCCGCCGTCCGCGGCCACTGCGTCGGCGGCGGTTGTCAGCTCGCCGTCGCCTGCGATCTGCGGTTCGCCTCGGACGGCGCACTGTTCGGGGTGACTCCGGCGAGGCTCGGCGTGGTCTATCCCGCCACGGCGACCCGTCGGCTGGTGGAGCTGGTCGGCCCGTCGGCCGCCAAGTACCTGTTGTTCTCCGGCGAGCTGATCGACAGCGGTCGGGCGCTGCGCACCGGTCTGGTGGACGAGGTGCTGCCGGAGTCGGAGCTCGATGTCCGGGTCGCCGGTTTCGCCCGGATACTCACCGAGCGCTCCCAGTTGACGCAGGTCGCCGCGAAGGAGTTCGCCACGGGCCGGACCGACCGGGCGGAGCACTGGGAGCGGCTGGCGGCCGAGCAGGCCCGCCCGGGCGGCGACACCGCGGAGGGTGTCGCCGCCTTCCTGGAGCGCCGGACGCCCCGCTTCACCTGGTCGGTCTAGGAAGTCTCCGCCGGAGCGGACCGGATCGGCGCACGGGGCACGCGGGCGACGGCAGGGGTCGTGGCACCGTGCTCCGGGTCAGCTCCATACCTTCCCGTAGAAGTAACCGCCGGTGCCGCGCTCGTAGTAGCGCGCCCCGTACAGACCGCCGATGCAGCGTGTCTTCGTCTCCCTGGGGTTGGAGGCGAACGAGGCGACCATCACGCCGGTGTCGGCGTCCCAGAGTTCCGCACGGCCCCAGTGGGCCAGTGCCTTGTGCGTCCCCGAGAAACACACCTCGTTCTTGCTGTTGGACGGCACGGTGCCACTGATGCACGTTCCGCCCCAGCTCTCGCAGACCGCCTCGGCCGCACTGGCCGGCGATGCCGCGACGCCCAGTCCCAGGGTGACCGCGGCGGTGGCCACGGCGACCGGACGGGCGAGCTTCTTCAACACGTCTTTTCCGTTCACGGACTTCTCCTCATTCTTCTTCCGGGGTCCCGGATACGGGCCCCGGATCGGCTGTGATGAACGGTAGGTACGGGGCCGGTGGGGCCGGTATCTCAGTGGTGCACGCTTGTGCGACGGGGGTCCTTCACCGGTGCACGGTCCCTGTCAGACGAGGGGGCCGGAGGCGTTCTTCCGTGCCGGTGGGCACCGTCCGTCCAGAGCGGTGAAGGCCGCGATCAGCTCGTAGAGGTCGCTGCCACCGGCGATCAGCCGCTTGTCCAGGAGCGTCTCCGCGCTGCGGAGACGGTCGCGGACGGTCTGGGGGTGCAGGCCGAGACGCCGGGCGGTGGGCTCGACACCGCAGTTCTCCCCGATCCATACGCACAGCGTCCGGCGGAGGTCGCGGTCGTCGCCCGCCAGCGGAGCGACGAGGTGCTCCGCCCACTCGCGGACACCGCGCGCGGCCAGGATCTGCTCCAGCCGGAGCCGGTCGGCGTCACCCGGTCCGGCAGCAATCTCCAGATCCTTGAAGTGCAGCGCGATATGCAGTGCGGTGCGCGCGCGTACGTCGTCCAGGTCGATGCCGAGGATGCCCGCGGCGCGCGCCATACGCGCCCGTACGGTGTTCCGGCTCACTCCGAGGATCTTCGCGGAACTGACCGCCGTGTAGCGCAGTCCCAGGCACATCGTGGTCATCATCCGGGTGCGCTCCCGCAGCGGCACGGTGTACAGCGGATGCAGCAGGTGCTTCGCCCATAAGCCCGCCCGGTCCGGTTCGAGGAGATCGGGCAGCTGCACGCGGGGGGAGCGGCCGGCGGGCCGGCAGAGGGAGAGCCGGGCCGCGGCGAGGTTCCGGCAGGCGTTCTCGTACGCCTCGGCGGTACGAGCCGGCGGATGCCGGTTGCTGCTGCCCAGCCGGACGGTCCGGCGGCCGGCGGCGTAGGCGGAGACCGTGTGCTTCACCTGTCCCGCCTCCGGGCCGGTGACGAACGGGGCGAGGACGATCACCCGGCCGGGGTGGCGTGGGCAAGGCAGCACAAGAGCATGCCCGGCCACCAGGGCCGCGCACTCCCGTGCCGTCGCAGCCCGTTCACCGGCGGGCGCCTCCAGGACCAGGACGGTCACCCACGGGGTGTCCAGCAACCCCGGTCTCACCCCCGCCACGGCCCGCCGGGCCGGCTCTACGTCGCCCCTCATGAGGAACTGCCAGACCGCCGCCTGCAGATGGCCGGTGACCTCGTGCGCCCTGCGGTGGGCCGTATCCGCTTCCGCCGCACGGAGCAGGAGCTCCAGGACCATGGCGGCGCGGCCGACGAGTTCCGCCGATTCCGGGTCGAAGGGAGCGCTCCGGGCCACGACGAGCACCGGGTGGGGGCTCGTGGTTCCCAGGGCGAGAAGACGAAGCCCGCGGCCGTTCTCCACGACCGACGCGGAGCGTGGGCGGCCCGCGGCCACATCGCGCACCAACGGTCCGCCGCCTTCGGCCCCCGCGTCCCGCAACACGGCCGACCCCCCGACCGCTGTGCCCAGCCAGTCGATCAGTCTGCGTATTTCGCGTGCGTTTCCGTCGCGGCCCGGACGCGCGTACCCGAGCAGCTCCGTCTGGAGCCGCTGGGTCTCCCGCCGTTCCGTGACAACCGAACTCCTGTCGTCGCTCATGAATCGTTCCCCCGTTGTTTTCCCAGTCGTCCGGCTCGACGCCCGGGAGACCTCGACCCGGGCCGACGCCCTCCCCCTGTGCCCGCAGGACGCAGGGGGAGGGCCGAAAGGGAGGGCCCGGCCCGGTGCGGTCCGCTCGCGCCGTCTCAGGCGGGGAGCGCCGCGGTGTCCCGCCACTGTTCGACGAGGTGTGCGGGCGCCTTGTCGGGCGAGCCCGCGTCGTACGGGGGCTGCGGGTCGTACTCGGTGAGCAGCTGCACGGACTGGGCGAGTTCGTCGCCGCCGATCCGGCCCAGGAGATGAAGCGCCATGTCGATACCGGAGGACACCCCGGCGGCGGTGACGTACTTGCCGTCGAAGACCACCCGTTCCCCGGTGGGCTCGGCGCCCAGCGTCGCGAGTTCCTCGTAGGCCAGCCAGTGGCTGGTGGCCCGGCGCCCCTGCAGGAGTCCGGCCGCGCCCAGCAGGAGGGAGCCCGTGCAGACGGAGGTGGTCCAGGTGGTGCCCGCGTCGACGGTACGCAGCCAGGCGAGGATCTCCTCGTCCGCCATGGCGTCCTGGTCGCCCGGCCCGCCGGGGACCAGCACGATGTCGGGGTTCGTCACCTCGGCCAGGGTCTTTTCGGCGACCAGGGCCAGCGATCCCTGGTCGCCGTAGACGGGCCCCCGCTCCTTGCCGACGAAGACGGTCTCGGCGCCCGGCAGGCGCCCGAGGAGTTCGTAGGGGCCGACGGCGTCGAGGGTGGTGAAACGGTCGTAGAGGAGTACGGCGATCTGCATGGGAAAACCCTTTCGTTCGGTGATGTCGGGTGAGTGCTGGGAAAGTGCTAGGAAGGGGTCAGGGGGGCGTGGAAGCGCCTGCGGTACTCCAGCGGGGCCGTGTCCAGATTGCGGAGGAAGGCCCGGCGCATCGCCTCCGGTGTGCCGTAGCCGCAGGCGCGTGAGACCTCCTCGACGCCTCGGGTGGTCTCCTCCAGGAGCCGGCGGGCGTGTTCGAGGCGGATCCGTTCCACGTACCGCCCGGGCGTGACGCCGGTCTCGGCGTGGAAGGCGCGGGCGAAGTGGCGCGGCGAGAGCCTGGCGCGGGCGGCGAGGGAGGCGACGGAGAGATCCCGGTCCGGGTTCTCCGCGATCCAGCGCTGGACGTCGCGCAGCGGCTCGCGATGGGCGGTCTGGGCGGCCAGCGGGGCGCTGAACTGGGCCTGGTTCCCCGGCCGCCGGAGGAAGACCACGAGATGGCGGGCGACGACGAGCGCGGCTTCCCGTCCGTGGTCCTCCTCGACGAGTGCGAGGGCGAGGTCGATGCCCGTGGTCACCCCGGCGGAGGTGGAGATCCGGCCGTCCCGTACGAAGATCGGCTCCGGGTCGACGTCGATCTCCGGGTACTCCCGGGCGAACTCGTCGCAGAACGCCCAGTGGGTGGTGGCCCGGTGTCCGTCGAGCAGCCCGGCGGCGGCGAGCAGGAAGGATCCGGTGCATACGGACACCAGCCGTTCGGCCCGCGGCCCGTGCTCCCGCAGCCAGTCGACGACCTCAGGGGAGCTGTCGCTGCCGTCGGCGCCGCCCGGCACGACGAGGGTGTGGGGTACGGGAGCGGATTCGAGGTCGATATCGGGCAGCAGCCTCATCCCGCTGCCGGTCCGGACCGGGCGGCCGCCGGGAGACGCGGTGCTCAGCCGGTACGCCGAGGGGTCGCCGACCGCATACCCGGCGCCGGCGAACACATCGACAGGTCCGGTGACATCGAGGCTCTGGACGCCGTCGTAGAGGACGACGAGAACGGTTCGCTCGGGCATGCCTTCATCCTGGGCGGCCCGCCCGATGGCCGCAATGACGAGCAACCCACCTTTCCTGCCATGGCCGTCGGGTGGTGCGGGCGGCCCGGGGTCAGGCCCAGACGGGCCGGTCCGTGCCCCACCGGGAGGGCGGGCGGCTCCAGCTGCGGGGTGCGCCCTCGTAGTGGACCGGGGTCAGGGCGTGGCGCAGGGTGCCGTACGGGGATGCGGTGGTGGTCAGCCAGGGCGCCGGGTCCGGGGCGGGGGACCGGGGCGGTTCGGGCAGCGGCGGGCGGATGCCGTGGAGCAGCCAGGACGCGGTGGCGGCGAGGGAGAGCCGGAGCAGTCGGCCGCCGCCGGTTTCCTGTCGTTCGGTCAGTGCGCGCAGGACGGCGGCCGCGAGGAGATAGCCGGTGCCGTGGTCCAGGGCCTGGGCGGGCAGGACGCCGGGACGGCCGTCCTCCGCCGCTTCCACGGCGGCGATGCCGGTCGCGGCCTGCACCAGGCTGTCGAAGCCGCGGCGCCCGGCCAGGGGGTTCGGATCGCCCCAGGCGTCGAGCCGGGCCGTGATCAGGCCCGGCCTGCGGGCGGCCAGGGTGCCGGGGTCCAGGCCGAGGGCGTCGAGCGCGCCGGGCCGGTAGCCGAGGACGAGGACGTCGGCCGTATCGAGGAGCTCGTCGAAGATGCGCCGGTCGCCGGGGGCGGCGAGGTCGAGGAGTGCGGAGCGTTTGCCGGGGCCGGTGTCGGCGTGGGCGTCGGGGTCCTCGGGGAGCCGTGGCGGGTCGATCCGCAGGACGTCGGCCCCGAGCAGGGCGAGGGTGCGGGTGGCGACGGGCCCGGCGATGACGCGGGTCAGGTCGAGGACCCGGACTCCGGCGGCGGGCAGGGCCGCGGGAGGCAGCGGACGGGCGGGCCCCTCCCCCGGCGCGCTCCGGACCGTCAGCGGCGGGGTTTCCGCGGGCGGCGGGCCGGGGGCGCCCGCGACGGCCACCGCGAGTCCGCCCGCCGCGTACACGGTCTCCTGTACCTCGTGGGCCGTACGGGAGGCGAGTTCGGCGGCGAGGTTCCGGGCGAGCGCCCTGTCGTCGCCGTCACCGGGGTCGTGGAGGCCGAGGGCCCGCAGCAGGGCGGCCCGGTGGTGGGGGTAGTTCGCGTGGGTGCGGACCCAGCCGTCGCCGGTGCGCAGGAAGCCCGAGAGCGGGGCGAAGGGGGTGAGGGAGCGGCCGTCGATCCTGAGCAGGCGTTCACTGACGAAGGCGGCGGCGACCGCGGCCTCGTCGATCCTGACCGGGGGTACGGGGGCCCCGGTGCGCCGTGCGAGCAGTTGCGCCGCGGCGAGGGAGCAGGCGCCGACGCAGGCCCGGGCCAGTTCCCGTACGGGCAGTTTCGCGGGCAGCGCGCCGGGGGCCGGGACGACGGTCACGGGTCCGGGTGGTTCTCCGCCGCCGATTCCGGCCCAGGCGTACGCGGTCGCCGGGTCGGCGGCCCGGGAGGCCCGGTCGGCCCGGTAGTCGGAGGGGGGTGTCGTCGGCTGCCTGTGGTGTTCGCCCATGGACGCAGTCTGCCCCCGCCTGTGGGTGACTCAGGGCGTGGGACCCCGGGGAGAGGGGACCGTTTGGCAGAATGCAGGCTCAAGCACAGCCGGTACAGAAGGCGAGTCGGGGAACCGTGACGATGTCCATCGAAGGCAGGATCGCCGAGGAACTCGGCGTACGGGAGCGGCAGGTCGTGGCGGCCGTGGGGCTGCTCGACGGCGGGTCGACGGTTCCCTTCATCGCCCGGTACCGCAAAGAGGCGACCGAGATGCTGGACGACGCCCAGCTCCGGACGCTGGAGGAGCGGCTGCGGTATCTGCGGGAGCTGGAGGACCGGCGGAAGTCCGTCCTGGAGTCCGTACGGGAACAGGGCAAGCTGGACGACGCGCTGGAGGCGCGGATCCTGGCCGCCGACACCAAGGCCCGGCTGGAGGACATCTATCTGCCCTTCAAGCCCAAGCGGCGGACGAAGGCGCAGATCGCGCGGGAGGCCGGTCTTGAGCCGCTGGCCGACGGGCTGTTGACGGACCCGTCCGTGGAGCCGGCGGCCGCGGCCGCCGCGTTCGTGGACGCGGAGAAGGGCGTGGCCGATGCGGCCGCCGCGCTGGAGGGCGCCCGGTCGATCCTCACCGAGCGGTTCTCGGAGGACGCGGACCTGATCGGGGAGCTGCGCGAGCGGATGTGGACGCGGGGGCGTCTGGGTTCGAAGGTGCGGGAGGGCAAGGGCGACGCGACCCAGGGTCCGGCGGCCAAGTTCGCGGACTACTTCGACTTCGCGGAGCCGTTCACCGAACTGCCGTCGCACCGGGTGCTGGCGCTGCTGAGGGGCGAGAAGGAGGAGGTTCTCGACCTGGCGCTGGAGCCGGACGCGCCGTCCGACGAGCCGGGGCCGACCCCGTACGAGAATGCGATCGCGCGGCGCTTCGGGGTGGCCGACCGGGGCCGTCCGGGCGACCGCTGGCTGGCGGACACGGTCCGCTGGGCGTGGCGCACCCGGATCCTGGTGCACCTCGGGATCGACCTGCGGCTGAGGCTGCGGACGGCCGCCGAGGACGAGGCGGTCCGGGTCTTCGCGGCCAATCTGCGGGATCTGCTGCTGGCCGCGCCCGCCGGGACGCGGGCCACGCTGGGTCTGGACCCCGGTTTCCGCACCGGTGTGAAGGTGGCCGTGGTGGATGCGACGGGCAAGGTCGTCGCCACCGACACGATCCACCCCCATGTGCCCGCGAACCGCTGGGACGAATCGCTGGCGACGCTGGCGCGGCTCGCCCGGGAGCACGCGGTCGAGCTGATCGCCATCGGCAACGGTACGGCCTCCCGGGAGACGGACCGGCTGGCGGCGGAGCTGCTGACCCGCCATCCGGAGCTGAAGCTGACCAAGGTGATGGTCTCCGAGGCGGGCGCGTCCGTGTACTCGGCGTCCGCGTTCGCCTCCCAGGAGCTGCCCGGTCTCGACGTGTCGCTGCGCGGCGCGGTCTCCATCGCCCGGCGGCTCCAGGACCCGCTGGCGGAGCTGGTGAAGATCGACCCCAAGTCGATCGGTGTCGGCCAGTACCAGCACGATCTGTCCGAGGTGAAGCTGTCGCGCTCCCTCGACGCGGTCGTCGAGGACTGTGTGAACGGTGTCGGCGTCGACGTCAACACGGCGTCCGCGCCGCTCCTGTCGCGGGTGTCGGGCATCGGCGCGGGGCTGGCCGAGAACATCGTGGCGCACCGCGATTCGAACGGCCCGTTCCGCTCGCGCCGGGCGCTGAAGGACGTGGCGCGGCTCGGGCCGAAGGCGTACGAGCAGTGCGCGGGCTTCCTGCGGATCCGCGGCGGTGACGATCCGCTGGACGCCTCCAGCGTGCACCCGGAAACGTATCCGGTGGTCCGACGGATGGTGAAGACGACGGGCGGGGAGGTGGCGTCCCTGATCGGCAACGCGGGTGTGCTGCGGTCGCTGCGGGCGGGCGACTTCGTGGACGACACCTTCGGTCTGCCGACGGTCACCGACATCCTGCGCGAGCTGGAGAAGCCGGGGCGGGATCCGCGGCCGGCGTTCCGGACGGCCACCTTCAAGGAGGGCGTCGAGAAGATCGGCGATCTGGCGGCGGGGATGGTCCTGGAGGGTGTGGTGACGAACGTGGCCGCGTTCGGCGCGTTCGTGGACGTCGGTGTCCACCAGGACGGTCTGGTGCATGTGTCGGCAATGTCGAAGACCTTCGTCAAGGATCCGCGGGACGTGGTGAAGCCGGGTGACGTGGTGAAGGTGAAAGTGCTCGACGTCGACATCCCGCGCAAGCGGATCTCGCTGACACTCCGTCTGGACGACGAGGCGGCGGGGCAGGCCCCGCGGCAGGGCGGCGGGCGGGAGCGCGGACCGCGTAACGAGCAGGGTGCGCGGGGTGAGCGGGCCGAGCAGGGTGACCGCACGGGCCGGCCGCAGCAGCGCCGCGGCGGTGGCCAGGGCGGTGGCCGCGGGGGCGGGCAGGGCGGGGGCGGCGGCCGGGACCGTCAGGCTCAGCCGCCCGCGAACAGCGCGATGGCGGACGCGCTGCGCCGCGCGGGCCTGACGGGCCAGGACCGCCGCCGCTGAGTTGGGCCGTGCCTGGCAAATAGCATCGTCCGCCCGGAGGGCGGGGCCTGCGGGTGGGGGGACCCTCAGGTGCGTGCAATCGCAAGGCGGTGGGGGTACGCCCCCTGGGCTACCGCCCGGGGGACCCCCACCCGTGCCCGAAGGGCACAGGGGAGAGTGTGCGTGCCGGGCGTCGCAGGCCAGACGGGACTTTGCGGACACGGCCCAGGGGCCCGCGGTGCCCCCGGCCGGGCGCACGCACCCGCACGGGCGGGGCACCCCGCGTCCCGGCGCCCGGACAGGGGCGGGGCCGCCCCGGCCGGTCGCGCCGGAAATGACCGCGCGGTGATAGGGCGGCGGGGATACGTTCCCCGAATGGACATCAACACGGACCACGACGAAGGCGCCGACGAACACTCCGACGAAAACACCGTCGAGGACGGGTTCTTCGGAGAGAGCGTCGCCGCGGACTACGACGAGGGCTCGGCGGAGATGTTCCGGTCCGCGGCGGTGGATCCCGTGGCCGGTCTGCTCGCCGGGCTCGCCGGGGACGGACCGGCCCTGGAGTTCGGCGTCGGGACCGGCCGGATCGCGCTGCCGCTCGCCGCACGCGGGGTCCCGGTGCACGGGGTCGAGCTGTCCCGGGCCATGGTGCGGCGGCTGCGGGAGAAGCCGGGCGGGGACGCGGTCGGGGTGACGATCGGTGATTTCGCCACGGCCAGGGTGCCGGACGGCGCGGGCCGGTTCTCCGTCGCGTACCTCGTGTACAACACCATCAACAATCTGACGACGCAGGACGCCCAGGCGGAGTGCTTCCGCAACGCCGCCGCCCATCTGCGGCCCGGCGGGACCTTCGTGGTCGAGGTGGGCGTGCCCGAACTGCGGCTGCTGCCGCCGGGGCAGACCGCGGTGCCGTTCCATATCGGCACCCGCCGCTGGGGGTTCGACACCCTCGACCCGGCGGACCAGTCGATGACCTCGCACCACTTCCTACGGCAGGAGGACGGCAGCATCCGGTACCGGGCGATCCCGTTCCGCTATGTCTGGCCCGCGGAGCTGGATCTGATGGCGCGGCTCGCCGGGATGGTGCTGCGCGACCGCTGGGAGGACTGGTCGCGCACCCCGTTCACGGGTGAGAGCCGTGGCCATGTCTCCGTCTGGGAGAAGCCGGGGGACTGATACGGCCGCGGAATTCCGGTACGGTCCCGGGCTCAGCCGCCGGGCGGGCCCGAGGGGCCCGGGCCGATCCGGAACTCGAAGTCGCCGTCGTACTTCTCGTGGCCCGCGATCACGGCCGACTCCATGGCTTCGGTGCCGACCTCGTTGCGGACGATCAGGGGGTCGTGCCGCAGATCGCGCATCAGGGCCACGCACATGCCGATCATCACCACGACGAACGGTGCGGCGACCAGGATGGTCAGATTCTGGAGTCCGGCGAGCGCATCGCCCTCCCCGTTGCCGATCAGCAGCATGATCGCGGCGACCGCGCCGGTGACGATGCCCCAGAACACCACGACCAGTCTGGCCGGTTCGAAGGTGCCGTACTGGGAGAGGGTGCCCATGACGACGGACGCGGCGTCGGCGCCCGAGACGAAGAAGATCCCGACCAGGACCATCACCAGAATGCTGGTGGCGGTGGGGATCGGATACTGCTGGAGGACGGCGAAGAGCTGGGCCTCGGGGGTGGCTTCGTCGCCGATCTTCTCGCGCTCGGCGAGCTTCATCGCGGTACCGCCGAAGACGGCGAACCAGACCAGGCTGACCGTGCTGGGGACGAGGATGACCCCGCCGATGAACTGGCGGATGGTCCGGCCGCGGCTGATCCGGGCGATGAACATGCCGACGAAGGGCGTCCACGAGATCCACCAGGCCCAGTAGAAGACCGTCCAGTTGCTCAGCCAGTCGGCGACGGCCTTGCCGCCGGTCGCCTCGGTACGTCCGGCCAGCTGGGGCAGTTCGGCGAAGTAGGCGGCGATGGAGGTGGGCAGCAGGTCGAGCACGATGATGGTGGGCCCGGCGATGAAGACGAAGAGCGCCAGCACCAGCGCGAGGACCATATTGGTGTTGGAGAGCCACTGGATGCCGCGCTCCACACCGGAGACCGCCGAGACCACGAAGGCGGCGGTGAGCACCGCGATCACGCTCACCAGCAGGGTGGTGCCGACGGTGTCCAGCCAGCCGAGTTCGGTGATGCCGCTGCCGATCTGGAGGGCGCCGAGCCCCAGTGAGGCGGCGGACCCGAAGAGGGTGGCGAAGATCGCCAGGATGTCGATGACACGACCGGTGCCGCCCGCGCAGCGGCGGGCTCCGATCAGGGGCTCGAAGACGGCGCTGATGGTCTGGCGGCGGCCGCGGCGGAAGGTGCTGTAGGCGATGGCGAGTCCGACGACCGCGTAGATCCCCCAGGGGTGCAGGGTCCAGTGGAAGAGGGTGGTGGCCATGGCGATCTGCATGGCCTCGCCGGGGGTGCCCGGGGAGGTGCCGGGCGGGGGCGAGAGGAAGTGCGCGAGGGGTTCGCTCACCCCGTAGAACATCAGGCCGATGCCCATACCCGCACTGAACATCATCGCGACCCAGGAGACCGTGCGGAACTCGGGTGCCGCGCCCTCCTCGCCCAGCGGGATCCTCCCGTACCGGCTGATGGCGAGCCAGAGGGCGAAGACGACGAATCCGGAGGCGGCGAGGACGAAGGCCCAGCCGCCGTTCGTGATGAGCCATTCGAGGAGGGTGTTGGAGACCTTCTCCAGGGCGTCGGTGGCGATCGAGCCCCAGACGACGAACGCGAGGGTGAGGACGGCGGCGACACCGAAGACGATCCGGTCGGTGGCGGGCCGCCCATGGGGCTGGGGCAGTCCGGGGGGCTCGGTGGTGACCGGCCGGGCCCCCCGGTCGTCGGGGGTGGATCCGTGCGACACAGGTACACCTTTCATGCGGTAGACGAGACATGACCGGATTCACTCCGTTTGCCTCGGTTATGCCCTACCACAGGTGCCCCGTGCCGCCGGGTGCAACAGGCCCGTTCGACGGGCCCGGTTCAGCAACTCGTGACGGGCTGTCCCTTCGTCAGGTGATAGGTCGCACGCGCGTCCAGCAGCAGGGGGACGAGCTGACGCTTCGACTGCCGCAGGGGTACGAGGGCCCCGCCGTCGTGGCCGGGCAGCGCGGCGACCCCGTGCAGGGCGAGTTCGTCGCGTACGTCGTTCCACTGGGCGGCGTCGAGCCGGTAGCCGCAGGGGGGTGAGGCGAGGGTCTCCTCCGGGGTCGCCGGGTCGTTGTCGGCGCCGCCGAGGTAGACCGGGCCGCGGTCGCGGAATCCGGCGGTACGGGCCGCCGCCGTGGCCGCGTCGATCCGGCCGCGGCGCTTGTCGGCGTACGAGAACAGCCCGTCGAGCGCGGCGAGCTGACTTCCCACCCGGCGCCGGTTGTTGACCGATTCGTCGGCCTGTTCCTCCGGTGTCACGGCGTCGACCCGGCTCTCGATGAGCAGCCCGATCGCGTTCTTGACCCCGGTGGCGTTCCGCAGGATCCGCTCCTGTCCGTCGCCCGCGACCTGGCGGATCGGTTCTCCGGTCTCGGGGTCGGTCCAGATGCCGTACGTGCCCGTGTGGTAGCCCGCGGCGTGCGCGGCCGGGCGGACGTACTCCCCGGAGAGCTTCCGGGACTCCTCGTGGACCTTGGTGTGGGTGTTGAGGTTACGGGGCCAGAGGTCGAAGAGCTGCTTGTCGTAGTAGCGGGGGGTTGCGCCGTACTCGTGCAGGTCGTAGACGATATCGGGCCGCTGGTCGCGCAGGACGGCGGCGACCGCCCGGGCCTCGGCGGTCTTCAGGGCGAGATGGTCGCGGTTGATGTCGATGCCGTCGCCGTTGCCGCGGGTGTCGGCGGCCCTGCCGTCCGGGTTGGCCGTGGGGACGACCAGGATCCGGGTGCGGTCGAGCAGCCGCCGGGTCTCGCGGTCCCGGGCGTAGCCGAGGTCGCGGACGGTGGAGAGACAGGCCTCCCGGCCCGCCGGTTCGTCGCCGTGCTGGGAGCAGATCAGCAGCACCGTGCTGTCGGCGTACCGGTTTCCGACCGTGACGAGCTGGAGGGGCCGGTTCTGCTTCGTCGTGCCGATCCGGGCGACCGAGACCCGGTCGCTGCCCCGGTCGACGGCGGCGAGGAAGGACTGTTCCTCCGGCTGGCCGGTCCAGCGGGCGCCGTCACTGGTCTCGAAGCCGGTGCGCGGCGGGCGGGGTGCTGTGTCGTAGGCGGCCTGGGTGGCCTGGGCGGGGGTGGTGAGCAGCGGGGCGGCGAGTGCGGCGGCGGCCGCCCCGATCACGAGGGCGCGGGTACGCGGGTTCATCGGCGGTGGTCTCCGGGGATCGGGTCGATCGGGCGCGGGCCGGTGACGGAGTCGGCCGGGCCCGTCTTGCGCGGGATCGTCGTGGCGGCGTCGCCGGCGGGGGTGCCGGACGTGGCCCGGGCGAAGGCGGCGGCGCCGCCCACCAGGGGCAGATCGGCACGGGTGCGGGCCAGGTCGAGGGTGAGACCGGGGGTGCTCGCGGGGGGTTCGATCAAATAGCGGTCGGTTCCGGCGACGATCAGCGCGAGCCGGTGGCCGGCCGGGACGACGTGGTCGGTGGCGTGCAGGTCGAGGGTGATGGTGTGCTTCTTGCCGGGGGTCAGGGGGCGGCCGACGGCGTCGGACGCGTAGTTGCCGAGGTCGGCCCAGCCGCGGCTGAAGACGGTGAAACCGACGTCGGTGGTGGCGGCCCTGGTCTCCTTGTAGCAGGCGCTGTCGCCGGGGGCGCTCGTGCCCCAGCAGGTGCGGTCGGTGAGGGTGGTGATGCCTTCGCCCGCGCCCGCGTAGTCCCGGATGGTGCCGGGGCCGAGATCGACCAGGACGGCCGAGAGATGGGCGCTCGTGGTGGTGGGCGTCGCGGTCACGGTGACCTTGCCGGAGCCGGAGAGCCGCAGGTCGCGGCTGAGGGGCTTGCTGATGAAGCCGGTCTTGGCGGTGGTGGAGCTGTCGATCGCGGTGGCCCAGTCGATCTCGTCGAGCTGCGGGGCGTCGGTGAAGGTCTCGACGGCACCGGGGCGGGCGGGCCGCAGGGAGAGCGTGCCGACGCCGGGCTCGGTGCCGTTGCCGGGCCGCAGGGTGGTGGCGCGGGTGCCGGACGGGGGCCAGACCCGGTCCGTGGACCACTGGTCGGGGGCGCGTTCGACATCGGCCATGGGCTCGTCGTCGATGCCGTTGTCGTAGCCGAGGAGGTAGTGGTCGAACCAGCGGTGCAGGGTCCGCACCCAGTCGGCCCGCCGGAAGTCGAAGGGGTCGACGTGGCCGACCTGGGAGAGCCACACCTTCCGCTCGACCCCGGCCTTCGCCAGGGCGTCCCACCACTGCCCGAAGTGCTTGCCGCGGACGTTCAGGTCCTGCATGCCGTGGACGGCGAAGACGCTGGCCTTCACCCGGTCCGCGGCGGAAACGTAGTCCCGCTCGGCCCAGAACCGGGTCCGATCGCCGGAGCGCGGGGCTCCGTCGACGGTGCGCTGCTGGACGGCGCCGCAGCGGGTACGGGCCTCGGGGCTCTCGACGTAGTTCGACAGCCAGTCGGGGCCGGAGTCGAAGAGCGGGGCGCCCTGGGCGAAGTAGTAGTCGTACCAGGAGGAGATGGCGCCGATGGGGACGATGGTCTCCAGCCCCTCGACGCCGGTGGCGGCGACCCCGTTGGCGACGGTGCCGTCGTAGCTCTTGCCGATCATTCCGGTACGGCCCGTGGACCAGTCGGCTCGGGCGCGGTCGGTGCCGGTACGGCTGGTGTAGCCGCGGGCCCGGCCGTTCAGCCAGTCGACCACGGCCTTGGCGGACAGGACGTCGGAGCGCCCGCCGACGTCCACACAGCCGTCGGAGCGGCTGGTCCCGGCGAGGTCGACGGCGACGAAGGCGTAGCCGCGGGGGACGAAGTAGTTGTCGTAGTAGAGGGGGAACTGGACCGGGTTGCCGTCGGCGTCGTAGGTCTTGCGCTGGCCCTCGTTGCCGCGGCCGCAGCAGGCGTAGTAAGGGCTGGCGTCCATGATCACCGGAACGCGGCGGCCCTGGGCGGCGGCCTCCCGGGGCCGGATGATGTCAACGGCGACCCGGTCGGTGCGGCCGTCGCCGTCGCCGTCGAGCCGGGTGTCGACCCAGACGGACTCCCGGACGGCGTCGGAGTAGGAGTAGACGGGCCGGCTCTCCCGGGCCGCGGTCGCGGCCGTCGCAGGCCCGGTCGCGGCGGCGGCGCCCGCCGGGGAGAGGGTCATGGCCATCAGGGCGGCGACCGAGGCCGCGAGGAGTGATCTGTACGTCGTCAAGCGGGTGCCCCGCGCATATGTCGACATGGGCGGACCGTACTCCCGGGAACCGCGGAGCAACAGAGGGCGACGATGAGGTCAGGGGGGTGGGTGGGACGGAAAGGGGTTCCTGTGGCGGTTCCGGGGTGGTTTGGAGAGGGATTCGGGTGGAGTTCGGGGGGAATTCCGGGGGAGATGCCGGGGATTCGGGGGACGGACGGGACCGGGCGGACGGGGGCGGGCGGTCAGGGTGGGCGGGCGCGGTGGACGGGACCGGGCGGGCGGGGCGGACGGGACCGGGCGGGCGGGGCGGGCGGTCGCGGTGGACGGGCCGGGAAAGCACGACGCCCGTGCGGGGAACGTGATGTTCCCGCACGGGCGTGCGTTGAGAGATGAGGCGGCCCGGGGGGCCGGGTGTCAGCTCTTGGTGCCGCGGCCCTCGGGGCCCGGGACCGGCTCGCCGACGATGCGCTCGGCGAGGGAGTGCGCCCAGGCGTCCACGTCGGAGCGGAGCGCGGCCTCGGCGACGACCCGCTCGGCCTCGATGGCGGCGGCGCCCTCGGCGACGATGCGCTCCTTCTCGCGCAGACCCTCCTCACGGGCCGCGGCGATCAGGGCGGTGCCCTCCTCGTGGGCGCGCTGGCGGGTGTGGGCCGCCTCGTGGCGGGCCTCGGCCAGGATGGCCTCGCGCTGGGCGCGGATGTCCTCGGCCTCGGCACGAACCTCGTCGGCCGCGTCCATGACGCCCTGCGTCTTCGCCTCGCGCTCGGCGATCACGGCGGCGGCGCGCGGCAGCAGCCGGCCCGCGAGCACGGCGTAGACGAGCGCGAAGGCCACGAGTCCGATGACAAGGCCCCAGCCCGTGGGGTTGAGCGGACCGATGTCGAGGGGAAGAAGCTTGTCGTTCAAGGGCTCGTCCTGCCTTGTCCGTAGGTGTCCGGGGTGTTCCGTCGCTGTCCGGTCAGTCGCCTGCCGGGGGCGCGCCATTCCTCCCGTGTCCGTGGAAGTATGCCGCGCGGCCGCGCGGGCGCGGGACGCGACGGCGGGCTGGGTCAATCCTACCGTTGCCCGCAATCAACCCGGCACCCGGTCATTACCCGGTGGTAACCGGAGCTGGTTGGATGGTCCTGACGATCTTCGCCCGTGAGCCCCGACCGATGAGTCCAGGAGTCACCGTGCCTCGTTCCCCCCTGCCCCTGCCCCGCCGGGCCGCCGCCGCGGCCGTGTCGGCGGTGCTCGCCGCCGCCGCGCTGACGGCCGCCGCTCCCCCGGCCGCCGCCGCGCCGGAGAGCACCGCCCCGGCCCTGAGGGTGCTGACGTACAACACCTTCCTGTTCAGCAAGAGCCTCTATCCCAACTGGGGGCAGGACCACCGGGCCCGGGAGATACCCGCCGCGCCCTTCTTCCGCGGCCAGGACGTGGTCGTACTCCAGGAGGCGTTCGACAACTCCTCTTCGGAGCTGCTGATGCGGCGGGCGGAGGGCGAGTATCCGCACCGGACGCCGGTCCTGGGCCGCAGCCGGTCCGGCTGGGACGCGACCGGCGGGGCGTACTCCGCGGCCACTCCCGAGGACGGCGGGGTGACCGTGCTCAGCAAGTGGCCGGTGGTCCGCAAGGAGCAGTACGTCTACGCGGACGCCTGCGGCTCCGACTGGTGGTCCAACAAGGGCTTCGTGTACGCGGTGCTGGATGTGAACGGGGCCCGGGTGCACATCGTCGGCACCCACGCGCAGTCGACGGACCCGGGCTGCGCGGCCGGGGCGGCCGCGGACGTCCGGGCCCGGCAGTTCCGTGAGCTGGACGCGTTCCTGGACGCCAAGCGCATTCCGGCGTCGGAGCAGGTGATCGTGGCGGGCGATCTGAACGTGGACCGGCATGCGCCCGAGTACGCGGCGATGCTCGCCGGTGCGGGGCTGGTGGACGCGGACGGGCGGGCCGGGCATCCGTACTCCTTCGACACCACGGGCAACTCCATCGCGGCCGAACGCTATCCGGACGAGCCGAGTGAGGATCTCGACCACGTCCTCCACCGGGCCGGACACGCCCGGCCGGCCGGCTGGACGAACGAGACCATGGCGGCGCGGAGCGCGCCGTGGACCGTGACGAGCTGGGGGCGGACGTACACGTACACCCATCTGTCGGACCACCATCCGGTGGTCGCTTCCGGGCGCTGACGACGGCGGGAACGCGCTCCCGGGCTCCCCGGCGGGCCGCCGGGGAGCGGTCCGCGGCCGGGGTTCCACCGGGCCCTGACCGCGGCCGCCCGCCGCCGGACCGCCGCCGACCGGTTCCGACGGGCCGTCAGGCGCCCGGCGCCCGGGGCTCCCGCGAGCCCCGGGCGCACCACCACACGCCCTTGTCGAACTGACAGGGTCATGCCACATTGATGCGGCGACCCGGGCCGGGTCCGGTCCACACTGCTCTTCGCAAACCCCCACAATCCACCCGAGGATCGCTGCGAAGGAGACCACCCCCATGAGACGCACGTTCGGTGTGCGCATCGCCCTTTCCGTTCTGCTGACCCTGCCCGCGGCGGGCATCGGCGCGGGCACCGCCGGCGCCGCTCCCGGACCGGGCCCGGCCCCCGCGCCGGGGCCCGGCGTCGCCGCGTCCGCCACCGCCTACGCGCTCGACGCCGAGTTGGAGCGGACGCTCGGCGACCGCGGCGCGGGCTCCTACCTCGACACCCGTACGGGAGAGCTGACCGTTGCCGTCACCGACGCGGCGGCCGCCGACGAGGTCCGCGCCTCCGGCGCCCGGGCCCGGGTGGTCGAGCGGTCCACGGCGCAACTGGAGGACGTGATGGGCGTCCTGGAGACCCGGGCGAAGATCCCGGGGACGTCGTGGGGCATCGACCCCTCGGCCAACCAGGTCGTCGTCGAGGCGGACCAGTCCCTGGGCGTCCGTTCCCTGGCGCGGCTGCGGACCGTGGCCGCCACGCTGGGCGATGCCGTCCGCATCGAGCGCGTGCCCGGTGTCTTCACCAAGGAGGTGAACGGCGGGGACGCGATCTACGGCGGCGGCTACCGCTGCTCGGCCGCGTTCAACGTGGTCAGGAACAACGTCCGCTACTTCCTCACCGCGGGCCACTGCACCAATGTGGCGAGCAGTTGGTCGGCGGTGTCGGGCGGTCCGCGGATCGGGCTGCGCGAGGGAACCAGCTTCCCGACGAACGACTACGGGATCGTCCGTTACGACGGTACGGACGTACCGCCCGGCACGGTCAACCTCTACAACGGCGGATCCCAGGACATCGTGTCGGCCGCCGATGCCATCGTCGGCCAGTCGATCCAGAAGAGCGGCTCGACCACGAAGGTCACCGGCGGCACGGTCACGGCCGTGAACGTGACCGTCAACTACAGCGACGGGCCCGTCTACAACATGGTCCGGACGACCGCCTGCTCCGCGGGCGGCGACAGCGGCGGCGCCCACTTCTCGGGCTCCACCGCGCTCGGCATCCACTCGGGCAGCTCGGGCTGCTCCGGGACCGCCGGCTCCGCGATCCACCAGCCGGTGCGGGAGGCCCTGTCGGTCTACGGCGTGACCGTCTACTGATCGGCGCCGGGGGCGGCGCGCGGCCCGGCGGCGGGTCCGCGCGCCGCCCCCGGGGCGGCCTCCGGCGAACCCGGCACCGCGGGCCCGGAGCGCGGCACGCCGCTGGTGCACAGGGCCGGACGAGCGGTCACCGCGGCGCGGACCGGACGGGATCAGGGAGATCCCGCGGGCGCCCGGTCCCCGAGGGTCGCGCCCTCCGGCGGGCGGCGCAGCGAGGCCGCGTGCGGGGCCGTCAGCAGGGCGACCAGCTCGCGCCGGCTCCGTACCCCGGTCTTGGTGAAGACCGACTTCAGATGGTCCTGCACGGTCGCGGGCGTGAGGAAGAGGTTCAGGGCGATCTCCCGCGTGCTGCAGCCCCGGACGGCTTGCAGCGCGACCTGCTGTTCCCGGTCGCTCAGCCGGTGGGCGAGCAGGGCCAGCGGCATGACGTCGGTGGGGGACGCGGGCTGGGCGACCACCGCCACATGGCCGTCGGCACGGCCGTCCAGCAGGGAGGCGTGCAGCGAGAGCCACTCGCCCTTCGGTCCGCGGAGCCGGGCGCAGGCGCCGGGGGCGGTGCCTCCCCCGCCCGCATCGGCCCGGGCCCACTGGGCCACCATCACCACGGCGGTGGGCACCCCGACCGGGCGGGTCATCTCCTCGTCGAGGGCGGCGAGCAGCTTCTGCGCCCCCGGATCGGCGCTGACCAGCTTCCCGCCGGGCCCGATGAGCAGTACGGCGGGTACGGAAGGCGGTCCTTCGGGCCCCGGCGCTGCGGTCGCGGCGTCCCGCAGCACCACGGCCACGGTACGTGCGACGCGTTCCGCGAAGCGGATCTCCCGCGGTCCGAACGGTCGGGCTCCCCGGCCCCGCATCAGCGCCGCCGCACCCCACCGCCCGCCCTGGGCGTCCAGGTTCAGCCGCAGCTCGTCCGTGAAGCCGAGGTCCTGGAGGAGTTCCCGGTAGCGGATGCTCTGCTCGGGATGCCCTCCGGTGGCCCGGTGGACCGAATCGGCCAGCCGGCCAGCCTCCCGGATGCTGGCGAACCGGGTGGGATCGTCGGACCACGCCTCCAGATGGACCGCGTGCTCGAAGCCCACGGGCGGCAGGTCCTGGGAGCACGTCGAAGTGAGAAAGCCCGTGACCGGGTCGGCGTCGTGCCAGCAGCCGGCGTCGTAGCCGAGGACGGGCCGCAGCAGGGCATGGACCCGGAGGAAAAACTCGTCCAAGGGCAGTCCGGCACGGCCCATTTCGGCGATGGCCGCGAGGGTCCGGCGCTCGATCTCACGGAACGAAGCCATCGGACTACCATACGAGCCCGTCGGCCGCTCTCCCAGCAAAAGGGGATGTCTTCGGCCGACGAACGGGGACAGGATCGTACTCGGCTCACCACCCCACGGGCGGGCCGGAACCTCCCGCACGAACAACCTTCTCGGACGATCACCTCCGCTCGGAACACCTCCACCGGATACACCTCCGCTCGAAGCACTTCCGCTCGAAGAATCTCCGCAATTCCCCGATGGAACACACGGACGCATCACCCCCGATGCCCGGCCGAGGAGCCTCTTCCCCCCACGGACCTTCCTCCAGGGCCCCGCACCGCACCGCCGGGGTGTGCGCCCACCCCGGCCGCGCGGAGCCGCGCCCGGCGGAGCCCCGCCCCCACCGCGAGGGGGGCGGGGCTCCGCCCCTTTCTGTGTCTTTCTGTGCCTCTCTCGTGTCTTTCTGTGTCTTTCTGTGTATCTCTGCATCCGTCAGCGTCTTTCAACAGCGGCGGTGAGACAGCAATACTGTTCCACCCGGGCTGTGGACGACGACCGGGAGAGTGAGGCACAGCATGGTTACCGGCACCACCGCCGTCCCCGGGCCCGGCGGCACGGACGAACCGCCGCTGACGGTGGACCAGCTGGCCGCCCGGGCGGGCGTGACGGTCCGGACGATCCGTTTCTACGGCACCCGCGGACTGCTGCCGCCGCCGGTGATCGGCCCCCGCCGGGTCGGCCACTACGGCCCGGCGCATCTGTCCCGGCTCGCCCTCATCGAGGAGCTGCAGCGCCAGGGCATGACCCTGGCGGCCGTCGAACGCTATCTGGAGCAGCTTCCGCCGGACATCGGCGCGCAGGATCTGGCGATCCACCGTGCGCTGGTCGCGTCCTGGGTGCCGGACTCCGCCGAAGTGGTCGCGCGGGAGGAGTTGGAGCGCAGGCTGGGCCGGGCGCTCGGGGACGACGACATCGACAGGCTGGACGCCATGGGCGCCGTGGGGCGCGGCCCCGAACCGGGGACGTACCGCGTCGATCCGGGCCTGCTCCGGCTCGCCGCGCAGTTGCTGGACGTTCCGATCGCGTACGAGACCATCCTCGCGGCCCGCACCGTCCTGCTGGAGCACACCCGCTCCGTGGCGCACGAACTGACCCGGCTGTTCCGGGACGAGGTGTGGCAGCCGTACCGGGACCGGGAGGTGAAAGGGGCCGAAGCGGCGGAAGAAGCGCAGGCCGCCGGTCCGGGACCGGCCGGTGCCGGGCGGGGCGGGCAGGACGGGCGGGCCGAGGCGATGCGGACCCTGTCCGCGCCGATCCGGCCGCTGGTCGTCCAGGCCCTGGTCACCGCCTTCCAGCGGTCGCTGAAGGAGGAGTTGCGGGCCGCGTTCGGCCCCGAAGCGGCCGGATCCGCCGGTACGGCGACCGGGGACTCCGGCCCCTGACCGGCCGGACACCGGCCGGGGCCGGGTTCCCCGCCCCGGCCCCGCCCGTCCCGCTACCCCTCCCCGTCCGTGAAGCGATCGCCGCGCTCCGCCTTCGCCACCAGCAGCGCCGGGGGCTCGAACCGCTCCCCGTACCGTGCGGCCAGCTCCCGGGCCCGCGCCGTGAAGCCCGGCAGCCCGCCCTCGTACCCGTTGATGTACTGGAGCACACCCCCGGTCCAGGCCGGGAAGCCGATGCCCATCACGGAGCCGATGTTCGCCTCGGCC